>CAZPUL010000010.1:2961-117085 GCA_964589735.1 uncultured Verrucomicrobiota bacterium | reverse complement strand
GGGGTTTGGTGCGGGAGGTGTGGACTGGTGGCTAGAGTGCCGCAGAACAGGATGCCATCGTGAGAGCGTCACATTGAACAAACTGGATGGTAGGCCGCTTCGGGGAACAATTTATAAACCACAGAATACGCAGAATACTCGGAAAGTGAATAGGTCTTATGGGGCCGATAGGACTGATGAGAATGGAAATCGAGGACGAAGGACGACGACGAGGACGAGCACGATTGATGAGACTGCGCGATTACTCGCGCGGTAGCGTAAAGAAAAAGGTGCTGCCTTGGCCGAGTTCGCTCTCGATCCAGACTTCGCCGCCGTGGGATTGGACGATGTGTTTCACGATGGAGAGGCCGAGGCCGGTTCCACCAGCATCACGGGAGCGGGCGCGGTCGATGCGGTAGAAGCGTTCGAAGACGCGGTCTTTCGCATCGGCGGGGATGCCGGGGCCGTCATCGCGGACGGAGACTTCCACCCATTTGTCATCGAGGAGTCGGCCGGAGACTTCGACGAGGCCATCGGGCTTGCCGTATTTGATGGCGTTGTCGATGAGGTTGAAGAGGACTTGCTCGAGGCGGTCGCCGTCGGCGTGGATCTTGGTGCCGGGCGGTATGGTGTTGCGGAGGGTGATGTTTTTCTCCGCGGCACGGGAGCCGAGGTCTTCGAGGACGTGATCGACGAGCGGGACGAGCTCGAAGGGTTGCAGGTTCATGACGATCTGGCCGGATTCGAGGCGGGAGATGGTCAGGAGGTCTTCGATGAGGTAGGTGAGGCGGTCCGCGTGCTTCTCGATGGTCTGAAGGAAACGCAGGGCGACGGCGGGGTCGTCCTTGGCACCGTCGATGAGGGTTTCGACGTAGCCCTTGATAAGGGAGAGCGGGGTGCGGAGTTCGTGGCTGACGTTGGCGACGAATTCACGGCGGGTGTTCTCGAGCTGGCGCAGACGGGTGAGATCGTGGAACACCAGGAGCATGCCGGCGTGGCGGCCTTCGCGGTTGAGGAGGCTGACGACGTTCACCTGGAGGCAGCGGAGGTCGATGCCGGGGATCTCGAGTTCGCCGCCGACCATGCGGCCCTCGATGGCGGCGCGGTTGAGGAGTTCCTGCAAGGCATGCATGCGGAAGGCTTCCATGAGGCTCTGGCCGCGGATGTCGTGGTTGAGGCCGAAGAGGCGTTCGACGGCTTGATTGACGAGACGGACTTTGCCTTCGCGATCGAGCACGAGGACGCCTTCGATCATGGAGTTGAAGAGGGCTTGCTGCTGGGCGTGTTCCTCGGCGAGGGCTTGTTGCTGCTGGTCACGCTGCTTGGAGCTCTCGGCCCGCAGGCGGTCCAGGGCAGCTTCGAGGGACTTGATCTGGCCGCGTGACCAGAAATAGAGGCCCACGGTGCAGGCGAGGCTAAGGATGGCAAGCGCGGTCCACATGTGGTTACGGGCGGTCCGGGGCTAAGGGCCGGATCAGCCTTCCACAAAGCGGTAACCTACGCCGCGCACGGTGTCGAGATAACGTGCGGCCTTGCCGAGCTTCTCGCGGAGGCGGCGTATGTGGGTATCGACGGTGCGGGTGTCGATGAGGTTGTCGTATTGCCAGACGTCGGCGAGGAGTTTCTCGCGGGATTGGACGCGGCCGCGGCGTTCGGCAAGGACGGTGAGGAGCTTGAATTCGGTGGCGGTGAGGTCCACGCGCTTACCGCCGACGGTGGCGAGGTGGCGGGGGACATCGATGAACAGGTCGCCGATGTGGAAGAGGTCGTTCTTGGCCTCATCCGATTGGGTGCGGCGTAGGAGGTTCTTGATGCGCAGGCCGAGTTCGCGGGGGCTGAAGGGCTTGGTAACGTAGTCGTCGGCGCCCAGCTCGAGGCCGAGGATGCGATCGATCTCGGCAGCCTTGGCGGTGAGCATGATGATGGGGATGGCGGCGGTGCTGGCATCGCGGCGGAGGATCTTGCAGACCTCGAGGCCATCGATCTCCGGGAGCATCAGGTCCAGCAAAATGAGGTCAGGCGCAACGACGCGGGCTTTCTTCAGCGCTTCGTTGCCATCGGCGGCGGTGACAACGTCATAACCGGCGGCCTTGAGGTTGAACTCAATCAACTCCAAAGCATCCGGCTCGTCATCGACAACCAATATTTTAGGTTTCACTCGAGCCTTGGTTACCATGCGCCTAGTAGAGCAGCAATGGCGGCAGGGTTACAAGCGTGTTACAACGGGGTGACAGCGCTCGCCAGCCATGGCGGATTCCCGCTTGCGTCCCGGAAAAAGGCGCTTCTATACTCACCGCCCACGAATTTCATTGAACTAGAAATATGAGCGCTACGCCTATCCGAGTTGCTGTGACCGGTGCTGCCGGTCAAATTGGTTATTCCCTCCTGTTCCGCATCGCCTCCGGCTCCATGTTCGGGCCGAACCAGCCGGTGATCCTGCACCTGATCGAGATCGAGCCGGCGTTGCCCGCCTTGAACGGCGTGGTGATGGAGCTGGAAGATTGCGCGTTCCCGTTGCTGAAGGGCATCGTTCCAACGGCGAGCCTGGACGAAGGCTTCAAGGGCGTGAACTGGGCGTTGCTGGTGGGCAGCGTGCCGCGTAAGCAGGGGATGGAGCGCAAGGATCTATTGGGCATCAACGGCAAGATCTTCATCGGCCAAGGCCAGGCCATCCAGAAGAATGCCGCGAGCGATGTGCGCATCCATGTGGTGGGCAATCCGTGCAATACGAACAGCCTGATCGCGATGAACAACGCGACGGACATCCCGCAGAGCCGCTTCTTCGCCATGACCCGTCTGGACGAGAACCGCGCCAAGTCCCAACTCGCCAAGAAGGCCGGCGTAGATACCACGGCGGTGACGAACATGGCCATCTGGGGCAATCACTCGGCCACGCAGTATCCGGACTTCTACAACGCCAAGATCAACGGCAAGCCGGTGACCGAGGTCATCACGGACACGGCGTGGTTGCAGAATGATTTCATCGCCACGGTGCAGCAGCGCGGCGCAGCCATCATCAAGGCGCGCGGTGCTTCCTCTGCGGCCAGCGCCGCGAACGCCGTGGTGGACAGCGTGAAATCGATCGTCACGCCGACGGCTCCTGGTGACTGGGCGAGCGTGTGCTTGGCCTCGGATGGCAGTTATGGAATCGAGAAGGGGCTGATCTGCTCGTTCCCGGTGCGTTCCAATGGCCAGACGCTGGAGATCGTGCAAGGTGTGCCGGTCAATGACTTCAGCCGCGCGAAGATCGATGCGACGGTGAAGGAATTGCAGGAAGAGAAGGCGATGGTGTCCGACCTGCTGCCGAAGTAAGAGCGCAACCAATTGTTTCGAGAACGCCCGGAACGATGGTTCCGGGCGTTTTTGTTTCTCGCTCTACGATATGGGTAAATGAACCCCTAGACAGGCTGAGTCCGCTTTGCCACGCTCTGCGCACCATGAAAAGCCGTTCATTAGTCACGGGTGCCGCCGGGTTTATCGGAGCGCATGTCGCGGAGGAATTGCTCCGGCGCGGGCATGAGGTGATTGCGCTGGATGATTTGAGCGGTGGCTTCACGGACAATGTTCCCGCTGGTGCGACTTTCGTGGAAGGGTGCATCAATGACACGGCGCTCATCGACAAGCTGTTTGCCGAGCACAAGTTCGATTACGTGTTCCATCTTGCGGCGTATGCGGCGGAGGGGTTGAGCCATTTCATCAAGCGGTTCAACTACACGAACAATCTCCTTGGCAGTGTGAACCTCATCAATGCGGCGGTGAACACCGGCACCGTGAAGTGCTTTGTGTTTACTTCCTCGATCGCGGTGTATGGACGCAACCAGGTACCCATGACGGAGGAAGCCGTGCCGCAGCCCGAAGACCCCTATGGCATCGCGAAATATGCCGTGGAATTGGACCTGAAAGAAGCGCACGAGATGTTCGGGTTGAACTACGTGGTGTTTCGGCCGCACAATGTTTACGGGGAGAAGCAGAACATTGGCGATCGTTACCGCAATGTCATCGGCATCTTCATGAACCAGATTTTGCAAGGCCAGCCGATGACGGTTTTTGGCGACGGCTTGCAGACGCGCGCGTTTAGCTACATCGCGGATGTGGCCCCGATCATCGCGGAGAGTGTGAATCGTGCGAAGTGTTGGAATCAAGTATTCAACGTGGGGGCGGACACACCGTATACGGTCAAGGAACTCGCGGAAGAAGTGGCCAAGGCGATGGGTGTGAAGGCTGACATCAAGCATCTGGCCGCACGTAACGAAGTGGTGCACGCGTATTCGTCCCACGACAAGGCGAAGGAATATTTTGGTGACATCATCCAGAATGTTACATTGGCTGATGGTGTTCAACGTATGACGGAATGGGTAAGGAAACACGGCAGCCGTTCAGGCAAGGCGTTTGAGGGCATCGAAGTGTGGAAGAATCTGCCGCCGTCATGGAAAGCGCTGGCGCAGCAAAAGTAATTTTACAGGGAATGAAAATAGCGATTTTAGGCATCCGCGGGTTGCCTTCAAGTTATAGCGGGTACGAGACGTTCATCGGGGAGTTGGCTCCTCGACTCGCGCAGCGTGGGCATGAGATCACCATCTATTGCCGCAGCGCGCTTTACACGGAGCGGCCGGAGACTCATCTCGGCATGAAGATGGTTTATCTCCCGAGCATCGAGCACAAATTCCTCAGCACACTTTCGCATACGGCCTTTGCCACGTTGCACGCTAGCCTGGGAAACTACGATATGGTTTTCGTGGTCAATGCGGCGAACGGCATGTTCGGTTTCATCCCGCAATTGCTGGGCAAAGCCTGCATCCTGAACGTGGACGGCATGGAGTGGTTGCGGCCCAAGTGGAACTCGCTGGCCAAGTTCGTTTTCAAGAATTCGGCCCGGCTCGGCACGTGGTTTTACGATGAGATCGTGACGGATGCCGATGAGATGCACCGCCTCTACGCGCAGGAGTTCGGCATCAACTCCACCTACATCGCCTACGGTGCGAATATCGAGAATTCCACCAAACCGGAAGTGCTGCAGGAATACGGCCTGGAGCCGCAAAACTATTATCTCATCGCCAGCCGGCTGATTCCGGATAACAACGCGGACCTCATCGTGGAAGCGTTTGTTAAGAGCGGTTCGCGCAAGTGGCTGGCCATCGCTGGCGGCGCAGATTATAAAGGCAACGTGATTGAGCGCGCCTTCCTCGACAAGTTGAAGGGGCTCTCAAATGGACGCGTGAAGTTCCTGGGGCATATCGGCAAGGCCGGGCATGTGCAGGAGCTGCATTGCAATTGCTACGGCTACATCCACGGCCATCAGTTCGGCGGCATCAATCCTTCTCTGTTAAAAGCGCTGGGTTATGGGAATCTGATTTTTGCGTTGAATACGCCGTTCAATTCCGAGGTGTTGGCGGCAGGAAAGCACGGGGTGCTTTACGAAAAGAATGCTGATAGTCTGGCGGAGAAGATCAAGGCCACAGAGGCCGATCCGGCGCGAGTGGAGGAATTGCGGCGGACGGCGCCGGAGCGCATCAAGGAACGCTTT
Source organism: uncultured Verrucomicrobiota bacterium (assembly GCA_964589735.1). Lineage (GTDB taxonomy): Bacteria > Verrucomicrobiota > Verrucomicrobiia > Limisphaerales > JAEYXS01 > JAEYXS01. Next base: position 111,582 of record CAZPUL010000010.1, on the reverse strand, counting down.
ACGTGGGAGCAGATCACGGATGAGTATGAGGCGTTGTTCCGCAAGTGGAGTGATGCGAGGTAGGGGATCGTTGAATGGTTAAAAAGGTTAAAACGCAGGAACGATTTATCGATTCAACGGTTCAACTTTTTTAACGAATCCAAACACATGAAACCAGCGTTGCTGATATTCGAGCAGAGGATGATGGGGGATGCCATCATGAGTCTGCCGTTTGTACGGGCGGCGCTGGAGGGGTATGATGTCTTCGTGACCTGTGCGCCGGGTTCCGTGCCGGTCTATGAGCTGGTGTTACCGTGCGATCGGATCATTCCGTGGACTCCGCCCTGGCTGGCGGAGGAGGGGAAGTACGACCGGAAACGCTGGGCGGAGAGCGGCTTGCGCGAATATCTGATGGCGATCAAGGCAGTGCGGGCGCAAGTGGCGGTTTCCGTGTGGGCGGATTCGCGAGTGCACTGGCTCATGGCCATGTGCGGAGCCAGGAAGCGTGTGGGCTTTCCGATGGTGAAGCAGAATTATTACGCGAACCATCTGCCTTGGCGGCAGCGACAGTTGCGCTTGGGGAAAGTCTTATCGTTGGTCGGAGCGGTCGCTTCCTTCAAGCCTCTCCTGAACATGTCGCTGGAGCGACGCAGTGAGCAGCAGCATCACGTGGTTTGCTGGCAGCAACTGGCCCAGGCGCTCTTGTTGCCTTGGCGCGATGCCGCCCCTTGGCTGATGCCACCGCCAGCCACGTTTCCCGAAGAGGTGCAGCGGGCTATCGACGATGCGCGGTCAGCCGGACAAGTGGTCTGGATGGCGCATGCGGGTGCCCGGCTTGAGGCACATCGCTGGCCGGTGGAGAATTTCGAGCGGGTCTTGCGTGAGGAACTGCAGGCGAAGGGTGCGAAGGTGATTCTGCTGGATTCGCCGGAGGTGGTCTGGTCAGGGCCGTTGAAGCATACGTTCCCGAGTTGCCGGGCGAAGGATGTACCCAGCCTTTTCGCGGCCATGGCTCACGCGGACGCATTGTTGTGCAATGATACCGGGGTGTCGCATGTGGCGGCGGCGCTGGGCAAACCGGTCGTCTCCGTCTTCTCCGCCAGCAACCCGGAGTGGTTTGCGCCGTGGGGCAGCCAGCAACGCGCGGTGCGGCGGCAGGTTTGTGAATTTCATCCGTGCTTCGGCCGTTGTCAGCAGCCTTCCTTCATCTGCCGGGATTCCGTGACGGTGGAGATGGTGAGCAAGTCGGTACGACAGTTGCAGAGCGAGCTGGCGGCGAAGTGAGATGGATTATGTCATTCCCGTGACATTTCCGCCGGGGCAGCGTGTTCCCGTGATGGATGCCTTGTGGAATGAAAGGGATTCAGGCATCTTAACCCCATCTGTATGGCCACGGCTGATCTAGCGACGGAGCCTGAGCAGCCGAAACCGGCTGCCGGTCCGTCATTTCTGGAGGAATTGCAAGGGTGCTGGCGGCAGGTGCCGGAGAAAACCTTGTTCTTTGGTTTGCTGGTCCCTTGGCTGCTGCTCTTTCATCTGCTGGGCAATTCCACCTTCGGCTACATGAATACGCCGTCACTCTTCGAGTGGCTGGCCGGAGCTTATGATTCGCCTTTGCAGGATGACGATCATGGCCCGTATATCCCGCTGCTGTTTTTGGGGCTGGCCTGGTGGAAGCGGGAGGAGTTGCTGGCCGCTCCCAAACGTTTATGGTGGCCGGGATTGTTCCTGCTGGCTGGGGCCTGTCTGCTGCATGTGGCGGGTTATATGGTGCAGCAACCGCGCGTTTCGACGGCGGCGTTGTTCCTCGGTATCTACGGATTGATGGGGGTGGCTTGGGGACCGGCTTTCCTGCGGGCCATCTTTTTCCCTTATTTCCTCTTCGCGTTCTGTGTGCCGATCGGTTCGTTGAGCGGGGTGATCACGTTTCCCTTGCGTATGCTGGTGACCACCATCTCGGTGGGTATCACCCAAGTGCTGGGGGTGGACGTCATCCAAGACGGGTCCCGGATTTACAATGAAGCCCGGACCTTTCAGTATGATGTGGCCCCGGCGTGCAGCGGCATCCGCAGTTTGATCGCGATGTTTTTGCTGGCGACGGTCTATGCGTTCATCGTGTTCAAGCAGTGGTGGCCCCGGTTGGTAGTCATCGGCATGGCGATTCCCCTGGCAGTGGCAGGGAATGTGGTGCGCATCACCACCATCATTCTGGTGGGCAGGGCCTTTGGCCAGGATGCCGGGCTGTTGATCGAGCAGAAGTTCGGGTTTGTGACCTTTGCGGTGGCTTTGAGCGGGTTGTTCGGAGTGTCGTGGGTGATTGAAAGGCTGGTTTTCAAGAAGCCGGCCGGGGAGGCGAAGGAATGAAGCAGCCTCGTATGCTCTTGGGCGGATTGGCCATCGGACTCATTCTCCTCACCGGGGGAATGATCCAGCGGCTGCGCTCGTTGCAAGAGCTGGGTGCGCCCGGCGTGCTGGTGACCAAGGCGGAGACGGATAGCGGACTGGAGGTGGTCTTGCCGGAGCGCGTGCTGGAGTACTCCAGTGAAAAACAGCTGCCGTTGCCCGAAGAGTTGGGTTACCTGCCCAAGGACACCACGTATGGTCGTCGTTTATATCAGGCACCGGACGGTTTTCAGATCTTGGTGAGCGTGGTGATGATGGGGACGGACCGGACCAGTATTCACCGGCCCGAGTTTTGCCTTACGGGTCAAGGCTGGAAAATAAATCAGCCCGCCACGGGGGTGGAGAGCATCAAGCTGGAATCTGCCGCAGGTAAGATTCTGAATTACAACCGGATGCATCTGGACAAAGAGTTCACGCTGGCTGATGGCAGGACAACACCAGCACGGGGACTCTACCTGTACTGGTTCGTGGCCGACGGACAGGAAACGCCCGGGCAGATGGAGCGGATGCTGATGCTGGCGGGGAACATGTTGCGGACGGGTAAATTACAGCGCTGGTCTTACGTCGCCTACTTTGTGATGTGCCGGCCGGAGCAGGAAGCCGAAGCGCTGGAGCGGTTGCGGAAGTTCATCGCTGCTTCAGCTCCGGAGTTTCAGATTTCAGCAGGCGCGGGCAAGAAAACGGCGGATCGCTTGCACAAACCGGGTCCATCAACGATGCTAACGGAAAGCAAAGCACACACGGAGCGGTAGAAAGAGTCATGCTACGTCGTCAACACCAACTGCGGACCTCAGTCCATCTGATTTTGGATGCGTGTCTGTTTGCCATCGGGTTTTGGTTGGCGCATTTCATCCGGGCGCACGTGCCAATTGAGGTGTTTGGCGGAACGGCCGTGATTGAGCCGTTTGAGTATTATTTCCACGTCTTCTTGGCCACCGCGCTGATCGGGGCGCTGATGCTGGAGGGACAGGGTTTCTACAATCGGACGGACCTGACCGCCCGGGGGCAGATGGTATGGAAACTTCTCAAGGCCTGCGGTTTGGCCGTGATATCATTGGTCTTGGTCCTCTTTCTCCTGCGTCTGCAACTGGCCCGCTCAGTGATCATCCTGTTTGGGGTCACCAGTTTCGGGCTGGTTTACTTGAAGGAAGAGATTTTGCGTTGGTGGGCGCAGTCGGCGTACGGGCGCTCGCAGGCTGCCCGGCGCATCATTTTGGTGGGTGGGCGGGAAGATACGGAGAACTTGGAGACCGAATGCGGCAAGCGTTTGCGGGGCGGTGTGGAGATCGTGGCCAGCCTGTATCTGGATGAACGGCCGGTGGAGGATCTGATCACTTTGTTGCATGAGCATTCGGCCAATGGGGTGATCCTGAGCGCCAAACACACCGCTTTCGGTGAAGTGGAGAAGGCCATCCAGTTGTGCGAACTGGAGGGCGTGGAGGTGTGGTTGCTGGCGGATTTCTTTAAGACCACCATCTCGCAGACGACCTTGGATGACTTCATGGGGCGGCCGGTGATGGTATTCCGCTCGGTGCCGGAAGTTTCCTGGGACATGCTGGTGAAACATGTGCTGGACTTTGTGCTGGCGGCAGTGGGATTGGTCGTTTTGGCGGTTCCCTTTCTGATATTGGCCCTCATCATCAAGTTCACCTCCAAGGGACCCATTTTATTCCGGCAAAAACGGTGTGGCCTGAACGGGCGGCCTTTCATGATGCTGAAGTTCCGCTCCATGGTGCTGGATGCCGAGGCTCAGAAGGAGCATTTGTCCCAGCAAAACGAGATGTCCGGTCCGGTCTTCAAGCTTTCCAATGACCCGCGGGTGACGCCGATCGGTCGTATCATGCGCAAATGGAGCCTGGATGAGCTGCCGCAGCTTTTTAACGTGCTGGTGGGCGAAATGAGCATTGTGGGACCACGGCCTTTGCCGGTGGAAGAAGTCCGGAAGTTCGATGATCCGGCCCATCGCCGCCGCCTGAGTGTGAAACCCGGCCTGACCTGCCTCTGGCAAATCAGCGGGCGGAATAACATCAATGATTTCCGGGATTGGGTGAAGCTGGATCTGGAATACATCGATAACTGGTCTTTATGGCTTGATTTCAAGATTCTCTGCCTGACCATCCCCGCCGTGCTTTCGGGCAACGGGGCGAAGTGAAGTTGTTTCCTCCGAGTTGTTTACAGAGGTTTTAATTTATTATGGGAAAAGCAAAAAAAACAGTGCGCCGGGGCAAGGTGCCAGTATCGGTGGTGACGGGTGGCGCGGGATTTTTAGGGTCGCATCTGGTCGATTTGCTCTTGAGCAAAGGCCACAAGGTCATTGCGATCGACAACTTGGTGACCGGTTCGGTGGACAACATCGATCATCTGGCCGGGAACACGGATTTCCGCTTCATCCAGCAGGATGTGACGGAATTCCTCTTTCTCGACAGTCCGGTGGATTATGTGTGGCATTTTGCCTCGCCCGCGAGCCCGGTGGACTATTTGGAACTGCCCATCCAGACCTTGAAGGTCGGCTCTTTGGGCACTCATAAGGCGCTCGGTCTGGCCAAAGAGAAGGGAGCTCGCTTCCTCATCGCCTCTACTTCTGAGACTTATGGCGATCCCCTGGTGCATCCCCAGCCGGAAGAGTACTGGGGGAATGTAAACACCATTGGGCCAAGGGGTTGCTACGATGAAGCCAAGCGCTTTGCCGAAGCCATGACCATGGCTTACCACCGCCAGCACAAAATGGAGACGCGCATCGTGCGCATCTTCAATACCTATGGCCCGCGCATGCGTTTGCGTGATGGCCGGGTGGTGCCGGCGTTTATCAGTCAGGCCTTGGGTAACAAACCGGTCACCGTTTTCGGCGAAGGCAAGCAGACGCGCAGTTTTTGCTATTGTGCAGACCTGATCGAGGGCATCTACCGCCTGATGATGAGCGATTATCCATTGCCGGTGAACATCGGCAACCCGCATGAGATGACCATGCTGGAATTTGCCCAGCAAATCATCCAGATCACCGGCTCGAAAAGCCGGATTGTCTTCAAGCCGTTGCCGCAGGATGATCCGAAGCAACGGCGGCCAGACATCACTAAAGCGAAACAGCTCCTCAAATGGGAGCCGAAGGTGCCGTTTGCCGAAGGCATGCGGCGGACAATCGAATACTTCAAACCCCGGGTTTGAAGAATAGCCGAAAAATAAGGTGTTTAAGGGTGTTTTAAGCGGAGCGATAGCGGGGCTAATGAATCGGGGTATCTAGTGAGAGACGTATTTCGACGCCTAAAGGTTCAAAATTATTCACATGAAACGGATTTTCTGTTTGACCCCCCCCTCGCTTTCCGGTTACCACCACCCTCGAATTTCGCAACCCCGCACTAGCAATAGGGATACGTATTGTGCCGGGTGCTTTGTCGGCGGAAACAGCAGTGCGAACTAAATGCTGAAAACGAAGTCATTTTTGTGCGGCGATTTTGGGGCGGGAACGCTCAAGATCGCCGAGTTTGAGCCAAACGAGTCGGGGACACTACGCCTTCTGCGCTACGCGGTAAAACCGCTGGGCTTGGAGGGGTCGCAGGATTCCACGAGGGCGGCTGCGCTCATTTCGGCCATCCAGACCCTATTGAAAGAGAAGGGGTTTGTCTCCCGCCAGATCAACGTCTGCGCCGCCGGGTTCAACGTTTTCTCCAAGTTCGTCAAACTGCCGCCCGTGGACGCGGCCAAGGTCACCCAAATCATCCAATACGAGGCGCAGCAGAACGTGCCCTTCCCGTTGGAAGAAGTGGTCTGGGACTATCAGATTCTCGGGGCGACCTCGACAGGTGAACTGGAAGTCCTGCTGGTCGCCATCAAGAGCGACACGGTAGAGGGTCTTTTCAACATCGCCGAGTCCTCCGGGCTCTCGATGAACCTGGTGGATGTCTCGCCCGCCGCCCTCTGCAATTCCTTCCGTTTCAATTACGGCGAGCAGGAAGGCTGCACGATGCTCTTGGACATCGGTGCCAAGACCAGCAACGTGCTGTTCTTCGAGAAGGGCAAGGTTTTCTCCCGCAGCATCAACATCGGTGCCAACGCGATCACGCAGGATTTCGCGAACGAAGCCCGGTTGCAGTTCGATGAGGCGGATCGCATCAAGATCGAGCAGGGTTTTGTGAGTCTGGGCGGCGCCTACGAGGAGCCGGACAATGCGCATCAGGCCGCGATCTCCAAGATTGCGCGGCAGGTGATGACGCGTCTGCACATCCAGATGAACCAGACGATCCAGTTCTACCGCAACCAGCAGGGCGGTTCAGCTCCGGCGCGGCTGTATCTGGCCGGTGGTGCCTCCATGATGCCCTATGCGGCGCAGTTCTTTGCGGAGAAGCTGAATATTCCGGTCGATTACTTCAATCCGTTGCAGAACATCGAGATCAGCGAGGGTATTCCGCTCGAGGAGCTGGCGACGGTCGCGCACACCTTCGGTGAAGTCGTCGGGTTGGGCATCCGGAACCTGGCGCAGTGCCCGGTGGAGCTGAACCTGATGCCCAAGAGCTACCAGAAGCGCAAGGCCTTCGACCAGAAGAAGCCTTGGTTGATGGCGGCCCTGTTCAGCTTGGTGCTCGTCGTGTTTGCCTACGGCCTTTTCTACAACCAGCAAGCCGGCCTCAAGAACGCCGAGAACAAGAAGTTGCAGGAGCGGATCGGACCGCTCCGCTCCATGAAGGGACAGGTGGACGCCGCGCTGGGAACCCTGCGCGCGCAGTACGGGGTGGCCAACGAGTATGCGACCATCCTGGATGACCGCTACTATTCCACGTTGTTGCTGAACAATCTGCAAGCCACGTTGCTTCAGTATGAAGCTGCGTCCTCGAACGGTTTTGGCAAGGATACCGGCGTCTGGATCGAGAAATTCACCCCCTTGCTGCCGGCCGCCGCTGCGGCTGCAGCTTCGTCCGCGAACCGTTTCGGACCGGCTGGAGGGGCTCCGCCCGCCGCTGCCGGGCAGGCTGCGGCCACGCCGTTGCCGACGCCGGTGGCCCCGGTGATGGTCGGTTATTATGCGGTGGTGTTCCGGGCCGCGAACCTGAACAGTCTGGCACCGGATGCCAACCGCCGTTTTGCCTTTGGCCTGCAGGAGGTCGTGAAGACCAACGTGATGCTGCTGCCTGACTATACCAAACTGGATGACAAGATGGACGAAGTGGATCCGCTCGCGAAATCGTTCTCGTTCTCCATGACCCTGCAACTGAAGCGTCCGGTCCGCCTCCATTGACAAGCCTATGCGCTGGATCAAGCGAAACATATTTCTGCTGGTGGGCATGATTCTGGCCTTGGGCCTGATGGCGGGTGCCATCGTGTATCTCATCAGTCGCATCCAGGCAGATTTGAAGGCCTCAAAAGCCCTGAAGGCTGCCCAGCAGGAGCTGATCACCCTGATGCAGTCCCAACCTTTTCCTGATCAGGGCAATCTGGATCTGGCCCAACGTGAAACGCAGCGGTTGGCGCAGTACATGACTAATGTGCAGGCGCAGATCACCTACCCGGCCGTGCCCAAGATGACGAGCCAGGAGTTCTCCTCCTTCCTGTTGAACACAGTCGCCGATCTGCAAAAAGGGGCGGAACAGGCGGGCGTGCAATTGCCGAATCCCCGCTACGGTTTCTCCTTCGAGCCTTTGCGGGAGCAAATCAATTTTGATGTGGCGAGCATCGAGCCGTTGACCCGCCAGTTGATTGAAGTGAGGGAATTGTGCACGAACCTTTTCCAGAGCCAGATCCACCGGCTGGAATCCCTCAAGCGGGTGCGTGTCTCCACCTTGGATCCGGGGCAAGGGCCGCAATATCTGGACAAGGCGGTCAACCCGGCCGCCTACAACAATCTGGCCACGGTCACGCCTTACGAAATAGTGTTCACCGGTTTCTCCACGGAACTGTCCGGGGTTTTGGAACGGCTCCAGCGGTCCCCGATCTTTTATTCGGTCAAGATTGTCAACATGGAGACTTTGAAGGTGGGCAGCAGTGCCGCCGCTCCGCCGCCGCCACCGGCGACCAATGCGCCTGCCGCATCCAAAGGCAAGAGCAAGGCGGCGGAAACGACTGTGCCGAAGGATGATTTGTATCTGTTCGAACAACCATTGCGGGTCCAACTTTTTGTTGAAGTGGTCCGCCTGAACCAAGCGCCACGCTGAGACCATGCAGTTCCTGAAGAAACATTACGAGAAGATCATTCTCTGCATCGTTTTGCTCGGTCTGGCCGTGGCGGCGGTCATGCTGAGCGTCCGCGTGAGCGCGGTGAAGCGCAGCCTCGACAAGGCGGGCAAGACCATTGAGAGCTATCCTCGTGTCCCCTTGAACCCGGTTGATCTGACGGTCTTCGAGACGTCTCTGGCCGTGCATTCCAATCCGCCGCCCATCGCGATGACCAACCGGCATCTGCTCTTCAATCCGGTGCGCTGGTACAAGAAGCCGGACGGCAGCATCATCAAGGTCGCCACGGGTACGGAAATCGGCATCGGTGCACTGCAATGCAGCGCTATCCGGCCGCTGAAGCGGATCATCACCTTCGAGAACGCCTCGGGGACCGCAGACAAGGCGCGTTTTACCGTTGGGGTCCTCAAGCAGGGTTCCACCATCAGGACGGAGCAGCGGAAGCAGATGCAGTACGTCTCGCTCAACGAGAAGAACAAGTATTTCCTGCTCAAAGAAGTCCGGGGCGACGTGCCGCTGGAGGCGACCTTGGTACTGGTCTGGGTGGAAGATGAGACCAATGACGAGCTGCTGGTTTCCAAGGCCATGCCGAATGAAAAGGTGACCGATTACGTGGTCGATCTTGCCTATCCTCCTGACAATGTTGAGTTCAAAAACAAGCGGGCGAACGATGTTATCAGCATCGCTGGAGAAAATTACATTATCATTGCTATCACGGAGACGCAGGTAGTAATGTCCGCCGAACGCAACCAAAAACGAACGATTGTCCCGTTACGCGCGACACCATAACGCAGATTCCTTGTCTTAATTGGTATGAAACTGAGTAAAAACCGGATTACCAAGTTCGCCTCCTGTGTGGCGTTTCTCGGCGTATTTTTGGCATTGGCGCCGCTGCAAGCTCAAACCGACCCGGCCCAGGCGGCGGCGGCTGAGGCAGCCAAACGCCAGGCCACACTAACCCTTTTGGATGAAGTCCTGAAGCGGGCGGCCACCATCCAGAAGGAAGGGAATCTGGCCGAGGCGGCCACGCTCTATGAGGAGTCCCTCAAGCTGGTCCACCGCTTGGGTGAGACCGGGGTAGAGGCGCAAAAGAAACAGGCGCTGGCTGGTCTGACCACCGCCCGTCTGGGGATCGCGCGCAAGCATTTTGAACACCAAGAGTTCCCGCAGGCGGACAAGCAGGCGGATGAGTTGTTGAAGTTCGACCCCCAGAACAAGGAAGCCAAGGCTTTCAAAGCGTACAATGCGGATGTGGCCGCCAAGACCCGCCCGTTCATGCCCAGTGCCGAAGTGCTGAAGCAAGTGCCGAAGGTGAAAGCGGAAAAGGAAGAAGTCTCCATCTTGGTCCAGGATGCCAAGCTGCTCTATGAGTTGCGCCGCCTGGAAGAAGCGGAAGCCAAACTGCGTGAAGCCATCAAGCGCGATCCGGCTAATTCCTCTGCCTATTACTACATGAACCTCATCCAGGAGGCGCGTTACAGCGATTTGGCCCGCAAGCGTGACTTCGAACAGCGTGTCCGCATCGTCGATGTGGAAAAGGCTTGGGAGATTCCGACCAGTCGTGATTCCTTGCCGAACCCCAACCCTTACGTCCGGACGAACGTGGCACAGACCACCCCCAAGAGCCGTCAGAGAATCTTGGCGAAACTGGATCACATGGTCCTGAAAGAAGTGTTCTTCGACGGCTTGCCGCTGGCTGAGGTGGTGCGTTTCCTGCAAGAAGAGTCAGTGAAGCAAGACCCGGAGAAGCTGGGCATCAATTTCATCATCAATTCCAACTTGGATGACGAACCTTCCAGCCGCGGAGCTCCCGCTGCTGGTTTGGGTGGTGAGTTCGGTGGTGCCCCGGGCTTGGACCCGCTGGGTGCGCCGCTGGCTCCGGTTGCTGCGCCGGCTGAAGCCGTCGATCTGGAAACGATGTTGATCAAGATCAGCCCGCCGTTGAAGAACCTCCGGATGATCGATGCATTGGATGCCATAACTAAGGTGGCTACTCCGATCGGTGGTCGTGGTTTGAGTTTCATGGTGGAAGATTACGCCGTGGTGTTCCGCCAGCGTGTGGTGGATCCGCCGCAATTGTTCACCCGTATCTTCAAGATTGATCCGAACACCTTCCGTCAAGGTCTGGAAAGCGTCGCCAGTTTGACGGTGGATACACTGTCCAGCAGTGGTGGTGGTGGTCAGGGTGGTCAGGGTTGTGGCCAAGGCGGTCGTTGCGGTGGTCAAGGCGGTGGCCAAGGCGGCCAAGGCGGCCAGAACGGCAGTGCCGATCCGTTGGCTATCCCGCGCGTGGCTGTGACGACCGGTGGCAACGGCCAGCAGGGTGGTCAAGGTGGCGGCCAGGGTGGTCAAGGCGGCCAAGGTGGTCAAGGTGGTGCTGGTGGATTGGGTGGTCAAGGTGCCGGTATCACGGGTGTGACGACCATCGTTTTGACCGAACAGATTCAGGCATTGGCCCGGCAGTTCTTTGCCGCCGCCGGTGTTAATCTGGCCTCTAACGCCGTCGGTGGCGCTTCAACGCAGATTTTCTTCAACGACCGTACGGGCGTCCTCATGGTGCGCGCTTCATTGCAGGATTTGGAAATCATCCAGACCGCCATTGAAGTGTTGAACATCATCCCGCCGCAGGTGCAGGTGGAAGCCAAGTTCGCGGAAGTGACCCAAAACGACACCCGCGGTTTGGGCTTTGACTGGTTCATCGGGCCGACGCTGATCGGCAGTGGACGTATGCTTGGCCAAGCAGGCACCCAGCCCACCCTCACCGGGCAGCCGAGCACGGCAAACCCGACGGGAACATTCCCGGGCAACCCCTTCTTCGGCACGGCCACGGCCCCCGCCACGACGGATGGTTTCCTCACTGGCGGTCTGCGTAATACGGTCGGCATCGGCGGACAGCAGAGTACTTTGCCTACACTGGCCTCCTTCACAGGCATCCTGACGGATCCCCAGTTCAAGGCCGTGATCCGCGCGCTAGAACAGCGTGATGGTGTGGACTTGCTGGCCGCTCCTCGCGTCACCACTGTCAGTGGCCGCCAGGCACAGATTTCCGTGGTGGACAACGTTACCTTGGTCACCTCGGCCACGATCGCCCAGCAAGGCGGTCAGCAGGGCGGCGGTCTGCTGGGCAGTGGCGGTTCTGGTGCGATCGGTTCCACAGTCACCTACGGTCTCGCCAATTTCCCCACGGGCCCTGTGCTGGACGTCGTTCCTTACGTTTCGGCAGATGGTTATACGATCCAGATGACGGTGATCCCGACGATCACCGAGTTCATCGGTTATGATGATCCAGGCGGGTTTATTCCGCAGGCTCAATCAGTCGGCGGCAGCACGGTCGGCATCCCGATCACAGCGCGCTTGCCTCTGCCGCGCACGCGCCAACGCGTCGTGGTGACTTCCACGATTGTGTGGGACGGCCAGACCATGGTCCTCGGCGGTTTGATCTCCGAAGATGTCCGCAACGTCAAAGACAAGGTCCCGGTGCTGGGTGACCTGCCGTTCTTGGGCAAACTCTTCCGCAGCGAGTCCAAGTCCACCTCGAAGAAGAATCTGATTATCTTCGTGACGCCGACCATCATCGATCCTTCGGGTGCCCGAGTTAACAGCGACCGGGAGATGCCGTTTGCCAGCGGTTCAGTGCCGCCGCAGCCTGCGTGGAATGTGCGCGACCGCAACTATCAATATTAAGCCACGATCACGCACCACCCCAAGCTGGCTGCCATGCAGGCAAACGTGAACAAGAATGCGTCAGAGAAGCCGGTGCTGTTGCTGGTCGACGGCCACGCTTATGCGTACCGCGCTTTCTTTGCCATCCGTTCCTTGTCCTCGCCGGCCGGAACGCCTACGAATGCCATTTATGGCTTTGTGAAGATGGTCCAAAAAATCATCGCGCAGAGCGGAGCATCGCATGGAGCAGTTATCTGGGACGGTGGTCTGGCAGAAGGCCGCAAGACGGCCTTGCCGGAATACAAGGCCAACCGGCCGGAAATGCCGGGAGACTTGGAGCAGCAGTTGGATGAGATCGTGACGTATCTGAAGGCGGCGGGCATCCCTACGCTATGTCAGGATGGCTTGGAGGCGGATGACTGGATTGCGCGTCTGGCGCAAGAGGGAATCGCCAAAGGCTTCCGGGTGGTGATTGCCAGTGCGGACAAAGATTTCTTCCAGTTGGTCGGCCCGGATTTGGGGTTGATCAACCCCAATGACAAGGAAGAACGTCTCTGGTCCGCGAATGAAGTGGTGAACAAAACGGGCGTTCGTCCCGAGCAGGTGGTGGACTGGCTCAGCTTGGTGGGCGATGCGGTGGATAATATACCCGGGGTCGCCGGGGTGGGGCCTAAGACGGCGGCTGAACTTTTGGGCAAGCACGGGACGATTGATCAGCTTTATGCGCAGCTTGAGGCGGTGACATCAGAGCGGCAGCGGAAAGCGCTGACCGAGGCCCGGGAAGCAGTTTTCCGGAACCGCGAGTTGGTCCGCCTGTGGGCTGAAGCGGCACCGGCAAGTGATGTGAGCAGCCTGCTTTTTGCCGAGCCGGATGCCAGCAAGCTGGCGGAGTTGTTCAAAAAATGGGGTTTTAAGACGATGTTGAAAGAGTTGGAGCAACGTCGGGAGCCCTCGGAACTGTTGCTTTGCTGAACCGGAAGACTTTTAGGATTACAAAAGACATGCTGATTGAGTTTGACAGAGAAACACAGCACGGTGTAAATACATTGTATTCACATTGCGTGCACAAAGAATAGACAAAAGCTCAAGGCGACTGTTTTCATCAACAAGCGTTTCACCTCGATGAATATGTTAACTGCCAAGCTAAGTCCGCGCCAGCGCCCGAGTGTGCTGCCGGATGGTGCCGCCCTGGACCGGACTAAGAAAACCGGTGTAAAATCCGGCCTTTGCTGGTGGACCGGTTTGTTGCTGCTCTCGCAGGTTGCTTGGGCAGGCGCAGCCAATTTTACCAAGTTCGGCTCGGAGTACGCCATCGTTGGCGCCAAGCCGGGCGCACAAGAGTCGTCAGCGCTGGCTTTGGGGGCGAGCAAAGGGGCTTTGGTCTGGCATGACAACAAGGTGGATTCCGAAGGCTTGGGCATTGGCATGCAATGGCTCAACCAATCTTTCTCCGGCAGTTTCGGCAGTTTTCGCGTCAACTCGATCGAGGCCGGGAACCAGGAGAATCCCAAAGTGGCCATGCTCAGCGACGACGGTGTCGTGGTGGTCTGGCAGGGTGGCACGGAAGTGGACAAGGATATCTTCATCCGCTTCCTGTCAACCGATGGGACTTTCACGACGGATGACATCCGCGTGAATACCTACACCGAGCTGTTACAGATTGATCCGGATGTGGCGGTTTTGGCGGATGGCAGCGTGGTGGTAGTCTGGTCCAGTTTCAACCAGGATGGCAGCTATCAGGGAGTATATGCCCAGCGCTTCACGTCTAATGGTGTCAAGATGGGTGGCGAATTTCAGGTCAACCAGTATACGCCCAACAATCAGCGGAACGCCTCGGTGGCTGCGTTGCCGGGCGGCGGTTTCGTGGTGGCTTATGTTTCGGAAAAGCCCACGCAGGTGATAACCAATCCGAACCTAGGCCTGACGCCGGTCGATGGTGGACAGTGGATTCAGCAGGCGGTCAGCAGGATTGAGATTCTGGCGCGCCGCTATGACGCGCAGGGCGCGGCGACCGGAAATGAATTCCAAGTAGATGCGGGATCGCAGGTTTGTTCTTCGCCAGATGTTTGCGCCCGCGATGACGGTGGCTTCAGCTTGGTCTGGAACCAGCATGTTCGTGGAGAGAATTGGGATGTTTTCTCCCGGAGCTACGATGGGGCTGGGTTGCCGTTGAGCGCGGCTTTTCAAGTGAACGCGGTAGCCGCAGGCAAACAGTATCATCCTCACGCCGTGGCGTCGGGGAGTCAGTTGTTCGTGATTTGGACCAGCATTCAGTCGGACAGTTACTGGGATGATGTCAAAGCCCGCTTCGTTGAGCTGAGCGGTGCCGGGAGCGATGAAGAATTTCAAGTCAACACCAGCTATCTGAGCATTCAGAACCAGCCAGCCTTGGCGATGAACCGGGCCGGCCAAGCCTTGGCGGTATGGACCACGTTTGTCGGTGGTGAGAACAGCGGTGATCTGAAGGCGCAACGCTTTAATTCCACACAGCCCCTGCCAGCCGGTCCTACTCCGGTGGTTTCCGGTCGTGACAGCTCATCCATCATGGTCAGTTGGTCGGATCTGGTGGGCTTGGGGGTCAATGCTTACTTCGTGCACATCGACGGCTTTGCGTCCGCCGTGCAGGTTGATGGTAACACGACGATGGCAATCATCACGGGTTTGCAACCGGGCACAACCTATACTTGTCGTGTCTCCTATCGGTTGACTGATGGCCGCGTTTCGCCGCAGTCCAGTTCGGCCTCGGGGAGAACCTACGGGGCGGATGGGAATGCGGACGGGATTCCGGATGAATGGCAGGTTTCGTACTGGGGGGCGACCGCCTCCAAATGGGGTGCACCAGGTGATGATAGTGACGGGGACGGGATGAGCAATCAGCAGGAGTTCCTGGCGGGTACCGATCCGCGTGACGCAGGCAGTTCCTTGAAGACCGAGGTGCAGACCGTGCAGGGTGCCCTCTACTTCAAGTGGAATACCGTGCCGGGCAAAGTGTATCAGATGCAGTTCTCATCAGATTTTCAGTCGTGGACAAATTTGGGAGCACAACGCATGGCGGTGTCCGGTGAAGACAGTGTGTTTGTGGAGCAATCCGCAGGCCTAGGATTTTACCGCATCGTTCTGGTCCGTTAGAGGTAGCTATGTTGAAACGTTTTACGCTATTCTTATTGGCGCTGGTCGGCATTCTGGTGGCACAGAATCAGGCCCGCGCATTTTCGTTGCTGGGGCCGCTGACGGGCAACCCTACATTATCATGGCAGCAGGCCAGCATAGGCTATGACTTCGCTTCCGACATCGGTGGCGTAATGAATCGTGGCGAGGGTTATCGTTGGAACGTCCCGATTTTGTACGTTGCCTACGATGATTCCTTTATTGAGTATTTCGGAAACCGGGGTGTCAGCGAGGTGGATGCCGCTCTCAAGACGTTCAATAATCTCACCAACTTCTCGTTGATGAGCAGCAACCTTAGCGAGTTTCCGTTGCGCACCACCCGTGTCAATTTCCGCGCCCAGGCTTTGAACCTGATCGATTTGAAATCCACCACGATGCGTGCCGTGGTTGAAGAGTTGGGCCTTACGGAGGCAGAGCGTTACATTTATTCGCTGAGAAGCCGAAATGTGACTACCTTCGGCGGACAGACATTCACCAACTATCTGGTCATTCAACGGAATTTCGATCCTGTTCTGCAACAACCTAGCGCCTTCGTAAATGGGACGCTCTATACCTACCAGATTGAGGATCCATACATCTTCACCACTACTTCTGATGCGGTGGAAAGGCCGGCTGACCCGTTGGCATTTGTGAACACATCGGTGAGCTTCAGCGCGCCCAATATCGGCCATTATTTCACCGGCTTGACCCGGGATGACGTGGGTGGTTTGCGTTACCTCTATGGGACCAACAACATTGCCGGTGAACGTCTTCTGCCTGATACGCAAATAGTAGTGACCAACAGCGCGCAGTTTGTCCTCGGCACTGGCGACTTGGGTTTGCTCACTCGGCAATCCACCAATACGCTGCTTACACCCCCACAGATGCAGGTGGCCTTCCCCGGGGTGCAGTTCTCCTCGGTCACGACTAATGTGGGCTTGGTGAACCTGACCAGCATCGTGAGCGGCAATATTGTGATCACCCCCACGGTGACCAATATCTACACCTATACATATGGGAATGTAGTGACCAATTTCGTCACCAATTCGACCTTGGCCAGCTTGCAGACCATCGAGGTGACTTCCAACCAGTTCGGTTTTACCACCAACGTGCTGAGCCAAATCACCTTCACCACCAACGAGGTGGCCGGAACGTATTACGTGATCACCAATGGTAATTTTGCCTACGAGATACTGGAGCAGATCAATTTGGTGACCAATGAGACCCGGTCGATCTTCGTCACCAACTTCAACACTACTGCGTTCTTCACGAACACCTCGCCGAGTGCACGGGTGCTCGTTGAGGGGACCAATGACCTGTATGAGATGATCCAGTTCACTAGGACCAACGCGCCCGCCATCGTTCTGGGGCGTTATCCCGGGCTGCTCATCACCAGCACGAACATCTATCTGACCACCATCGTGCAGGAACAGTATTTCTCCTACATCACGAACTTTTACACCGACCCGGCTTTCATCATCGGGCGCGTTGTGATCGGCACCAACATGGTGACCAACATCGTCGCGGGCTACACCTATACTTTTGGCAACGTGGTGACGAATCAGTATTACACCAACGGCTTCCTCACGGCCCAGACCATCAATGTCGGGTTTAACAATAATTCCCCCTATGACCCGGCGTTCGGTTCCACCAACATAACCACCAACGTCACCTCGTCCACGAGCTTCACCTCCCATACCAATGGCACCTTCTATATCGTGCCGACCAATCTGGTGGGTTACAATGTGCTCAACACCATGTATGAAAGCCCGATAGCCATCACGAATACGTTGGTGGCTGGCTCGTTCACCGGTGGCGGTGTGACGTTGAGCAATATCATCCAGCAGATCCGTTACCGTACGAACTCAGTGCTGCTGGCCGAGCCGATCTTGCTCCAAAATCCGACTAATGTCGTCATTTCGGCCATTGGCATTCGGCAGGAACTGGTCCGCCAGGTGGTGAATGTCAATTACCGTGCGCGTGCCTTGCAGTTGCTCAATTCCACCAACATGGGGCCGCATGTGCGCCGCGGCACGGACCGGGTGCTGTTCCGCCGTCTGCCCTATGATTCCGTACTCGCCCGGGTGATCAACCCGGTGACGAACTATTTCCTGACGAGTTTGAGTGTGACTAACGGCACGAACATCCTGACGCTCGGTTTGGATGGCATCACGAACGTATACACCACTTCGGGCTATACAGTGAATGGCACGAATTATAACCAGATCCAGGTACGGGCGGTCACGCGGCCGGACTTCCTTTTTGAAGCCGAAGATCTTGGACTGGTGACGAGTCCGACAGGAATCCAGGCTCCAGTCCTGTTTCGTAGGGTTGATACTTCCAACTGGGTCAATAACGATGGCATCAACGGAACCTCACAATTGGGCGGCCCCGGCGTGATTCCCGGGCCCATCACCATCAGCTACAACAATGTTGGTCTGGCTGTTTCGCACCAAACGCCACAGTTTTTGGATGCGTCAACCCCGATTTTACTTCACTTCACTTGGGGCAGCTATGACGGTTCGGGGGCGGAGCCGACGGTTTACCCTGTGGGTAGCGGGCTCGACACCTTGGAAAGCCAAATCTTGAACGGACCGTGATGAATTCGACACCGGCAATCTATCATCTGCGTCGTATGAAACAGTTTTATCTAACTTTGCTGTTGATGTGTGCGGTGGCTGTCTCCTCGGGCAGCGCGCAGACGCCACAGCCCTATTATCTGATTTCCGGAGCCATCTCCAACCCTAATCCGATCAATGCAGTGACGGTGGAGAATGTGGGCAACGTGCAGATCTCCAACACGGATGATGTTCTGTTTGATTTCCAGAACATGCTGAATTTCATCAACCGGGGTCCGATTGTTGCCGCGCCTGGCATCGAGTTCAATAATTTCAACCCATTTGTGGATGCCCGCGGGCCCTTGGCCACTTTCGTCAATGAATCGACGATTCTGGCCTCCACCCGCCTGTTGATCAGTTCCACTTCCATCCAGAACAACAACAACGCGCTCCTGGGTACCAGCCGGACCGGTTTGATCAAAATGCAAGGCAGCACAGTGGATTTGGAAGGTGCGCAGGTTGTGGCTGCAGATGGGACCTCAGCCTTCGGCAATGTCTCCGAAGGGGCCTTTGGTTCGATCCGTGACAATCAGGGCAATTTCTACTACTTCAACCCCAATAATATCCGAGATGAATATTGGGGGGCTACGAATGGCGGCAACATCGTTCTGCCGGGCATTTCGCAAGGTGGCGTTTCGCGCACACACACGGTAAGGGATCGTTCAGGTTTTCGTACTTCTCAGCAGCTGAATGTGAATGCCAATAGTTTCAATTTTGGGTTCTTTCCCACGAATTTCTTCTCGACGAACGGGTATCTCTATTTCCCGTTCACGAACAACATGGTGTTCATCGACGCCGACACCATCCGCAACACAAGCTTCCTGGTGTTTGTGCGGACCAACGCGAACAGCCCGGAAATCACGACTTCGTTCCTGCCCAGCACCAACAGCGCCAACTTTGACGTGTATGACGTGGCAGTGCAGTTTGCCACCACGGATTTGGACCCGCTTACCGGCCAGGTCTTTACACGCTATCTCACACTGTTTGATGAAAGCATGTTTCTCGCTCGGGTGAACACGGCCGGCTTGAACGCCACTTTCAACTTGGCCAGCAATCTGGACCGGCCCGGTTATTTCCGCCCGATCAATTATTCTCTGGTGCGCAGTGATTTCCCGTTTTTCTTCGGTTTCCCGGTGGCCCCGGTGGCCTACACGAACATCATTTTCCCTGGCTCGGGTAACTTCAACGAGCGGTTCATCACCAACCAGGTGGACCACGAGTTCGCCGCGTGGGGATTCACCGTCAGTCCGCGTGATTTCGGCGGGGATCTGGGGTTGAATCCGACCTTGTCCGATCCGACAAATTCGCCGGGCCGGGTGGAGATCACGGCGGCCGATCTGAACCTGCGTTTTGCCCGTATCAAAGCGGACAACCTGATCTCCATCACCGTCAGCAATCAACTGACGCTGGACAACGCCTTGCTGGATGCTCCGAACATCAGCATCAATGTGCCGGGCACCAACAACGTCACCTTCTCGAATAATTTCCCCACCACGCTGAGCCGGCTGAACGGTGAAGTGGCGGTCTGGACCGGCGTCTGGCGCGTGGATCAACGCGTGACCAATGCGACCTTCCTGCCGGGTTTTGTCGGCACGATTGAGCATGCCTATCAGGTGGTGGTCATCGACAACACGCTGACGACCAATACACCGTTTGTGTTGCGCGATTTCACCGTGCAAGCCCAAGAGGTGACCTTGGGTGACGATCTGGTCTTGGGTGGTAATCTGGTGATCGCCGGAACCTGCCTGCATATCCCGACCAACGGCGTGATTTCGTTGAGCGCGGAGAACACCGATTTCAACGTGGCGGACGCTCCCAACCTGCTTTGCCTGCTCAATGAGGGGATTTTCAATGTGCCGCTGCTGATCAATCTGGGGACTGACCGGGTAGTTCCTTACACCAACGTGTATAACAGCGGACAGTTCACTTCCGGCTCCATTCTCATCCGCAGCGACAACTTCACGAACAGTGGACTCATGCTGGCGAATGGCGGCTCCATGGGCATCACCGCCACTACGAACTACCTGCAAGGCGGGTTCCTGTTCTCCGCCGCGAACATCACTTTGGCGGGCAATCACCTGAGCTTGACCGGTGCCACCCTTTCGGCCGCGGCCCAGTTGAATCTGACCTTCACCAATTTCCTCGGGGACAACGGCTTTTCCAATAATATCTCGGTGGGGAACGGTTTCCGCCTCCTGACGCGCCCCAACAAGGGTGACCTGATGGCGACGCGGATTGTCTCGACGGTGCCGAATTTCCAAAGTCGCTCGCATGTCTGGGGGGCTGAGGACCGTGGGGCCACGCCGAGCGGGTTTGCAAACAACACGGCCATCCAGCACTTGGTCCTGGACGGCGGCACGAACAGCCAGTTCCGCTTTCAGGGAGTGAGCACGAGTAACGCGATGTATGTGAATTACCTCGAGTTCTTGGGCGGCACCACGAACACCAACGGACTGCATGTCACCAGCTCCTTGTTCGTGAATCCGAACCTGACGATCTACTTTGCTGATTCCAACGTGCCCGAGGACAAGCTGACCAATGCCTTCCCGGGCCGGCTTGTCTGGGTGGATCCGGCCATCACGGTCGGGCCGATGGTGGCGGTGCCGCTGACGGCCGGCCAATATGCCCAGCTTACGACCCGCCAGTTCCAGACGATGCTGGCGCCGGGCGGAGACTTTGATGATGACGGCGTGCCGAACGAGCGCGATGACTCGCCGATGAGCGGCTTCACCGTGTCGGAAGTGACCGTGATCAACGTGCCTACCCTGATGGCTTTCATCAAGTGGCAGGCGGTGGCCGGGGTGACCTATACCATTGAGTATTTGGACGGTTTGAATGCGGGCGCATGGCATACTTTGTATTCCATTCAGGCGACGGAGAACAAAGAGATCACGGCCACCGATGTGCCGCCCGCGGGCGGACAGCGGTTCTATCGAGTCCGCTATTCTGTGAACCAGTAGAAAAGATGCTTTACCAACTTACTTGGCGTATGTGTAAACGAAAGTATTCGATCTCCGGCAATCCCGGGGCACGGTTGCTGGCGCTGTTGCTGGCGGTCGTCGGGCTGTTTTGCGGACCGGCCGCCTTTGCCCAGTTCATTGACGGTTTCCCCGGGTTACCGCTCAACAGCGATCCGTATAATGACAATAAAGGCACTGTTCTTGGAAGCAACGCTGGAGCCACCAAGCAGGTGGGTGAACCCAATCACGGCGGCAATGCAGGCGGGGCCTCGGTCTGGGCGAATTGGATCGCTCCTTCCAGCGGGACTTATACCTTCCAGGTGACCGGTACTTTCGACACCTTGCTGGCGGTCTATACGGGTAACACCGTCGGGACCTTGGCCTTGGTGGGGCAGGCGAACTTGGGTGGGGTAAGCGGTGAACAGGTCACCTTCGCGGCCACTGCCGGTTTTACCTACAATATTGCGGTAGATGGTGCGGGTGGGGCACAGGGTAATTTTTCGATCACTTGGGCGGGTCCACCGGCGAATGACCCGGTGCTCTTGGCCCGGAATCTGGGATCTACCGCCTTTGGCAGCGTCACTGGCAACAATGTGCTGGCTACCACCGAAGGTGGGGAAACCATCAACATCGGTGGCGGAACAGGTGGTGCCAGTGTCTGGTATGCTTGGACGGCACCGGTCAGCAGCGTGGTTTCTTTCTCCACGGTGGGCAGCAGTTTCGACACCCTGCTTGCTGCATACCGGCTGAACACTCTGCCAGTGAACTTCGGGAACATGACGCTGATTGCGCAAAACGACGACATTAGCTTCGGAGTAATCTTGCAAAGCAGGGTCACGTTCAACGCTGTGGCCGGAACGACTTACTACCTAGCAGTGCATGGTTTTCTAGGATCTACCGGTGACATCATCCTGACATGGAATGCCCCACCGCCGAACGATGATTTTGTCAATGCCCAGGACTTGGGTAATGGCTTCAGCGGTTTGGCCACGGGCAGCAACACCAGCGCGAGCACGGAGACGGGTGAGCCGGTTCACTACACTCTGGGTGGCGCCTCCATCTGGTATCGCTGGACTGCTCCGGCGGCGGGCACGGTCGTGTTCACGACCGATGGCAGCAATTTTGACACGTTGATGGGGGTTTACACAGGAGCCTCCGTGGATGCGTTGACCACCATCGGCGAAGATGATGACAGCGGCACTTTCCCGGCGTCGAAGGTTTCTTTTAACGCCACAGCGGGCGTCACCTATTATATCGCTGTGGATGGTGTTGACAGCGGCACCGGGGCGGCAAATGGCTCCGTGACATTGTCCTGGCTGTATGCTTCTTCTGCGGGTCAGTTCCGGTTTTCCGCTGTCAATTTTATCGCCAAAGAGAGCGAATCTGTCATACGCCGCGGTTTTGTCCGGCCCGGGGTTGATCCGGCCCTGTATACTGACCCGAACATCCTTGATAACCTTGGGCTTGATCCCGGTGGTGCCGTCATCACGGTTACCCGCGAGAACGGGTTTGTCGGCCGGATTTTGGTGGATGTGACCTTGACTGATCTGACTGCCGCTGCTGGAACGGATTACATTCCGCCGAGTGGTGGCCCGGTCACACTGGCCTTCGACGACTTTCAGATGAGCAGAAGTTTTGTCGTCCGGATCCGGGACAACGGGACGGCCGGGGCGGCCACCAGATCATTTCAGGCAACCTTGTCCAATCTGCGGCCTGATCCGGCGGCGAATGCAGCTACTGGCTACTTTGAAGACCAGACTTTGCAACCGCAATTGGTCGGTGGGACCCAAACGGCCACGGTGACCATTGAAGAGGACGATTTCGGCACGCCACGCTTTGCGCGCGAAAGGCATATCATCATTGAGGGGGCCACTCGTCCCATTGACATCTGGCGTGGTCTGGCGGCCCCAGCCATCGGTGCCTTCATCCGTATCAACAGCCCATCTGCGTCACTCTCGCCGGGTGCCAATTCGTTCGCGTTGCAAGCCGGTTCGGACTATGCCCAGCCCAACGACGGCACTCCGGAAGCAGTGGAGCCTGATTTCAACGGCTTCCCTTCGCCTAATAACTGGGATTCAGGTACGGTCAACTGGGGTGATGGTCAGGTGGCTCTCCGGACCATCAGCATGACGGCCCTGCAAGACACGCTGGTTGAGTTCAATGAGGACATTCTGCTCAATCTGCACACCACAGCCACCGGCAACCCGTTGGTAGATCAGGCGACGCTGACCATTCTGTTCGATTTTGTCGATGATACGGAACAGCCGCCGGGAGCCGTGGAACGTGATCACAACCGGGATGATGATACCCGCACCAATCCGCCCTTCAACATCACGCCCGGTGCGAATGGACCGGTCTTCGCCGTGGTCGTGCAGGCGGACCAGAAAACGGTGCTGGGCGGCGACTTTTTGGCTTACAACACGGTGACCCGCCGCCGGATCGCCCGGATGAACTTTGACGGCTCACTGGATACCACTTTCAATCCGGGGAACGGTCCGGATGGGTACGTCAGCAGCATGGTGCTGCAGCCCGATCAAAAGATTGTCGTGGGTGGCGGATTCTATTCCTACAATGGAGTCGCGCATCAAGGGGTTACCCGTATCAATACGGATGGCAGTGTGGACAGCACTTTCAATCCAGGCAGCGGTGCAACCGGTCCAGTCCGGGCGGTGGCCCTTTACCCGGCCTCAGCGGGCGCGGAAGCGGGCAAGATCATCGTTGCCGGTGAATTCACCGGATATAACGGTACGAACATCAACTATATCGCGCGGCTGCGCACAGATGGCACCTTGGACACCCCCAGTTTCGGTGTGGGCACGGGTCCCAATGGGCCGGTCCATGCCGTGGCCATTTCACCCAGTGGCAAGATCGCCATCGGTGGTGATTTCACGGAATTCAACGGCGTTGCCCGGAATAACATCGCCCTCTTGAATGCGGATGGCTCGCTTGATACCACCTTCGACCCTGGTGCTGGTGCCAATAACACGGTCAATGCAGTCGCCTTCCAGACGAATGGCAAGGTGGTGGCGGCGGGTGCCTTCACCCAGATGGATCTGAATACCAGCGCCCGCATCGCCCGCTTGAACACCAACGGCAGTTTTGACACGACGTTTTATACCAGCACGGGCTTTGATGATGCGGTCTTCACGCTGGCCATCCAGACGGACGGCCGCATTTTGGCTGGTGGTATTTTCGGCCGTTATTTCGGGGTCCGCCGCGTGGGTCTGGCCCGGTTGCTCACAAACGGTTCCTTGGACACCAGCTTCATGGACACGGCTTACAACCAGTTTGCCGGTGTCATCAACCGTTTAAGCACGGAACCCAAGAACTTCATTTCCACGATCGGCATCCAAACTGATGGTGACGTGATCATTGGTGGTACCTTTAACCGGATCGGTGGCGGCTATACCCGCGATGACGTGCGCGACCGTTTTAATGTGGCCCGGCTCGTCGGTGGCCAGATTGAAGGTCCGGGCAATATCGAGTTCGTGACGGATACCTACACAGTCGATGAAAACTCCGGCAACGTGTTCATAACCATGACGCGGACGAACGGCAGTTTGGGTGCGGCCGTGGTTACCTTTAGCACCAGCGACCGACCCACCGGCCCGGGTGCCGCGGTGGCAGGACTCGATTACCAGTCGGCCATCATCGCTCCAGTATGGGTTTCGGGACGGAGTTCGTTTCCCCCCAGCCCGGGTACCGCCCGACGCATCACGGAGGCCGTGCTGGGACAGAACAATGCCACCTTCATGGGACCTCCCTTGGGTCCGACGTTCAATTTGCTCTCTCCCGCCGACGATGTGCGGGTCAATGTCTTTGACAACACCACTGTGGAAGGGGACCGCGTGCTCAACCTGCGGCTGACCCGCAGCACCGATGTGGAGATCATCGTGCTGGGTGGTGAAAGCATCCCGTTCGGCATGGCCTTGGGGCGGGATGTGGCCACTCTGACTGTTGTTGATAATGATTTCAACCATGGTGTCCTTGGCTTTACTGTGCCGGAATTCACCGTGACGGAGAATGGTGGCACCGCGCAGATCACCATCACGCGCACGAACGGATCTGATGGCACGGTCTCGATCGATTACTTTACCAGCAACGGCACGGCCACCGGCGGCAACAGCGCCGGAGCGGGCATCGATTACCTGAACCGCAGCGGTCGCTTGACACTGCCATCCGGCGTCACCAGCGCCAGTTTCACCATCCCGATCATCAATGATTCCCTGGCGGAAGCAGATGAAACGGTGATGCTGACGTTGCACAATCCGGCTGGTGGTGCCAAAACCAATGCCACGCTGTTCCCGGTGACTTCCGTCCTGAAGGTCTTGGACAACGATTTTGCCCCCGGCAAACTCAGCATCAGCCCCAGCACCTATACCGTGTCGGAAACGGGCGGTTCGGTGACCTTGACCGTGGCGCGGACCGGCGGCAACGTCGGAGCTTTGTCCGTCAAGTATTTCACCTCGGATGTCACCACCACGGCAGGTGCCGATTACGAAGCAGTGCCGTTTGCCACGCCGGGCATCCTGACTTGGAATGACGGTGAGACCACGCCCAAAACCATCACTATCCCGGTCTATATCGACAGCGAGGTGGAACCGGGCAGTGAAACTTTCACGGTACAGATCTTTGACCCGCGCATTCTGGCCACGGGTGCCACCGATCCGTTACTTTTAGGGACGACGACGGGGACGGTTACCATCCAAGACTCAGATAGTTTTGGCGCGCTTCAATTGGTGGCTTCCGCGTTCAGCATCAGCGAAAATGGCGGAGAGGCCATCGTGACCGTGGAACGCATAAACGGCACGACGGACTCCGTGCAATATACTTACCGCACAACGAATAGTTTCAACGCGCGTCCGGTCTTCCGCTTTGATGTGGCGGATGATGTCGATGGTACGGCAGACACTATCCGGGTTCTCCGGCATGGTCTGGTCAACGGTCAAATCGTGCGCATTGTCGGCGGTACGCCGCCGGGCAATCTGGCGGCTGGCGTCAATTATTTCGTAGTGGGCGCCACGACGGACACCTTCCAGTTGTCCAACACGTCTGGCGGAGTAGCCATCGCCATTGATCCGGCGGGGGTTTCCGGAGATACCTGCGACCTGAAGTATATCATCGGGTTTGATTCCAATGCAGCGATTGCCGGGAATACGATCACTTTGACCGGGCATCCGTATGCGAACGGGGATCAGATCGTGTTCGATGGGGTGATGCCGGGTGGCGGGACGGTCGTGGCGGGCACGACCTACTTTGTGTTCAACCGTACGGCCAACACCTTCCAGGTCGCGGCCGCCGCAGGCGGGCCGGCGCTGGTCATCACGCCTTCGGGTTTACCGGGCACCATCACGGCCATCAACAGTGATGAAGCGGGTTATGTGCATGTAGCCGAGGAGTACTTCAATATTGCCGAAGGAGTAAGCAGCAGCCAGTTCCGCATCCCGATTCTGGACAACACGGTGCAGAACCGTTTGCTGGGAGGTTCGTTCAACCGCACCTTGGGAATTCTGATCAATGAGCCTTCCAACGCCGCGCTCGGCAGCCCGACCGCTGCACAGCTTACCATTGTCGATGACGAGTTCATCAATGAGCCGGCCGGCAGCGTAGACACGGTCTATAATTCTTTGGCGGGCGCCAACGGCTTCGTCTATTCCTTGAAGCTGCAGAATGACGGGAACCTGCTGATTGGCGGCGATTTCACGACGTTCAACGGCGTGGGCCGCACCCGGTTGGCGCGTTTGCTCACGAATGGCGATCTGGACACGAGCTTCACGGTGGGAAGCGGTGCGGATGCTTCCATCCGGGCGATTGAAATCCAAGACGACAACAAGATCCTCATCGGCGGTCTGTTCACGAATTACAACGGCACTAACCGGGCCCGGATCGCGCGGATCAACCTGGACGGCAGCATTGATCTGAATTTCAGTCCTGGTGCGGCGGCGGATAATCCGGTTTATGACCTGAAGATTCATCGCGATGCTTTGAACCGCGGCAAGGTCGTGGTGGTCGGTGCCTTCTCGAAGTTCAATGGCCAGACCAAGCCGCACTTGGTGCGCTTGAACACCAATGGCGCGATCGACACCTTGTTCCAGACGGGTAGCGGGCTGGATGGGGATGTCAATGCCGTGGCCATCCAGAGCGACGGTCGTATCTTGATCGGTGGCGACTTCCTGACTTATAACGGACAGGCGGTCGGCCGGGTGGCGCGCTTGCAGCCCAATGGTCAGTTGGACACGAGCTTCCTGCCGCAGTTCGATGGACCCGTCCGGGCCCTGCTGGTGCAGAGCGATGGGCGCATCTTGGTGGGTGGTTATTTCACCAATGCGAACGGGCAGCCGTTCAACTATCTGGCCCGGCTGGAGACTGACGGTTCGCTTGATGCCGCCTTCAACCCGGGTTCGGGTGGCGACCGTCCGGTGCTGTCTTTGGCCTTGCAGCCGGATGGCAAGATTTTGGTGGCCGGTGACTTCCTCAAGTTCTCGGATGTGACCCGGCGCAGCCTGACCCGCCTCAACGCGGATGGCAGTGCGGACGCGAGCATCAATTTTGGCCAGGGTGCCAATTCGTTCATCACGGCCTTGGCGGTGCAGCCGACCGATGGCCGGATCATCGCGGGTGGTGGTTTCACCCAGTTTGATGCCCAGTCCCGCAGCTACTTGGTGCGCTTGCATGGTGGTGTCATAGCGGGCCCTGGCCGCATGCAGTTCACTCTGCCGGAGTTCGTCGTCAGCGAGAGTGAGACCAATGCCATCGTCCAAATCCGTCGTACTGGTGGCACGGATGGCACGGTCACGGTGAATCTCAACACGGCTGATATCCTGCCTTCAGGCTTCGGTCGGGCCACAGCCTCGGGTGTTTCGCCGGATTATACGGAGATTCCCGTGGGCTCACCCTTGACTGTGACCTTCCCACATGCGGAAACCTTCCAGGAAGTGCGCATCACGATCAATAACGACACGGAGATCGAAGGAGATGAACTGCTCAATCTGAATTTGAGCAGTCCCTCCACCTCGCCACCCTATGGGCTGGGCAACCAACCGGTGTCAAAGTTGCGCATCGTGGACAATGACAGTTCCGTATTCTTCGCCCAGACTTTGTTCAGCGTGAATGAGAATGATCTGACTGGTGCCGCGCAGATTCAACTGATTCGCACCGGCGGCATCTCGGGCACGCTCACGGTGAGGCTGTCCACGACTGATGGCACGGCTGTATCCGCCGGTGATTACGGCGCCATCTCCTCGTTGATCACATTCCAGCCGGGTGAGACTAACAAGACGGTGGCGGTGCCGATCATCAATGATACGATTGATGAAGGCAGCGAATCGTTCAGTGTAAGCTTGGCCTACGTTTCGGGTGATGGTGTCGTGGGGGCTCCTAGCCTGGCGACGGTGACCATCCTCAATGACGACTTTGCCCCGGGTGTCATCCAGTTTGCCCAGTCCGCCTACACGGTGGATGAGAACGGCGGTTCCATCACTCTGACGGTGGTGAGGACGAATGGCAGTTCCGGACTGGTCTCCGTCAACTTCACCACGGTCTCCACCGGGGATGCCGTGGGTGGTGTGGCGGCAGCCGCAGGGGTTGATTTCATCATTACGAATGGTTCGCTGGCTTTTGCCGATGGTGAGAAGATCAAACAGATCACCGTGCAAATCTTGGCTGATCCAGATGCTTCGGAGACAAATGAAACCTTCCAGGTGCAGTTATCCAATCCCACCGGGGGGTCGGTTGTCGGATTCCCGAATCCGGCCACCGTCAGCATCGTGAACAACAACTCGGCGATTTTTGGCCAGTTCAGCATCAATCCGGTGGCACCAATCTCCGAAAGCGGCATTACGCCGATCACCGTGAATCTGACGGGGAGAACGACCAGTCAGGCGGTAAGTGTGGATTATACCTTAGTGGGCCAGACTGCGGTTGCCGGAAGCGACTTCGCCTTGGCCAGCGGCACTTTGAACTTCCCCGATCTGGTCACTTCGCAAACCTTTGACCTGAATGTGCTGGCGGACAATTTGGTGGAGAACCCTGAGACTCTCCAAATCATCCTGAGCAATCCTTTGCCCGGCAATGGCCCCAGCATCGCGACGCCATCCACTACGGTCACCATCGTGAGTACGAATACGTTGCCGGGCACGGTTGTGTTCCGTCAGCCCGTGTTTTTTGCTTCCGAGAGTGCGCTGGAGGTTGAAATCGTGGTGGAACGCACGAACGGCATCACCGGTCCGGTCTCCGTTGATTTGACTTTGTCCCCAGGCACAGCCGCAGCAGGTGCCGATTATGCCGATTTCGTCGTTCCTCCGTTGACCGTGACGTGGGCGGACAACGTCGGAGGGGCGGTCACGAATAAGATCACCATAGTGAATGATCTGATCGTGGAAGCCGATGAGACAATCCTTGTCACGATGTCAAATCCTGCCGGCGGTCTGATTTTTGCGACCAATGGTGTGACGCCTCTGGTGACGGCAGTGGCTGTCATTGTGGATGATGAGGTCAAAGCGGGTAGCGTCGATGAGACTTTTTCGCCGTTCACTGACGGTCCGGTTTATGATCTGGCCATCTGGCCGGGCACCAATCGCATCAGTCTGGTGGGTGATTTCCGCTTCGTGAACTCGCTGTCCCGTTCCAACGTGGCGCAGTTGAATCTGGACGGGACAACGTTCACCGGATTCTCGCCCGGCTCGGTCAGCCTCGGCGGCAGCAACGCCACGGTGCGGAGCGTGGTGGTTTACACCAACGGCACCAACATTGGCCGGGTCATCATCGGTGGCCGGTTTGATTCCGTGAACGGTACTGCGGTGAAGAACCTGGCGCGGTTGAATTCTGACGGCACCGTGGACACCAGTTTCAACACCGGCACCGGACCCAATTCGCCGGTCAATGTGCTGCAATTGCAAGCGGACGGTAAAGTGCTGCTGGGCGGTGATTTCAACACCGTCAATGCCACGACAGTCAACTTCCTGGCCCGTCTGAATTCGGACGGTTCGGTGGACACCAACTTTAACATTGGCGCAGGCGCGGATGCCCCGGTGAACGCCATGCTCTTGCTGGACAACGGAGATTTGATTGTAGGCGGTGATTTCAACCTCTTCAACGGAGTGCCCAGCCAGAAACTGGCCAGACTCACCACGGCGGGTGCGCTGGATACATCCTTTGCGACCAACCTGTCCGGCGGGTTCAACAACTCGGTATTTGCGCTGGCACAACAGCAGAACGGCAGGATCTTAGTCGGCGGTTCGTTCACCGTGGTTGGCACGAACAGCTACAACTACTTGGTCCGGTTGAATCTGGATGGGACAGCCGACACAGCGCAGTTCACCGGGTTTGGTTCCGGTTTCAACGATTCGGTGTTCGCAATCGCGTTACAGTCTGATCAGAAGATTTTGGCGGCCGGCAATTTCACGGAATTCAACGGGGTTCCGCACAACCGGATTGTCCGCTTGCTGGCCAGCGGGGCCATCGATCCGACCATCAACTTTGGTACCGGTGCGGACGGGTTCATCAATACGATCCTTATCCAGCCGGACAATAAGATACTGATCGGTGGCGGGTTCCAGTTTGTGAACGATCAGATCCGCCGCAACTTGGCCCGCTTGAACAATGGTACGAATGCCGGTTCGGGTGTGTTCCAGTTCATTGCCGGCCAGTTCCCGGTCAATGAGAATGAGTCCACCGTAGGCATAACAGTATCCCGGCTCTTGGGCACTGCGCTTTCGACCTCGGTCGATGTGGTCACTCTGCCGGGCACTGCGGTGAACGGGGTTGATTATCTGACCTCCACCAACACGCTGGTCTTTGCCGAGGGGGAAACCACGAAGAGCCTTCGACTGCCGGTGTTTGATGACGTGCCGGGTGTGACCAATGTCAACAAGGTGTTCTATGTCCAGTTGCAGAATCCGACGAACAACGTCGGCGTCGCTCCGTTGCTGGACGGCACCTTGCTGGCCGCACGCACGAACGTCCCGGTGGTCATTGTAGACAACGAGAGCGTGATCTCCTTCAGTTCGGCAA
The DNA here is from genome assembly GCA_964589735.1 of uncultured Verrucomicrobiota bacterium. Taxonomy (GTDB): domain Bacteria; phylum Verrucomicrobiota; class Verrucomicrobiia; order Limisphaerales; family JAEYXS01; genus JAEYXS01. The sequence goes on along the minus strand of CAZPUL010000010.1, from coordinate 80,642 downwards.
GTTATGTGGTGGCGGAAAATGGTCTTAATGCGGCGATTGTTTTCACCCGCACTGGCGGCAGCAATGATCCGGTGACGATCCGGTTTGAAACGACCGGCGGGACTGCGACAGATCTGCTTGATTACCTGTCCGCAACAAACGACATCTTCTGGCCGGCTGGTGATTCGACTCCGAAGTCGTTGCTCCTCCAGATCAACAATGATGCTTTGGTGGAAGGCATCGAAACGGTGACCATGCATCTGACGAATTTCACCGGCTCCGCCCTGCCCGGGGTGACCAATGCCGTCCTCAACATCTTTGATGACGACTTCAGCGCCGGTGTCATCGCGTTCGAGCAGACCACCTATAATGTGGTGGAATCACAGCCGGCGCAGATCGCGATCGTGCGCACCAATGGCAGTTCGGGCATCGTCTCGGTAAACTTGAGCACGGCCAATGGCACCGCCTTTGCCGGTTCGGATTATACCGCCACGAATGTGCTTGTGACCTTTGCGAACGGCGAAACCCGCAAGGTGGTGAACATCGCCACACTGGATGACGCCCTGCAGGACGACGCCGAAAACTTCACACTGTCGCTCAGCGGTGTCAGTGTGGGCGCGGTATTGGGGACTGCGGCGGCAAATGTGGTCATTGATGACAATGATGTCACCATCGGCTTTACGGCCGCTTCAGTGACGGTGGGTGAAAGCGATACCACGCTTTCCCTGACGGTGACCCGTTCTGGTCTGGATACCCGCACGTTCATCGTTGATTATGCGACGGCCAATGTCACTGCCCAGGCGGGTCTGGATTATGTGCAGACCAATGGTGTGGTTGTGTTCGGTCCAGGTGAACTCAGCAAGGTGATCGCCGTGCAGGTGAAGGATGACTTCATCATTGAGGGTGCCGAGAGTTTCACGGTGAATCTGAGCGGCACCAATCTTAGCCTGCTGGGCATCACCCAGCATACGATTGACATCGTGGACAACGATCTGTCCACCGACCTCGAAGTGCTGGTCACAGTCAATAATCCGGTCAAGACCAATACGACGGTGCGCTACTCGCTCCTGGTGACGAACTACGGCCCGAGTGATATCAGCGGTGTCACGCTGACGAATATCCTGCCGACCTCGCTCCAACTCACTTCGGTAAGCGTGACGAACGTTACCACCAATGGCAACACCCTGATCTTTGATCTGCCGGTGTTGGCCAAGGCATCCGGTTATTTGGTGGAGATCGAGGCGCTGGATACGAACGGTGTCATCCGCTCCGTCACGAACATCACGGCCATCGGGCTCCCGGCGGTGACCAATGACCTGAATCTGGCGAATAACACGGTGACGAATGTGACCGGCCTGCGCGGACCTGGGCCTTACTTGGCCATTGAGTCTTTGAGCATCAACTCCGAGACGCCGGGGCCAGCCAATGGTGCCTTCGACATCAACGAGCAGGTGAGCGTGAATGTCACATTCCGCAATCTGGGTGATGTGGCCAGTACGGCGGCGGCGGGATCGCTACTCGGCACGGGCGGCGTGGTCACGAACGTTGGCCCGCAGAACGCCACCTTCGGGGCGCTGGCTCCGGGTGCCTCGGCGGTTCGCACATTTAACTTCCTCGTCACGGGGACCAATGGCGGCACGCTGACGCTGACCTTCAATCTGACAGACACTGGCGGGATTATTTATGACCCGGGTGTGCTTCGTTATCGACTGGGTGGCACGACCAGTGCCGGTTCGACGAACCAGATCACCATCAATGCCTTGGGTGATGCCACACCATATCCTGCCACCATCACGGTCTCCGGCCTTGTGGGCATCTTGGACAAGGTGTCGCTGACGCTGAGCAATGTCACTCACAGCTATCCTGATGACATCGATATCTTGCTCGTCAGCCCGGCTGGCCAAGGCGTGATTGTCATGGCGGATGCAGGCGGCGACCGCAGCCTGAACAATGCCACCTTCACGATCAGTGATCAGGCGGCGAGTGCTCTGCCGGATAATGCATTGATTGTGAACGGAACCAGCTACCGCCCGGCCAACTATGCCGCACCGGATCCGGATGTCTTTGGTGCGCCGGCTCCGGCTGGTCCTTACTTTACCTCCATGTCCGCTTTCAAGGGCATCGACCCGAACGGTCAGTGGCACCTCTTTGTGCGGGACGATACGACGGGTGATTTCGGTGCCATCTCCAATGGTTGGTCGCTGAATATCACCACGGTGTTCCCGGCCAATCCGACGGCTGGTCTGGTCATCGCCGGAACGCAGACGGCCGGACCGCTGCTTGTGGGGGCAGATCTGACTTACACCTTGTTGGTGACGAATCGCGGGCCAGCGACGGCCAGCAGCGTCTTCGTGACAAATCTCTTCAGCAGTGCCTTCACACTGGTGTCCGCCAGCAATTCGGTGAGCGGAGCGGTGACGCAGCCGACTGGCCGGGTGATCTTGGCCTTGGGCAGCATGGCAAATGGGGCCGTGGTGACCAATTACATCACGGTGCGTCCGACCAGCTCGGGCAACTTCACCAACCTGGCTACGGTCGGCATCGCGAGCAGCGAGACGGATACGTTCTTGGGTGATAACACCTTGGTCTTCTCGCAAGTGGTCGGTGCCAATGCGGATTTGGCTGTTGGTGTCAGCACGACGCCAGTCGGCACGGTCGCGTTGGGCAATAACCTCACCTACAACATCACGTTGACCAATCTGGGGCCGTCAACGGCCACCGGCGTGGTCATCACGAATGTGTTGCCGGTCGGCGTGAACTATGTGTCGGGCTCTGCTTCGCAAGGTGTGGTATCCCGCTCGGGCAGCTTGGTCACGGCTACGCTCGGCAGCATGGGTGTGAACGGTACGGCCACGCTGACCATTGTGGTGACGCCTACGGCGGCGGGCAGCCTGACCAATACGGTCACGGCCGCTTCGGCGGTGAATGATGCCAACACGTTGAACAATGTGGCGGTGACTACTTCTACGGCGGTGACGGATTCGGCCGACCTGCTGGTCGGTCTGACGGCCACACCCAATCCGGTCACAGTCGGTGGCAACATCACATACTCCATCACCCTTACCAATCGTGGCCCGTCCACGGCGACCTCTGTGGTGCTGACCAATCCGTTGCCGAGCTCGGTGACGCTGGTTTCGTTCACCACGCCGCAAGGCACGGCTGCAAATGTGTCCGGTGCGGTGGTCTTCACCTTGGGTTCAGTGCCGACCGGCACCAATGTGACCATGCAAGTGGTGGTCACGGCAAATGTGGCCGGGGTAGTCAACAATACGGCCTTTGTCACTGCCGGGGGAACGTTTGACCCGGTATCAGCCAACAACTCCGTCACCTTGGCGGTGGCGGTTCAGAGTCCTTCGGCCGATATTGATTTGGGTGCTTCCACATTGCTGGCGGAAAGCATCATGCCGGCCAATGGTGCGGTTGATCCGGGTGAAACGGTGACGATGCGCTTGGAACTGGTGAACAAAGGGGCGGTTGCCACCGGTAATTTGGTGGCAACCTTGTTGCCGACCGGCGGCGTGGTGACCAACAGTGGTCCGCAGATCAAGACCTACGGGGCGATTGCCTCGGGTGCTTCGGCGGCCCAGAATTACACCTTCAGTGCCAATGGCAATCTGGGTGACACCTTGAGTGTGACCCTTCAGTTGCAGGATGGAGCTGTCAATCTGGGGACGGTTACCTTCACCTACCAATTGGGTGCCACCAGCAGCACCGGTTCAGCCACCACCATCACGGGTGTGGATGCCGGTCCGGCCTTGACGTATCCTTCAGTCATCACGGTCAGCGGAGTGCCGGGCACCATCCTGAAGGCGACGGTGGTTCTAAGCAATGTGACGCATACGTTCCCGGATGACTTGGACATCCTGCTCGTCAGCCCGTCAGGTCATAAAGTGCTCTTGGTTTCTGACGTGGGCGGCGGTTTCGCCCTCAGCGGCGTGAACCTCACGCTGGATGACAGCGCAGCCTCTTCGTTGCCGGATTCAGGCGTGATCACGGATGGCGTATACAAGCCGTCCAACTACCTGAATGCGCCTACCGATCCGTTGTCCACTAATGATGTGTTCGCGGCCCCGGCCCCGGCAGCGCCGTATGCGGCGAAGCTGGCGGAACTGGTGGGCACGAATCCGAACGGCCAGTGGAGCCTGTATGTGATGGATGACCAGACGGGCAACGTCGGCACCATCAGCGGATGGAGCCTGAGTTTGGTGACGGTGGCTACCATCGCTCCGTCGGCGGATGTGGCTTTGACGGTGACACGCTCACCTGAACCGGTGACTGCCCGGTCGAACCTGACTTACACCATCACGGTGACCAACAGCGGTCCCAATGGCGTATCGGGCGTGACCGTCAGCAACGCATTGCCAGCCAATGTGACGCTGGTTTCTGTCGCGACCACCCAGGGCAGCATCGCCACCAATGGTAACGGGGCCGTCATCTGGACGGTCGGGGCCATGGCCGCCAACGCCCAGTATCAGGCGGCCATCGTGGTGGCACCGGATATGCCGGGCAGCATCACCAATGTCACCACTGTGACCCATGGCGATATTGAACTGAACGCTTCCAACAACAGCGTCACAACCGTATCGACCGTCAATGGTTTCGTGCTGGCGGGCGGTTCAATCAACGTAACGCCGGGCAACATCTCACTGACGCTGGTCGGCCAGCCGGGTGTGACCTATGTGGTGGAAGCCTCAACGGACTTGGTGAACTGGGTGGTTATCAGCACCCAATCCAGTGCCGATGGCATCATCATCATCAATGACCCGGCGGGAACGAGCAATGCGGTGCGGTTCTACCGCGCCCGTCAACAATAATGGTCTTATGGACGCCGCCGTGAAGCGATTCACGGCGGCGTTTGTCTTGGGAGAGAGGCAGATTGTGCTTGGACTTAAAAAGGCTCTGGCTATGCTTTCACGAAATCACCTATTTGCCATGTATCTTTCTGTAGCAAGCCCGTATTTGATCGAAGGCCGGAGCCGTTTCATAGGCCGATTTTCCGCCACGTTGTTTCTGCTGATGGCGTTGCTTGCAGGGGGCCTGCGGGCGCAGGAAAGCGGCAAGGTGATCGTGGTGAAGCAGGGGCCGGTTGAGGAGCGGTTTGTGGTGGCTGAGGATCAGTTGTACCTCAAGGAAAAAGCCGGGAAAGAGGGGTATGTGTCCGTCCCTTCACAGGCAACGATGGCGGGGTTGACCACCCAGTCGGTGGCCATCAAAAAAACTCCTGAAGATCAAGCCTTCTTGGTTTTGCTGGATGCCGATAACATGCAGGATGAATCCAAACGGCGGGTTTTGTTCAAGACAGTCCTGGTGGAGCTGGCGGAAGGCGTGGATGACAAGTTGCTGGCGGCTCAAGTTGGGGCGGTATCCAAGGGGCGGATGAGTTTTGCCCCGAGCTACTGCGTCTTCCAGGCGGCGGCGCTAGATGGTGCACTGACTTTAAGGGAAGCGCTGAAAGGCAAGCCGGGGGTGATTGGTGCCGAGGCGGAAATTTCCCGTGATATGATTCGTTATCTGGCACCTAACGATACTTTGTTCCCGCAACAGTGGCATCTTCGAAACACCGGGCAGAACGGAGCGGTGGCGGGGATTGATGCCAATGTCTCCAGCGTGTGGGATACTTATAAAGGGAGCGGTGTCTGGATACTTATTGTAGATGACAGCTTGCAAGAAACTCATCCGGATTTGCAACCCAACGTCAACAGCACAATTGCTTGGGACTATCGGGATGGTGACAGCAACCCGGCGCCGGTGGGAAGTGACGCTCACGGCACCGCTGTGGCAGGCATCGCTGCCGCCCGGGGAAATAACAATCTAGGGGTGGCTGGTGCGGCCTTTGAGGCGACCATCAGTGGTGTCCGTTTGATTGGCGGCCCCTTGGCGGATTCTACCATCGCTGCGGCTATCAATCACAGCAACTCGGTGGTCCATATCAGCAACAACAGTTGGGGTCCGTCGGCCACACAATCTGCGTTTCAAACCACTCCGGTGATTGATGCTGCCCTTGCCAGCGCGACGGCCGGACGCAATGGATTGGGGAAGATCATACTTTTTGCTGCAGGAAATGGCGGGCCAAACAGCAATGTCAATCTGAACAATATCGCCAACTCGATTTACACGATCGCCGTTGCGGCTTTAAATGACCAAGGGCAACGGGCCAGTTATAGCACGCCGGGTGCTGCTTTGGTAGTGGCTGCGCCTTCAGGCCGTGATTCATCGCGTCCGCAGGGGTCGACGACTGCGGATGTCACTGGGAATGGTGGTTACAATCCTGGCCCGGGAGAAGTGGCGGATACGGATTATACGCAACTGTTCAACGGCACTTCCTCTGCGACTCCTCTGGTGAGCGGTGTGGTGGCTTTGGTTTTGCAAGCCAATCCCAATCTGGGCTGGCGGGATGTGCAGGAAATCCTGATCCGTAGCGCCAAGCAGATAAATCCTTCGGACATCGGGTGGGCTTTGAACGGAGCAGGTTATCATTTTCACCATGATTTCGGAGCTGGCATGATTGATGCCCAGGCGGCGGTAACCATGGCCCAAACGTGGAGCAATTTAGGGACGCAGACCACTGCCCTTTCTGCGCTTTCGGGGTTGGCGATGCCCATTCCGGACGGTGATCCCAACGGAATCACCGTACAGTTCACCATTTCCAGCACCTCGCTACGGGCCGAGCATGTCACCTTGAATCTGGATGTGCAGCATCAGTTCAAGGGAGATTTGGAGATCATTCTTACTTCCCCCACCGGAATGCAGAGCCGCTTGGTGAATGGCGGGCGTGGAGATCTTGGCAGTTATTCAAACTACCGTTTCATGAGCACCCGCCATTGGGGTGAGCGTGCGGCCGGCACTTGGACGTTGCGGATCGCGGATGTGGATCCGATAGCCGCCGGCACTTTGACCGGAGCCCGGTTGACCGTGTATGGCTCGGATGCGCTTCCTTCCACCCCGGGATTGTCGATCAATGATGTCAGCGTGATCGAGGGTAACAGTGGCACGACCAATCTGGTTTTCAATGTGAGTATGTTTCCGGCGGCCTCGGTGCCCGTCACCGTTTCTTACAGTACGGTCAACCAGACCGCCGCAGCGGGTTCTGATTTCGTCTCCACCAACGGCCTGCTTACGTTTGCCGCAGGCACCACCAACCAGACCGTTACAGTTGCAGTCAATGGTGATTTGGTGATCGAGCCGCATGAAACATTCTTGGTCATGCTCTCCAACCCTTCGGCCGGGGCCATCCTTACGGATGTAAGCGGGGTTGGCAGGATTCAAGATGATGATTTGGGTTCTTTTGCCGATCTGGTGGTCACCCCCAACACGAATGTATTACAACTGGTTTCATCCCTGATCAGTACAAACAGCGGCATGATTATCCGCAATGCCCAATTGAAAGCGCATAATGGCGGTGGGTTCACCAGTGCGGGTACGTATCAACTGGTTGGGCCATCGCCGCATACTTATGGGCTGACGTTGCCGGGCTTGGTCATCTCCTCCGGTCATGTGGATGATTACGAAACCGGACCGGATGTCCAACCGGGTAACACAACCGCTTTTGGTGTACCGGCGGATGCCGCCCAGGAAGCACTGTTGGACACCATCACTGGTGGGATCTGGGATCACAACGATGTGACTCAGTTGGATATCTATTTTGATGTGATACCGGGTTCAAACAACGTCACTTTCCAAGTGGTGTTCGGCTCGGAGGAATACCCAGACTTTGTCGGTTCTCAGTTTGTGGATGGTTTCGGCATTTTCCTCAACGGGACCAACATAGCCTTTGAAAGCGGATTGCCGATCAATATCAACCATCCCTCCTTTGCTGCTTTGATTGGGACGGAACTCAATGGCGTGATGGCACCGGGTGGACGGCCGGTGCTGACGTTTTCCACCTTGGTGGCTCCCGGTTCTAGCAATAACGTGCTGACTTTCATCGTTGCCGATACCAGTGACGATGTTTTGGATACTACGGTCTTTGTGTCGTCCTTGGCGGCACTGCCGCCGCCGCCCATACCGGTGGCCACTATCTTGGACGCTGCTCCTGTGGTGGAGGGCAATACGACCACGAACATCAATTTTGAGGTGCAGCTTTCACTGGTTTCCACCCAGCAAGTCTCGGTGGCCTACCTAGTGGCCAATGGACGCGCAAAACGTGGCGAGGACTTTGTGGGCACTTCTGGGCGGTTGGTGTTTCCGCCGAACGTTACGAACGCAATCATCTCTGTGCCCATCATCGGCGATTTGATTGATGAGCCTGAGGAAGGTTTCTCCGTGGTGATCTTTTCGCCTTCCAATTCGTTTGTCGGCCGCGCTCAGGCGTTTACCACCATCATCGATGATGATCCACAGGGTGCCAAGGTCAGCATCTCGGATGCGATTGTGACGGAAGGCGATAGCGGCACGGTTGATCTGGTTTTCCAGCTCCGCCTCTCGGAGCCGAGCGGGCACGTCGTGACCGTCAATTATGGCACCGCGCCGGGGACGGCATCAGTCGGCATCGATTATCTTCCGCAAGCCGGCACGCTGGCGTTTGAGCCGGGCGAGACCAACAAGACCTTGGTGGTGAAAGTGGCAGGGGATACCCTGCGTGAAGGAGATGAGACTTTCTTCATGAACCTCTCAGCCCCCACTTTTGCGGTGATTGAGGACAATCAGGGCCAGGCTACAATCACGGACAATGATCCAGTGCCGACGCTGGCCGTGGCGGATGTTTCTGTCACCGAAGGAGACTCGGGAACCACGGATATGGTGTTCATCGTGACGCTGTCCAATCCGACCGCTTCGACAGTCACGGTTGATTACGCCACAGCCAATGGCTCAGCGACGGTGGTTGCTGGAGATTATAGCAGCGCCAGCGGAACGCTCACGTTCCAGCCGGGCCAGTTGCAAGCCACCGTGACGGTCGGTGTGGCCGGGGATTTGCTGGAGGAAACGAATGAAACCCTGACCTTAAACCTGAGCAATCCGTCAAATGCCGGACCGGGAGACATGGCGGCGAGCGGAACTATCCTGAACGATGACGGGCCGCACCTGTCCATTGCCGGAGCACGGGTGCAGGAAGGTGGCACGGGCACGACGACCAACGCCATCTTTGTTGTCACTTTGGTCAAGCCCGATGCGGACACGGTAACGGTGGAGTATGAGGTACTTGCCAACGGTTCGGCGGCGGCGAATGTCGATTACGTGCCGATCACCGGTACGCTGACCTTCCCAGATGGCACGATCAGCCAAGATATCACGGTGGTGGTGAACGGGGACATCCTTTCCGAAACGAACGAGACGTTCACTGTGCGTCTGAAGAACGTCGTCAATGGCACGATTGCAGTGGGCGAAGCGCAAGGTGTGATCGTGGATGATGATACGATCGCGAATCTGGCCGTGGGCATCAGTCTCCCGGCGACTAACATCTACGTCAATTATCCCTTCAGCATCTCGCTGGCCGTAACGAACCAAGGGACCTTTGGAGCCACAAATGTGGTCATTGAACAGGTGCTGCCGGCGGGATTCCAACTGGTGTCCTCCAGTTTCACCACGGCTACGGGCACAGTCTCGCAAGCGGGGGATACCGTGCGCGGCGTGATTCCCGCACTCACCAACGGGCAGACGACTGAACTGGTGCTGCAGGTGACGGGCGCTACCGCCAGTGCGGCTACGTTTGCTGTGTCGGTCAGTGCTGACCAGTTTGACAACAATCTGCTGGATAACGTGGCCAGCGCGGACAAGGAGTTGCTGGAGCCGATCGTGATCATCGAGAAGGCGGGCAGCTTGCTGGTGGCGGAAAGCCTCCAGCCCGCCAATCGCGGTCTGGACCCGAATGAGTCGGTGACGATTGCCTTCCGCCTCAAGAATACTGGCACGATTGCCACCACCAACTTGGTAGCCATCTTGCGCAGTGAGAATGGCGTCACCACCAGCGAACCGCCGAAGGTCTATGGTTCGGTGGTGCCGGGTGATGCTGGAGTGGCACAAGAGTTTGTGTTCTCGGTGCAAGGTGCCGGTGGTTCCACCATCACCGCCGTGCTGGACCTTTATGATATGACCGGGACGGGTTCAAATTCGTTGGGCAGCGTATCTTATGCATATCAACTGTCCGAGACGGTCACACTCGTGTCGGGCGGTGCCGTGAGCATTCCGGCGGTTGGCCCGGCGGCGACATATCCGAGTACGGTGACTGCGGCTGGCCTGCTGGGCCGGGTGGCCAAGGTGACGGTTCAGATCAACGGTCTGACCCATGGTTTCCCGGACGATCTGGATATCTTGCTGGTGGCGCCTAACGGACAGGGAGTCATCTTGATGTCGGATGCGGGCGGCAGTCTGGATTTGGCCGGAGTCGATTTGGTATTCGATGATGCGGCTTCGGCTTCGCTGCCCGACACAGCGAAAATAAATGCCGGACTTTATAAGCCGACGAATTTTGGGGCGGTGGATGCGTTCAGTGGCGCTCCGGCCGGACCCTACAGCGCCGCGTTGGCCGCATTTGTCGGCAGTGTGCCGAACGGAAACTGGCAGTTGTACATCGTGGATGACGGTGCTGGTGATGCGGGCAGCATCACGGGTTGGAGTCTCTTCATCCAGACAACCATTCCGGCTGACCCAGTGGCGGAGCTTGCCGTCATCGGGACCAGCACACCGAACCCGGTTTACGTGGGGCAGAATTTCACTTATGCCCTCACGATCAGCAACATCGGGCCAGCTCCGGCGAACAATCTGCGGTTGATCAGCCGTCTTCCCGCCGGGGTCACGTTGGTCACCAGCACTCCGGCGGTGTCGGCTACAGATGGCAGCGAGCTGACTTTTAACTTGGGCAGTCTGGCGGTTGGGGCGTCGAGCTCCGTGACAATCGAGGTGGTAAGCAGCGCGCCAGGAACACCGACCAACTTTGTCTCGGTGGTGGCGGATGAAATTGATCTCCAAAGCCAGAACAGTTCCGTGGCCGTAGGAACCCGCGTCAACCGGGTGACCATGCTGGCGACCACGGGGACACCAACCCCGGGCGGACCTTTCACAATCAATCTCGCCGGTCAAGCTGGCCTCACCTATGTCATTGAGGTATCAACTAACTTGGTCAATTGGACTCCCATCCATACCAACACCACCTTGGATGGGGTGATCAACTTCACGGACACGACGGTGGCTGGGACGGCCTTGCGGTTCTACCGCGCAGTTGAGCGGTAATCCGTTGTCCGGCAGGAGATTGCGCAAATAAAAAAGCCGCTCGGAAGAGCGGCTTTTTGTTTTTTAAAGGTGGAATACTATTCGGTGATCTTTAACTGAAAGGGGGTCGATATCTTGCTGTCGTTCAGCTTGGCTGGGACGGTGGTATACTTGAAATCGAACTTGTAGTGGTAGTTGAGGATCTTCTCCTCCTTCGCCACTGGGACGAGTGCTTCCCACCGGTTGGTCAGCAACTGGGTTTGGCGCATAACATATTCGTTCGTCCCGACGATGACCTTGGGATTGAGGCTGTCGTAGCGGATGCTGCGCTGGTTGCTTTGCCACTCGGCTTCTAGCAGATAGAGGCCGGTGTCATTCCGGGGTTGCTGACGAGGGGTCAGGTTGACAATGGAACTGGAGGTGCAGCCGGTCAGGCCGGCCGCCAGCAGGCCCGCGATTAAAAGCTTGGTGGTAAAACCCATACTGAGTGACAGCGTGTCACACCAAACAAAGATTTGTAAAGTTGGATTTGGATGGGATTATTGACAGTCTCTCCCGCCGGGTGGGAAGATTTACGTCAAAGGGATGGAAAAACCGTTTGACCGTGCTTGGCATAGGCCGATACCTTTCCGGCTCAATTTTTGGTCACATATGTTTTCATTTATTAGACGGCATCAGTATCTGGCGATGGTTTTCATTCTGCTGGTGATCGCCAGCTTCGTGATTTTTTTCACCGACCGGCAGCATCTGAGTCTGGGGAATGATGGGTCGTCGTTTGGATCAATCAATGGCAGGCCGATTTCTAGGCTGGACTATATGAACGCCCATAATGAGGCGTTGCTGACGCATTTCTTTCGTTATCAAGACTGGCCCCGGGCTGGCTCCATGTCGGAGCGGATGGGCTGGAAAACCGAAGAGCAGACCATGCAGCGTCTGCTGATCATCAGCCGGTTGAAGGAGTTGAACATCATGGTGGGTGAGGAAGCGGTGGCCAAGCAGGTGGCGCAGCTCTTTCGAGGAGCCCAAGGGCAGGGCAGTGTAAAGGACCAGTATCAGAATTTTATCGAGACCCGCCTGAAGCCGCAGGGCATCACGGAGGCAGACTTCCGCCGTTTCATCCAGCATGAACTAGGTACGCAGCAATTGGGGGCCTTGCTCAGCTCGGGCGGACGTTTATTGACCCCAGCGGTGGCGGAAGCGAACTACCGGTATGACCACCAGCAAGTGGAAAGCAAGGTCGTGGTGTTCTCGGCCAGTAATTACGTAGCCAAGGCCAAGGCCGAACTCGACCCCAAGGCAGTGAGCCAGTACTACAGCAATCAAGTGCAGAACTACAATCTGCCGACGCGGGTGCAGGTGTCGTATGTCGCTTTTGAAGCCATCAACTACCTGGCGGAAGCTGCCTCAGCCATGGCGAAGAACACGAACTTGAACGCCATCGTTGATCAGATTTACAAGCAGCGCGGAACGAATTCTTTTAAGGATGACAAGGGGGTCGTGTTGTCCCCCGAGAAGGCCAAAGAAAAGATTCGTGACGAGGGCCGAAAGGAAGAGGCGGCCCGTATCGCGCAGCAAAAAGCCTATGAATTTGCTACGGAACTGCAGGAGATAGAGCCGTTGAACATGGCGAATCTGGCCACCTTGGCGGGCAAGAAGGGGCTGAAAGTGTTTGAAACTGAGCCGTTCGCCGCGCTGGACGGACCCAAGGGCATCAAGAACAACAGCCAGTTCGCCCAGCAAGCCTTTGGGCTGAACCGGGAGCAACCGTTTGGCTCGGAGCCTGTACGGGCCGAGGATGATTTCTATGTCATCGGCTTCAAGACCCGGATGCCGTCCGTGCCCCAACCTTTTGAGGCGGTGAAGGACAAAGTCCAGAAGGACTACATCCAGTATTTCGCGGCGCAACTGGCGCGCGAAGCCGGGCAGGCATTTGGCCGGGCGGTGACCAACGGCCTGGCTGCCGGCAAGAAATTTGTGGACATCGCCAAGGAGCAGAAAGCCAGCGTGGTGAATCTGGCCCCCTTTGGCCGGGTGGCGAACACCATTCCGGAACTGGAAGCGTTGCGGGTGTCATCCTTCCAGTTTAAGTCGGCTGCGTTTGCGCAAAAAGCCGGCCAGAGCAGCGGCTTTATTGCTTCTGGTGAAGGTGGCTTTGTCGTGTTCGTGGAGAAATATCTCCCGGCGGATGAGGCCAAGATGAAGACGGATCTGAAGGAGTATCTGGAAACCCTTCGTTCCCGTCAAGCTGGCCTCGTCTTCAATGAGTGGCTCAATGGCCAGATCCAGAGCGCAGGGCTGGCCCCGGCGGGCGGGCAGTAAAATCAAGCACCTCAATATCATGGACACCTCGGCCATTCGACTGAGTGCGCCCGAGTTGCGCATCACTTGGGAAATCCCCGTCATTTACGAGGATGAGCATGTCATGGCCTTGAGCAAGCCGACACAGCTCCTGACTTCTCCAGATCGCTACGACCCCAACCGGCCCAACTTGATGAGGCTCTTGCATCAGGGCATCGAGCAAAACGCCAAATGGGCCAGGGAGCGCGGTTTGACTTATCTTTCCAACGCCCACCGGCTGGATTTTGAGACCAGCGGGGTCATCTTGCTGGCGAAGAACAAACCAGCCCTGGTGGAGCTGGCCAACCAGTTTGGCTCTGAGCGGACGGGCAAGGTTTATGTGGCATTGGTCCACGGGGCACCTTATGAGCGCGAGTTCGAGGTGGACAAGAAGCTGGCCCCGGACGAGCGGCGTCCGGGGTTGATGCGCGTCGCGCCCAAGCAGGGGAAGAAGAGCTTGACCCAATTTGAGGTGCGGGAGCTGTATCGCGGCTATACCCTGATGCGCTGCCTGCCCAAGACCGGGCGGACCCATCAGATACGAGTGCATCTCTGTTGGGCGCGCCTGCCCATCGTCGCGGATACGGTGTATGGCGGTCAGCCATTGTATCTTTCGCAGATCAAGCGGGCTTACCGTCCCGGCAAGCGTGAAGAAGAGAAGCCTTTGATGGGCCGGGTGGCGCTCCATGCGGAGGTGCTGACCTTTACCCATCCGGTGACGAAAATGGAGATGACGGTGGAGGCAGAGTGGCCCAAAGACCTCAAGGTGGCCGTGAAGTATCTGCGCCAGTTCGTGGGTGGAGCTTCACTGATGGTGCGCCCGCCAGAGCAACAGCACAATTTTGTACGCAAGGATGGCGGCCATGCCGAGCATGAAAACGCCGGAGACGTGGGAGAGGCGTAGCAGTGTGCGGTCGGAAAACTTGCCGTGGCCCAGTGAGACGCCATAGCTAAGGATGGTGAACCAGGCCAACGCACCGGAAGCGACTCCCAGTACGCAGGCAAACTTGCTGCGCAGAGAGGGGGCCACCAGTTCATGTGAGATGAACGAAGCGGAGATGGTGACCCAGAAGAGGAGGATGGCCGGGTTAGCCAGCACACGCACGAAGCCGGTCATGAAAGCGGTGGGGTGATGAAAGCGCTCCTCCAGACGTTCTTCCAGGCGCTCGACCGACTGCGGGTTCACCGTGAGTTTTTTTGCCCGGAGAAATTGGATCCCCAAGTACAGCACCAGGACAAAGCTCACCAGTTCCAGGCAGGAACGCAATTTAGGCGAGGTGAACAGCTCTGAGAAACCAGTGAAGCCGATGAAGCTGTAGATGCTCTCCATCACCACTGCTCCAAGGCCGATGAAAAAAGCCCAGCGAAAGCCGCGTTGCGCGCCTTCCTGGACAATGGTCACATTGATCGGGCCGACAGGGATGGAGCTGATGAACCCCGTGCCCAATCCGGTGATGAACGCCAGCAGCAGCGGCGGTATGGTCAACCAGTCCATGACTTATTGCGGAACCATGATGAGTGCCGGGACTCAAGACGGTTTTTCGGTTCCGTTCTCCTCTTCTTCCTCGTCCTCGATATCTTTGCGCATCTGTTTGGAGATACGCGGCCGGATAAAGCCGTAAAGCAGATACATCGTGAAGAACAAGGGCAGCACGATGGGGAGGATCTTGTCGTATAAGAAGACAAAAAACGCGATGCTCAAGATGATGGCGACCATCTTGTGGAAGGGGCGTTTGGTGCGCCAATTGATTTTCTTGAAGGAGGGATAGCGAACTTCACTGACCATCATCAGCGATAGAAAAACCAAGATGAACGGCATCAGGTAGCGCCAATTGCCGCCAGCGAACGCCTTTTCATCCAGCCACATCAGGAACAAAGTCAGGGAGGCGACCACGCCAGCAGCCGCAGGTATGGGAAAGCCCGTAAAATCGTCGCTGGCGGGCTTGTTTGGCATGGCGGACAGGCAATTAAATCGGGCCAGGCGCAGGGCGCCGCATATCAGATACATCGCGGCGATGAACCAGCCGACCTGGGTGTGGTCGATGAAAACATCTTTGAGCACGATCCGGTGCACTAGAAACGCCGGGGCGACACCGAATGATACGATATCGGCCAGTGAATCAAACTCCCGGCCAAAGGGGCTTTCATGCCCTCCCATGCGCGCTACCCGGCCATCGAGCAGATCGAAGATGCAGGCCAGCAGGATCAAAAAGAGGGCTACACGGATGTTATCGTAGGGGGGCACCAAGTCCGCCTCCACGATGCGGGTGATGGCCAGGAAGCCGCAGAAAAGATTTCCCGCCGTCATCAGGTTGGGCAGAAAATAAATCTTCAGCTTTTCCGGCTCCTCGGATGGAACGTTTTTTACTTCAGGCGCTGGCATGTTCTGAGGCCGGACGTCCTTTCGGGGGAAATCCAGCGATGTTACGGACCGATGTTATGCGCGGATGGTGGTGCGATGCAAAGATGTATTTCTCGGTGCTTTTTCTTTTCGTCTGCCGGGCAGGCGCTAGATTGTGTCTGCTTCGCAACGGCCCATGAAAAACATAGTCTATTTTGATCTGGAAACCCAGAAATCAGCCGATGAGGTCGGCGGATGGAACAACATTCGTGACATGCGGATGAGCATCGGGGTGACTTACAGCACGGCCCGGGGGGATTATCGCATCTACAGTGAAAAAGAGGTCAATGAGCTGATCAAAGAACTGATGCGGGCCGATCTCGTGGTGGGTTTCAATAACCTGCGGTTCGACTATGAGGTGCTGCATGGCTACACGGTCATGGATCTGAAGCAGGTTCCCACCCTGGACATGCTGGTGGATTTGCAGAAGGCCTTGCAGCACCGCCTCTCGTTGGATTCGGTGGCCACGGCTTCCTTGGGGGTGGAAAAGACGGCGGAGGGGTTGCAGGCCATCAAGTGGTATCGCGAAGGCAAGCTACTCGAGATCGCGGAGTATTGCTGCTACGATGTGAAGATCACCAAGCTGGTGCACGAATACGGGGCGGCGAACAAGCAGTTGTTCTACACCAATAAATTCGGCACGAAACTCTCCGTGGCGGTGGACTGGTAGGCGCGTACGGCTAGCGGCGCGGACTGAGGGCAGTGTTCGCGCGGCGCAGTTTGTTGGAGAGGTCCATGGCGACATTGCGCATGACCACCATGCCCAAGTGCGGTTCCCGCTGGACCAGCTCGCTGAAAGCGCTGCGCTGGATCACGAGCAGGATGCTGGCCTGGCTGGCGACGGCATGGGCGCCCCGGGCGGCACCGTCCAAGAAAGCCAGTTCGCCGAAAATCTGTCCGCTGGTGACGGAAGCGATGGGGGCGGAGTTTTCCTCCAGCACGATGTCCACCTGGCCGCGCATGACGATAAAGGCTTCCTTGCCGGAATCACCCTTGCTGAAGACGCGTTCCGCCGGCCGGTAAAGTTTCTGGGTGAAGAGCCGGGCGATCTTGCGGAGTTCGCCATCGCCCAAGCCTTCAAAGATGGGCAGGCCGCGCAACAAGTTGATGATGGCGACCCCGATTTTCTGGTCTTGGAAATTGTAATCGACAATCTTGACGATGCCCTGTGCATGGGAGGTAAGCGAGGTGTTCTCCAGCGCATAACCCATGTTCAGTTTGACCAGCTTTACGACGTCGTTGTAACGCTCAGCCTTGGAGTAGAAAGCAGGAAGATAGGCGATGGGGACAAAGCCCAATTGCTCGGCGCTCTTCAGCAGACGTGGGGCAGACATCAGGATGTCCACCTCGATATATACGGCGCTGAGCTGATCTTGGGCCACCTTCACCACGTGATGCAGCATGGAGCCCATGGAAAGGTCGTCGGAAGAAAACGAGTCGGTGATGCGAACGCAACGGTCCTGCTCATCCAGGTAGAACGCAATCCCGGACACCACACGCTCTTCACGCTGGCCCAGATAGGTGCGGAGCTGCGAAGGATTGGCCATGCGCAGGTAACCCAATCCGCGGTTGTAGGAGCCGGAGATCTCGGGGGCCGGGTTGGCTGACTCGGCCTGCATGCGCCAGAGATCGAAGTCATCCGGGGTGGATTCGTGAAAGGTCAGCTCGGTCTTGAGCGGGTAGCCCGTGACGCCGTCACGCACGCTGATGGGGGTCGAGGACTGGATGCGGTCAAGTACCGCTTGCGCCAACTCACTGATCTGAGGCAGCGAATCCGAAAGGGGCAGCCGCGTGGCCAGCACGTCGCCGAAGAAATGCACGTAGAACAAGACGCCTTCTCGTGAGCGGTGCAGGTGCTTGAAAGGTTGGTAACCCACGCAGATGAACCCTTGCTTTTCGAAAAGGATCTGCTGGCTGTTGTCCGAAGCCAGGATGCGGACGACGATCAGGTGCTTTTCCTGGGCGCTCAGGGCTTCGATGTGACGGAGTAACGCTTCAGCGGAGCCATTGTGATGGCTTTCCGGGCGGAACAGGTTACGGCCCAGATTGGTGACCGGGTTGCCGGAAGCCCCGGATGGTCCTAAAGTCGAGATGGCGGCTTGTAATTTGCCGTCCAGATCAGCGACGTAAGTCTTGTTTTCTCCGCCGGGTTGCAGTTGGGCTTGGATCCAATTGACGTCGTAAGCCTCGGCCGCGGGGAAATCATCGCCGAGCGCGCAGCGCAATAAATCCAGCCACTGAGGTGCATCTTGCGGTGTGGCTTCGCGGATATTTAATCCCATGAGAAAGAAAGGTTAACCAGCGCTGTTTTCCGTTTAACGGCGCAATGAAAGTTAATGGTGCCCGCGACAGGACTTGAACCTGTACGATGTTACTCACTAGAACCTGAATCTAGCGCGTCTGCCAATTCCGCCACGCGGGCACTAACCGCATTTGCCGCCTGGCTGTTTGCAACCGGGTGTCAAACGACGTGCGCGTAATTATGAGAATGAGCGGCCAAGGGGCAAGTGAAATTGCTACGTTTTTATTGTGGGGGGCAAAATACCCTGAAAACATGGGAGGGACGGGGGAGTTTCACGCTGTATGTGTGAAACTCCCGCGCGCGGGTGCTGTAAGTGCTTGGAATAGGTCGGTTTTTGCCGTGGCACGGCCGATGCTTATACTTTTTTCAAATGATGTTGACACTGCCAGTGAAGTTCACGAATAGTGTCGCTCGCAACCCAGTAATAAACATGAACCAACCACTCAATACACGTCGTAATCGGGCGTTCACGCTGATTGAGCTGCTGGTGGTGATCGCGATCATCGCGATTCTCGCCGGTATGCTTCTGCCAGCGCTGGCCAAGGCCAAAGCCAAGGCTCAACGCATCAAGTGCTCCAGCAATCTTAAGCAGGTCGCCCTGTCCTTCAAGATGTTCGCTGGTGATAACGAACAGCAATTTCCGGGCAAGCTGGATGTCAACAAGTTCGCCCAGCAAAACCGCAGCGCTTGGCGCCACTTCTTCATGCTCTCGAACGAGCTGGGATCCACCAAGATCCTGATGTGCCCCGGTGACGTGATCCGTCAGCCGAATGTCGCTCAGATCTTCGGATTTGATGATACCCCGAACAATTTGGTTGGTCTTTCCAGCCAGTCGAACAAGTCCGTCAGCTACTTCGTGGGTGTCGAAGCTGAAGAAACCAAGCCGAACATGCTGTTGACCGGTGACCGTAACATGGGCACTAACAACTCCATGGTGTTCGCCTCTGGCACGAACTTCCACACGGTGCTCACCTCTGTGGACACCGGTTCTCCGCCGGAAGCCCAGTGGTCTGAGCTCGCGACCAACTTCGTCGCTCCTCACCACGACAATGCCGGCAACTACGCTCTGGCGGACGGCAGCGTGCAGCAAGCCAGCTCGGACCGCTTGAAAGAAGCTCTGCGTCTTTCCCGCCAGTCCTATGGTGCTAACGCCAACCGCATCAACTTCCCGCACAGCGGTGTTGACGGTGCGCCCTAATCGGCCGCTGGCAGTTTGATTCCTCTCACGAGGCACTCGCAAGAGTGCCTCGTTTTTTTTTTGCCTTTTGCAGTGGCCTTGTGAAACCCGAGGGTCTGACGAATCAGTGAAATAACCTTACAGCGTGGCGGCAGTGGAATTGATGATTTCCACCAATGATGTGCCAGGCCGAAAACCGGTCAGTTGTTCCAGTTTTTGCACGGCCGGTTTGCGCCTGAGCATGTCCTCGAAACCGGCTGGATAAACTTCATTGTAGGGTTTCAAAACAATCTTGGAACTCGAGCCCAGCATCTGGATGATACGTTCTGCCAGCCCTTGGATGGAGATCTCTTCAGTGCTGCCGACATTGACCACTTCGCCGATGGCCGCAGGGGTTTTTGTAAGTCTAAGCAGAGCTTCCACTGTGTCGCCGACATAGCAAAAACAGCGGGTTTGCTCGCCATTTCCGTAAACTTCGATGGATTTGCCTGCTTTGGCGGCTGTGATAAACCGCGGCAGTACCATGCCGTAACGGCCCGTTTGCCGGGGGCCGACTGTGTTGAACAGCCGGACTACTGTGGTCGGCAGTTGTTTCTCCTTGTGGTAGGCCAAGGCTAAAAATTCATCCATCAACTTGGAACAGGCATAGGACCATCGGCCTAGATGGGGCGGCCCGATGGTCAAATCGTCTTGCTCGGAGAATTCCGCCTTGCTGCTCTTGCCATAGACTTCGGAAGTAGAGGTTATCAGCACAGGCACGCTGGTTTTACTGGCGGCGCTGAGGATGGTTTCTGTCTCCTGCAGATTGTTCTCGATAGTGTAGATTGGTGACTTGACGACCAGTTCCACACCTACCGCTGCGGCGAGATGGAACACTTGCTTGCTTCCTTTGAGATGATTTTCCAGATCGGGAAGTTCTGAGACCCGCGCCTGAATCTTGGTGAGATTCGCGGGGTTGGCGGCTGTCGCCAGATTTTCCCACCGGCCGGTGGAGACATCATCAATCACAGTCACCTTTTCGCCTTGGGCGAGCAGACGATGCACGAGATGTGAGCCGATGAACCCTGCGCCGCCCGTTACCACGATGTGACCTGCCCGATTATTCATTTGATACAACCCAAGTGATCCGCTTCCCGGTGCTTGCGCCCGTCTGCGCTGACGCCCCGAGTCACGTTGTTGGTGCTACGTTGCCGCAACTGACAGCCCGGTGCCAATGCCTTTTCGGGGGATATTGCAGTTTGAAAGACAGATTCTTCGGCGTCGCTCGAAGACGTGAGGGTAGCTTGTGAAAAAAATCACAAACTTCTTGCGTCCATGCCTTGCGACGGCATAGTTGGAAATCTGTCGCGGACGCGGCATGTGTTATGCGAACGAACACCGAAATAGGCTATAATTCGAAGGTCGAAGGCGAAGTGATTGTCACTCGCGTGGATGCCGCGCTGAACTGGTTTCGCCAGAATTCCGTCTGGCCCATGCCCATGGGTTTGGCCTGTTGCGCCATTGAATTGATGGCTGCCGGTGCCAGCCGCTACGATATTTCCCGTTTCGGTTCGGAAGTCATGCGTTTTTCCCCCCGCCAATCCGACGTGATGGTCGTGGCAGGCACGGTGACCTATAAGATGGCCTTGGCGGTGCGTCGTATCTACGACCAGATGCCCGAGCCGAAGTGGGTCATCGCGATGGGGGCTTGTGCTTCCACGGGTGGTATGTATCGCAGCTATGCGGTGCTGCAAGGCGTTGATAACATTGTTCCGGTGGACGTCTATGTGGCGGGTTGTCCGCCCCGTCCGGAAGCTTTGCTTGATGCCTTGATGAGGCTGCAAGCGAAGATTGCGACGCAACCTGTCGTGAAGGATTTGGTCATCTCGACGTCCGGCAAGCAGGCTGCATAAGCGCCTGATAATCAATAAGTTTTCTTTACCATGTCCGCTTTGGATCTGGCTCAAAAATTAAAAACGCAGTTTGGCGATTTGCTGGCTATCGCACCGGAATTTCGTTCTGAAATCACGGTGCAAGTGGCTGATGCCCAGAAGATTGCCGAAATCTGTGCCTTCGCCAAGAAGGAGTTGGGGTTGGATTACCTCATTGATATCAGCAGCCTTGATCACTACGGGGAGGATCCGCGTTTTACCGTGGTTTATGAGCTTTCTGGTATTGGTCACAATATCCACATTCGCCTGAAGACGAACGTCAGTGAGGAAAAGGCGGAACTTCCCACGGTCACTACGGTCTGGCGCACGGCTAACTGGCATGAACGGGAGATTTACGACATGATGGGCATCCGGTTCATCGGACACCCGGATTTGCGCCGTATCTTGATGTGGGATGGCTATCCGTATTTCCCTCTGCGCAAAGACTTTCCATTGGCGGGCAAGCCGAGTGATCTGCCGACCGTGGCCTTTACCAAGCCCGCTCCGTTGGAAGGTGGTCCGTTCGTCACGGTGGCCGGTGGCAAGGATTCCATCGCCCGTGAGCCACGCGCCCGGATTCCGGAACAGAATTAGCCGATTAGCGAATGAGCACGGTTCAAGACATAGAATTTAAAGACGCCACCGCCCGCGCGACAGAAGCGCTCGCGAACTCTCCGCATTTGACAGAGGATGGCGAGATGGTGGGCGAGAAGATGGTCCTGAACATGGGGCCATCGCATCCGGCCACACATGGGGTGCTGCGCATCATCTTGGAGCTGGATGGTGAGATCATTTCCAAGGCGGTTCCCGATGTCGGTTACCTGCATCGCGGTGACGAGAAGATTGCAGAGAACATGACGTATAACCAGTTCATCCCGTATACGGATCGACTGGATTACCTCGCACCATTGGCAAACAACGTCGCTTACGTGATGGCGGTGGAGAAACTCTTGGGCATCGAGAAACAGATTCCTGAGCGTTGCCAATATATCCGCGTCATCTGCTGTGAGTTGGGCCGTATTCAGGCGCATTTGCTGGGCTTGGGCGCCTTTGCGATGGATGTCGGTGCACTGACCGTTTTCCTGCACACATTCACGGAACGGGAAAAGATTTATAACCTCTGCGAGTCGCTGACCGGTGCTCGTTTCACCACGAGCTATACGCGTGTTGGCGGGCTTTCCCGTGATATCCCGCCGGGTTGGGTGGATCAATTGCGGAAGTTCTGTGACGAGGTGGAAGTAAATTTTGACGAGAGCGAGCAATTGCTCACGCGTAATCCGATCTTCGTGGACCGCACGAAGGGCTTGGGTGTCATCTCGAAGGAGATGGCGATCGATTACGGTCTGTCCGGTCCGAACCTGCGCGGCAGCGGTGTGAATCGCGATCTGCGCAAGGCTTCGCCTTACCTCGTTTACGATCGTTTGCAGTTTGAGATCCCCATCGGTTCCGTGGGTGATTGCTACGACCGTTATGCCGTCCGCATGGAAGAGATGCGGCAGAGCGTGCGCATCATCCGCCAGTGCCTGGACCAGTTGCCGGGCGGTCCGATCAACGTCCCTGATGGCAAGATCATCTTGCCGCCGAAGGACAAGGTGCTCACCAAGATGGAAGAGCTGATCCACCAGTTCATGCTGGTGACGCAAGGTCAGAACGCGCCCGCCGGTGAAGTCTATTTCGGCGCGGAAAACCCGAAGGGCGAACTGGGCTTTTACATTTGCAGCAAAGGTGGCGGCACGCCGTTCCGGCTGAAGATCCGCTCGCCATCGTTTGTGAACCTCAGCATTTTGGCCGAGCTGATGCCCGGCCACATGATGAGTGATACGGTCGCGATCTTGGGTTCGCTCGATTTCGTGATGGGTGAGTGTGACCGCTAGTTTTTGCAGAGGAAACTGAACATGAGTTTTACGGTTACAGCCAGTTTTGAAGCCGAGATCGATGAGCTGATCTCGCACTATCCGGTGAACAAGCGGAGTGCGTCGCTCATGCTATTGCACGCGGTGCAGGAGCAGTATGGCTACATCTCGAAAGAGTCCATCGAGTGGATCGCCGGTAAGCTCGGGCTCCAGCCCATCAACGTATATGAGTTGGTGACGTTCTACCCGATGTTCCGCCAGGAGCAGCCGGGCAAGTACGTGCTGAAGGTCTGCCGCACGTTGAGCTGCGCGCTCGGCGGTTCCCACAAGCTGCACCATAACCTGTGCGAGAAGTTCGGCATGGATCCGCACAAACACGGTTTGCAGACCTCGAAGGATGGCAAGTTCTCCGTCGAGTTCGTGGAGTGCCTGGCCAGTTGCGGAACGGCTCCGGTCATGATGTGCAATGACGACTTCTACGAAGGCGTCAGCAATGACAAGGCCGAGGAAATTTTGAAGAAGTGCTCATGAAGTGGCTGCCCGACATGGATTCGAACCATGACAAACAGATTCAGAATCTGTTGTGCTACCGTTACACCATCGGGCAATCCAGAGCGCGAAGAAACGTAGTGGTTTTCAGTTTTTAGTCAAGCTGTTGCTATGCCGCAGGAATTTAAATTGATTTTGAAGAACGCCGACTCGCCGGGCTACACGCCGGATATCGAGTGCTACCTGCGTCACGGCGGCTATGAGGAGTTGAAGAAGTCGCTCGCCCTGCAAGTCAAGGAACTGGCCGAAGGCAAGAAGCAGACGCCGCAGGAGCAGATCCGTGATGAAGTCCTCAAGTCTGGTTTGCGCGGGCGTGGTGGTGCCGGTTTCTCTGCTGGTCTGAAATGGTCGTTCGTCGATCGCAAGAGCGGAAAGCCTATCTACTTGATTTGCAACGCTGACGAATCGGAACCGGGCACCTTCAAGGACCGGCAGATCCTGCATAAAGACCCGCATCAGCTGATTGAAGGCATGATCATTTCCTGCTTCGCCAACGATGTGAAGCTGGCTTACATCTACATCCGTGGCGAGTTCCCGCAGGGTGCCAAGATCTTGAATCAAGCGCTGAAAGAAGCCCGTGAAAAAGGCTTCTTGGGCAAGAATATCCTCGGCACGGGCGTGGAGTGCGAGATTTACGTCCATCGCGGTGCCGGTGCTTACATTTGCGGTGAGGAAACGGGCCTCATCGAATCGCTGGAAGGCAAGCGTGCGTATCCGCGCATCAAGCCGCCTTACTTCCCGGCCGTTCTTGGCCTCTACATGTGCCCGACCATCGTGAACAACGTGGAGACGTTGTGCCACGTGAAGCACATCATGAAGATGGGGGCGGTCGAGTATTCCAAGATCGGCACGCCGAACAATACCGGCACACGTATCGTGAGCCTAAGCGGGTTGGTGAAGAAGCCCGGCTATTACGAAGTGGAAGTCGGCAAGGTCACCATCGGTGAACTGATCTTTGACCCGCAGTTCGGCAACGGTCTGCTTGATGGGCGCAAGCTCAAGGCCATCATTCCGGGCGGTTCCTCCTCCAAGATCCTGAAGGCGGGCGAGAAGTACAAGCTCAAGAAAAAGGGCGCGGACGGCCAGATGGTCACCGTGGATACTGATCTGCTCGATTTGCCTTATGATTTCGACTCGCTGATGCAGGCGGGCACGATGTCCGGTTCCGGGGCGATCATCGTCATGGATGATTCCGTGGACATCGTGGAAGCGCTCGCCAATCTCTCCGAGTTCTACGCGCATGAGAGCTGCGGCCAATGCACGCCGTGTCGCGAGGGTTCGTTGTGGATGAGCAAAGCCCTGCACCGCATGACCCACGGTCATGGCCGGAAGCAGGATGCAGATTACCTCCTAAACATCGCCCAGAATATCCAAGGCCGCACGATCTGCGCCTTTGGCGAAGCCTGCGCCTGGCCGGTGCTGAGCTTTGTGAAGAAGTTCAAAGAAGATTTTGAAGCGAAGGGTGCGGCGGATGAGGCGAAACACGGTGGCGCCGGTCCGTCCAAGGACATGAAAATCGCCGCCAGCCCGAATCACTGACCATGTCTAACGCTGCGACAACGGAAACGAAGCCGGCCGCTCCTGCGGTGCCGCCTCCTGATACCATCCGCATCAAAGTGGATGGCAAGGACATTGATGTGCCGAAGATGCTGCCTGATTGGCAGGGCAAGATGGTGCCCACCACCATGTTGCAAGCCTGCCAGATCGCCGGCGGCGAAGTGCCGCATTATTGCTATCATCCGAAACTGCCCATCGCCGGCAACTGCCGCATGTGCCTCGTCGAGTTCGGTACGCCGATGATCGGTCCGGACCGCAAACCGGTCTTGAACGAAGACGGCACTCCGAAGATTGCGAAGTCCGTGTTGCCGTACGAGCCCAGCACACCGCGTGGCGCGATCGCCTGCGCGACGCCCATCTCGCCGGGCATGGAGATCTATCCGAATTCCGCCGCCACGAAGCAGATGCGCGAGGCGGTCTTGGAATCGCTGCTCATCAATCATCCGCTGGATTGCCCGATCTGCGACCAGGCTGGTGAATGCAAGCTGCAGGAATATTCCGTCGAACACGGTCAGGCCGCGAGCAAGTTCGTGGAAGCCAAGGTGCACAAGCCGAAGGCCGTTGACCTCGGACCGCGGATCATCTTGGACGATGAGCGTTGCGTGCTCTGCACCCGTTGCATTCGTTTCACGAAAGACATCGTGGGCGATGACAAGCTGGGTATCGTGAATCGTGGCAGCTACAACACGATTGCCGCGTATCCGGGCACGAAGTTCGATAATAATTACACGCTGAACACCGTGGACATCTGTCCGGTGGGCGCGTTGACCTCGAAAGATTTCCGCTTCCAGATGCGCGTCTGGTTCCTCAAGGAAGCCAAGAGCCTCTGCACGAGCTGCGGCACGGGTTGCAATATCGTGGTCGGCCAGCGCGAGAACAAAGTCTATCGCTACGAGCCGCGTGACAATGACTCGGTGAATGGTCCGTGGATGTGCGACAGCGGTCGTTTGAATTACAAGTGGATCGGTCGCGCCGATCGCCTCTCCCAGCTCATCAAGAAGCAGGGTGGCAAGGCGGAACGCATTTCGTGGACGGCGGCCACGGCGGAGATTTCCGAGAAGTTGCGCAAGGCGGCATCTGGTTCCGTGGCGATCGTCGCTTCGGCGCGTCAGACGAACGAAGAACTTTACCTGCTGAAGAAAATCGCCACCAAGACCGGGGCGCTGACGGATTCCGTCGCACGCAACGGGGAAGGGGACAAGCTGCTGGTCAACGCGGACAAGAATCCGAACAGCAACGGTGCACGCCTCACGGGCATCGCCGGTGCGGAACTCGGGGCGAACCTCGCAAAGATCGCGGAAGGCATCAAGGGCGGTAGCATCAAGACGCTCATAGTCTTCGGTGAAGATGTGACGAAGCACGGCATCGGCGCGGACTTGCTCGGCAAGCTTGAGCTGCTCGTCGTGAGCGACATCCTGCCGAACAAGACGACGGAAGCGGCGCATTACCTGTTGCCGGGTTGCGCGCACGTCGAGAAACGTGGTTCCTTCACGAATGTGAAGGGTCGCGTGCAGAAATTTATGAAGGCGGTGGAAGCTCCCGGTGACGCGCGCGCGGAATGGGAATTCCTCCACGACCTCGTGCACAACGTCACGGGCCAGAACGGCTTTGTGAGCATCGAAGGTCTGTTCAACCAGATGGCCACGGAAGTTCCCGCGTTAAACGGGGTCACTTGGGCCGCACTCGGTGACAAGGGCGTCACTGTTCAAATTTAGACGGAGCGAGATACATGTTCGATTGGATCAATAGTTTGTCTCCCGGTATGCAGATCGCGGTCTGGGGCGCCATCAAAGTCTTGGCGGTGCTCTTCCTCGCGGTGTTGCCGATGGTGTCGTACTACGTCGTGGCCGAGCGCCGCATCTCGGCGTGGATCCAGGACCGCGTAGGTCCGAACCGCGTGGGCATCCCGCTGACTAAGATCAAGTTCTTCGGTTTGGGGCAGCCTTTGGCCGATGCGGTGAAGTCCATCCTCAAGGAAGACTTCATGCCCGGTCATGTGCGGAAAGTTTACTTCTGGCTCGCGCCGATGCTGACGCTCATCCCGGCGTTCCTTGTGCTGGCGGTGATTCCTTTCGGCTCGACGCTCGGGGCACAAAAGATGGTCATTGCGGACCTGAACGTGGGCATCCTCTACACCTTCGGCATCGTGTCGCTCGGTGTGTATGGCATCGTGCTCGCGGGCTACGCGGCGAATTCCAAGTATCCTTTCCTCGGCGGTATCCGCTCCAGCGCACAGTTGGTTTCCTACGAACTGGCGATGGGCATGAGCGTGGTGCCGATCTTCATGCTGGTGGGTGATCTGAATCTCAGCTCCATCATCGGTTATCAGCAAGGTTTGCTGTTCGGTTTCCTGCCGAACTGGCTCATCTTCAAGCTGCCGTTCTGCTTCTTCATCTTTTTGATCTCGGCCTTCGCGGAAACGAACCGTCTGCCGTTCGACTTGCCGGAATCGGAAACGGAACTCGTGGCCGGTTACAATACGGAATATAGCTCCATGAAGTTCGCGATGTTCTTCATGGGTGAATACACGAACATGATCGCGGCTTCGGCGATGATGGTGACGCTGTTCTTTGGCGGTTGGACGCTGCCGTTCGCCGGGCTGGACCAGCCGGCCACCACCATCCTTGGTGGTTTCATCCATATCGGAATTTTTGTCGGCAAGATGTTGTTCTTCATGGTGCTGTTCATCTGGGTGCGTTGGATGCTTCCGCGCTTCCGTTATGACCAGCTCATGGACTTGGGCTGGCGCCGGTTTGTGCCATTCGCCCTCGCGAACATCCTTTTTTATGCCGTGGTTTTGTGGGCAACCAGCTCGGGGGCAGCAAACTAACCGTCGAGAACTGAGAATCCTATGATCGTCAAACGCCCAGAATTAAGTTGGTGGGAACGGATTTATCTTCCGGCCTTGATGAGCGGCTTCAAGGTGACGGGGAAGCATTTTTATCGCACGGTCTTCCAGCGGAAGAACGTCACGATGCAGTATCCGGAAGTGAAGTGGACGGTGCCGGAGGGTTATCGCGGTGCGCCTTACCTAGTGAAAGACCCGGATGGCAACACCAAGTGCGTCTCCTGCCAGTTGTGCGAGTTCGTCTGCCCGCCGAAGGCCATCAAGATCACACCGCCGGGTGCGGATGGCCAGGTGGCTGACCGCAAGAATGCGGAGAAGATGCCGAAGGAGTTCGAGATCAACATGCTCCGGTGCATATTCTGCGGTTTCTGCCAGGAAGTCTGCCCGGAAGAGGCCATCTTCCTGCAAAAGGATTACTCGCTGACCGGCCTGAGCCGCGGTGAGATGATCTATAACAAAGAGAAGCTTTTGAACCTGGGCGGAGTGCATAACGGTCCCATCAAGAAGTGGGAGCTCAAGCTCAAGGAAGCCGAGGAACAGGAAGCGTTCCCGGTGAAGCAAAATTAGGGCGAACCAGAGCCATGCAAGATATTTTCTTTTACATCTTCGCCTTCCTGACACTGCTCTGCGGTTTCATGGTGGTGGCGAATCCGTTCAGCCGGAACCCGGTGACGAGCGCCATGTTCCTGGTGCTGACCATCGCCTCGATGGCCGGTCTGTTCGTGCTGCTGCACGCGTTCTTCCTTGCGGCGGTCCAGGTGCTGGTCTATGCGGGCGCGGTGATGGTGCTCTTTCTGTTCGTCATCATGTTGCTGGACCTGAAAGAAGAGGAACGGCGCAAGTTCAACAAGTTCGGCATCGCGGCCGGCGTGATCGGGGTCGGCTCCATCGCGGCCATTTTGGTGAAGACGTTGATGGAGTCCAAAGTTGGCGAAGGTCTGGCCGCTCCGGTGAAGCAAGGGCAGGTGAAGGACTTGGGCCGCATCCTGTTCACCCAATACCTGTTGCCGTTTGAGATTTTGTCACTGCTGCTACTGGTGGCCATGGTCGGCGTGATTTTGCTGAGCAAGAAAGATCTGAAATAACATGCAAGTCGGTCTGGAACATTATCTGGTGGTCAGCGCGCTCCTGTTCTGTCTGGGGTTGCTGGGCGTCATCCTGCGGCGCAACGTGCTGATCATGTATATGTCGCTGGAGCTGATGCTGAACGCGGCGAACCTGGCGCTCGTGGCCATGTCGCGCTTCAACGACAACCTGAACGGGCAGGTGATGGTGTTCTTCATCATCACGGTGGCAGCGGCGGAAGTGGCGGTGGGCCTGGCCTTGATCGTGGCGCTGTATCGCCGACGCCAGAGCGCGCATGTCGAGGATCTGACCTCGATGAAACTCTAAGGATTTTGGGACATGTTTGATAAAGTTGAAAATACTGCGTGGCTGATCTTGTTGCTGCCGTTGATTTCGGCAGTGATCACCGGCCTGTTCACGCAGAAGAACAAGCACCTTAGTGCGGTCATCTCGATCGGTGCATCAGCGGCTGCCTTTTTGGTGAGTTTGGTTTTCTTCTTCGGCATCTCTCAGCCGGACAAGTATGGTGTGCCGGTCCAGCCTTGGACTTGGATTTCCGTTGGTGATCTGAAAGTGACCATCGGTCTGAAGCTGGATGATTTGGCCAAGATGATGTTGCTGGTGGTGACTGGTGTGGGTACTGCCATCCATGTATTCTCCTACGCTTACATGCATGAAGATCGGTGCTTCTCCCGCTTCTTTTCGCACTTGAGCCTGTTCATGTTCTCGATGCTCGGCATCGTGCTGGCGGACAATCTCCTGATGATGTTCATCTTCTGGGAGTTGGTGGGTGTGTCCAGCTATCTGCTGATCGGCTTCTGGTATGAGAAACCTTCGGCGGGTGACGCGGCCAAGAAGGCTTTCTTGACCAATCGCATCGGTGATTTCGGTTTCATCCTCGGTATCTTGGTGGTTTGGGGTATTTTAGGTACGCTGAATTTCCAACAGTTGGAGATGAAGCTGGTGAAAAATCCTGCGGCTCTCGGGACGATGGCCACCGCTGCCGGTCTGCTCCTCTTCTGCGGTGCGATGGGCAAGTCCGCCCAGTTCCCGCTGCACGTGTGGTTGCCGGACGCGATGGAAGGCCCGACGCCGGTATCCGCTTTGATCCACGCGGCGACGATGGTGGCTGCGGGCGTTTACATGCTCTGCCGGGTGTTCTTCATCTTGGCAATTCCTGGCTCTGAAGCCTTGTACGTGATTGCTTGGATCGGTGGGGTCACCGCTTTATTGGCCGCGTTGATGGCGGTGCAGCAGAACGACATCAAGCGCATCCTCGCTTACTCCACACTTTCGCAGCTCGGTTACATGGTGATGGCCGTGGGTTTGCATGCTCCGGGTGCGGCGATGTTCCATCTGACCACGCATGCGTTTTTCAAGGCGATGCTCTTCCTTGGGGCAGCTTCTGTGATCCATGCGCTGCATCATGAGCAGGACATCTGGAAGATGGGCGGTTTGAAGGAGAAGATGCCCATCACGTTCTGGACGTTTGCCATCGGCACGTTGGCGCTTTGTGGTGTGCCGCCGTTCAGCGGTTTCTACAGCAAGGACGAGATTTTGGCGGCAGCGGCTGATTTGGCGCATCACGGGAGCATCCCGTTGTTCGTCATCGCTGCTTTGGTTGCTGTGCTTACCACTTTTTACATGGGCCGCTTGTTTTTCGTGGCTTTTCTGGGGAAGCCCAAATCTGAGTCTGCTGACCACGCGCATGAATCTCCGGCTCTGATGACGTTGCCGCTGCAATTCCTCGCCGTTCTCAGCTTGGTAGCGGGTATTATCGGCATCAGCGGCTTCTACGGTCATTTCTTCGGTCATGAACATCACAGCTCGGGTTTTCCGAATAATATCTTGGAACCGTTTGGTCATGCGCCTGTGGCCGCTTTCAGTGGTTTGGCTGCGGTGGGTATCGGTGGCCTCGCGGCCTTCTTGCTCTACAACAACGCCACCTCGGACAAGTTTGCGACGACGTTCAAGCTGCTCTCCAAGCTGATGAGCAACCGCTTCTACTTTGATGAACTCTACGAGAAGCTGATCAAGGTCTCCCAGGAAGCGTTGGCCAGTTTTGCCGATGCGGTGGACCGCTGGATCATCACGGGCTTGCTGGTGCGCGGGGTCCATGGCGGGACTGAGCTGACCGGCCGGGTGCTGCGTCTGGTGCAGTCCGGCAATCTCCAAACCTACGCGTTCCTCTTTGCGCTCGGGGCCGCGATCGTCATGTTCCTCACTTTGGCACGCTAGACCATGTCTCCCCTTACTTTCATACTCGGTGTTCCGTTGCTGGCGGCGGTGGTGCTGCTGTTCCTGCCGCGCAACCTGCGGTTCCTCGCGCGCCTGATCGCGCTGGCGGCCACGGGGCTTTCCATGCTGGCGGCGTTCTATGTCTTCGCCAAGTTCCAGACGGGTGCGGAAACTTTTCAGTTCGTCCAGAAAGTGACCTGGATCGAATCGCTCGGCATCAGCTATCACGTCGGGGTGGATGGCATCAACATCGGCCTGGTCCTGATGGCGGCGATCGTCGCGTTTGCAGCGGCCTGTGTCTCGTATGAGATCAAGGAGCGGGAGAAGGAATTTTATGTGCTCCTGATGTTCATGAGCGGCGGCATTATCGGGGCGTTCGCCTCGCTCGACCTGTTCTTCTTCTACTTTTTCCATGAACTGGCGCTGGTGCCGACCTTCATCATGATCGGCGTCTGGGGCAAGGGCACGGAGCGCAACTATGCGGCGTTCAAGATGACGCTGTATCTCAGCTTGGGCGCGCTCATCGCGTTGCTGGGCCTGATCGTGCTCTATGTGCAATCGGGGGCGAACACGTTCGACATCGTGCAACTCACGGCGCATCTGAAAGCCAAGCCGCTGCCGGTGGCCATCCAGAGCGTGATCTTCCCGCTCCTGCTGTTCGGATTCGGCATCTTGGTTTCCCTCTGGCCGTTCCATACTTGGGCGCCCATCGGATACGGTGCAGCACCGACGGCTACTTCCATGCTGCACGCCGGAGTGCTCAAAAAATTCGGTCTGTATGGTCTGATCCGCGTGGCGCTGCCGTTGATGCCGGATGCTTTGAACAGCGGCAGCATCTTTGGTCCGGGCTGGCTGGACATTCTCGTGTTCCTCTGCCTCGGCAATATCCTGTTCTGCGGTCTGGTGGCCATCCGCCAGAAGAACCTGAACCTGCTCATCGGTAATTCCAGCGTGGCGCACATGGGCTTCATTTTCCTCGGTATCGCGAGCCTGTCCTTGATTGGTATCACGGGTGCGATCGTCATCATGGTCGCGCACGGTTTACTGGCGGCCCTGACCTTTGCAGTGAGCGGTTACCTGTATCAGCAGACGCGCACGCTGGAGATCGAGAAGATGGGTGGCTTGCTCCGCGCGGTGCCGTTCATCGGTGCAGCGATGATCATGGCGATGATGGCCGGTTGCGGTCTGCCGGGCTTCGCGAATTTCGTGGGTGAAGCGATGGTGTTCTTCGGCGCGTGGGACGCCTATCCGACGGCGACGATTTTTGCCTGCTGGGGCGGGCTGGTGATCGGTGCGGTGTATATGCTGCGCGCCATCCGCAACATCCTGCATGGTGAACTGGTCGCGGACTTCAAGAATATCTCCGATGCCTCGACCCCGTGGCGCAAGCTGCCGTTTGTGGTGCTGATCGCGGCGTTGCTGTGGTTCGGCTTTATGCCAGGCAGCCTGACGGAGAAGATCAAGCCGGATGCGGAAAAGATCGTGAAGATGGCCAAACCTCCGGGCACAGAATCGGACGGCAAGAAGAGCGCGTCGCGTTAACATTTTGACTGAAGGTAGATGAATACATCTCTGATATCGTTGGAAATCGCGGTGGTCGCAGCCGGGCTGCTGATTCTGCTGCTGGACCTGTGGGCCCCGACCGAGACCAAGAGCAAGCTGGGTTATGCGGCGGCGATGGTGGTGGGCATCATCATGGTGTTCAGCTTTACGGACCTGGTGGATGGCGATGGGGTGCGGTACGCGTTCGGCAAGATGTATGTGCAGGACCAACTGGCGTTGTATTTCAAACGATTCTTCCTTTTTGCCGCGATGGTGGTGCTGGTTCTCTCGGTCGAGTATTCCGACCGCATCAAGGGCGGCATCTCGGAGTTTTATGCGCTTATCCTGTTCGCCTTGGCGGGGATGATGTTCGCGGCCTCGGCCAATGATTTCAGCTTGCTCTTTGTCTCGCTGGAACTGGTCACGGTGACTTTTTACGTGCTGACTAGCTTCCTGCGCTCGCAGGTGAAATCGCTGGAATCTGGGGTGAAGTATCTGATCCTGGGCGCGCTATCCTCGGCTTTTATGGTCTATGGTATCGCGCTGGTGTTCGGCACGACGAACACGATGAATTTTGGCGAATTGCAGAAGATCACGAGTGACTGGGCGGCGGCGGGTGCATTGGGTGACCATAAGCTCCTGCAACTGGGATTGCTGATGGTGTTCTTCGGTCTGGCCTTCAAGATAGCCGCTTTCCCGATGCAGGTTTGGGCGCCGGATGTCTATCAAGGTGCGCCGACGCCGGCCACGGCGTTCCTGGCGGTGGGTTCCAAGGCAGCGGGCTTTGTACTCGTGTTGCGCGTGCTGTTCGGTGCGGCTCCGGCGATTGCGGTCAACTGGACGGTGGTGCTGATGATCATCGCGGCCATCACGATCCTTTACGGCAACCTCTGCGCCATTCCGCAACGGAATCTCAAGCGCCTCTTAGGCTACTCCAGCATCTCGAATGCAGGCTACATCCTTTTGGGCGTGGCGGCGGCTTCCGTGAGCGGTTCGGCCGCGGTCTTGTATTACCTGACGGGTTATCTGTTCACGGTACTCGCTGCTTTCGGTGTGCTGATCGTGGTGGTGAAGCAGGTGGATGGAGATGACATCTCCTCGCTCTCCGGTTTGAGCCAGCGTTCACCATTCCTCGCCGCGACGATGACTTTGGCGATGGTTTCGCTGGCGGGCATTCCGCCGCTGGCCGGTTTCGTCGGCAAGTTCCTGCTGGTGAAAGCGGTGGCTGAACAGGCCATTTCGAATCCGGTGGACCCGATCATGCATCCCATGGCGTTCATCCTCATCGCGGTGGCCATCGCGGGCGTAGTGATGTCCCTCTATTATTACTTTGGCGTGGTGCGGGCGATCTACTGGAGCAAAGATAGCAGCGACCTGACGCCGATCACGCTGACGCAGCCGGTGAAGTGGGCGCTGGCTTTGTGCGTGGGCGGCATGCTTTACCTGGGCCTTTTCCCGAAGGCCCCATTGATCGCGGGTGAGAACGCGGTGTCCGACCTCAAGCTGGAACCGGCAGTGGTCGTCAAGCATCAGGTGAAGGCGCAGCACGCGGCGAAGCACTGAGTGCTTCAGCTCTGTGTCACACTGACTTTCACGGTGTAAAAGCCTTTGGCGGTGGAGCGCTTCACGTAAATCTTCTGCTCCACTCGGTGCGGCATCTTTGAAACGCTCAACTCAGTTCCAGCGCAGTGACAGGGTCGTGAAGATGCCGTGGGCGGTGTAATCATAGACACCGCCGCCGGTCTTGTCGGTGTAGCGCTGGAAGAGGTATTGGACGCCGATCTTCGCGCTATCACGGATGCGACGGGTGAGGCCGGCCTGCAAACCGTGCAGGTGATAATCGGAACCCAAGGGCAGACCGAGTGCCTGGTTCGCCTGACCGAAATCAGCACGGGAGAAGCTGTAGGTCGCGGTGAAGTCCGTTTTGTTATCCACGACAAAAGTGCCGCTCTCGATTACGCTCCAGGTCGTGCCACCAAAGGGCACTATAGCTCCACCACCGGAGTTGCCGCTGCGCTGGCGGGTGTCGCTGATGTTGAAAGTCGTATTCAGGTAGAGTCGATGCCACGGAGTGATGGTGGTGTTCAGGCTGATAGTGTGGGCATCGTATTCACCGGTGAGCAAAGTGCCGCCAGGGGAGGAACCGGCGGGGAAGGTCGTCGCGAAAGCCGTCAGATTGCGGTAATCCGTCATGGTGTAATCGTAAGTCACATTAGCCCGCAACCAGCGGGTCAGGCGGGTGGCGAGGCGGATATCGAAACTGTCGGTGGTTTCCTCACGGCTTAGTAAATGGCCGGGATAGCCGTTGCCGGGCGTGCCGCTGAGGTCGGTATCGAGATTGTGGGTGTAGTCATCCTCCTTGATACGATGCGAATAGTTGGCGCTCAGAGTGACCTGACTCCAGGGGGAGGTGCGGAAACCGCCTTTGAATTGTTTCACGTCACCGGTGGCATCGGTCTGGCGCAGGTAGTCTCTGTCCGACCCCAGGCCATCATTCACCGCGTGTTGCTCGAACTGGCCGGTGTTCTCCTGACGGAAACGCAGATCAGCGTAGAGCGTGGTGTGAGGGATCTGCTCGTAGCGCAGCTCGAAGCGTTCTTCCACGATGCGTTTGTCCAGGTTTGAGCCGTAGTCGTTGGCAAATGGCGTGGGGAAGCCGAACACTGTGCCGCTGCCGAGGCCATCGGTTTGTGTCCAATCTGCCTGCACTGCAGAGACGAAGGTGAAACCTTCCCATGGGCCGAGGATGGCGTTGGCGTTGAAGACGTGGGACTCGGATTGAACGATGACGAGCGGGCTGGTATCGCCTTGGGTGAAGATGGCACCGGTGCTTGGGGCGAAGCTCACCTGACGGAAGGAGCCTTCGCCATCGAGGTTGGAATAGAGATAACCGCCGGAGAGCAGCAGCCAGTCCCGCGCCTTTTTCTCCACGCGGAAGGTGTTCGCACCCACGAAGTGCTTGTAGGTCTCGGTGTGGCGATTGCCGAAATTGAAGGTGGCGAAATCCACATTGGGCCGGTCCGTGTCCAGCCGGTAGAACTCGCCGCGAAAGGAATCCTCCAGCAGAAAGCCGCCGAACGTGTGGCTGACATCCAGCTTCACGATGTGCGTTTCTTCATCGATCTGCTTGTAGGCGGGGAAGATGTTGCGCGTGGTGGGGCCGACGGCGACGGCGCCCCATTGCAGGGTGGATTTATAGCCCTCAGCGTAACGGTATTCGTAGCCGAGCGTGATCTCCGGCCAATCGGTCTTGCGAAGGCCGAAATCTACCCAGGCCTTGCCGTGATCCACGTGCAGCTCGCGGCCAAGGGTGTAGGCGGGGGTGGCGAATGGCGCGTAATAACCGCCGGTGTCATCGGAATAGCTGCGGAACTGCTCCAAGCCGCCACGGATGAAACCGACGTCGTGGCGTTTCAGGTCCAGAGAGACGCGGTAATCGTAATCGGCCAGCACGCGGCCGCTGATGGTCATCTGCGTGTCGCGGTCCAGGGGCTGGACGAGTTCGAAATGCTCCACGCCGCCGCTCACATTCTCCGGCCGCCAGTGGTGCGTGCGAAAGAGGGCTTCGTTGCCGCTCACGCTGATCCAGCCGAAGCTGGGCGTGAGCGTGAAGCGCACAGGTGGCTTATTGGTGTCAGTGGACCAGACCGCGCCTTGATCTATCCAGGTGCGCAAGAGGCTGATTTGTTGCGCGGTGAGCGGGTCGCCTTTGCCGAGAGGCGGCATCTCTTTATCTGGCACGGAGTGGCTGACGAATTTGAGGAGCAGGCTTTCGTTGCTGTTGCCGGGGAGGATGGCGGGGCCGCTCTCGCCACCTTTGAGCAGGGCTTCGCGATGGTCGATACGGAAGCTGCCTTTGGGTTTCTCTGGACCGTGACAACGCAGGCAGGAGGTATCGAAGATGGGGCGGATGTCGCGCTGGAAATCGATGGAAGATGCGGATGCGGGCTCTTGAGCATTAACCGATCCGTTCACCAGCGAAGACAGCCAGATGAGAGCGGAAATCAACCCAAGCCGTATCGGAGTTCGGCGCTCCAACGGCGGAGAGCAACGCACATCAGATGAGTGCGGAGCACGCATGTTCAGTATTGGAGCTTGGGGTTGATGTTGGAGCCGTGGACAGCGGCGTGGCAACCGGCGGTCCAGCAGCCGCCTTGGCGCACAAATGCGGTATGGTTCACCTTGCCGATGAACAGGTTGCCGGGCGCGGTCTGGGGCTGCGCGTGACACTTCAGGCAGAGGTTGGAGTCATGCTGCACGAGCAGCTTGGGGTGAACGGTTCCGTGCGGGTTGTGACAGACGGTGCAGCCTTCGCGCATGGCCTCGTGTTCGAAGACGAACTTGCGGGACTGCTCCTGATGGCATTGCGCACATGACTGGTTGACACGTGCGAGGCCGAGGCCGCCGGCGGGCTTCATCATGTCGTGGCCGTGCGGGTCGTGGCATTGCACGCAGTTCAGGTGACCTTCGAGGACCGGGTGATGGTGGGGCAGGCGAAACTCCGCGTGAACATTTTGGTGACAGCGGAAGCAGGCTTC
Source organism: uncultured Verrucomicrobiota bacterium (assembly GCA_964589735.1). Taxonomy (GTDB): domain Bacteria; phylum Verrucomicrobiota; class Verrucomicrobiia; order Limisphaerales; family JAEYXS01; genus JAEYXS01. The sequence goes on along the minus strand of CAZPUL010000010.1, from coordinate 43,201 downwards.
CGACGTCTTTTTGGGATCGAGGATGAATTTGTCCAGGCCCTGTCCGCCGGTGGCCACGTGGCGGCTGCCGGGGCCGTGACAGGCCTCGCAACTGGTGTCGAGCAAGCCGTGGGCCGTGCGGATCTTGACTCGCGCATGGGGATTGGCGGGAAACTTCTGATGGATGGTGGCGTGGCAATCCATGCACGCCTGGTTGCCCACGAAATCCGCGCCTTCGATGTGCAGCGGTTCCTCCACGGAGCGCGTGACGGTGGTGCAGGAGGTCGCCAGGAAAAGTCCGCAGGCGAGCAAGGCCACGGTGGCGACGTATAACCAGCGTTGAAGTGCAAGGCTCATGTCGGGCAGACCAGCAAACCCTCGGCCAACGAATGCGTTCAGAGTGCTGGCGAGTCTGGGGGATTGGCAAGCGTGGCGGTGTAACAATTTTGTGCTATTGAGGACGGGACGAAGTGCTAAAAACGCCAAAAGGGGAACAAAACGATCGGCTTAGTGGGAGGGTGGGGGCGGTGAGGAATTGCCGGGGGGTGGCGAAGTCAATTCGTGGCTGTTCTTGCTGAAAGAGAGCACCGCCAGATACAGCGCCACGATGATGAGGGCGGCGCTGAAGAAGAACGCGACACCGGGCAGCACAAAGGGGGCGTTCTTCCCGATGAAGTAGCCGAAGAGGCCGGTCATGATGGGTGGACCGATGATGCCGGTGATGCTGACGAGGCTGGTCAGGGAACCTTGCACACCGCCTTGCTCATCGGCACCCACACTGCGGGAGATGATGCCTTGGATGGTGGGTGCGGTGACACCCGCGAGGGAGGCGAAGACGATGATGAAGTAAGTGGCCATTCCCGTAGTGGCGAGCCCGTAGCAGATGTACGCCAAGGTCATGATGACCATGCCCATGAGCACGGTCTTGACCTCACCGAGCTGTTTCACGATCACCCGCGTGAGGCCACCTTGGACGATGGCGGCGGTGACGCCGACGATGGCGAGAGAGATGCCGGTCTGCTTGGCGGTCCATTCGTAGCGGTAGCTGGTGTAGAGCACCCAGATGCTGGGATAGACCTGATGGGAAAGATTGAAAAGGAAGTAGGCGCCAGCCAATCCGAACGCGACCGGATGCTTCTTGAGCGCGAAGAGGGAGCCGATCGGGTTAGAGACTTTCCAGCAGAACTGGCGGCGGTTCGCGGGAGCGAGTGATTCGGGCAGGACGAACAGGCCGTAGCACCAGTTGATTAATGTCAGGCCACCGGCGACGAAGAAGGGTACGCGCAGACCGTATTCGCCCAGCACGCCGCCCATCAAGGGGCCGATGATGAAGCCGAGGCCGAAGGCGGCACCGATAAGGCCGAAGTTGCCCGCGCGTTTCTCCGGCGGGCTGATGTCCGCGATGTAGGCGGTGGCAGCGGCGAAGTTCGCGCCCGTGATGCCGGCGATGATGCGGCCGACGAAGAACCAGGCGAGGTTCGGAGCGAAGGCGAGCAGGAAGTAATCCAGGCCCGCACCGAACAGGGAAGCGAGGATCACCGGGCGGCGGCCGAAGCGGTCAGAGAGGCTGCCGAGCAATGGGGCGAAGATGAACTGCATCAGCGAGTAGAGCGCGGCGAGCAGGCCGTAGATGTAGGTGGCCTTTTCGATGCCGCCACCGCCGAGCTGCTCCACCAGCTTGGGTAGAATGGGGATGATGAGCCCGATCCCGAGAATATCGAGAACGAGCGTCACGAAGATAAAGCCCAGCGCTGGTTTCCGTGCCGTCACAATTGAAGGGGGATGAAAGCGGTTTGGGGGAGGAAAGGGAAGTTTCTAGTTGCTTGAGGTTCCCTGAAGAAGTGGACAAGGAGAGGGTTAGGGAGGGGTGCCCCCTATCTCATTCCCGGGCATCTGCCATTTACTTTTCATTCACAGAATCCCCTTTTCCGCCCGCTCCCTTCCTGCCAGCCTCTCCCCATGATTCCCACCGACTCACGTCAGCATGCACGGCTGCTTCCCATGCTCTTGGCCGCCGTGATTTCCGCTTTCCTCGTCAGCCCGCTCCAAGCCCAACCCAAAGCCGACGCCAAAAAGAAATCCGCCAGTCCCGCCTCCAACGCCCCCTCCATCGTCTGGGTGAACACGCCCAAGGAACGCGACCTGCCGTTGCCCACCGGCCTCACGCATCACACCTTCTACAGCACCGCGGCCAAGACCAACGTCGGTTACTGTATCTATCTGCCGCCCGGCTATGCGATGGCGGGAGATAAGCGTTACCCCGTCATCTACAATCTCCACGGCAATGGCGGGAACGAGTACCATTCGCTGGAGGATGTGAAGCTCCTGCACGAAGGCATCGTCGCGGGCAAATGGCCGCCGCTCATCATGGTCCTGCCCAATGGCGGCAAGAGCACGTTCTACAAAGATTCTTACGATGGCCGGTTCCCTATTGAGACTATGTTCATCAGGGAATTCATTCCTTATATCGATAAGACCTATCGCACCATCGCCGCGCGTCATGGCCGCTGCATCGAGGGTTTCTCCATGGGCGGACGCGGTTCGACTCGTTTGGCCATCAAGTATCCCGAGATGTTCTGCTCTCTCTTCTGCCAGGCTGGCAACGTCCCGCGCACGGCCGATGGTTTCGATCCCACCAAGCCCACGGAGTATCCGAACAGCTACCTCGGCCCCGATAAGCAGAACTACCTCGACAACGATGTCTATCACCTCATGAAGAAGAACTTGGACCGTATCAAGGGTCGGCTCCGCATCCAGATCGCCTGCGGCACGAAAGACTCCGGCCATCTCCCCACCATCAAGGACTTCCACAACGCGCTGCTGGAGCAGGGTATCGACCACACCTACATCGAACTCGAAAACCTCGACCACCAACGCACCGAGATGCTCAAGCGCCTTGCCCCGGTCTGGTTCGACTACCACGTGGAATCGATGCGCCTCGCCACCCCAAAGGACTGAGCGGCCACGCGATGGTTAGCGGATTTAATTTTGCCTTGCCCCATGAATGGTTACGGAATGAAGGACGTCGAAAAGATTGCGCCGGGCCTTGCTTCGTCTTTAGGCAAACTGATAGTAATGTTGCCTATAGCCACGAGGCAGCCTAAAATAGTCCGTATGCGTACGGTTTGGGCCCGGGCGGTTAATCCTTAAAGATTTTGAATTCATTGAACCGGATCAATCAGTTTGCTTGGTGGGCGGCGGGAATCACCCGGGTGTCCCTGATATTTTTGGCAGTCGCGCTCACGGGTTGCGGCCCCGCCAAACAGGATGGCAAAGGGAAGGGGAAGGACGGCGCGCCCGTTTTCACTGGGCCAGCCCGGCCCGTGCAGACCAGCAAAGCGCAAATGCAGGGGCTGGAGCGGACCATCGCCGCCGTGGGCGCACTCGCGGCGTATGAACAGGCCACCTTGGGTGTGAAAGTTTCCGGTCGTATGCAACTGGTGAGTGTGGACATCGGCTCACCCGTGAAGAAGGGGCAGTTGATCGCGCAGTTGGAGAAGCGTGAATACGAAGTGAAATTGATGCAAGCCGAAGCACTGCTCGCTCAGGCGCGGGCCAAGCTGGGTCTGCCCCTGGGTGGCGATGATGACACCGTCGAGCCGACGCAGACGAGCATCGTCAGGGAAGCCGCCGCCGTCCTCGAGGAAGCCAAGAAAAGCCGCGAACGCGTGCTGAAACTTTCCAAAGAAGGCGTTTCTTCCCAGTCCGAACTGGAAACGGTGGAGGCAGCCTATGAAGTGGCCGTGAACCGCCAGCGGGACGCGATGGAGGAGGTCCGCAATCGTCAGGCATTACTGGCCCAGCGGCGGGCGGAAGTGGCGATCGCCAAGCAGCAACTGGAAGAGACCGCGATCAAGGCTCCCTTCGACGGTATCGTGCAGGAGCGGCGGGCCAGCCAGGGCGAGTATCTCAGCGTCGGTGCTCCCGTGGCCACGGTCGTGCGCAGTGACATCCTCCGCTTGCGCCTCGATATCCCCGAACGGCGCGCTTCACTCGTCAAAGAAGGCCATCCCGTCCGCCTGACCGTCACTGGTGACACGAATCTTTATCTCGGTGAGATCAAGCGCCTGAGCCCGATGCTCAGCGATCTGAACCGCATGTTGCTGGTGGAGGCGGATGTGCCGAATCCCGGCCGCTTGCGTCCCGGCTTCTTCGCCCAGGCGGATATCGTGGTGAACAAAGATGAACCGGCTTTGACGGTGCCGCTGGATGCTTTGGTGACTTTTGCTGGCGTGGAGAAAGTGCTGACCATCAAGGAAGGCAAGGCGCAGGAGCGGCCCGTTTCGTCCGGCCGTCGCGGAGCGAACTGGGTGGAGATCCTGACGGGCCTGAAACCGGGTGAAGCGGTGGTGCGCAACCCCGGTAATCTGCGCACGGGTGAACCCGTGGTGGTCAAAGCGGGCAAGGAGAGCTAGGCGATCATGCAAAAGCTCGCTGAAATCTGCATCCGCCGCCCGGTCTTCGCGACCATGATCATCATGTCGCTCGTGGTGATCGGTGCCACGGGCTTCTTCAAGCTGGGCGTGGACCGCACACCACCGGTGGACATCCCCACGGTCTATATCTCCACGCGTTTGCCCGGGGCTTCGCCGGTGGAGATGGAGACGCTGATCTCCCAGCCCATCGAGGAGGAAGTCAATACCGTGGAAGGCATCACGGAACTGCGTTCCATCTCGGGCTATGGCAGTTCCTTCGTCATCATCCAGTTCGACCTGAGCCGCGATGTGAACCGGGCTGTCGAGGATGTGCGCAACCGCGTGTCCAACATCCTGAGCCAGTTGCCGGAGGATGCCGACCCGCCGCAGGTGACCAAGTTCGACAGCGACCGCTCGCCGACCATGACCATCGCGCTTTCCGGGCAACGTCCCGAGCGTGAGCTGACGGAGATCGCGGACAAGTCGGTGAAAGTGCTGCTGGAGCGGTCGGTGGGCGTGGGTGAAGTCGAGATCCAAGGCGGCTGGGAACGCGCCATCAGCATCTGGGTGGACCCGGAACGGCTGGCCGCGTATCAGATCCCCATCTCTGTCATCCGCGAGGCGATCGTCCGCCAGAACGCCGACGTCCCGGGCGGAAATGTCCGTTCGCCTTTGACCGAGCAATCCTTGCGTACGATCGGCCGGTATACCGATCCCAAGCAGTTCAACGATCTCGTGGTGGCCCAGGTGAACGGCGCGCCTATCCGCATCAGCGACCTGGGTTACGCCGAGGACGGCGTGAAGGAGAAACGTTCATTGGCACGATTGAACGGTGTGCCCTGCGTGACCCTGAGCGTCAAACGTCAGTCGGATGCGAATGCGGTGGCGGTCATCGAAGGCATCAAGGAGAAACTGCCGGGCATCCAGGCCCAGCTCCCGAGCGACATCCGCATGGAGATCATCGAGGACCAGTCGCGCTACATCTACGAGGCCATCCATGAGATCGAGACGCATCTCGTGCTGGGCAGCATCCTGGCCTGTCTGGTGGTGTTCGCTTTCATGCGGAACTTCCGGGCGGTGCTTATCGCCGGTGTGGCCATCCCGGCCTCCGTCATCTCGACCTTCGGCATGATGTGGGCCATGGACTTCACGCTGAACAGTGTGACCATGCTCGCGCTGGTGCTAATGGTGGGCATCGTTATCGACGACGCCATCGTGGTTCTGGAAAATATCTTCCGTTTCATCGAGGAAAAGAAGATGCACCCCTTCGAGGCGGCCCGGGCGGCCACGGCGGAGATCGGCATGGCGGTGCTGGCGACGACTCTCAGCCTCGTGGTGATCTTTGTGCCGGTGTCCTTCATGTCCAGCATCTCGGGCCGGTTCCTGTTCCAGTTCGGCCTGACCTCGGCGGTGGCCATCTTGGTCAGCTTGCTCGTTTCCTTCACCTTGACACCCATGATGAGCGCCCGCCTGCTGCGGCTGAAAGTAGGCGAGGGCCACGGTGGAAGTTCGCGCGGCGGATTCTATGCCTTCATCGAGAGGGCCTACATGAAGGTGCTGGCTTGGGCCATGGCCCATCGCTGGTGGGTCACGCTGGGGGCCGTACTGGTCATGCTGTCGGCGGTGCCGCTCTACAAACTGGTGCCGCAGGAATTCGTGCCGGCAAGCACAGATGAAGGCGAGTTTGAGATCAGCATCACCGCGCCCGAAGGCACCAGTCTGCCCGCCATGGAGCAGGTGGCCACGCGGGTGGAAGAACTCCTGAGCAAGATCCCCGAGGTGAAGATCTACCTGGCGAGCATCGGCTCCAGCCGCATCAGCGGCTCGAACAACATGCGTGTGTATGTGCGCATCCCGCCGCATTCCGAACGGACCATCAATCTCAAGCGGTTCCTGAAAGAACCGTTCAGCATCTTCAAGGGCAACTACAGCCAGCAGGATGTGGCCCAAAAGGTGCGCGTGGCCCTGCGCCAGTTGCCGCATCTACGTGTGGCCGTGCGCGCGGGCGCCTCCTCCATCAGCATCGGCGGTCCGAGTTATGAGATCGATTATTCGCTCCTCGGGCCGGACCTCGAATCCCTGGCCAAGTATGCCGAAGAACTGCGCAAGAAAGCCCCGGAGATGGGCATCGTGGATGCCGACACCACGCTCAAACTTAACAAACCCGAACTGCGCGTGGAGATCGATCGCGAGCGCGCCGCCGCCTTGGGCGTGGACACGGAGGACATCTCCTCCGCCTTGCGCGTGATGGTGGGCGGTGATGAACGTGTCTCCCGCTTCCGCGACCCGCAGATGGGCGAGGAATACGATGTGCAGTTGCGCCTTACCGAAGGTCGTCGCAATGATCCGGACACCATCTCCCGACTCTTCGTGCCCAGCCAGCGCGCCGGACTGGTGCGGCTCGACAATCTGGTGCAGATCGTGCCCGCACAGACAGCCTCGCGCATTGACCGGCTGGACCGCCAGCGGCAGGTGAGCCTGCGCGCGGGCGTCGCGAAGGGGTACGCGATGGCGGACCGCATCCAGGCCCTGGATGAAGAGGTGAAGAAGATGAACCTGCCGCCGGTTTACAAGACGCAGCTCTCCGGCCGCGCCCGGGAATTCGAGCGCACGTTCAACGAGTTCCTCTGGGCGTTCCTGCTTTCCATCATCTTCATGTATATGATTCTGGCCTCGCAGTACGAGAGCCTGATCCATCCGTTCACGATCCTGCTGTCGCTGCCGCTGACGCTGCCTTTCGCTTTCCTCACGCTCTGGCTCACGGGCAATACCATCAACCTCTACTCTGCCTTGGGGCTGCTGGTGCTGTTTGGGGTGGTAAAGAAGAATTCCATCTTGCAGATTGATCACATGAACCAGTTGCGGAGCAAGGGCATGGACCGTTTGCACGCCATCATGGAAGGGAATCGCGACCGCTTGCGGCCGATCTTGATGACCACGCTGACGTTCGTGGTGGGCATGATCCCGCTGGCGCTGGGTTCCGGACCGGGGGCGGAAGAACGTCGCGCCGTGGCCGTCGTGGTGATCGGCGGTCAGACACTCGCGCTGTTGCTGACGCTGGTGGTGACGCCGGTGGCGTATTCGCTGCTGGATGACGTGCGGGATTCCTGGCTGGTGAAGAAATTCACTCCGACGAACTCGAAGACCGCCGAGGCGGCGATGAATGGGGCGGTGGCTGCCAGCGTGGCGAGGAGCCCGGATGCACATTAAGCAACGGCGGTTTTGAACGTTTTTCATCCGTTCCCGCTCCAACCTTGGTATGAAAAAGCCCACGAAGGCGGGGATGATCTCGTTTTGGAAGAAGGAACTGCAGCCCTTGCTTATCATGGCATTGGTGCTGTTCGCGTTCCGTTCAGCCGTGGCCGACTGGTATGATGTGCCGACGGGCTCCATGAAACCGACCATCTTGGAGGGCGACCGCGTTTTTGTCCACAAGACGGCGTATGATCTGAAGGTGCCGTTCACGAAATGGCATCTGATGGAGTGGGGGAATCCTCAACGTGGCGATATCGTGGTCTGTTTTTCACCGGCGGATGGCATGCGCCTGGTCAAGCGCGTGGTGGCGGTGCCGGGTGACCGGATCGAGTTGCGCAACAAACAGTTGCGGGTGAACGGGGAGGTGGCCGAGTATGCCCCTTTGAAGGCGGAGGTCACCAAGGATATGCCCTCGCAGGAGTTGCACAACTATCAGTTCGCCGAGGAAACTGTGGCCGGTCGGGCGCATCCGGTGATGTTCATTCCGGCCGCCCCGGCGATCAGTTCTTTCCCGGAACAAACCGTTCCCGCCGGTCAGTATTTCATGATGGGCGACAACCGCGACAACAGCCTGGACTCGCGGTTCTTCGGGTTTATCGCACGCGATGAGATCATGGGCGAGGCGGTCGGTGTGGCGATGTCGTTCGAGAAGGGGAAATGGTTCAAGGCCCGGTGGAACCGGTTCTTCTCGGAACTTCCTTGAAGAGATGGGGAAGCAGATTGGTTGCAGTGGGTGGGGCCCGTCTGTCCTCAGCGGGCCGTCGCCGAAGCCTGTGACTCTCTCACGGCAAGGTCCTCGTAATGATTATGGCTTGAGAGTTTTCTTGTCGGAAGCATCTCGTCACTTGACGCTATTGAGTCCAAGGTTTGCGAATCCTCTCTGCTCCGTCAGCGGCCCGCAGAGGACTGCGGGTCCTACCAACGCGTGGCTTTTCAGGCGATTGCTGGAACTCCAGAGGCACGCGCAAACTCCCTTGCGCTCATATCATTCGTCATCGCCGCCGTTATTGGAATAGGTCTTTTTCTCCCACGGCTTTTTCTCACGCTCGGGCAGTTTGGTGTCCACCTTTACGTAGTAAGTCTCCTCGCCGAGCATCTGATTCACGGCGTCCTCGAATTCGTTCGAAGGGGCGACGAAATAGCGATCATGCGTCTCCATGAAGATGACGGCGCCGCTCGGATCGCGGAAGCAGAGGAACAGGGGCACGCGGCCTTTGTTGGCCTCCACCAGGCGGCGGATATCATCCAGCTTCTCCAAAGTGAGATGGGCCATTTGCAACCGCAGATGCACCTGCTTGGTGTATTTGCGCGGGGCCACCTCGATGGGCATGATCTCCGTGGGGAAAATCTTCGGCTTGTCCTCGCTGTTATTGATTTCGCCGATGACCAAAATGACGGCGTTCTGCTTCAGGAGATCGCGGAACTTGTCGTAGTTGTCATTCATGCAGAGGATCTGCGCGCTGCTGGTGGTATCCTCGAGCGTGACCATGGCGTAGGGTTTGCCCGACTTTTTGGAAAAGCCCTGCTGGATGCCGGTGATCATGCCGCCGAGCCGGCTCATGCTCTTGGCGGGCAGTTGCGTCGCCTCCGAGAGATTGCACAGCGTGTAACGCTCCAGCATCGTGGCATACGGCGTGAGCGGATGGCCGGTCACATAGAAACCGAGGAGATCTTTCTCCGCCTGCAAGAGTTCGCTCTGCGGCCACTCTGGCAGCTTCGCCATGGACTCGGGCAGGGCGGTGGCGGATTCCTCCATCATGCCGAAGAGCGAGACCTGGCCGCGAGCTTTGTCCGTAGCGATGCTGGCCGCGCGCGACAAACTGAAATCGATCTGTGCGAACAACGTGGCGCGGGTTTCGCCGAAGCCATCGCAACCGCCGGATTTGATGAGCGCTTCCAGCACCTTGCGGTTCACCGTGCGGGTGTCCACGCGCTGGCACAGTTCACCGAGGGATTTGAAACTGCCGCCCTCCGCGCGCGCCTTGAGGATGCTTTGCACCGCGATCTCGCCGACACCCTTGATGGCCGCGAGGCCAAAGCGGATGACTGTGCCTTCCCGGGCGGGCGCGAAGAACAGGCTGCTCTCGTTCACGTCCGGCGCGAGCACTTCGATGCCCATGTGGCGTGCCTCGGCGATGAACTGGCCGAGCTTCGCCGTGTCGCTCATGTCGTTCGTCATCATGGCGCAGAAGAACTCGACCGGGTAGTTCGCCTTCAGATACGCGGTCTGATACGCCACGACGGCATAGGCCGCCGCGTGGGATTTGTTGAAGCCGTAACCGGCGAACTTCTCCAGCAAATCGAATACCTGGTTGGCCTTGTCCGCCGGGATGTTGTTCAGTTCTTTCGCGCCCTTCACGAACAGTTCGCGATGCTTCTGCATCTCTTCGAGCTTCTTCTTGCCCATCGCGCGGCGCAGCAGGTCAGCGCCGCCGAGTGTGTAGCCGGCGAGGATCTGCGCGGCCTGCATCACTTGCTCCTGATAGATGAGCACGCCGTAGGTCTCCTTCGAGATGCCTTCCAGCAGGGCGTGTGGATATTCGACTTCCTTGCGGCCGTGACGGCGCTCGATGAAGTCGGGGATCAGGTCCATGGGGCCGGGGCGATAGAGCGCCACGAGCGCGGTGATGTGCTCCACAGAGGCGATCTGGAAACGGCGGCAGAGATCGCGCATGCCGCCAGATTCTAGCTGGAACACACCGAGCGTGTTCGCCTTGTTCAGGAGGTCGTAGGCCTTGGGATCATCTAGGTGGAGAGTATCGACATCGATGGTAATGCCCTTGGTCTGCTTCACCATCTCGCAGGTGTTACGGATGACGGTGAGCGTTTTCAGGCCGAGGAAATCCATCTTCAACAGGCCGAGGTCGCCCACGGGGTTCATCGCGTACTGCGTCACGATGGTGCCCTCATCATCCTGCTTGATGGGCAGGAGATTGATGAGTGGTTCGGGACCGATGACGACGGCGGCGGCGTGGATGGAAGAGTTGCGCGTGATGTCCTCCAGCACGAAGCCGGTGTCGATCAATTCGCGCGTGACTTCCTCAGTATCATAGGCCGTCTTCAAGTCAGCCGATTGCTCAAGCGCCTTCTTCAGGTCCATTTTGAGCTCGTTCGGGATCATCTTGGCGAGGCGGTCGCACTCGCCGTAGCTCAGGCCCATGACGCGGCCGATGTCGCGCACGACGGATTTTGCGCCCATGGTGCCGAAGGTGATGATCTGGGCGACACACTCGCGGCCATACTTCTGGCGCACGTATTCGATCACATCCGCGCGGCGGTCATCGGCAAAGTCGATATCGATATCCGGCGGATTGACGCGTTCGGGATTCAGGAAGCGCTCGAACAGCAGGCCGTAACGGATGGGGTCGACGTTCGCGATATCCAACAGGTACGTGACCATGGAACCGGCGGCGGAACCACGGGCCACGCACGCGACACCCATCTTGCGGCCTTCCAGGACGAAATCTGCCACGATGAGGAAGTAATCCACGAAACCGGTCTTCAAGATGACGCCCATCTCCACCTGCACGCGGTCGATCACGTCCTTGATGGCAGCGGCGACGGAGGGGAGGAGATGGAGTTTCTGGTTTCTGGTTTCTGGTTTCGTGTCAGCGCCGTTCAGTTCGGCCAGCTCGGCTTCGTACTTTGCGAGATCCAAGGTCGGCAGGCGCTTGGGTTCCTGGATGGATTCGATGATGAACTCGTGCCCTTCGGCGCGGGCCTGCAGGGTGTAACGGCGGTTCAACCCGTTGGCGAGCAGGAGGCGCAGGTAGCCTTCGCGCGTGTAGTGCTCGGGCGGATTGAAGACCGGGTAGTGCAGTTCGCCGAACTTGATCTCCAGATTGCACTTCTCGGCGACCTCAAGAGTGTTCTTCACCGCCTCGGGGGTCTCGTTGAAGCGGGCGTGCATCTCCTCGGCGGAACGCAGATAGAACTGCTCCTGCACATACTGCATGCGCTTGGTGTCGCTGAGGAGGTTCTGGTTGCCGATGCAGATGAGGCAATCGTGCGCGTGGGAATGCTCCTTCTTGACGTAGTGGACGTCGTTCGTGGCCACGAGCTTGAGGCCGAAATCCTTCGCCCACGGGATGAGGTGGCGGTTCACCTTGGCTTGTTCGGGGATGCCGTGGTTCTGGAGTTCCAGATAGAAATTCTCGGGGCCGAGCGTTTGCCGGAACCAGTCGATGGAGGCGCGGGATTTGTCCAACTGGTCGTGGATGATGTGCTGGCAGATCTCGCTGGCGAGACAGCCGGAGAGGGCGATGAGGCCCTCCTTGTGTTCGGCAAGCAGGTCCTTGTCGATGCGTGGCTTGTAGTAGAAGCCATCGAGGTAGGCCTGGCTGACGAGGCGGACGAGGTTCTTGTAACCCTGCTGATCCTTGGCCAAGAGTACCAAGTGGTTATAGACGTCCTTGCCGCCGGAACTGGACTTCTTTTCCAGACGGCTGCCGGGAGCCACATAAACCTCGCAACCGATGATGGGCTTGATGCCCTTCTTGCGGGCGGCTTGGTAGAAATCAATGGCGCCGAACATGTTGCCGTGGTCCGTGATGGCCATGGCGGGGAACTTGAGTTCGTGGGCGCGGTCCATCAGCCGGTCAAGCCGGCAGGCTCCATCGAGCAAGGAGTACTCGGTGTGCAGATGTAGATGGACATATTCCGCATGCGACATGGGCGAGAATGTAACGGCGGCATCGCCCCCTGTGCAAGTGAAGGGGCAGGGATGTTATTCACAGCCGGGCCGGTTGCACCGGCTGGCCAATGGAGGGAACACTTCAAGTCCAAAGCACCAAGCTCCAGAGAAGCACCAATAAACAAGGTAACGAAAAGCAGCACAGGCTGATGGGACGCAACCGTACAAAGAGAACATCCTGCCCATTCTATGGAGAAGGGCCTGATGCTTCGTCCGCGCTCAGGCGGCGGGCTGGTCGAAGCAGGTGCTGATGGACTGGCTCAGCTTGTCGTTGATCTGGGCGACGAGCTTTTCGTTCAGCTCCACCTTGCTCCATTCGCAGTGGCGGCGCGGGGGGCGGGCCAGCCAGCGATGATGGGCGCTCTTGCCGTGGAAATCTTCACCGGTGCCTTCGGCGGTGATGATGATCTCCGGGAACTGGTCCGGCGAACCGGAGACGAGGTCCAGCCAGGGAATCACGTCCAGACGGGCGTGCTGGCCGGTGTTCAGGAACAGGTCCACGGCGAGTACTGAGCCTTGCAAGGTCGGCTGGGCGAACATCCAGTCTTCGGCCATGAGTCGCGTAGCCATAGGAGGCCTTTCAGTTGACCAAGTTAACGACTGTGATCTCGAAGGACGGGGGGAATGAACGCGCCATCCCGTCCCCAGAGGCGATCTTGACTCCACCACCACCTGGCGGTGGAACAAATGGTAAAACACCGCCGCCCAAGAAAGGTTTTGAAGTCAGTGTTAAAATACGCCTCAGGGGCCGGTTTGCGCAAGGGAAATGGGCAGGAAAATCGCAAATCTAAAGCGCCAAGTTCCAAGCGCCGGGGAAAACTTCAACCCGGGAGATACGGGTAAACGAAAGAGGACTGCCGGATGATTGGTGAACGGGCTGCGCCTCGTGAACAAGTCTGGCAAGCAATGGGTTAACGCGGGGGAGTGACTGTAACGGGCAGTTGATTCGTCGGCCGCGATTTGACGGCGCGCTTGAGCGATTCTGTATCAGGATCGCCCTTAATCATCAGCTTGAGAAACTCCTGTTCCTTGGCCAGTTGCTGCTGGTTGTAGGTGATTGTGCTTTGGAGGAGGGAGCTGATCCGTTCTTTCGTGGTCTCGCCCGCGGGCATCTTTTCATGGCCTAGCGGGGAAAGCCGTATGTTGGCCCCCATGACGGAAAGGGAGCGCCCTTTACTCAGGAATATCAGGTGGGTGGAATACTTCTCATAAGGCGTAAAGTTGAAATGGCGCGTGTCCATGAGCTCGAGCTGGACATTTTTGCCTGCGGGAATCTCGCCCTTGAGGGTCTGGAGGATCAGGCAGTCATAGGTGCCGATCTGGTTCATGCTGTCGTAGGGGGTGACTTGCCGGTCCACGCGGAGGATCACGATGGCGTCGGCCTTCTCGATCAGCTCATCCATGCCGGGAAAGAACCCGATCATGACGGCTTGGGCGGCGCCCGAACAGAGGAGCAAGGAAAGAGCGAGGAGGGTTAGGCGTGTTCTTAGCATAGGGATGGGCTCATTGATTTTGAATCATCACAGCGTGCCCGCTTCAAGCTGGTCCAGATAGATGAAATCCGGTGATTTCACGCCGGCTTCTTTACGGATCTGCACGAGCTTGGGGGATTCAAAGAAGGCGCGGGCATCGGCATGGGAGGTCCACACGGAGAAATGGACGATCTTGTTCGCGTCACTCTGATACTTCAGCACCTGATAGGAGCGTTCACCGGCTTCCTTGCGGATACCGGCGGCGGCATCAAAGACTTTTTTCCAAGCGGGGTAATCGGCGACTTCGTGGATGATGAGGACGTGTGACATCAAGAGCAGAAATTAGGTGTCGTCCGCGAGTTTATCGAGGAAGAACGTGCTGCTCAACATCAGAGCAAAGACACGCGCAGGTAGTTCTTTTCGAGCCGGATTGCCGGGCCGGAATCGCCCATGTAGGGACGCGCTGGAGCCGTGCAATACTGGTAGATTTTCCCTTGTACGGCGGTGTCATCCGGCAGGAGGAGTATCAACCGACGAGCATACTGGGCACCATCGGGATCGTGTTCCACGCCCAAGGCCCAGACCTTGACGGCACCCAGCGCATAGACCTTGCGGGCGAATTTTAAGGCTTCGCTGCGGCTCATTTCTCCCAATTCAATTTTAGTTCCCTTGGTGAGCCAGCCGAGGAGTTCCTTTGAGGATTTCTTTTTCGTCTCGGCTTCGCATTCTTCCGCAAAGCGCCGTTTTTCTTCCAGTTGGTCCGGAGTCGGGCCCAGCTTGGCCTGTACTTGCTTTTCTTTTTTCAGCTTTCGCACGAAGTTGCCGAGAGTGTTGGTGGTCTTCTCCTCCTCGAACCGGGGCAATTCCGGGATGATCGAGCATTTTTCCAGATAGCCTTTCTTTGAGATCGGACGGCCTTCAAAAAAGTAACGTGTTCCATACAGCATACCGTCTTTTTCCCACCAGCGCATGCGGCCTGTTTCACGACCGTTGAAGTATGACAGTTCGAGCGATAATTGCCCGTTCTCATGCCATTGACGGAGAATGCCCGTGCCTTCCTTAAAATCACAGGTCCCCAGCAGTTCACCTTTCGCGTTCCATTGGCTTGTGAGGCCATGTCGTAAACCCTTGTGGTAATGCTCTTCGTGTGACATCACGCCATTAGGATGCCAGCGGAGGGAAACACCCTCCATGCGGCCATCTTTGATCGCATATTCGGATGAAGGGCGGCCATTGGGAAATCTCTCGCGGTGAAGACCCTCGGCTGGAGGCTGGTATTTCATCGGTTCAAGACGGCTGGGACTGCGATTTATGTTGCCGATAGGACTGGCGGATGCCGTGAATGAAAAAGCCCATGATGATGAAACCCAAGAAACCGGTGAGCAACCCACACAGTGCTCCGCCAATAACACCGGGCAAGGAGACGAAAGTGAACTCCAACTGACGTCCCAACTGAGACGGTTGGGGCAGCTGCGGCCAATAGCAGACGTTCAGCCGGGTGGCGAAGCCGGACAAAACCATGGCGCAGAATGAACCCGCAGAGAGCGCAATCAGCATCCCCATGCCGCATCCGCCTTCGGCAGGTACAACGGACGGGATCATGGCGCGCATGCACAGCACCGGCAGGACATAGCTCGCGACGGCGAGCAGCAGGGAAGCATGGCGGAGGTTCATAGCGAGGAGACGGCTAGAAATCGTTCCGGTGGCCTTGGTTCATGAAAATAAGCTGCGCTCGCGAGAGGACTGAGTCAAACGGGAAGGCAGTGCAAAATGGGTGAAGGGATTTTTAACCACAGAGGCACGGAGAACGCGGAGGTTCACCGTTTTGCTTGTATGATAGAAGTGAGGGTGAAGTTGAGCGATTTGGGGATTATGGGAGAGGAGGTTTGGCCCGCTAAACAGGCGAAAGGACGCGAAAGCCGGTGGCACTCCGACTTGCAGCACGGGGTGAACCGGTGGGCTTATGTGCTGAAGGGATCCGTGCCGGGGCGGAGACCGGTGCTACGGTTTGGGCATTGCGGATTTGGGCGACTTGGGCGATGGTCAGTCAAATCAAGGACGCTGCGAAGAACAGCGCTTGGGAGGGTTCATTAATATGTCTGTACTTGATATCCGTAAATCGTTCGCAAGTGCCTATGCGCTTGGGGGTGCATGGTTGGCGGGTTCAGTTATAGTTTTGTGCGGTGGAAGTGTGCAGGCGCAAACTCCGTTGGAGGAGTTCAAAAACTTCCTGACGAATCCGCCCCCGATCGAGGAAATCGTTTTCGAAAGGAAAGTGCCCATAGCATTGCCCACGCCTGCAGGATTTCAATCAGCGGGCAGTTTTTTCCAACTGCGGCTGCAAACCAATGCCTATTTTGCGCGTCAGATGCAGGTCCTGGGGGAGGCTCCGAAAAATCATCGCGCTGGCAATCTGCTGGAAGGGGCGTGGGAGGATACCTATTGGAATTTTAACGGTCATCAGGTGAGTCTATGGCATTCCAGAAAACTCGCGGAACTCAGAGGCGAGGTGAAGCGAAGTGCCATGTTTGAGACCATTTTGGGCCTTGGCCTGGGAATGCGCCTGGATCCATCGACCATCGTTTGGGAAGGCGATGCGTTTACCGCACAAGGAACCAACTGGTCGAGGTACGAAGGACGGATCGAAAGCAAGACGGCGGCCGGCCTGCCGGAACGCATCAGCGTTTGGTCTGAGCATGATCCTGATCTCTACTATGGTGTGGATTATGAATATCGGTTGAATTTTCACCCTTGGTTTCCGGTCGCCATCAAACCGTTCTACGGCCGGGCGGAGCGCAGGCCTCATGAATTCCATGTCAGCAGTTTGAGCATGGGGAGACCTTTGGCCCCCCAAGACCGCTTTTTTCCGGGACCGTTCACGAATCTAAACACCATAACGGTTCTGCACACGAATGGTATGACACAGTTCTTTAGCCAGGGGCAGAGAATGGTGCCCTTGGCAAACGGGGCCTTAGCCATTCCCAAGAGCCCGCCACCGGGTAACGCCCCGCTGTTGGCAAATAACGCATTAAATCTCGCTCCGGCCCTGCCGCCGAGCAGTAAAGTGCTGATCGCCGCGCTGCTGTGCCTGTCGGCGCCGGTGCTGATAGTTCTCTTCGTCACGTTGAAATCAAAAGGCAAAGGCGGCTAAAAGTGTTGTCTGAGGTCGGGCATTGCGGATTGGGATGGGTTCGGGGATATTGTTGAGGAGAAATTCAAGGACCGTGAACTGGAAACCGGCCATCTTGCGGTTGTGGAAGCAGAGGGACGTGAAGCTTCTGCTAGTGGTGGCTTTGTTGTCGGTCTTGGTGATGGCTTGGAAACTGCAACCTTCGCCTGAGAACACGCAGGTGGCCTTGGAGTATTTGGGGCAGCGGGTGGTGGAGGGTGGGGAGACGGAGGTGCTATTCCGTTTGACGAATGACGGGGACTTACCGGTATCTTATCTGACGTACTATGACCGGGGGCCTATGGTGGATTTTTTTAGTGCCAATGGCGTGATGCAGAAATCCGGTCGGCTGGCGGGAACCCCGGCTTACGCGATACTGCGGCCCGGAGAAGCGATGGATTTCAGCCTGACACCGGCGCTTATTTACGGACCGTGGTATGCGGAGATAACCTATTGGCAAGGTGACCGATCAAGCTCGGTTTCGGACTTCATCCAGAAGGCGAAGAGTTTGGTTGTCTCTGGGAAACTGGAGCCGCTACCGGAACAGGCCAAAACTGTTTTGACAAATGGCGATGTGATTCAGCCAAGTATTGCCAGCTTGCTGAAGGCAGCAGAAAAGATTCTGGAGGAACAGCGGGCCATGGCCGCACAAAAGAAGGTGATGCCATGAACTGGAAACCAGCCATCTTGCTTTTCTGGAAGCGGAGGGAGGTAAAGCTTGCATTCTTGGGATTGCTGTTGGTGGCGATCATGCAGTGGTCTTTCCTGCGGATGAATTTGGAAGGCACGGTGACGTTGGAGTTTGTGGAGATGGTGACGCGTGGTCGGGGCACGGAGGAAGGAACGCTGGCGAAGTTCCGGTTGCGGAATGAGTCGGGTGGTGAAATCAGATATTATGGTGAAAAACCGCAAGAGCCGTATTGCCGGATACAGCCTTTAGCTGAAGGAACCTACGCCGAAGGAGGGGAGGTTTTTCGCCCCGATCCATCGGAAATGTATTATCACGGTGTGTGGCCCACGTTTGCCGTTCCTGCTGGTGAAGAAGCAACGGTCTATGCACTCGTATGGAGAGCAAACGGGCCGTGGCGGATGGAAATGAAATATAACGTGGATAGGAGGGGGTGGATGAAATACATACCGCCCCGATTTCAAAACTGGTTCATGCCTCAGTCGGCATCAGGCTCCACAATGGTAGTGGTGGCTAGTGAAGCGGTTGATATCAAGATGAGCGGTTTGGACATCAATCAGAGGTCGGTTTTGGCGCAGTATCGAAAGTTCTCGAAAATTCCCCCGCTAGGCACGCTCACGGTGGTGACGAATGCGGACGGGAGTTTTGAGTTAAAGCAGGTGAGGATAACGAGAAACACCACAGAGCCATGAGCCGGATGCAAACCATCAAAGCATTCTGTCGGCGGAGGGATGTCCTGTTGGTGGTAACGGGACTGTTTCTGGTGTTGATGACTTATCAGTTCTTCTTTGGCTTGAACTATCTCGGCCCGGTCAAATTGGAGTTTGTAGGGCTGGCGCGAAGGGGAACGAATCAGGTGGATGGAACGGTCGTGGCGTTCCGGCTCATCAACAAATCAGGGGGTGACATCAGTTATTGGGGTACTGGCGAGTCCTACCCGGGTTGCGAAGTGTTGCCGATGGTGAAGGATCAGTATCGGGTGGATGGATGGCCGATTCTACATCCGACGAAGCAGGTTGGACATAGGTACTATGTTTTACCAAGTGAACAGGTGCTGGAAAACGGGAAGGAGCGCATCATTTTTGCCGTGGTGGAAAAGGCGGAGCAGTCTTGGCTGCTGGGGGTGCCGTATGTGGAGGGGCGCAGAAAACAGCCGCCGAGCTGGCTACCTGCTAGTGTGAGGGAATGGATTTTATCTGGCAATCGAGTGAGGTCGAGAAAAGTGGTTCGGAGTGAGCCAGTTCACTGGGTGATACCGGCTTATGTCGCGCAATCAGAGTGGCGCTATCAGATGACGGAAGTGAAAACAAATGCGAATGGAAGGGTGACGGCAAAGATGGAGGCGGTGGTGAAGTAATGTGGGGAGGATTCGCGCGGGGGAGTTGATCTGATGGGAATTTCTGGCGGTCGGTCTTTTGCGAAGCTGGGCTGGATTTGCTCAGGGATGTTGCTGCGGATTGGGACCCCGACCTTTAGGCATGGGGCGCGCGAACCGCGCTCCAAACGGTTGTGGCTCAGGTGATTGCAGATATTTTAATTTATGACAAAAGTGTGACAATTCGTGGGTGAGGGAAATGATAGCTTAGCCACAGTCGTAATTTAACAGCGCGGAATGTGCGCTTAAGGAGGTCGGCGGTATGACAGAGAAAAACACCGGAGACAGGGTCGAAAATAAAGTCGGCGCGGAGGAATTTTCGCTTGGGAATTTTTCGCTGAATCAGCATGCTGGTGGAAACGTCCCTTTTTCACGCATATGAAGAATCTGCAGACATCTCGTCGTCGTTTCCTCAAAGGATTGGCCGCTACTTCGGCGGTGGCCACGATCGGTTTTCCGGCCATCACGCACGCGGCTTCGCCGGGCAGCAAGTTGAACCTCGCCGGTGTGGGTGTGGGCGGCAAGGGGGCGGGGGACATCGCGGAGACGAGCGTGAACAATAATGTGGTGGCGATCTGTGATGTGGATGATCGCACGTTGCAAGGCGCGGCACAGAAGTATCCGGGTGCAAAGAAGTATCATGACTGGCGGAAATTGCTGGAGCAAAAAGATATCGATGGCGTGACGGTGTCCACGCCGGATCACATGCACGCGCCGATCGCGCTGGCGGCGATGCAACTGGGCAAGCATGTGTATGTGCAGAAGCCGCTCTCGCATACGATCTTTGAATCGCGTGTGCTCACGGAAGCGGCGCGGAAGTACAAGGTGGTTACGCAGATGGGGAATCAGAACCACAGCAACACGGGGTATCGCTCACTGGTGAAGGCGGTGCAGAGCGGGGTGATCGGCAAGGTGAAGGAGGCGCATGCGTGGTCCAATCGCCCGATCTGGCCGCAAGGCATCCCACGTCCCGAGGGATCGGACACGGTGCCGGAGTATCTGAAGTGGGACTTGTGGCTGGGCGTGGCGAAGGAACGGCCGTTTGTGGATGCGAAGGAGACGGCGGACAAGGACGGCAAGAAGAAGCGTACGGGTCGCGGGCCGTATCATCCGTTCAACTGGCGCGGGTTTGTGGATTTCGGTGTGGGTGCGCTGGGTGACATGGGCTGCCATATCATCGATCCGGTGTTCTGGAGCCTGGACCTGGAGGCGCCGGAGTTCGTCTGGTATGAGGGCGAGGTGTGCAATGGCGAGACGTTCCCGAGCTCGGAGATCATCCATTACAAATTCAAGAAGTCGAAATACACGACAGGCGACATCACGATGACGTGGTATGACGGCGGCAAGAAGCCCGCGCTGGAACTGGCCCCGCTGCCGGAAGGGCAGAAGCTGACGGACAACGGCTGCCTGCTCATCGGCGAGAAGGGGACATTGCTGTGCCCGCACGGAGCCAAGCCGCAGCTCCTCGGCAAAGATGCCGAAGGGGTGAAGCTGGAGGAAGTGCCGGGCGACAATCATTATCAGCAATGGGCTAACGCGTGCAAGGGCGAGGGCAAGGCGACGGGTGATTTCGATTATTCCGGTCCGCTCACGGAAACGGTGCTGCTGGGCACGGTGGCGATCTATTTGCCAGGTCAGAAGCTGGAGTGGAACTCGAAGAAGCTGGAGTTCAAGAATTCAAAAGAAGCGACCCAGCGCGTGCATCATAAGTATCGTGCAGGTTGGGAGATGCCAGCGTTGACGCGGGCGTAAGGAAAATCGAAGCGCATGAACCGGAGAGAATTCATAGTCGGAGGAGTGGTGTCACTGGCGACGGCGCGTTGGCTGGGCGGCGAGGCACTGGCGCAGGCGGTGCATCTGACGCCGAAGGTGGAAGAGGGCGTGCATTGGTATAATGCGAAGGATTGGGGCATTGAGGGCAAGGGGTGGAAGGAGACGGAGAAGTATTACGACCGTTTGCCCGCAAAGGCCAAGGGCGTGGTGCGGGATGTGGTCTGGAACTTGAGCCGCAATTCTTCCGGCATGGTGGTGCGCTTCGCGACGGACAGCCCGACGATCAAGGTGCGCTACAAGCTCTCGAATCCGAAGCTGGCCATCCCGAACATGTCCGCGATGGGTGTGAGCGGCGTGGATCTGTATGGGCAACTGCCCGATGGCCGCTGGAGCTGGGTGGCGTGCACGCGGCCGGATAAGCAGGAGATGGATGTGGTGCTGGTGACGGGATTGAAACCCGGTCACCGTGCTTACATGGCGTATCTGCCGCTCTATAACGGCGTGGAATCGCTGGAGTTCGGCGTGAACGCGGGGAATTGGTTCGTGGCGCAACCACCACGGACGGAGAAATCGATCGTATTTTACGGCACATCCATCGTGCATGGCGCGAGTGCGTCGCGGCCAGGGATGACGCATCCGGCGATCATCGCGCGGCGATTGAACAAGCCGTTCATCAACCTGGGCTTCTCTGGCAATGCGTTGATGGAGCCGGAGATCGCGACCCTACTCACGGAACTGGACCCGGCGGTGTATGTAATCGATGCGTTGCCGAATATGATCCCGACGCTGGTGAAGGAACGCGCGGAGAATTTCTTGCGCAAGTTGCGCGAGGCGAAACCGAAGGTGCCGATCGTGTGTGTGGAGGATCGCACTTATGGTGATGCACCGTTCTTGCAAAGCCGGCGCGACCGGAATGACGGGAGCCGGAAGGAATTCAAGATCGCTTACGAAAAATTGATCAAGGAGGGGATGACGGGCTTGAGCTACGTGGAGGGAGAACAATTGCTAGGGAGTGATTTCGAGGCGACAGCGGATGGGTCGCACCCGTCGGATCTGGGATTCTGGCGTCAGGCGGAAGTGATCGAGCCGGCGGTCCGGAAGGCGCTGGGATTATAGCGCGGTGAAGAGCAACAGGAGCAGGGTGGTGACGACGATCAGCGCGCCCAAGCTGCCGAGGAAGAGGTAGAAACTTTTCTCACCCCAGGTGTCGAGTTCGTGGCGGTTGTCCGGGGTGAGGCGGTTGCTGAGTTCGAAATTGTAGAGGAACAATTTGGTGCGGATGCGTTTGTTCCACTTGTAGATGTAAACCACGGCCATGATGGGGAAAATGAGTTCCCACCAGGCGCGGTGAAAAGCGAAAGGAAACAGGGAGATGAGGAGCAAGGCCACCGGCGCGATCCCGGAATTCCAGACGGCGGGGATCAGGACTTCGTAGATGAGTCCTTCGCGCTTAGAGATGATGTTCTCATCCGCCACGCTTGGATTTTAGCAAAAGACGGTCCGGCAGCGAGCGAAATTTAAGCAGTATGCCGCAGGGCCAGATAGACCGTCACGACCAGTGCGGTTGTCACCCCGGCAAGGACGTCATCTGCAGTGACTCCCCAACCGCCGGGCAGCTTCTGGATCTTGCCGATGGGGCCGGGCTTCCAGATGTCAAAGAGACGGAAGAGACCGAAGATGGCGAGGACACCGAGCCAGTTGTTATCGGTTAAAAAATGACTGACGGGAGGCATGCGGCCGTCGGTGTAAAGGAGATACATGACCCAAGGGAAGAAACATATCGGCAGGGCGATGATCTCATCCAGCACCACGGAGGAAGGATCGTGTTGCTTGAGGATTTTCTCGGCACGATCACAGATTAAGACTGAAGCGACGACGCCTATGGCGGTTCCAAATATGTACACACCACGGCTTTGGAAGGATACCAGCAGCATCACCCATACGATGCCTACCAGTGAACCCCAAGTTCCTGGTCCTTTCGGCAACAGGCCGGTATCAAAACCGCGCGCCATCCAGACAATGATCTCCTCCCGGAATTTGCCGGTGATTGGCCGGCCAAAAGTGCTGGGATTGAAATGGAAGAACAAGGAGAGGATCAATAGGATCAAGACTGTTTCCCACATGCCAAGATATGCGAAGTGGAAGGGCATATTCGCCTCCTTACATGTCCTTCAAAAACAGTTCCCGGTTCCGCCACAGATACACGCTGCCGGAATAGAACGTGAGGATGACCGCCACCCACTTGGCCAGTTCGCTGAACCACCCGATCCACGGACCGAAGCCCAACAGATTGAAGCTGAAGAGCTGTCCGACTACGCCCCATTGCTCGTGCGCATGCACCAGCAGGATCGCGATGACCGCCACGATCTGCGAGATGGTCTTGTGCTTGCCGTAGCGTTCCGCCGCCATGACGACATTCTTGGAGGCCGCCAGCAAACGCAGGCCGGTGATGGTCAGTTCCCGCGCCACCACCACCACGACCATCCACGCCGCCATCCACTTGAGTTCTACGAAAGAGATGAAGGCCGAGCAGATGAGCACTTTGTCCGCCAGCGGGTCCATGAGGATGCCGAAGCTGGTGATGAGCTTGCGCTCGCGGGCGATCTTGCCATCGAAATAATCCGTCAGGCTGGCGATGCTGAAGATGACAAGCGCGATCGTCTCATACCACGCCATGTGGGAAAAAACCACGACCAGGAAGGCGAGCGTAAGCACCATCCGGGAAAGCGTGAGTTTGTTCGGCAGATTCATTCAGCGGCTTTAAGGCTAACAATAATGGAAACCAGGTTCAACCAAGGAACCGGAATGATTCACCAAGGTCTGCCAGGCTTAAGCGGGCTCCGCGATCAGGTCATAATCCGTATGCCCGATGATCTTCACCTTCGCGAACTGGCCGATCGGCAGCTTCCCGCGCACATAGACGCGACCATCGATGTCCGGTGCGTCCGCCTCGCCTCGTGCGATGAGATACTTGCCCTTCGGGAGCGCGCCGTGCTCGTCGTCACTGCGGATCAGGCCGTGTTCCCACGAGCTGACCTTCGCGTTCTGCAACTCCCTGGCACTCGCTTCGCCTTCGATGAGCACCTTGATGGTCTTGCCCGCGAAGCTCTCGGACACGTGTCGCGCCACTTCGAGTTGCGCCGCCATCGCGCGTTCACGCCGCTTCTGCTTCACCTTCTCGGTGATCTGGCCGGCCATTTTGCCGGCGATGGTTCCTTCCTCTTGCGAGTAAGTGAACACACCCATGCGCTCGAACTTCGTCTCGTGGATGAACTCCAGCAAACGATCGAAATACGCTTCCGTCTCTCCGGGGAAAGCGACGATGAACGTCGTGCGGATGGCGATGCCGGGAATGCCCGCGCGTATCTTCGCGATGAGATCGACGATGTATTGCTCCGACGTCTCGCGGCGCATGCGCTCCAGCATGTTCTGCTGGATGTGCTGCAAGGGCATGTCCACGTAGCGCACCACTTTCTTGCACTCCGCGATCGTCTGGATGAGTTCATCCGTCCAATGCGCCGGATGTGTGTAAAGCAGGCGGATCCAGAAATCGCCCTTGAGCGCATTCAACTCGCGCAAGAGCGAGCAAAGCGTGGTGGCATCAGCGGGCAGGGATTTCGCGGTGGCATTGAACTTCTCTGGAGAAGAGATCGCGCGACTGTGATTCGCCCGCAGGTCCAGACCGTAGTAAGTGGAATCCTGCGAGATGAGGTTCAGTTCCTTGACGCCATCTTTGATGAGCGCCTTGGCCTCGGCCACGATGTCCGCCTGCGTGCGGCTGCGATGCGAGCCGCGCATGCGCGGGATGATGCAGAAGCTGCACGGATGATTGCAGCCCTCGGCGATCTTCACATACGCAAAATGATTTGGCGTCAGACGAAAACGCGGTGTGCCGAAATCCGGTATGTAAACCGGACGTGCCGTGACATCCATCAAAGGCCCTGCCGGAAGCACCGGTGCTGCAGGCGCGATGACTTGCTTCGACTTGCCGAACTTATCCGTGCCGCGCGTGACTGCTTCATCGGCGTGATGATCATGCGGCTTCTTCGCATCCAGTTCCGCGAGCTTGGAGGAAACTTTCTTTTTGGAAGCCCGCTTGAGCGGTTGCCCCGTGGCGATTTTTTCTTCGCGACGATGCAACGCCGTCTTCACGATATCCGTCACTTGCGCCACTTGGTCGATGCCCATGAAGGCATCCACTTCCGGGAACAGCTTGGGCAGATCATCACGGAACCGTTGCGAGAGACAGCCGGAGACGATGAGCGCCTGGCCGCGGTTGTTGGCCTCACGCACTTCGACGGATTCGAGGATGGTATCGACGCTCTCCTCTTGGGCCGCATCGATGAACGAGCAGGTGTTCACCACCACCACATCGGCCGACTCGGCCTGATTGGTGATCTCCACACCGTCTTTCATCAACGTACCGAGCATGATCTCCGCATCCACCAGGTTCTTCGCGCAACCCAGAGAGATGAGACCTACTCGAATCGGTTTAGTTTCCGCTTTATTCACAGGGCTGCGAACAGTAACAGCTTAAATCACGAAGTAAACAGTGGAAAATGCCTGCTTTGGAGCGCGGATTTTCTATCCCGCAGCGATGCCAGGAATCAGGCAAGTAATCCCAACGGATTCTTTGATGGCTCACTTCTTCTGCCCCGGCGCACCGGGCAAGGGCAACGTCTGACCAGGCGACTTCTTGGGCCCCTGATACAGTCCCGGCCCGAGATCCTGCAGCGGGTCCTGCTGCTTCTGCTCCGCATTTCGTCTGATAGCCCAGATGCCCACGCCCGCCAGCACAGCGATGATGAGGATCGGCAAAATGATTTTCCACGGCAGCCGTGAGAGGAAGAAGAGTATCTTGTCCAGCGGCCCATCCGCCTGACCGGTGAGCTTGGGCGGAGCTTTGAAGTTCTCAGTGCCCGCCAATTCCGTGTTGAGCTGTCCCATCAGGGTGGTTTCTTCGATCTTCAGCAGCTTGCCCAGTGTGCGCACGAAGCCGCGGATATACACCGGCGCGGCGAAATAATCATAGTTGCCCTCCTCCAAGGCCCGCACGTGATCGCCTTTGAGCTTGGTGATATCAGCCACCTCTGTGATGGAGAGGCCACTGGCTTCGCGGGCGGTGCGCAACTGTTCAGCTACTGTGGGCATACGAATAAAGCTCTAAGTAACGGGGCCGGAGCCGCAAAAGCAATGACGGAAAATGGCCCTATGCCGCTGGAAATGTCCTTGCCGTCCGGTCTGAAGGGTTGAAAATCCACGGATATTTCCATGATGCGTATGTTTAGACCACTGGCCCTGACGGTTTTACTGCTCGGTTGCCTGCTGCCTTCTGTCCGCGCCAACGTCGCCTCCGGCAAGGTCGCCACCCCGGCCTCCAATCTTACCGTGCCCGCGGGATTTAAGGCCGAACTCGTTCGGTCTGCGATGCCTGTAGAGGGCTCCTGGGTGTGCATGACCGTGGATGACCAAGGCCGCCTTATCATCTCGCCGCAGGACATCTTGCTCCGTGATGGGGCAGGGAAGGTGGCTGAAGGCGGCTTGCTACGTATGACGCTCGGCTCGGATGGCAATGTGACACTCGTAGAGCGCATCGAGCTGCCGGTCGGCAGTGCGATGGGGTTGCTCCATGCTTTCAACAGCCTCTACGTCAGTGGCGAAGGCGCGGAAGGCACTGGTCTCTATCGCCTCACCGATACGAACAGCGATGACAAGTATGACAAGATCGAATTCCTGAAACGCTTCGAAGGCACCTTCCGTGCGAATGCCAATGGGGAACACGGCCCGCACGCCATCGTGCTCGGTCCGGATAATCACCTCTACATCATCAACGGCAACGAAGTGAAACCGCCTTCCGCCCTCAGTCTCAAGTCACCACATAAGAATTTTGACGAGGACCAGTTGCTGCCGCCGTTGCTTTGGCCCGTGAATTATACTTGGGCTAACGGACCCGCATCAGGTGGCTGTGTTTTGCGCACAGATAAAGACGGCAAGGAGTGGACGCTCATCGCTGGAGGCTTACGCAATGCTTACGACCTTGCCTTTAATCGTGATGGCGAGATGTTCACCTTCGATAGCGATATGGATTGGGACGATGGCGCGCCATGGTATCGCCCCACACGCGTGAATCACCTCGTCTCTGGCGGCGAATACGGCTGGCGCAAGGGCTCCGGAAAATGGCCAGATCATTATCCCGATAGC
Organism: uncultured Verrucomicrobiota bacterium; assembly: GCA_964589735.1. Classification (GTDB taxonomy): domain Bacteria; phylum Verrucomicrobiota; class Verrucomicrobiia; order Limisphaerales; family JAEYXS01; genus JAEYXS01. The sequence continues at coordinate 16,181 of CAZPUL010000010.1, read as the reverse complement.
GTGCGCTCTACGCTCGATATTGGTCGCAGTTCACCCACCGGTGTGAAGTTCGGCTACGATGCCGCGTTTCCACGTCAGTATCGCATGGCGCTCTATCTCTGCGATTGGGCCTTCGGCACCATCTACGCCGTACAGTTCACGCCCAGCGGCGCGAGCTATAAGGCGAAGGCCGAACCGTTCGTCACGGGGCGTCCTCTCAACGTCACCGATATGGAATTCGGTAAAGATGGCGCGATGTATTTTATCACCGGCGGGCGCGGCACGCAGTCCGGCCTCTATCGCGTTGCCTACACGGAACCGGTGCCTAAGGTGCTGCCCAAGTGGGGCATGGCTGAGCAGGACGGCAGCAAGCAACGGGCGTTGCGGCACGATTTGGAGGCGTTGCACGGCAAGGCAGATGCCAAGTCGATTGATGTTCTCTGGCCTCACCTCGACAGTGGTGATCGTACTATCCGTTACGCCGCACGCATTGCACTTGAATGGCAGGATGCCAAGCTGTGGCAACAACGCGCCTTGAGCGAAACCAATGCGAACGCAGGACTTGCTGCCTTGCTCGCGCTCGCCCGCGCCACCAGCCAAGCCACGCAGCCTGAACTTCTGAAAGCCCTCGCCAAGTGGCCGCTCGATGCGCTGAGTGAAGAACAGAAGCTCGATAAGCTCCGCGTGATAGAGCTGAGCTTCATCCGCCAGGGCAAACCGGCTGAACCGTTGCGTAATCTCGCCATCGAGAAGCTCGGCCGCCAATATCCGTCGGCCAGCGATGCGTATAATCGCGAGCTTTGCAGTTTGCTGGTTTATCTCGAAGCGCCGGATGCGGTGGAGAAAACAGTGAAGCTGCTGCTGTCCTCCAAATCGCAGGAAGAGCAGATGCACTACGCATTCGCTTTGCGTTTGGCAAAGCAGGGTTGGAATGAAGCTTCACGCAAACAGTATTTCGGATGGTTCCCGCAAGCGGCGGCGAACTATCACGGGAGCAGCAAGGTGTTGGGCTTTCTCGCGGATATTCGCGCGGATGCGGTGAAGACGTTAAGCGATGCAGAACTCACCTCGTTGAAGTCATTCATTGAAGCCCCGCTGATCGCCGCTTCCATTCCCGCAAATATTCCGACGAAAGAGTTTGTGAAAGAGTGGAAGCTCGAAGAACTCGCGCCGCATCTCGATGCAGTTTCGCGCGGCCGTTCGTTTGAAAAAGGGAAAAGCGCTTATCTCGCATCACAATGCGTGCAGTGTCATCGCCTCGGAAACATTGGTGGGGCAGTGGGGCCGGACATCACCGCTGCGGGGAGCCGCTACACGCGCTACGATTTGCTGGAGGCAATCGTGAATCCATCGAAGATCGTTCCGGATATGTTTCAGAACGTGACGGTGTTCACGCGCGATGGCGAAGATCACACGGGCCGCATTCTTTCTGAAGACGCAAACAAGGTGGTGCTACAACCTAATCCGCTCGTTCCGGGTAAAATCGAAATTCTCAAAGCAAACATCACAAAACAGGAACGATCGAAGCTCTCGCCGATGCCGGAAGGGCTCATCAATGTGCTGACGCGTGAGGAGATTTTGGATCTCCTGGCGTACATCGAAAGTGCTGGGAGCCAGAACTATCCTTCATTCCAGAAGTGAGTGGCAAAATGATTAGATAATAATATCTGAAAATAATTATAAAAATTATTTGACGTAACCGCCGTTGCCGGGTAATCGTCTTACACGTAAATGAAACATACTCAAAACATAACAATTCAGTCGCCCAGAACGGCATCCAAGCCGTTTGCGCAAGGACTGTTGTGTGTCGGTATGCCAACCCGGGTCTGGTCCTATGGTGGAAAGTCACTCAGCCGTAATGAAGATCAACCGGAGGTAAGCAGTTAGGAGTTATCCAAGATTTTGGCCAACCCTGCTTACCGCAAGTAAGCAGGGTTTTTTGTTGGCCGGTAATGATTAAAACCGCGGTAAATGCCGCGAAAAGAAAGGCAAAGCACTGTGAGATACCGAAAGGCGACGTCTTAACGATGTCCGCGACAGAATTCAGATTTTGGCAGAGACGATCCCTATCGCTCCACCGGCGGGATGTGCCCCGAGTGAGTGAAAAATCGTGCCAGCAGAGATTTTCCCAGATTTACAGTCTAAGGGCTTCGGAGGAGGTGTGCCCAAAACACCGAAACGACCACCGCGAAATACCTGTGGCCACAAGGCAATGACCCTGTGTTGGTGTTTGTTCTTTGTTGTTATATGACAAGGCCGGGCGTGTAAGACATGCCCGGCCTTTCACTTTCTATATATAATTAGTTCACAGTGGTTACTCAGGTTTGGGGTCGCTTGAAGGCGTGGTGAGTGTGGTTTCTCCCCTCCCTTCGGCTGCTTGCAGCCAAGAACCATCAACAGGTTCAACAGGTTGCGCGTCAGCACGCTGCCGGGTCTCCAAAACCCAGCTCACTCCGGGCGGCACGGAGGCAACCTGCCAAATGGGGCCGTGGCTGAAAAGTGAGGCGCCTGTCTTGCAAACAGGCTGAAGCGGGAGCGTTACCCGCCGTGCTCCACCATTTACTACTACTGCGGGGAACTCGACTGAGCCAGAGGGGAGTTTCATAAGCTCTTACAGGTGGGTTTGATTCCCACTCCCGCAACCATTTTCAAGGGAATCGATCCAGCCGCCTGACTGTAGATTAGGCGTCGTTAAACATGGCTGGAAGTGACGAACTGGAGCGTTACCAGCGGTTCCCACCATCATTTTGAAGAACGATTTCAAATTTACGATTTACGAAACTGTTGGCGCTTTCGAGCTGGCACCGCTTCGTAAATCGTAAATCTAAGTTCGTAAATCCATTTTGGACTCGTAGCTCAATTAGCAGAGCGTCCCGTTGTCTGCGGGATGGCTGAGGGTGCAAATCCCTTCGGGTCCGCCATTTTATTCATCGGAGTGTAGCTCAGTCTTTAGAGCGCCTGGTTTGGGGCCAGGAAGTCGCGGGCGAGAATCCTGCCATTCCGACCATCTTTTTAAAGTCTGTTTCTGGTTTCTAGTTATGAGTTTCTGGTTGAGCGCGTTTGAGCGTCACAACTCGAAACCCGAAACCACAAACTCGAAATTGGGCGATAGCTGCTGTTGTGGCCGAGTGAGATGAGGCATTCGTCTTCTAAACGAATCGATGCGGGTGCAAATCCTGCCAGCAGCACCAGTTTGTCCATTGCCGGGTAGTGTCAAAGTAGCACAGCGGTCTGTTAAACCGTTTGTGTTGGTGCGAGTCCAACCCTGGCAGCCATATCAGGCAGTTGCTCGTGTAGCTCAATCATCAGAGCGCGGCGCTTCGAACGCCGGGGTTGAGGGTGGGAGTCCTTCCATGAGCACCAATTTACCAGGGTGTATTGTCAGCAGCAGACGGCCCCCCTCGGAAGGGGGAGGACGCAGGTGCAACTCCTGCCACCCTGACCATTTCAGTTTTGGAAGGCAGGTCGATATAAGCTGGCGGCACTTGTCCCGAAAACAAGACCGGCATGATGCCGGGGTGGGAGCATTACCCACGCCTTCCGCCCGTCCGGTAGCTCAAAAGCAGAGCGCCCGCCTGATAAGCGGAAGACCACGGAGCGTCACCGTGCCGGACGACCACCATTTCAACCTTAACCCTCAACGAAAGTAACCGTATGTATCGCGAAACCTCCTACAAGCAGAGCCCGTTGCTGTATCGCCGAAGCTACAAGCCTGGACGTCGGCAGACGCTGACGTTCCGTCCGGCTCCCGTCGGGGTCGGGCGGCTGAACGCGCCCCGTGAGGTGAAGCTGCCGCCGATCAAGGCCGTGAAAGGATAAGTTTTCCGTCTGCCTGCCAGCCAGGCGGATGGCCCGGGTGGGGAACCCCAAGGGCTGATGGTGGCGACATCATCAGCCCCATGATTTTTTCAGCAGATCGCTTTTGAAGTGCCCAAGACATCTTTCCAAGGGGGCAAAGCGATAAGGAGTGGTGGCGGCTAGACGGTACCACGGCCGCTGCCACTCCAGTTCTATTTCGGTGAAAGAAACCGCAGCAACGCTGGATGGTGTAGAGAGTCTGCACGGCCGGCTGAAGCCCGGCAGGTGTCGGCGCAAGTCCGACTCCAGCGGCCGCTGTTAGTTGAGAGTGGATTGTTGAGTGTTGAGTGCGGGAGCTGCTGTCTCCTTTCACTCAACTCTCAACCAAAATCCCTCAACTGTTCTTGTCGTCCGTGAATGCAAAGCAGCTCGCGCGCCTGGACTTTCATTCCAGACCTAGCCGGTGCGAGTCCGGCCACGGATGCCAATTTGAATTACGATTTCGGATTTACGATTTACGAATGTGTCGCAGGTTCCATACGGCCTGCAGTCCGTAAATCGTAATTCTTAAATCGTAAATGGAGTTTGCTCTCAAGGTGTAACAGATCTGCATGTCTCCCTGCGAAGGAGAAGGCTCGTGGTGCAAGTCCACGTGAGAGCACCAATTTCTGAATGCCCCTGTGCCTCAGTCGAAGATCACTACGATATTCTCCTTCGTCGCGCCTAGCCAGAGAGGCTTTCTCCCTCAGCGCGCCCAGCTCCTTTTTATGAGATGGCTTCTGGCCACAGGGCGGGTTTCGTAAACCCGTAATCGTCGGTGCGAGTCCGACCAGGGGCTCCAGTTTTTGAAGTGCGAGGGTGGAAGTGCGAGGTGCGAGTTCAATACAGGCCCAGCCCGCACTTCCTGATTCGCACCTCGTCCCTTTTTGGATGGTGGCCATGATGTAAAAGCAGCATCACGCCCTGTGAAGGCGTTTGTGCCGGTGCAAGTCCGGTTGGTCACCCCAATTTCCATCACGACCATATTGTAATGACAGCATGACGCCACCACCGGCGTCGGAGCCGGTTGGAATCCGGTTGGTCGTGTTCAATCTACCCACAAAACTATGAGAAATGACATGCAGCATATTCTATCGGACGGGCGGCGGTATCATCGCGGAAAATCAAAACAGGAGCGACGGGCGAATCGAACAGAGGATCAGTTGCCATCTTATGAAGGCATGGGACGTCTGCATAATGTGAACCCAGGATATCTGCACGGAAAGGATGGTCCCTTAAAAAGATGGCTGCGGGTCAGGTTAGGAAATCATTGGAATGATGTTTTTAGCGAAGCTGCCCAAGTGTTCAGGCAGGATGATTTCATCGGAAAGCATCTCCGCTCCAAGTTGCTGGAGATGGTGGAGCGAAACACATTCATGCGAGACGGAGAGGTCTGGTGCCTGAATCAAGAGAAGTGGGAGGTAGTCCGGGAACTGCCAGTCCTCAAACTTCCTAAGCGAGGCCGCCGGTTTTATGTTCACCCGGAGACTGGCGTCCTCTGCAAGATACCTGATCGGCCCCGCCCGCCGTTCGTGTTGCAGCAGAAAGAGCAGAGATTCGGAGGTGTGCGGAGGTGGCTGCCGCAGGACCGGTTGCTGCTCAAATTGGAAGGTCACTGGTTCGATTGCCGGATGGTGCGCTATCCACATCACTGGCAGGAAGCGCCTTATGATGCGGTTTTCAAAACGCTGCTGATCGAATCTCATGCCAGGTCAGCCTATGGCGAACCGGTCTATTGCGTGCGGAAGCGGCAATTGTCGCGCAAGGAACTTCGGCAAAGGGGGCTTAGCAATTCAAAATCAGCAGCCGATGGTTTCCTGACGGTTTTAGGTCCCGATTTGATCGGCAGAATCCGCCGGTCCAATGGTAATCCTGCGCGGTGCTGGCTTCAGTGCAGAATCCGTTTCTGGATTGAAGCCAGTGCCGGACAGTTTCCGTCATATATCAAATTTAGTATCGGGGGCATGACCCCGTCAGATAAGCCGGTGTAAGCCGGTAAAAGCGGAGCGTCCTGCACGCCCGCGCCATGTTGAATGGCCGTTCATGCAGACCCAGTCCCTGTGAGCTTATGCCGCGCAAGCGGGGTGAGCTACGCTGGAAGATGGAGTGCAATCTGGAGCCGAGGGCAACGCCGTAGGCTCCGCTAACGGTAGCGCCGAGCACGGCACTTATGCCAAACATCGACAGTTCAGGGAGAAGGGGAGCCGTCCGGTCCGAGCTTTGCAAGCGAGGGCGGGAGGGCAGAGTGAGAGGCAACAGGCCCGTCACGCTCCTAACCGAGAGGTAGGGAGGGTGGCGACGTCTGGAGTCTTGAATCTCGGTGTGACTCCGCAAGAGAAACACAGGAGGCGTGTGGCATAGCGTGAACCAAAAGTTCATGAAACCATCGGACGCGCACGTCTCAGCAGGTTTAGCTAGCTCAATAGAAGAGCAGCGGCTTTACAGGCCGTTGGTTGCGGGTGCGATTCCCGCGCTTAACACCAAACGCAAAGCCGCGTCCACGGTGAAGTTGAAAGTGGCTTAATCCCTGGGTCCTTCGGGACAACCAGGGCTGCCAAGGCCCCGCAAGGGTCGTGGTGGTCGGTCGGATTCGCATGGTGGGGTAATGCCCCTTCGCTGCCCGCAAGGCAGACAGTAGAGGAACGCCGAGACGCTTCACCGGATACTGGAGATGCCACCAGTCTAAAAAGGCAGCCAAGCAGGTTTACTCGGTTGCGGCCTTACGGTCGGGCCGAGTGGAAACGTCGGGAAGGTCATCCGCAAGATGACCATAATCCGATCAAAGGACCTGTCGTCCAGAGCTGTATTCTCAGGCTGTGGACATCTAAACCACGATCAACCAATACCATGGAGGATGTATGGCAAAGCATAGGACAGACGGCGAACAATCGAACTTTGAGATCACCAGCAAACGGCGCAAGGGTTTCCCTTCCGAAACGCAGGTAGGACGCGGTGAACGCGTGGTCCATGGTGACAAGTATCTGCAAGAGAAGCTGGGCCGCAATGATCTGTGCCCGTGTGGCTCTGGACAAAAATTTCCGTAACTGCTGCCTGTGCTCGGGCAGATATGACGGGAAACACAGGAACCACTTTTTTCCGGGAGTAGGACCACGAGTTAAAGGAAAGGATGATTATGAGTATCACCGAATTGGTTAAAGGCAGGAAGGCGCGTTTCGTCCACTATCGTGAAGGCAACTTCATCTATGAAACGGAATCCGGGTTTCAATTCCCGGTGCCTCTGGAAGAGGTGGGGAATGCGACCTTGATGTCCGAAGACAAAGCGTTGTTCTTCATGCGCTGGATCCGCCGGCATCTGGCCACGATTGAGGCCGGGAAAGAGTGAAGGATTTAAACGGCAATTCATCGTGGCAGTCGAGGTGTAGAGGGGGCGAGAGCAAGAGCCTTCTCAAGTCGGCTGCTACATTTCATCCCGTTGGCCGAGCAGCTTAGGCAACAGTTTGCAAAACTGTTTAGATGGGTGCGACTCCCATACGGGATTCCAGTTTGTTTGTTCAGGTGCGCAGTTCCAAGTCCACCAAGACGCCATCGGCCGGTTTGGTGGAGATCCCGGCTTTCGCGGCGGTTGTTTCCGTGACAGCCTTAAACTTGAACATTTTAACGACGGCTCCGACGACCAGGCCAACCTCCAGCAAGCCGAGAAACCGGCCGGGGCAGAAACGGGGGCCATGGCCGAAGCCGAAGTGGAGCATGTCCTTGGCGGTGATCCCTTTCTGGGACAGAACGGTCCAGCGATCTGGAGCAAATGTATCGGCGGGATAGCCGGTGACCGAGGTGCCCCAAAACTCCTCGCACCGGTTGGCATGCCACACGTCGAGGCGGAGTTGAGTGTCCTTCGGGATGAACATTTTTCGGCGATCGGTAGTCTCGATCCAAGTATCCACCGTGGCCTTGCGGGGAAGAAAATAGAGTGCCGGGGTCAGGCGCAGCGTTTCTTCCAGCACGCGATTGAGGGTGACGGCGCTGGCCAGATTGTCGGGGTCATAGACGTTCATGTCCTTCACCTCGGTATAGATATGGTCTTGGAAATCAGGTGTGTGGGCCAGGTGCGAGATGGCCCAACTGGCGAAAGACGTAGTGGCTTCCATGGCTCCGGCGAGGAAAACACGGATGTTACTGCGGAGGGCGTCGTTCGTGGCGTCGGATTTGAACTGGTTCCAAAGGCCGAGACCTTTCTCTCGCCCTGAGAGGGCGATGTCGGTCAGGGCTTCGAAGTCGGCTCGCTTCTGTTTCAGGATGGCATTGCGACCGGAAAACATGCCGCGAAGGGCCTGGGCATGTGGAGCGACTGTGTCGCTGACCATGTGGTCGATCAGCAACTCGAGGGCGGGAACATAGCGTTCACGTAATTCCTGCTGGGAAACGTGACCGCCGAAGAAGTTGTTCACGAGCATCTCCAGCATCACCACCTTGATCTCAGGTTCGAGCCGGATGCGGACCACTTCCTGGCCGCTGGCCAGCTGAAGGGCTCGCAGTGCCCCAAGTCTTTCTGCGACCGTCTGGCGAAAAGTCTGTTCGAAGCCCTGAAATTTTTCCGGCTGAAACAGGTTGGCACGGCTGAAGGGCTCGGCGGATAAACTTTTCTGCCGCCGCCAGACACAACCATTGGAGTAGAGCAGTGAGTCTTCCCCAGTGGCGCGGGCGATTCCCTGCATGGGAGAAGTATCGCGATCAAACTGGCCGGGCTTATCCCCCGTGGCAGCCAGCACCGCTCTGATGATGGCGGGTTCGCGGGTCAGCAGTATTGGCGGCAAACCGCCCACATAGAGATAGCGATTATGCTTTCCGGAGCCCGTTTCTTGGTCGGCACCCCAGTAGAAGGTCTCGAAGATTTTGATCGGGTCCTGATAATTCCAGAGATGCGGAAACGGCAATGTAGGACGGCCGAAGGCAAAGAGCGGAACACGTGATGGCAAGCAATCGCCAGCAAAAGGGTTTATCCCTCTAAGCTGTTGCAAGCAACGCGCTGCCCATGATGATAAGGCCATCAAACGAACTCCATTGATCTTGGCCAAGTAAGCCACTGATCAATGGTGTCCGCAATCAGATCATTTCGCTGGTTCGCAGCGCTTCATGAAGACGACGCGGGAGATGCCGGTGATGGTCGGGGGCTTGATGCGGCGCCAGAGTTCGGCGGATTCGACGGTGGTGCCGGTGACTTCGTGCAGGCCGGTGTAAAACCATTTGCCACCTTCTTCGCGGCGGACATAGACGGGGAGCGGGCCGGTAGTCTCGGCGAGTTTGGCGCCCCACTTGGGCAGGTCGCCTTTTTTGCCGACCCAGACTTCGCACGGATCGCTTTCGGCGAGGGGATTCCACATCAGGCCCAGGCACACGCCTTTGATCACGCCGAGTTCGTGGATGACGAAATGGGGCGGGGCATTGTTGCCATTGAGGGCGGTGCGGATCGCGTTGAAATCATAGCCTTCACCCACGATGTGCGCGGGTGAGGGGGACGGGGTCGAGTTATCAGACATCGGTGCTAGACAAGCAACGGGGGCGGTAGGAGTCAACTGGCATTCATGCTCGACTGCGGCTCCGGGCTTGTGAAAGGAGTGGTTTTCAGGCAAAGACACGGGCAGAAAACCATTCCATGAGCACGACCAAAGCACCTGAAATAGAGCGGTTAAGGTTGTTTTGGCATGCGTTGGGACTCCTTGCGCTGCTGCTGGGGTTGAGCGGTTGCGCCAGTCCGGCCACTTCCATGAAGCCAAAATTTGACGGTTACTCGCTGGAGATCAATACGAAGGTAGATGCGGACCTGCAGGCCAAGCTGGAGGCGATCGATGGGAAGTTGCGCGAGCGGCACGCGATGAAGTCGGAGCAAACGATGATAGGGGTGCTGGACTTGCAGACGTTGCGGCTGGCGATGTTGCGACCGGACCGGATGGAATACGCGGCGAGTGTGCCGAAGATCGGCATCTTGCTGGCTTACTTTCAGCTTCACCCGGAGGCGGCGACGAATCTTTCATCCGCGACGAAGCATGAGCTGGGGCTGATAGCGAAGGCGTCGAGCAATGAGATGGCGGCGAAGTATTCGCAGCAGATGGGGTTGAAGCAGATCCAGCAGGTGCTGAATGACTGTGGTTTGTATAACACGAATCATGGCGGGGGCATCTGGGTGGGGAAACACTACAGCAAGGAGGGTGAGCGGATTCCGGACCCGGTGGGCGGATTCTCACACGGTGCGACGGTGCGGCAATTGCTGCGGTATTTTTTATGGTTGGAGCAAGGGAAGCTGGTGTCGCAGGAAGCGTCCAAGGTGATGCGGGAGATTTTTGAATCGCCAGAGATTCCGCATGACCAGATCAAGTTTGTGAAAGGTTTGAAGGGGCGCGAGGTGCAGGTCATCCGGAAATGGGGTTCGTGGCAGACATGGCTGCATGACAGTGCGGTGATCACGGGGCCCAATCGTCATTACATCTTAGTAGCGCTGACGAATCATCCGCAGGGGGATGCATATCTGGAGGAGCTGGCGCGGTCGGTGGATGAGGTGATGGTGGGCGCCAAGTAGATTTTCAAAACGGTTTAGGGGAGTAAATGCTGACTCAATTCGTGAGCCGGATGTTCATTGTGAATTGAAGCGGTCCCGCATGCGGGACCGCGGACTCGTATTTTCCCGGGCATAGGTGTTGATAGAAACACGCCGGTCTTCCAAACCGGAGTACAGGGAGCGTTACCCTGATGCCCGTCCATTTTTCCCAAGTGAGTCAGAGGAGCGGTCTAGACCTCGCACGGTCGAACTAATGATCGGCATCCTCAACTCGGTGCGCTTGGGAAATCCTTTCTTAGTCATGCGGGCGGCAGGTGCTTGTCCAGGACCTCACAGGCCTGGATGCGATGGTTCAAGTCCATCCCCGCGTGGCAAAACCATTTCATTTCATGCTTCGGGAACTCGAGCAGCAGAGTGTCTGTCTCTTAAACAGATATGTCAGGGTGCAAGTCCCTGCCGGAGCACCATTTTAGCCGTGTTGGCCCAATTGGCAGAGGCGTCCCGCTCAGAACGGGAAGGTTGAAGGTTCGAATCCTTCACATGGCACCATCTTTTAAGGTGACGAAGAGAGAAGGGCGATTCGCGACTGTAGTCTCATTCGCAAACGTAAACGGCGTGAGCGGTGGAAAGCACCAACTCACGCCGCCCCCATCTCGCCTTCTTGGCGATTTAAGTTTTCTTAACGGTTGCCGTTTCATGCGTCTGCTGGCGGAGCATCACGCCGAGCAGGCCGTCGACCATGCCGGTGTTGCCGCCGGTGCCGTTGACGGAGACGTCCGGCACGATGCGCACGTTGCGTTCGCCGACGATCTGCATGAGTTGCATGAGTGTGTAGCTCTGCGGGCCGATGGCTTCCACGCCGGCGCGATAGGCCTCGGCTTTTGCCTGGCCGGTGGCGCGAATAGCCTGGGCTTCGCCAAGGGCGCGCAGGCGGGTGGACTCCGCTTCGCCGGTGGCTTTCTTCACGCTGGCGTTGGCATGCAGTTCGGAGATGCTCACGCCTTGCTCGGCGTCCACGACTTGTTGCTGGATGTTTGCGAGCGAGGTCTGCCGTACGAGTTGCTGGCGCTGGATCTGCGCGGCTTCCTGCACCTCGTAGGTCTTGCGCTGTTCTTCTGCAATCTTGCGCTCGGTCTGCGTTTGCATGAGTTCGCCGGGCGGATTGATATCGCCGATGAGCGTATCAATGGCCTGCACGTCATACATGCCGATGGCTTTGCGGATGTGCTCTGCCGCCTCGGTCTGGCGCTGGCTGCGGGCGCTGAGGAAATCCAGGACGGTGAAATCCTGCGCGGAATTGCGGAAGTAATTGCCGACGATCGGTTGCAAACCGTGATCGACCAGATTCTGCATGGAGCCGACGCGTGAGATGACTTTCGGGGCATCGAGAGCGCCGACGTGAATGATCTGCGAGACGTCCAGATTGAACGCGAAACCGTCTTTTGAACGCACGGTGATGGACGAGAGTTTCTCATCGTAATGATGTGATTCGGTGCGCGAGGCCCAGTTCAGGACGATGTTCGTGGTGGGCACGAGCTCGACCTTCATCACACGAGTATTGATCGGGTGCTTGCCGGGATAGAGCGGGGTGACCCACACGCCTTTGTGACCGGCATAGACGAGATCACCGTGTTTGAATTCCAGACCGCTGACGTCTTCATGCGCCTTGCCGACGAAGGAGATGACGACGCCGACGTAGCCGATGGGAATCTGCACCATGGGCACTTGCTCCACTTGCACGAACCACGGGTTCAGATTCCACGAGCCGGAGAGGATGATCTGCTCCTGCAGACCACGACGACCGCCACCATCGAGAAACGCTTGCGCGTTCTGGAAGCTGTCGTGATCGGCGATGACGGGACCAGCAATCTCACCGGGTTCGATCGGGCAACCATCCAAGGCGGTCGCGATGCCGACGCGATCAGGCTCGACACGTTGCAGCATCAGTTGCTCGGGCGACATGCCGTTGGCGACGGCATTCTGCGAAGTGATGACGGTGAAGAGCGCGCTGTTGATACGATACGTGCCCGCGGTGAGGATACCGAGTTGACGGCCTTTCTCGCCGCCATTCAGCAGGAATTCGCGGGCGTTCTGGAAGTTATCGCAATCCACGACTTTGCCCAAGATGCGCTCGGAGGGAATGGATGAGCCGTCGGCGGCGAGGACAAGTGCGATCTCACCTTGGGGCACGATGGTGACGTAAACTTTGATGATGCGGTATTGCCACGGCCAGTAGCCGAAGTGCAGACCAGGCGCGAGCGTGTCCGCCTGATAACCGGCTTCGCCATGGAGGGCGATCAAGCTGCCGGGTGGCAGTGAAGTGCTGGAAAAACGCTTCACGATGATGCCGACCTGCCGTTCATGGATGAGTACGAAGCTCTTCATGAAAATGACCAGGACGGTGAGCAACACGAAGGCGAGGACATACCAATACCAACTGAGGTTCAGCAACGAATCCAATTTCATAACCCGATCTCCGATGTACGCAGCCGCGCACGCACGGGGATTTACCCGCGTGAGACGACGCGATTTTTCTTATCTGGGAAACCGTGGGTATCCCGCACACGCGGGGCCTAGAGGATCGCCCTTCCAGTTGCCGACGAGGTTAGCTGACGGGCTCGGTCCTGAAAGTGACCGCAACGGTGGTTCACCACCGCTGTTCGCCCCGCCCCCGGTTTTTAAACCGGGGATTTGGGTCCCCCGCGTTGACCGGCAGGAAGGCCGGGCAACTTAGGCTGCACAACTGTTAGTACGAATCTCATATCTGCGGGAATTGTCAATTCGCACAGGGAATGATGATTGTAATGGGGTTTTTGAGGGTTTTCTAAATGTATTTTTGCCGTGTTGGCCCAATTGGCAGAGGCGTCCCGCTCAGAACGGGAAGGTTGAAGGT
>CAZPUL010000010.1:0-2861 GCA_964589735.1 uncultured Verrucomicrobiota bacterium | reverse complement strand
TCGAATCCTTCACATGGCACCATTTTTCAGCCGGTGTGTGGTTAACCCCGAATAGTAGAGGGGACAGTCTTAGAAACTGTGAGCCTTGGGAGTGCAATTCTCCCCATGCCGACCAACTTTTGATGGTTTCGAGTTTGAAGTTTCTGGTTTCGGGTTGTGTGCGGTATCAACTCGTAACGCAAAACTCATAACCCGGAACTTACGTTAGTCGGAGGGTCAACCAGACAAGCGTGCTGGCGCTGTTTGCTAAACAGTGGGTTCCCCGTTCGGGGAATGTGGTGCAAGTCCACGGCCTTCCGCCACTTTAGGGAAGTGGATGGTGAATGGTGGATAGTAGATGGTGGGAATGATGTTTCTCGCTATCAACTATTCACTCTCCACTATCAACAAATTTGCCACCTCTGATCGCGAAGCAGCTCGAGCGGTCCATGTTTAACGGATGAAGCCGGTGGAAGAGACCGGCCAGAGGTGCGCTCTTTTTCAAATGGTTTCGGGTTTCTTGTTTCCAGTTTCGGGTTGGACTGTTTTGAACTCGTAACCAAAAACCAGAAACTCGAAACCTGAGCGCAGCGAACGGAGCTGAAGCCACAGCAGACCGGCATCGGACTTTTAATCCGATAAGGTGAGGTTGCAACTACCTCCGGCTCCACCAATTCTTTTTGAGAAGTTCCAAGTTCCAAGCTCAAAGTTCCAGGTCTGCAAGCGTATCCGTTAGATGACTTTGAGCCATAAACTTCTAATATCGAATCCTAGCGCCCGGTGGTGAAATAGCATCGCGTCTGGCTTACATCCAGAAGTCGAGGGGGCAGTACCTTCCCGGGTGACCATTTTTCTGAATGCCTTGTGGCGTAATGAGCAGCGTGCCGGTCTTTGAAACCGGAGGACTTGGTGCGATTCCAGGCGAGGCAGCCACGTCATTTCCAGTTCGAGATCGCGCCGGTGAGGAAGGTGAGAAACAGTCCACCCAGGAAGATGCGGTAGCTGTAGGCGAGGTAACGGTATTTTTTACGATAGAGCACGTTGCCGATGCCGTACATGTCCATGGCCAGGGCGGTGTAGACGCTGGGGTCGTCGCGCAGGACTTTTTCCATCTCGCGGCAATACTCTTCCGGGGTGAGTTGGCTGAAGCAGCCGAAGAAGAGGGGGTTGAAACCCTTGGTGCCCGGGGCGGGCCCCTTGGTGGCGGGCATCACGGCCATGATCGCGGTGGTGGCGGCCATGAGGGTGGAGACGGCGAGGATGCCGGTCGGCAAACCGAAACCTTCCTGCTGGGTGTAGCCGATCAGCATGGAGAAGATGAGGGCGGAGACACCGATCATGATGTTGGCCTTGTTGTCCGCCATGCTGCTGAGGTGGACGTGGTGCTGCTGGGCGGTGCGGAGGAGGTAAACGGCGCCGCTGCTGTGGGCGATGTTGATCCGCTGCGGGTCAAAGGACGGAGTGTTCTCCTCCGCCGTGGGGCTGGTGCTTTTCGTCTCCTTTTCCATCGCCATCAATGGTTACGGCTTCACGCAGGGAAGAAGATCACTTCACCCCGGCATCCATGGTGCGGAGGCGTTGGGCCATGATCTGGAGCATGATGAGGGCGAAGTTGGGCGTCTGCTGGACGAGGAAAAGGAAGCGGCGGCTGTCGATGGGGACGACTTCGCAATCGGTCAGGGCCTCGGCGGTGGCGCTGCGGGTGCGGTGATCGATAAGGGCCATTTCACCGAAGGTTTCATCTTCATCGATGGTGGCGAGGACTTTGCCGTGGATCTTGAGGGCGACCTGGCCTCGGCGGACGACGAACATCTCTTTGCCTTCATCACCTTCATTGAAGATGACTTCGCCGGCCTTGAAGCTGCGGAAG
The DNA here is from genome assembly GCA_964589735.1 of uncultured Verrucomicrobiota bacterium. GTDB lineage: Bacteria > Verrucomicrobiota > Verrucomicrobiia > Limisphaerales > JAEYXS01 > JAEYXS01. The sequence goes on along the minus strand of CAZPUL010000010.1, from coordinate 1,012 downwards.
TCGCTGGCGGTCTTGAACAGGCTGACTTTGATGCGGTGGTTGTCCATGCAAAGTGGATGCTGGAGCGGCCAAGTTACGGGTCAAGTGACCGGATGTTACGATTGGGTTACAAGTGGCGCAAAGGAGCGGTTTGGAGGGGGGCAAGGTGACGGTCAAGTGACCGGAAATGCCGGGCAAAGACGGCGACAATGCTTTTTTCATAACAACTGAGGACAAACACCAATACGGGCAAGAACTGTTTATTTTATGAGCGAAGTGCTGAACAAAGCGGTAGTGCTGGTCTTGAACCGGAACTGGCAGGCGATCCATGTGCGGACGCCGGCGGAGGCTTTTTGCCAGATGGCCACGGGGGCGGCTACAGCGCTGGAGATCAAGGGTGAGGAATACATCCGGCCCGTGACGTGGGTGGAGTGGATCACACTGCCGGTGCGTGAGCAGGATCAATCGGTCCGCACGGCGCGGGGGGCGATCCGCGTGCCGACGGTTATCGTGGCGGTGAACTTCGACAGGGTGCCGAAGAAGCGCCCGAAGCTGTGCGCCAAGACGATCCGCGAGCGCGATGGGAATCGCTGCCAGTACACGGGGCGTGAGCTGCGTCCGGATGAGGGCAGCCTGGATCACGTGCTGCCGCGTTCGCGCGGTGGTCAGGACACGTGGGAGAACCTGGTGTGGTCGGCGAAGGACGTGAATACCCGGAAGGGGAATCGTCTGCCGCACGAGGCGGGACTGAAGCTGCTCAGCGTGCCACGGGCGCCGAAGGAGCAACTGGTGACGGCGACGATCCGAAATTCACACAGCATCCCGGAGTGGAAGCTGTTCTTAAATGAGTAGTGGGGAACCACGAATGAAGACACAGAGGGGTGATGAGAGCGTAAGGCTTTCTCACCCCTCACCCCGGCCCTCTCCCCGTTGAGGGGAGAGGGAGAAGAAGGCGCTTACGGTGTGCGGACTCGTTCGGCAATTTGGACGGTTGTGTGTTTCGGCGGCGGCCGGCTGAGGACAGCCAGCCCTA
>CAZPUL010000009.1:0-125201 GCA_964589735.1 uncultured Verrucomicrobiota bacterium | reverse complement strand
AGAATGGTGCCCCGATTCTACTCGGAGAAATTCCACATGATACTATGCAATTGTTGCAAGCTACCGCGGAGGACCTTAAAGCGGACCTGGATAAACGCATAGGATTGCCTAGATTGAATGAGGCACTCGCTGACCTCAGTGTAGGAAGAATTACGTCGCTAGGAGGATTTACTGTTGAGGAGTGTGTCTTTGCCTTCTCGGTTGCGCTTTGCTATTCGTGGGCGATTGCTCATACGACATTTGACTCGCCTGAGGTGAAACTGTTGGAGCAGTCAATTTTAAAAAATATTCTTTTGCCTGGTGGGAAAATTGAAACACGGCAACTGATTAAAAATTATTCCGGCCAGATTAGATTGAATGAGAACGCGCTCCTTCGGAGTGAGGTTGTCGAGACGCTCGCATTTACTGCTCTTGGGAGTTTTGAGGTTAATGCATGGGCATCTGATGTTGAAGAAGTGTTGGAACGGATGAATAAAAATCAACCGCCTAATGCCTTGGAGCGAGCGTTAATGCTTGCTGAAGGTGCTTCTGATGCGAGAAAAAGACTTCTTGTTGAGGCTTCCAAAAAAGATGCCGCCTTTCTTTTAGCAGACATTTTGCTGTTAGCAGCAGGAGCTGCGACGACTTCTCGATTCTGGACTAGTCTTCGCAGACGAACCAGTCTCACAGGCAGGCTTATTTCCTGCCTCTATGCTCTACATACACATTTTCGTATTATTGCCTTGAGAAAAAGTGGGGTTTTACCGCCGTGTGAGGCGCTTTTGTTGATTCGCGAATCTAATATTGCAACTGTGTAATTTGATGGCAACCGCCATTGTGAGGCCGAATGTCATTTCTCTCGGAACTTCATCTTTTTCCTACTTTTTTCCGCATGTCTTCTTGAGGACGTGCTCGAGGAATATTCAAGCGCTGCACATTCACGTTATGTTAACACAAGATGACGTTAAATATTTGCGACGATGATCAGGCGATTTTCGGTTCTGTGACTAGTAGTTAGGAACTGAGTTCTCTAGAGCGGAGTGACGGTTTGATAAGGATCGAAGATGCGCGGAAATCCTCTGACGTAGTTCGTTGGGGTTGATCACTTCAGATTCTGCGCCCCAGCTTAGGATCCAGCGTTCTATTTCTTCGAGGCTGGTGAGTTTTAGGGTGAGGTCGATTTTGCCATCAGGTAACTGGGTGATCTTTTGGGTGGGGTGCCAGGTTCTTTCTTGGACGAGGGCGGCGGCGAGGCCGGTGAAGCGGATGCGGATGGCGTATTGGCCGGTGGCGGAGTGGAGGCCGAAGCTGCCGGAGAGGAGTTTCGGCACGGAGAAGTTCTTCGGGCGGGTGAAGCTGGTCTCGGTGAGTTGGGCGGAATGGATGCGGCTGAGGTGGAAGCGGCGGAGGTCTTTCCGGTGCAGGTCGTGGGCGAAGAGATACCATTGGCGCTGGATGCAGGCGAGGTGGTAGGGGCGCACGTGGCGGGGTTCGGGCTCGGTCGTGCCCGGTTTCTGGTAGGTGAATTTGAGTTCGACGGATTGGCGCAGGGCGGTGCTGATGGTTTGAAAGGTTTCGGGGCTGACGGGAGTGTTCCCGAAATCGTGGAAGGTGATGAGGGAGGCGAGGTCGTCGCGGTCCACGGTGACTTCTTCAGGGAAGGAGTCGGCAAGTTTCTTGATGGCAGCCTGGAGCGGTTGCTCGAAGGGGGTGCCGCTAAATTCAGCAAGGGCTTTTTGGGCGAGGATGAGGGCGATGAGTTCGCCTTGGGTAATCGTCGTCAGGGCGGGGAGTTCGTGGCTGTCTTTGGTGAGGCGGAAGCCGCGTTTGTGGGTGTCATACTCGAAATCGTAACCGAGGGAGTCGCGGAGGTATTCCATGTCCCGGAAGATGGTGCGGCGATCGATCTCGAGATCGCGGGCGATGCTTGCGGTGGTCGGAAAATGGCCAGTGCGCATCTGGTGCAAAATGTAGCTGATGCGACGAATGGGTGGTCGGCTGCAGAGTTGTTTCTGGCAGTTTCTGTGTCGCCGGCTGCGATTGATGCTGGTGTCGGTTCTGTGGTTGAGTCGTTTCATGGTCCCTCCTCCTTGGTAGAAAGGATGAGCCGGTGGTGGGGGTAAGCAAGGGAAATTTTTTGAGGATAGGGAACATTTTGCATTCTTGCGGAGAGTTGAACTGCAGGCGCGCTCAACCCTCACCCCGGCCCTCTCCCTATTGAAGGGAGAGGGAGAACATTTGGGGCGTTTAATGCTACGGCGGACGCACACTTGCTGCCAGCCCCGACATAAGTTGTCGGGGCACGGGGCCTTGTGGTTCGGCCATTTTTCGGGAAAAGGTGGGTGGAAAATATTTTGAAATATTTTTTAGGTATGACAGCGGATGTCATACCTGGGGTGGTAGAACTTTGCGCAGATGAAAACGATTGAAGAGTGGAAACGGGCGGGGAAGGAGGCGGGGCTGAGGACCCGAGCTGGGGGCGATAGGTCGTATGGGGCTGATGGGACGAATAGGTGGAAGAGGGGTGGTGATGTCACAATGAGGTTGATGGGCATAGTGGCCTCAACTGCCTTTGGAGGCTGCTGCGGGTCACAGACCCGCGCCCCGGGGGCAGGGGACGGCTACCTTACCAGGGGAGCGCAAGGCATTGGTTTGGGCAAACCCCGACATGAATGCCGGGGCAAGGGGGCGGCTTTGCCCTACCGGGATAAGGGGGCGCCCCGACCTTACGGCGCGGGGTTCAGGACGGAATTTGTTGAGAACTTCGTTCTTGTTCCAGCCCATGGGTTTGTTAGCGTGCCGCCCCTTGTGGACTTGTTGAACGAAATATCCAAACGCCGGACGTTCGCGATCATCTCGCATCCGGATGCCGGTAAGACGACGTTGACGGAGAAGTTGCTCCTGTATGGCGGGGCTGTGCAGTTGGCGGGGTCGGTGACGGCGCGGAAGAGTCAACGGTCCACGACTTCCGACTGGATGGAGCTGGAGCGGAAGCGCGGTATCTCGGTGAGTTCCACGGTGTTGCAGTTCGATTACGATGGGTATCGCATCAATCTGCTGGATACGCCGGGTCACAAGGATTTCTCCGAGGATACGTATCGCGTGCTCACGGCTGTCGATGCGGTGATCATGGTGATCGATGCGGCGAAGGGTATCGAGAGCCAGACGCGCAAGCTGTTCGAGGTGTGCGCGCAACGTGGGGTGCCGATCTTCACGTTCATGAACAAGTGTGATCGGCCGATGATCCAGCCGTTGAAGTTGCTGGATGAATTGGAGAAGGTGCTCGGGCTGGGTGCGTTTCCGGTGAACTGGCCGGTGGGGACGCTGGGTGATTTCAAGGGGGTGTATGACCGGCACTCGAAGCAGATGCATTTGTTTGAGCGGACGGTGGGCGGGGCGTTCCGTGCGCCAGTGGAGGTGAGTGACATCAATGATCCGGAGATCAAGAATCGGCTGGATGAAGGCACGTACGCACAGGTGAGTGAGGAACTAGAGATGCTGGACATGGCGGGTGAGGAATTCGATGTGCAATCGGTGCTGGAGGGTAAGACGACGCCGGTGTTCTTCGGCAGTGCGGCGAATAATTTCGGGGTGCAGTTGATGCTGGATGGATTCCTCAAGTATGCGCCCGCGCCGAAGCCGCGCGTGATGGCGGGGGTGCATATCTCGCCGGAGAGCCCGGTATTCTCAGGGTTCATCTTCAAGATCCAGGCGAACATGGACCCGAAGCATCGGGATCGTATCGCGTTCATCCGGGTGTGCTCGGGGAAGTTCGAGCGTGACATGACGGTGAATCATCCGCGCACGGGGAAGAAGGTGCGGCTGTCGAGTTCGCACAAGCTGTTCGGGCAGGATCGCGAGACGGTGGATGAGGCGTATCCAGGGGATGTTATCGGCCTGGTGGGGTTATCGGATTTCGGCATCGGCGATACGCTGACGACGGATCCAAGCATCAACTACAAAGAGATCCCGCGGTTCACGCCGGAGAGCTTTGCGTATCTGCACAATCCGACGCCGGCGAAGTACAAGCAGTTCCGGCAAGGGTTGGAGCAGTTGTTGCAGGAGGGTGTGATCCAGGTGTTGCAGTTGAAGGATTCGATCGTGAAGGTGCCGTTGCTGGGCGCGGTGGGTCCGTTGCAATTTGAGGTGGTGCAGTATCGGTTGGAGAGCGAGTACGGAGCGGAATCGCGCTTGGAACAAGCGCCGTGGAATGTGATCCGGTGGTTGCCGCAGGGTTTCACGGACGAGGAGAGCGAGAAGCTGAGTCTGCCGTCGGGGTCCAAGCTGGTCTATGACAGCGATGGGAATCTGGCGGTGATGTTCTCCACGGATTGGTCGTCGAATTATTTTATGGAGACAAACAAGGGTGTGGAACTGGCCAATAAGGCGCCGAAGAAATAAAAATCGGTGGCAAGGCCGCTGGAGTGTCGTGCGCACACTGTATTCGACACTTTCGCCAACGGACACCGGACCGCGAAGGTCACCTTGCCACCGTAAAGCCGCACCGGAGTAAAACGGGGCGACACGTTTTTGATAGCAAAGGGCGGGCCAATCTCAGGATTGAAAAGGCCGCAACCCGGCCAGGAGGCCAGATTGCGGCGGTGCAGGAGGCAAATTTATGGGGAAATCAGATGTCCGCGAAGGAAATCATGGCTTTCTGGGGATCTACTTCGAAGCGTTTTCCAGCCGGGGGTGGAGGCAGTTTAGGAACGATTTTCTGCATAACCAGTTCCTCGACCGTAGCGGGAATGCGACCGCCGTTGGCCTGATACTCGAGGAGGAACATGTTGACCGTGTGCAACGTCTGCTCGGTGGCGACCGCCTCGGGAAGGGGATTGCTGGGAGTGGCTGGGGTCATTTCAGCCACCGTTGTGCCAGGTGGCGGCAGGACCGGAGCCATGGCTGGCTCGATCAAGGTGATCAACGGTGGAGCCGGAGGCGGAGTATGAGCACTGACAGGTTCCTCAAGCAGAGGGTCAGAGCAGCCAATGCCCAGCAAACCCAACGCGAGGAGGAGCGTGGAGAGGAGGTTTTTATGCTTCATAAGTCGGATGATTGGGGGAGAGCTTTAGTCCTTGGCGGCGATGGTCCACATGCCAGATTGCTTGGAGCTGTTCACATTGGTGTTACCCAATGTCGTATCCATCTGGAGATTCTCCACGCGGCCATCGGCCATGAGGTAGTTGAGCATCTTGTTGTGATACGATTCAGTCTGCACGAGGCTGGTGTTGTTCGTGCCGCCGACCTGATAGGAAGCGGAGAGGATGACGGCGCCGAGTTGGTAGCCTTGGTAACTGCCCGTGTTGACGAACTCCGTCATCAAGATGGTATCACTGGGGGCTTGCAACAAGGAGGAGTAAACCGCGCGTTGATGGCGGGGATAAGGCTTGGTGGCATCGTCCGTGATGTCACGACTGTCCCAGTTGCGTCCCGGACCGCTACCGGAGGTGACCCAGTAGAGGCCTACACCACAACGGCTCGCGGGATTCGGCGGCCAGGTATTGGCGATGGTGTCGAAGGTGGAGGTGTCAGCCACGCCTTGCTGATGGCGGGGCATCGAGTAAGTGCGTTTCGCACCGTAGGTCCAGCCATTCACGGATGTGTCCGAAGGGCAGATGGTGATCTGGATGGAATTGGTGGCCTTGTAAATTGGCGACGTGGCCAGCTCATCCCAGCTGAAAGATCCGCCCATGTAACCGTGCAGGAGATCATCCCATGTCCAGTCCCGGGTAGTGCCGCTGGCGAAAATGCTGCGGATGGTGCCATAGGGGAGCTTGTCCTTGTTATCGCCGGTGTACATGGCATTGGCGGTGCCGACCTGTTTCAGGTTGTTCAGGCACTTGGTGGCCTGGGCTTTCATCTTCGCCTTGGCAAGGGCGGGCAGGAGCATGCCAGCCAGGATCGCGATGATGGCGATGACCACGAGCAGCTCGATGAGGGTGAACGCTCCGGCAAGGAACCGAGACGCGCGTGGAGAGTGGGAGGTGGGTTTCATACAACAATTTCAATCAAATGTTACAACGTGGACAAAATTGCTGCCCACATGGCAGTCACTAGCAGGGCATATACCAAACGGTAAAAACTCGATGGCTTAGGCGGAAAACGACACGTTATGAGCAGTGAATGCGGAATAATCGGCAGGTGCAGGGCGCAGATTGAGTAAAACAGCACAGCAAGACCACTCCGGGGCAGCAAAACATCTGCTTTCGGTAACACCCCAGCGATATGGCCTCGTCCAAATGGATGAAGCTGCGAAAATAGTTGGCCTTTTTCTAAGAAATAACCGAGAATTAGCAACCTACGTATGCGTCCTATATCTTATCTGCTAGCGGCTTTGTTATTGATGACATCGGTCTCCACTTCTGCGGCTCAAGGCTATCGGCTTGAGAAAGATGTGGATTACCTGGGGGCGGAGCGGAAAGAGAAAGCGGATCTGTATCTGCCGGCCGAAATCCCGGCGGGCAAGCGCGTGCCTGCGGTGTTGATCGTGCATGGTGGTGGCTGGTCGGGTGGTGACAAGTTTGCTGCGCGCGAAAAGAACATCGGCACAAACCTCGCGCTGAATGGCTACGTGGCCATGAGCATCAATTACGTACTGGCCGAATCAAAGGGCACCAATGTGGTCTGGCCTCAGAATCTCCATGACTGCAAAACAGCCGTGCGCTGGATGCGCAAGAACGCGGAACGCTTGCAGATTGATCCGGACAAGATTGGAGCCATCGGCGGCTCGGCTGGCGGTCACTTGGTCTCCATGCTGGCGCTGACGGAGCCCAAGGACGGTCTCGATCCTAAAGGACCTTACGGCGAGTTCTCCTGCCGCATCCAATGCGTGGTGGACCTGTATGGGCCGATCAATCTGACCGAACGTAATGAAATCAGCATGTTCCGAAAAACTCGTGCGGAAGCTCCTGAGCTTTATAAGCAGGCTTCACCGCACATTTACGCCGGCAAGAATGATCCGCCGGTGCTGATCTTGCATGGTACGGGTGATAAGACCGTAGATTATCGTCAGTCTGAATTCTTTGCTGAGGAGTTGAAGAAAGCGGGTACAAGCCACGAACTGATCATCATTCCTGATGCGCCGCACACATTTCATCTGCAACCGAAGCAGCGTGATCTACGACCTGTAGTGTTGGGGTTCTTCGACAAGCATCTGAAGACAAAGTGATTCTTTTCCCGCTTGGATCAGGGTTGCTGTTTTAGAAGTTGTGCGCTGAGTTTCAGCACGATCTGCTCATTCACTGCGGCGACATTCTTCGTTTCGAGCGGGTCGCTCTGGTGGTCGTAGAGTTCCACTTGGGCGATTTCCTTCGTCTTATCGTTCACCCAACGAGTCAGACGATAACGCTCTGTCCGGATACTTTGCCCGGTGTGGCCGCTATTACGCCAGAAGCTGCGAGCGGGTTGCTGCCATTCTGTGCCGGGATTCTGGAGCAGGGGAGCCAGGTTCTGCCCTTCGAGTGATTTCGGCGACGCCAAGCCGCTGAGTGCGGCCAGCGTGGGGAAGAGGTCGACGGTTTCGACGATAGCTGGACTGCTCTGACCGGGTTGCTGCATCTGTGGCGTGCGGATGATGAGCGTGCTGCGCAGGGAGCGTTCGTGCAGGGTGTGCTTGCCCCAGATTCCATGATCGCCGAGATGCCAGCCGTGATCGCCCCAGACCACGACGATGGTGTTTTGACTCAACCCCAGCCGGTCAAGTTCGCCCAGCACGCGTCCGATCTGGGCATCCGCGTAACTTACGGCGGCGAAGTAGGCGTGACGGAGTTTAACCGCGTTGGCTTCATTCGCGGCGGGCACTTTGCTGCCATCGAAAGTGTATTGGCCGAATAATTCCCCACCTTTGTGCAGACTGATCTTGGCATCCACGTTGGCTGGGGCTTCACGGAAAGGCGCGGCGGGCAGTTTCTTGGGATCATACAGGTCCCAGTATTTCTTGGGCGCATTGAAGGGCAGATGGGGCTTGTAAAAACCTACGGCGAGAAAGAACGGTTTATCCTTTAGACGATTGAGCTGTTTGATGGCTTCCTCTGCAGTCAGACCATCGGGATAACCGTTGTCCGGCACGTCAGCACCTTCAAATGCAGGGGTGGTCTGGCGATCGCGTGTTTTACCGCCCGCATAGCCGAAGAAGGCCTTCCATGAATCCTGCCATTCTCCAGCAGGACCCCAAAGGACATCCCAGGAGTAAGGCAGCTCGGGTTCACCGCTGCGGACTTTGTTTTTGTCATCGCCCTTCAAACCGTCGGCACTGTGGGAGATCTTGCCGAGGCCGACTGTTGCGTAGCCGTTTTGCTTGAACAGCATCGGGAGCGAATAGGCCTCAGCCGGTTCGCTTTTCGGTGCGAGGGAAGCGGCGTTGTTGCCCATGGCAACGGCTTGCCGGGGGTATTTGCCCGTCAGTAACGCGTAACGCGAGGCGCCGCAGGTGGGCACTTGCACATAATGATTGCGGAACAAGCGGCCTTGGGACGCCAGCTTGTCGAGATGAGGCGTGACCATGTGCTGCACGCCATAACAGCCCAGTTCCGGACGCAGATCGTCCACGGCGATGAACAGGACGTTCGGTTTGCTGCTGGCGCCCCAGAGGGGCAGGGCCAGCAACACCGCAGACAGAAACAGAAAGCGCAGTTTCATGATGATGACGATTGACTTTAGTTTGGCAAAAGCAGCTAACCAGACCTAATCGCGCAGAATCTCCTCCCAACGGTTGATACCGATGATGGAGCGGGCGAAATCAAATGCTTGAGGCCAGTTGTCAGTGTCTGCTGCTTGAAATACCCGATAGATGGGTTTCTGGCTCTCCGGGGTGGCTATGCTATTCTGCTGGCGTCGCCACAGGCCCAGATTCAATCCTCCTTCCCGCGCATGATCCACATGCCGGTGGTAGATGAATGAATCAATGCCTACGATGGCATCTGCTTTGCGATAGGCGTAGCAATAAGCGGCAGCTTGTTCTAGCTCGCTTTCAGCGGTGCCACGGGAGTTGAAGCCTTGCTCGGAAAGGATGATCCGGCGCGTTTGGGTGTTATACTGCAAATCCGGATGCGCCAGATAGGCGGGCAGCAGATGCAGGTTGCGGAAGGTGATGCGTGGCGAGTCCGGGCTGGCGGTCGCCGACTTGTCTTCCCAAGTGCGCGGATTGTTCAGGTCCTCCGGATACGGATGAAAAGCGAGGTGCCAGTCATAGTTCCCGCCCATCTCGGCAAAACGGTTGAAGTCATCGATGAGCCCGCGCCCGGTGCAAGTGCGGAACAGGTTGCGCTCGTAGGCGACATTCCAGTGATGCTCAAGTGAAAGGTAAACGCGGACTGAGGGCGAGAACTTGCGCACTGCTGTGTGGATGAGGCGCACGGCTTTCTCATATTCTTGAGCCACGAGGTCGGCCCGCACTTGGCCCAGGTTGTACCAATGCCAGTGAGAATTCACTTCATTGCCCACGATGTAACCCCAGACCAGGCCGTTATCACCACCGGGCCGTGAATAACGGTCGGCCAGGAACTCCATGGTGGCCTTGAGCCATTTGACGCCCTCGGCCGTGCGGACATTGAACGCCCCCAGCTTGTTCGGTGCGCTGGCATCATACCAAGGATGCAGCAGTAAATCTCGGGCGGGATCACCATTCGCATAGGCCAGCAGGATGAGCGAGACGTTCACTCCGGCATCACTGAGCTGCTTGATGCGCAGACTGTCGAGGTAGGTGCGGTTGAAATGGAAAACTTCACCATCCATTTTCCAGGTGTAATTGTTCGCCTGTTTGCGGGGATCGATGAGCGCTCCGAGATTCAGATTCAGCGCCGCGTGCTTGATGCCGAGCGCGAGAGCATCCTCGATCATCTGGACTTGCAGTCCCTTTTTGCTTGTGGCGGCAGGATAGGGGATGGGATAGAGCGAGATATTGCCCGGTTTTTCGATGAAGCGGATCGGGCCGACCGTCTCGTGCTGACCCAAGGCATTCGTGCGGATGGCGACGAAGCCGGAATAGAGCCGGTCACGTTCCCCTTCAAACCGCGGTATCTGCGTAGTGCTGGAGACCGGCACCGTCAAAAGCATCAGGGCATTGCTGCCGGTGGCGGCCGCATAGCTCAGATGCGATGGCACCTCCATCACATGGATAGGGCCTTCGATTTTTGTGGTGATGATCAAGTTTTTGGCGGTAGCCGTGACCTCCACTATCCCGTCACCTTCAACCGGCTCCACCCGGATGAAGCTGATGATGCAGCGGCCCGTGCCGCCCGGAGGGTCAAGCCGTAAACGGATTCCGGAACCCAAAGCGGGCAGGGGCAGGCGGACTTCGGTCCAGGCGCTCTTGTCTGCATGGAACGAAACGGAATCTTCTTCCTGATAATTCTTCTGAAAGAAAAATATCTGGCCGCGACCACCCGTCTCCGAGCGGAGCCGCAGATGCAGGCATAGTTTGGCGGAGGGCGAGTAATTCACCGGCGGGCTAAGCAGGAATGGGTCATTACCCGTGATACTGAATTGCAAGCCATCAGGTGTGAACTGGGCACCGGTGATATGATTGGCCGCCAGCCACCCAAAACTCTGCTTGGCCGACTGGAAATTGTAGGCGGGCAGGGTGGCGCCTTGGCCAGTCAGGACAGTCAGGCACAAAGCCAAAACCAAGACGGAAAGGATGATTTTTCGGGACGACATGCTGTGCCCCTAATTTCTCTACGCCCGAGCTTTTGGTCAAGGACCGGTGCAATGGCTGGCGTGATTGTCCGTCCGGCTTTTTCACGTTTTGAGTTGCGGTCAGGGCATTTCTGGACGATTACGGAAACGTCATGGCACAAAAGCGAGTCAAGAAAGCAGCCGGGTTTGCGCCCATCGAAGCAGTGGTGGAAGACATCCGGCGCGGGAAAATGGTCATTTTGGTGGATGACGCCGATCGCGAGAACGAAGGCGATCTCATCATGGCCGCCCAGCATGCGACCCCGACGGCGATCAATTTCATGGCCAAGCACGGTCGCGGACTGATCTGCGTGCCCACGACATCCGAGCGGCTCAAGCAATTAGGCATCGAACAGATGGTGGTGCAGAATCGTGACACGTTCAAAACGGACTTTCAGGTCAGTGTGGATGCGGCCAAGGGCATCTCGACCGGTATCAGCGCTGCGGACCGGGCCAGAACCATCCAGGTGATGGCCGAGCCGACCTCTGTACCGCAGGATTTGTTGCAGCCCGGGCATGTGTTTCCTTTGCGCGCGCGTCCGGGTGGAGTCTTGCAACGCGCCGGACATACGGAAGCTGCCGTGGATCTGGCCAAGCTGGCGGGATGCCGCCCCATCGGAGTGATCTGCGAGATCATGAGCGACAATGGCGAGATGGCCCGGCTGCCTGAGTTGGTCAAGTTCGCCAAGAAACACAAGATCAAGCTGGGAACCATCGAGGAACTCATCAAGTACCGGCGCCAGAGCGAGAAGCTGATCGAACGTGTCGAAGTGGTGAAGATGCCGACAGCCTTTGGTGATTTTGACCTTTATCTCTATGAATCACGAGTGGACGGTCAAAACCATCTGGCCTTGGTGAAGGGTGATGTTTCCGGCAAACCCGGCGCTTTGGTGCGAGTGCATAGCGAGTGTCTTACTGGTGATGTGTTCGGCTCTTGCCGTTGTGATTGTGGTCCGCAACTGCACCAGGCCATGAAGCAGATCTCGCAAGAGGGGCGGGGAGTGATCGTTTACATGCGGCAGGAAGGCCGTGGCATTGGGCTGGGGCCGAAGATCAAGGCTTACAAGCTGCAAGAGCAGGGCTATGACACGGTAGAGGCGAACTTAAAGTTGGGTTACGGCATGGACCTGCGCGAGTATGGCCTAGGGGCGCAGATCTTGACCGATTTGGGGCTTAAGAAAATCCGGCTCATGACCAATAACCCGAAGAAGGTGGTAGGTTTGGATGGCTACGGGCTGGAGATCTTGGAACAGGTGCCTATCCGCGTGAAAGCCAATAAACATAACCAGAAGTATCTCCAGACCAAACGGCAGAAACTGGGACATCTTATCTGACAAGTATGCTGAAGAAGAATCGCAAAGCGAAAGTGGCGGGCAAAGGGTTTCACGTAGCTATTGTGGCAGCGGAATACAACGCGCGCTACGTGAACGGCATGCTCAAGGCGGCGGTAAGTTACCTGGAAGAGCAGGGGGCAGAAACCACTGTGGTGCGGGTGCCGGGGGCTTTTGAGATACCGGTGGTGGCCGCCCATTTTTCAGAGGACCATTCGATTGATGCTGTGATTTGTCTGGGGCTGATACTGGAAGGGGTCACCGCCCATGCCGATCACATCGGCAAGGCCGTGACGGACGCGCTGGTATTATTGCAGCTCAATCACAAGAAACCGGTGATCCATGAAGTCTTGCTGGTCAAGGAGTTAGAACACGCCAAGGTGCGCTGCCTGAGTCTGGACCACAATAAAGGCACGGAAGCCGCCCAAACAGCCCTGAAAATGTGCCGGGTCATGCGGCAACTGCCGTTGAGCGTGCCTTTCTGAATAGGACGCTTCCAAGGCTCGTCCAATCTGACGGAATGAGTGGCTACAAAGAGCTTGTGAAAAGTTTCACAAAGGGCTTGCGACGCCTATGCATGGGTGATAATTTGCGCTACTGTTTCGCACTAAAATGAAAATGAAAACATCTCAATGGTTTATCGCATTGACCGCAGTTTTTGCCTCCTTGCAGGTGGCCTCTGCGGCTGACGTAGTGGGCAAAGTAACGGTTACGGGCACTCCGAGTCCGGAAAAGCCGCTGCCCATGGATCCGGGCTGTGGCAATCTGCACAAAGGTGCCAAGCCGACGACCACGTTCTTCGTGGTGGGCCCTAACAAGGAACTGGCGGATGTGTTCGTGTATGTTACCAAAGGTTTGGAAGGCAAGACATTCACGCCGCCAGCCAACAACGCCGTGCTCGATCAGGTGGGCTGCATGTACGTGCCTTACGTTGTTGGCGCGCAGACCGGCCAGAAGATCGAGGTGCGCAACTCCGACCCTCTCCTGCACAATGTGCATCCGACGCCTGCGGTGGCGGGCAACAAGGAAGCCAACAAGGCGCAATTACCGAAGTCGCAGCCGTTGATTTTCTCATGGGACAAGCCGGAAGTGTTCCTGCGCTTCAAGTGCGATGTGCATCCGTGGATGTTCTCCTACGTCGGCTTGGTGGATCACCCGTTTTACGCGGTGACAGGCAAGGACGGCACATTCAAGCTCGCCAACCTGCCGGACGGGAAATACACGGTAGAAGCTTATCACCGCAAGGGTGGCAAGGTCACCAAGGACATCGAAGTCAAGGGTGGCAATGTGACGGCGAATTTCGAGATCACCGCGCAATAACGGTTATCTGATCCAAGTCTTTGTGCCGCTGGACCGCAGGGTCCAGCGGCACAAGTGTTAATGGACGCCCAACAGGAACGCTAATGTCCGCATTAAAGCAGAGCCAAAAATTGCACTGGTTCGTCATTTTGACGGCCGTAGCAACGCTTGGACTCATCGGCTTGGGCGGACTGGTGACCAGTCATCAAGCGGGAATGGCAGTGCCCGACTGGCCGACCACGTACGGGTATAACATGTTCCTGTTCCCCATCTCCCAGTGGGTGGGCGGGATTTTCTACGAGCATACGCACCGGTTGCTGGCAGCCTTTATTGGTTTGCTTACCAGCATCACGGCCGGTTGGATCTGGTGGCGTGGCACTGAAGGGAAAATGCGGTGGGCGGGCATGCTGACGATTTTGGTGCTGGTCATGGCCTTGGGGCATCGGGGTTCCGGCCAGACGAGCGGTGGAGCCAGTGTGATTCCGTTTCACTTCAAAGTGCTGGCCTTCGTGATGCCGTTGTTGTTGATTCTTGGGATCGTGAAATCTTTCCAGCACAAGGCTGCGCCGCACTGGCTGGCTTTGACGGCTTTCTTTGCCGTGATTTTCCAAGGTTTGCTGGGTGGTTTAAGGGTGGCGCTTTATAAGGATGAAGTGGGCATCTTTCACGCCACTCTGGCGCAACTGTTCCTGCTGCTTCTGAGTGTCATTGCGTTCCTCACCTCGCGCTGGTGGGCGGAGCCGCGGCCGGTCGGCTCAGTGCCGTCCAGAAAGCTTCTCATGGCCAGCGGCATCATCTGTGTGTTGGTGGTGGTTCAATTGGTTTTAGGGGCATCGATGCGGCATCAGCATGCAGGACTGGCGGTGCCGGATTTTCCGCTGGCTCATGGACAGATCTGGCCGAAGACGGATGACGCTTCGCTGGTGGAGTATAACGCGCATGCGACCCGGATGGATTATCGTGATTTCAATCCCATCACCGCTGCTCATGTGCAACTGCACATGGCACATAGGGCAGGGGCGCTGGCGTTATGGCTGGGGATCGTGGGCTTGGCGGTTGTCTACGCGCGTAATCTGGGGCTGAAATCTCATTTCACCAAAGCCGCAATCGTGTGGGCGTTGCTGGTCAGCACCCAAGCCGTGTTGGGGGCGGTGACGATTTGGTCAAATAAAGCAGCCGACATAGCCACCCTGCATGTCGTTTTGGGGGCGGTAACGCTGATTTTTGGATCACTTATGACACTTTGTGGCTTCCGTTGCCGGATGGTTTCAGGCAATGTCGCTGCCTTGGTGAACGCCAAACCGCAGGTGACCACAGGCGGAGTTGCGGCGGAGACGGTTTTGGCGGGCAGATAATTGAATTTGATGAAGGCAACGGTGCAAGAATTTCAGGAAAGCACGGTGACCAGCCGAAGCATGACGGCGGTACTGTCCGACTTGTTCAAGGCGCGACTGACGACGCTGGTGGTGCTGACCACGCTGGCAGGCTTCTACATGGGCTCGCAAGGGGCCATGAACGGCTGGCTGTTGCTTCATTGCATCTTGGGCACCGCCTTGCTGGCCTCTGGGGCAGCGGCCTTGAACCAGTTGCTGGAGCATTCGCTGGATGCCCGGATGCAACGCACAGAAGCACGTCCGATCCCGGCCGGCCACTTGCAGCCGGACAGTGTGTTGTTGCTGGGTGCCAGCATCTCGGCGCTAGGACTGATCTACCTCGCACTCAAGGTCAACCTGCTGACCAGCGTTCTGGGAGCCGCCACGTTGATCAGCTATCTATTCATCTACACGCCACTGAAGCGCATCACGCCATTCAATACCATTGTAGGGGCGGTGCCGGGTGCTTTGCCGCCGCTGATGGGCTGGACGGCGGCACGCAATGCAGTGAGCATCGAAGGCTGGACGCTGTTCGCCATCCTGTTTTTCTGGCAATTGCCGCACTTCCTGGCCATCGCGTGGTTGTATCGCGAGGATTATGCCAAAGCGGGTTTCCGCATGCTGCCCGTGGTGGATATCACGGGTGAACGCACGGCGCGCTCGACCATCAGCCATACCTTGGGGCTCCTGCCCATCAGCCTCTGCCCATTCCTTTTCAAGCTGACTGGCTCCGTTTATTTCTTCGGGGCCTTGGTCCTGAGCCTGATTTTCTTATACTTTGCCGTTCGTTTTGCCCGGGAGCTTACGATTGGGAACGCCCGGAAGCTGTTTTTGTATTCCATCATTTACCTGCCGTTACTGCTGGGATTGATGGTTTTTGATAAAGCTGGCAATTAGAGGCACTGAAATGTCTAGAACGCTGTTGACACGTTGAATTTCACGAAGTTATGAAAGAAGCTTCGCGATGCCGAAGCTGGCAGCAGCACGAATTTAAGCGAAACTGAAACATGCAGCACACAACGCAAACCGCACCGCACGAGACGTCGCACGAGCACCATCACGAGGATTTGGGGTTCTGGCGTACTTATGTGTTTTCCACAGACCATAAGATCATCGGCATCCAATATGCCGTGACGTCCTTGGCGTTCCTTTTCTTTGGCTTCTGCCTCATGCTCGCCATGCGCTGGCAGATTGCTTATCCCGGCCAGCCCATTCCGGTGGTGGGGAAAGTGCTGGAAGCCATACTTGGTGACACGGCCAAGGGTGGAATCATGTCGCCAGACTTGTATAATGTCTTCGGTGCGATGCATGGCACCATCATGGTGTTCTTAGCGGTGGTGCCGCTGGCTTTCGCCGGTTTCGGCAATTATGTGGTGCCCATGCAGATTGGTGCGATCGACATGACTTTCCCACGTATCAACATGGCGAGCTACTGGGCATTCTTTGTGGGTTGCGTGGTCATGTTCTTCAGCTTTTTCATCCCGGGCGGAGCCGCCCAGGCAGGGTGGACCTCCTACTCGCCGTTGGCCACGGTGGTCCCGACCGATGGCCAGACTTACTGGCTGATTGGCATGGTGCTGTTGATCACCTCTTCCCTGCTTGGTGCCGTCAATTTCATCGCCACCATCATCCAATTGCGGGCGCCGGGCATGACTTGGATGCGCCTGCCGTTCTTTGTCTGGGCGCAGTTTGTGACCGCGTTCCTGTTGCTGCTGGCGTTCCCCCCCTTGGAAGCGGCCGGCATCATGCAGCTTATGGACCGCGTGTTCCACACGAGCTTCTTCCTGCCAACCGGTCTGATGGTCGGCGGCCAACTGGCGGACATCAGCGGTGGTGGCAGTCCGCTGCTTTGGCAGCATCTGTTCTGGTTCCTTGCGCACCCAGAGGTGTACGTCTTGATCCTGCCGGCTATCGGGATCGTCGCTGAGATTGTCGCCAACAACACCCGCAAGAGCCTGTGGGGGTACCGTTCGCTGGTGTATTCCGTGCTGGCCATCGGGTTCATCGCGTTCATCGTGTGGGCGCACCATATGTATCTGACGGGCATGGGCACCAAGATCAGCGCGTTCTTCCAGACGACGACGATGATCATCTCGATCCCGTCCGTCATCATTTTGACCTGCTTGTTCATCACGCTGTGGGGCGGCTCCATCCGCTTCAACACGCCGATGCTCTTCGCGCTGGCGTTCCTGCCGATGTTCGGCTTGGGCGGTCTGACGGGTTTGCCGCTGGGCTTCAGCTTCGCAGATCTGCATCTCCATGACACTTACTACGTGATCGCGCATTTCCATTACATCGTGGCCCCGGGCACCATTTTTGCGCTCTTTGCGGGCGTGTATTACTGGTATCCCAAAGCCACGGGACGCATGATGAATGAGTTCTGGGGGAAGGTTCACTTTTGGATATCGTTCATCGCGATGAACCTGATTTTCCAACCGATGTTTGCGCAAGGCATGGCGGGCATGCACCGCCGTATGTATGACGGTGGCGCGACCTATGCCGGTGTGCTGGACCCCGATACGGGCGAGGTAGTCGGCCTGACCGGCTTCATCATCAGCCTGAATAAGGGCATCACGCACGCGGCCATGTTGCTGGCCGTGGCGCAGTTGCCGTTCATCATCAATTTCTTCTACAGCATGTTCAAGGGCAAGAAGGTGGATGACAATCCATGGAAGGCGACGACTTTGGAATGGCAGACGCCCACGCCGCCACCGCATGGCAATTTCACCAAAGAGATCGTGGTCTATCGCGGGCCATATGATTATAGCCTGCCGGGCGCGAAGGAAGACTATACGCCGCAGACCGAGCCCAATCACAAGTGAGACCGGGAACGAGAGCTTAACGAAACATTTTAAGGCAAAACATGGACGTCCCATACACAACGAAACCCCGGTCGGATACGGGCCTATATAACGCCAAACTCGGCATCTGGCTGTTCTTGGCATCGGAAGTGATGCTCTTCGGCGCGCTCTTCTCCTCTTACATCCTGCTGCGCGTGGGAGCATTGGCAGGCACTTGGCCGCATGGCTTGTTGAATGTCCCCATCGGTACTTTCAACACGTTTGTGCTGATCTCCTCCTCGGTCACGGTGGTGATGGCCTGGGCCTCCTTGAAGATGGGTAATTTCGGCCGGTTCAAGATTTACATGGGCATCACCATCCTGTGCGCGCTGGCGTTCATGGCGATCAAGTCCGTGGAATACAAGGACAAGTTCACCCATTACGAAGTGTGGTTCAAAGACGGGACGAAGAAATCCATCCGCGGCCACATCGAAGTGCCGGGCATCGAGGGCAACCCTTGGTTCATGACGCACAAGAAGCTCGCTGAGAAGAACATCGAGAGCATCAAGATCCATCCTGATGCCAAAGTTAAGCTGGCTTCCGGCGGGGAAGGGCATGGCGGGGCGGAGGCGCATGATGCCGGACACGGTGCCGAAGTGCTGGAGATTAAGACGGCGGATATCAAGCGTCTGTCGGCGTTCGTGCCGGCGCACAGCACGTATTTCGCGATCTACTTCACACTGACAGCATTGCACGCCTTGCACGTGATGGGGGGTGCGCTGGTGATGTTCTACCTGTGGGGGCCGGGAGCCAAGATGTGGAAGACGGACCCGGAACGTTTCACCAACCGTATCGAGGTGTCCGGCCTGTTCTGGCATTTCGTTGACCTGGTCTGGATCTTCCTGTTCCCGGTCCTGTATCTCCTGTAATCTAAGAATATAATAATATATGGGTGACGCACATTCCAAAGAAGACATCCAGAAGCATGTCAAAACCTACATCGTGATCTTTGTCGCGTTGTTGATCGGGACCGTATTGACCGTGGGAGCCGCCTACGTTGATCTGGGCCATGCTTTCAACATCGCACTGGCGCTCCTCATCGCCTCAGTGAAGGCTTTCTTGGTCGCCGGCTTTTTCATGCATCTCCTTTCGGAGAAGAAGACCATCTATGCGATCCTGCTCTGCACGGTTGTTTTCTTTGCCGGGTTGATGGCCCTGACAGTCATGGCGCATTTTGATGTGCCGGTGCTGTTGAAATGATTTTATGTCACTGAAAGCATTCCATGTGGTGTTTGTTTCGGCTTCCATACTGCTGACCCTTGGGGTCGGGGTGTGGGCGTTGAACCGCTACTTTCAGGAAGGCGGCAATCTAAATCTGGCCTTGGGGGCCGGTTCGTTGCTGTCGGCAATCGTGCTCGGTGTTTACGGGCGCTATTTCCTGAAGAAACTGAAACACATCAGCTATCTGTAAAGCGATGCGCCTGACCAACCGCCTGTCCTTGGCCTTGATCGCGCTGCTGGTGAGCCTGGTTCCGCAAGAACTGCTCGCCTGTGCGGTCTGCTTTGGTGACAAGAATTCACAGATGGGCAAAGCGGCGGACGCCGGTGTGCTGACGCTGCTGCTCATCATTATGGCGGTACTGGCCTTCGTCGCTGCATTTTTCATCTACATCATCCGGCGCACGGCGCGGCTGGAACAGCAAAACCTGCCTGATACGTTCTCCACATCTTCCCAATAACCGATTTTGACCCATGACAGAACTCGTTGCTTCCATTAAAAAATTGCTCTTCCTGCCCGTGCTCGCCTCGGAGCATGGCAAGGACGTGGACCACTTCATCATCTATGTGCACCTCCTGATGGGGGTGCTGTTTGCCGGTTGGTTCGCCTATTTCCTCTATTCACTGTTCCGTTTCTCAGCCAAGCGGAATCCGAAGGCCGATCATCTCGGCGTCAAATCGCATGCTTCCAGCTATCTGGAAGTGGTGGTGGCGATGGTGGAAGTCGCGCTGCTGGTGGGCTTCGCCATTCCGCTCTGGGCCAAAGTGGTGGATGATTTTCCAAAGGAGAGCGAATCCACGGTCATCCGCATCACGGCACAGCAGTTTGCCTGGAATTCCCGTTATCCCGGCAAGGACGGAGTGTTCGGCAAGCAGGATGTCAAGTTGGTGGATGGCAGCAATCCATTGGGCTATGATCCGGCTGACCCGGCCGCCAAGGATGACGTGACGCCACCTTTGAATGATATCAATGTGCCGGTGAACAAGCCAGTCATCATCCAGTTGACCTCGATGGATGTGATCCACTCGCTTTCCATCCACCCGTTCCGGATCTGTCAGGATGCCATTCCGGGCCAGTCTGTTCCATTGCATTTCGTGCCGAACAAGGAAGGCCGCTACATGATCACGTGCGCCCAGCTGTGCGGTAACTCCCACTATTTCATGCGCGGTTATTTCACGGTGCTTTCACAGGCCAAGTTTGATGCCTGGCTGGCCGAGAAATCGGCGAGTGCCGGGGCTGCCGCTGGTAGTTTTGAATGAGTCGATCCACAGCTTAACTGTGATTTACGGTTCGGCGGCCCAAAAGCCGCCGAACGCATTTAAGAGCAAATGAAGCAAGGCGTGCGACCAATCCAGCTCGTGGTGTGGAGCGGCCTTGTCTTGATCATCATGGTCATCCTCGCTGCATTTGTGGCAGAGCAACTAGGCAAAGGACGCCCGATTCATACCGGGTTTCCGGATTATGGTGAGGTGACTGCATTTTCGGTCACGAATCAGCATGGCAACGTGGTCAACAAATCGAGCCTCGCGGGAAAACTCTGGGTGGCTAATATCATCTTTACCCGTTGTCCCGGGCCTTGCGCGCAGATGAGCCTGCAGATGGCCGCTTTGCAAAAGGCAGTGCCAGCGGAATGGCCCGTGCAGTTCATTTCCCTGACCACCGACCCGGAATTTGACAACCCGCAAATCCTGAGCGAATACGGAAAGAAGTTCGGAGCCGATCCGAAACGCTGGTGGTTCCTGACCGGCAAGAAGAAGGACATGGTCGCTATGGCGGTGCAGGGGCTGAAGTTGACTACTATCGAGAAGCCAGAGGGCCAACGGGATCTGCCTGAGGACCTGTTCATACACAGTTCCATCTCCGTGTTGGTTGACGGGCACGGCCGGGTGCGGAAGACACTGGAGGTGCTGCCGCCGGACTCGGAGGAGGGGGAGGAAGCCGCCGCCACCTTCAAGCAGGAAAGCGTGAAACGAATGCGGGAAGCAATCGAGCAATTGCTGAAGGAAGGAACGACGAAATGACGTTTACAGATTTGCCGGCGGTCAATGCCGCACTGAATGGCCTGAGCATGCTCTTCCTCAGTGCGGGGTTTGTGCTCATCAAAAGGGGGAACAAAACGGCGCATCGCAATTGCATGGTTGCGGCGTTTGTGACGTCATCGCTGTTCTTGGTCTGCTACCTGTATTATCACTATCAGATGAAGCAGACTTACGGTGCAGCTCACACGAAGTTCGTGGATCCGGCGTGGTTTCGTCCTATCTATCTCTTCATTCTGTTCACGCATCTGATCGGGGCTTTTGCCATCGTGCCGCTGGTGCTGATGACGTTTGCGCGGGCGATCAAGGGTGATTTCGAGAGACACAAGAAAATCGCCCGCTGGACATGGCCGGTGTGGATGTATGTCTCCACCACGGGGGTGTTGATCTACTTCCTGCTCTACCAGATCTTTGAACAACAGAAGCCGGGTGGCGGTTGAGGCAACGCCCGTGCTTGCGGGCCGTCACTTCTGATGCGGGGCGGATTCTTTCAGCCGACGCAGGGCATCACGCAAGGTGGCGGCAGCTTCGTAATCCTCACGGGTCACTGCGGCATTCAACTCTTCTTCCAGCTTTTCCAGTTCGGAACGCGGGCGTTGCAGGCGGACCTGCTCATGCCAGTCACGCAGGGCGCTTAGTTCTCCACTGGATTCCAGCAGATCTTCGCGCTGATGGTCACGGTAAAAGGCGGTAAGTTGCTCGATCGCCTCCTCGATGGCAGCAACGGCTTCCTCGTGGTTCTCCACGGCAATAGCCCCTTCACCCAAGGCCCGGGTGCGCATCAGGATGAGCTGGGGCACGAACTGCTTCACCGACCAGGCCATGTCATCTGATTCCGCGAATTCGTCCACGAAATCGAAGACTTCCAGATTCCGGTCGGCGTCTTGCAGCACGCCGTCAAAGTCTTTCAATTGATACAGGCAGATGTAGCGGTGGTGATACTGGATGGCTTCCTGCTGGAGTTTGGAGCAATCCTCAGCCGTCAGCACAAAATCGGTGTCATCCCCGTTATGCTCGGTGCGATACTTTTCCAGACGGTCCACGTAGTATTCGAGCAATGACTCATGACCGAAGGGCTGCTTGCCGTCCGGCCGGCCCTCGGTATTCATCTGCAGGATGCCTAGATCCACGCGCAGCTGGATTTTTTCCTGGCCATCACGGCCCTTGATGCGGCGCACACTGATCTCGCCCGGCTTGTAGTCCCACTTCGACAGGAGGTGAGAGATGTCAAAACTCATGCGGGAAATATGTTCGCATACCGGGGGCTAGTCAATGAGGCGAACGGGGGAAATCTACAGAATTTGCGGACGGAAAACCTGGAGGGTAGCGAGCACCGCCTTGATCCGGGCGACCTCATGGGTGCGGAACAAATCGTTTTTCCCCAACGCTGCCAGCACAGCAAAAAAAGCTTCGGCGCTACGGACTTCTTCACCGAAGTGCTCGAAGGCGTGGGGCAGGGCGTGGCACGTAGGGTAACCCAGTGAACGCAAGCGGAAGGTGTTCAGGAACGTGAGCATCTGGTGACGGACACGGGTGGCGCTATCCTGCAGGTTCCGGTAATAGAAGCCCAGCCCCGGATCGATGAACAGCTTCTGCAATCCGCAGCGTTCCGCCAAATCTATCCGGCGGGCGAAGTAATCATGCATGGCCCCGGCAGGGTCATTGGATAGGGCCAACTCATTGACTTCACGGACATTCTGGCCGGCCACAAAGCAGATGATCACAGCGGCATCGTGAGCGGCGGCCATGCGGTAGATCTCCTCGTTCTCGGTGTCACCAGTGAGGTTGATGACTGCGGCACCGGTTTCCAAGGCGAGCCGGGTGATGTCCGGAGAATAGGTCTCGATGGAGGCAAGCTGCCGGGCAGCGACCATCTCCTTGAGCAAGGGCAGGAGTTTGCTTTGTTGGGTAAAATCATCGACGCGGGCAGCTTGGGCGAGGGTAGATTCTGCTCCCACATCGATGAGGTCAGCCCCTTGAGCGGTAAGCACATGGGCCCGCTGGATGGCTTGCTCAAGATTCAGGCAGACACTTTCACGATACCAGGAATCGGCGGACAAATTGATGACCCCCATGATGGCCGGCTGCTGGTTGAAGGCAAACGGGCGACCGCGCAAAGTGAACTCCTTCACCTTGGCCTGGGCGGCAGGACGGTGCTTGTCCAGTAATTCCGCGAGGTATTCCAGTTGCAGCATGTCGGGGCGAACTGTTGGCTGAAAATCAGATGCGGTCAATCCGCAGAACGATGGGAAGTGCCGAAAGTGGTGCGCCCGGCGTGAGTCGAACACGCGACAACCTGCTTAGAAGGCAGATGCTCTATCCAACTGAGCTACGGGCGCAACCTGTTGCAGATAAGCGAGTTATGACGTGATAAAATCATCGTAATTGACTCTTTCTATACTGCTTTTCTATACTCCGGGAATGAAAGAGAGCAAACAGGAGAAAAAGCCGGGTGTTTGGGCAACAACCGGCACTCAGAATCTTGTTCGCAACAATTCATCCGGGATTTTTTACGCTAGGTTCCGCATCGGCGGCAAGCTTACTTGGAAGGCGCTCGATACCACGGTTTTGACCACCGCCAAGCTCAAGCTGCCAGACGTCATAAAGCAGGAAAGGCAATTGATTGCGGCGGGCGATGGGCAGATCACCTTTGAACAGGCCAAGAAAATCTACCTAGATCGGTTGGACGCCAACCCCAAGCTCAAGCAGAAGACCAAGGACTACCACAAACAGCGTCTAAAGGCTCTGGCTGCCTCGTGGACGGATTTGGACGGGAAGAAGGTCCGCAACATCACCAAGGACGCTTGCATCCATTGGGCGGGCACCTTTGCCCGAAAGTACAGCGCGACGAGCTTTAACCACACGCTAGGCATCCTGAGGGCTATCCTAGAGATTGGGATAGAAAACGGGGCAAGGTTTGATAATCCGGCCAAATCTTTGGAACGCCTTTCCGAAGCGTCCGCGCCTCCCAAGTTACCCTCTCAAAATCAATTCGAGGCTTTCATCAATGCAATTGAATCAGCGGGGAGCGGACATTCGCGCCCGTGTGCCAATCTCGTTCTATTTCTGACTTATGGAGGCTTTCGGCTTGGAGAGGCTCGGAACGTTACTTGGGCTGACTGCGATTTCCAAAATGAGAACATCACCGTTTATGGTGGGGAAACCGGCCTAAAGGGCCGTGTGGCAGGAGAGTATCGGATTGTTCCGATGATTGCAGAGATGAAGGAACTTTTAGAGCGCATGAGAGCCGAAAGGAGTGGCGAGCCAGATACCGCCAAAGTCATGCAGGTTTTTG
Source organism: uncultured Verrucomicrobiota bacterium (assembly GCA_964589735.1). Taxonomy (GTDB): domain Bacteria; phylum Verrucomicrobiota; class Verrucomicrobiia; order Limisphaerales; family JAEYXS01; genus JAEYXS01. Next base: position 101,155 of record CAZPUL010000009.1, on the reverse strand, counting down.
AGTGTCAAAAGGCAATGAACAGTGCTGCGATTAAAGCAAAAATGGAGCGCATCACGCACCATGATTTGCGGCACTTGTTTGCAACTCGTTGCATTGAATCAGGGGTGGACATTCCCGCGCTTTCCCGTTGGCTTGGTCACAAAGACGGAGGAGCGCTGGCAATGAAGGTTTACGGGCATTTGCGGCAACAGCATAGCAATGAGATGGCGCAACGTGTGAGGTTTTTCAATGCGCGCGTGGAAAGTTAATTGATCGCGGGCGACAGAATGACCTCTGTATGCTAGTGGCAAGAAGAGCAATCCAGTATTCGATGACTTGATGAAGAAGAAAACGAAAGCCCCGAAGGCCAAGGAAACTAAGCAGGCTGGCCAGCAGGATGAAATCCCACCTGAACTTGTGAATTTCATCGAGCAAATCAAAGGACAATTGCCCGCAGACATAATCAAGCGAGCTTTGCCAAATGCAGATACCAAATCTCTAGTTGCGCTTACCGCTGGGATAATGCCGGATAGCGCCGCAGATTTGCCAGCATGGGCAAAGCAAGCTTCTCAACTCGCATTGGCGTCTCTAGGAATGGATTTCTTAAAAGATTTTGATTCCAAAACTCTCCACATCGTTGGGAAAACAGTTGCCCTAGGGCGAGCTATACCGAAAGAACAAATTGAGATGATGGGCATTGATTTTGAAGGTTTGTTTTCGTTTGCCGAACAGGAGGCACTCAAAAGTGAGCCGGAGAAACTCAAACAGTTTGCAGAAGGTAAGATCGCGGCGAAGAGAGACGAGGCCAAATGTGAGCAGCCCAACCAGCGCACTTACGCTTACATGATGATTGCTGCCCGCTGGTTTGAAGTTGAAAAGCTCAAGAGCACGACGCAGGTTTTTGATTGGCTCCTTTCATTCAATACCGATAAGGAACAAAATTTTTCTCCCGATACGGACACGCGGGAAATTCGGGCTATCTGCAAGAGCATAGGGTTAAAGTTCAACAATCGAGGCGGACGACCAAGGAAGAAATCGGCGGCTAAGGCTCAGGTTTGAGCTTCCGTGTCCTTGGATACAGTTGTTGAGATTTTGCGGATATGGATTTCCCTGTCTTTGATTTCCAATGCCAATTTGTCACCGGGGAATAATCTTGCTGCCTTAATCACGTTCTCTGGAATGGTGACAAGTCCATCTGCCTCCATGACGCATTCGCCAATTTCGATTTCGCTCAGAATCCCAATGGTCTGCCAAAATCGTCCTATTGCAGCAAGTTCACAAAACACCTGATTTCATTAGTCGGAAAACCCGGCTGTTGCCAAAAGGATGAAACCCGGGTTTTCCAATTTTGGTTAACCCGGCTTTTGCTCCTTAGAGCGACAGCCTAGTTGAATTATTTCGCTGCGCTTAATTGTGTTCACATGCAAAGCGCATTGAACAAAAGCGAAGGTGAGCCAAAACCGGCTCACGAAACAGGAAACTCAAATTCCGAAGCATTGCCCCGGCTCGCATACACCATGCGGGAAACGGCGGCGATCTTGGGGGTGAGTTACATCACCATTCACCGGCTCTTGCAGCGGGGAAAGCTCCGTTCATCGGATGCGCTCCGTAGCAAGATCATTTCCCGCGCTGAGATTGAGCGCTTTTTGCGGGAATCTACCAAGCCGGGAGGGAGCCGTGTCTAACGTGGCCACACGCGCACAGGCTTACCTCGCCAAGCTGCCGGAAGCGGTTTCCGGGCAGAGCGGACACGCGGCAACCTATCACGCGGCTTGCAAGCTGGTAGAGTTTGGCTTGGAGGAAGCGGAAGCTTTCACGATCCTTGCCGACTGGAACCGGACGCATTGCAAGCCACCATGGGGAGAGCGGGACTTGCGCCACAAACTCGCGGACGCTTTCAAGCACACCTCGCCAAGCCAAGAATATTGCAAAGAGGATGCTTTGCGAGCGCATGAGCGGAAAAGCTTTGCCTCGCCCTTGGCGCATACCTTTTCCCCGCGTCCATTGTATCCGCCCATGGATTACGGCACGCCCGAACAGGTTGCAGCCTTGGCTAGCTTGCGCGGACTGTCGTGCGAAGGGGTAGCGCTGGCCAATGAGTGCGGACTTGTCCGTTTTGGACAGTTTCGAGGCAAAGCGACTTGGTTTATCACAGATAACAGCGGACGAATTGCACAGGCGCGACGGATGGACGGACAACCTTGGGCGGATGGGGTTAAAGCGTGGACATTGGCCGGATCACAAGCCAAATGGCCCGTGGGCATTCAGGAAACCGCGTCCATCCGTCCGGTAATTGTCTTTTGCGAGGGCGGGCCGGACTTGCTTGCGGCGTGTCATTTCATCGTGGCTGAGGATAGGCGGACGGATTGCGCTCCGGTGGGGATACTGGGCGCAAGTTGTCCTATTCACCTGGACGCCTTGCCATTATTCAACGGCAAGCGTGTCCGCATTTTCCCGCATTTGGACGAAAGCGGCCAATCGGCGGCGATCCGCTGGGCGGAGCAGCTTGCGGACGCAGGCGCGGAAGTTGACGCATTCAGCTTCGCCAGGCTTCGTCGTTCAGACGATATGCCCATAAAGGACTTCAACGACCTTGCGGCAGTCCATGCGGACGATTTCGAGCATTACCGCTGCCTCTTGTCACTGTTCCCAACTTTTACCCGCGTTTAATATGGCCATTACTAACACAATTCCCGGCCCATACGTTCCCGTGACAGTAACCGAAGGGGATAGCGGGGGAAAAAATTCCGGTTTCAATCTGGAGTATCAGGAGCCGCCAATTAACCGTTTGCCGCCTCCACTGGCTGAATACATCGACAATTGTGCGGAAGCAATTGGCTGCGATCCTGCATTGATTGCACTGCCCGCGCTGGCCGCTTGCGCTGCTGCGATTGGCGACAGCCGGGCCGTTCAAATGAAAGCAGGATGGATTGAGTATCCCGTAATTTGGGCACTTGTTGTGGCCCCTTCTGGCGCATTGAAAACACCGGCATTGAAGGCGGCAATGGAAGGCTTGGAAGCAGCCCAAAGAAAGGCTTTTCAGGGATACGATTTCAAAATGAAGCAGTTTAAGGACGAACTTGCCCGGTATCATAAATCAGACAAGACAACCCAAGAGCCAGAGCAGCCGAAATTGATAAGCTATCAGCTTGGAGACGCCACCCTTGAAGCGGTTTGCGCGGTGTTGGGTGACAATCCACGCGGCTTGCTTCAAAAGCGCGATGAGCTTTCCGGCTGGCTGGGTGGGTTTGACAAATACAGCGACGGGAACGAAGCGGCACAATGGCTGGAATTCCATTCGGCAGGTTCACTTCGCATTGATCGTAAGGGGGGCGAGAAAAGAACGATCTACATTGCGCGGGCCATGGTGAGTGTTACCGGGACAATTCAGGAGCCGATTTTACGGAAGATGCTAGCGAGCGATAACGCAAAGCACTTTGATAATGGTCTAGTGGCGCGGTTCCTCATGGCTTCGCCGCCTGAGCGTGTCCGGCAATGGCGGGATGAATGCACCCCGCCCGAACTGGTTAGCAAATATGTCAGCCTATTTGAAGACCTGCTTTCCCTGAGTCCAAACATTGACGCAGAAACGGGGCATAGAGAGCCGGTCATTCTCCAATTCTCGCCAGAGGCAAAAGCAAAGGTCATTGCCTTTGTGGATGCGAACGGGTTGGAAATGAGAGCTTTTAAGTCGGATCGACTCAAGAGCGCTTGGTCAAAATTAGAGGGCCAACTTATGCGCCTTGCCTTGGTGTTTCATTGTGTCCGGGAAGCTTACCTGCCCAGTCCAGACGGGAGAGAGCAGACGATTGCCGCCGATACGGTTGACGCGGCGCTCGCTTGGATCGAATGGCTCAAGGGGGAAACCCGGCGCATTTACGACACGCTGGCTTATGGCGAGCAGTCCAAACTAATGGGCAAACTTTTGGCTTTTGTCAAACGCAGGGGCGGACGTTGCACGGCTCGCGATGCTGCCCGCACGGGAATTTGCGGAGGGCAAGCGAAGGAAGTGGAGGCGCTTATGTCTTTGCTGGTAGAGGCGGACCTTGGCGAATGGGAAACGCCTGAATTCCCCAAGGGCGGACGGCCAACCAAAGTTTTCCGGCTTAAAGGCTATCCCCAAAATGGAGAGAACGCGAATTCTACCCGCGAAACTGACGAAACCCCGGCCCATGAGTGAGCAAACCCTTTATTATCAAATGAAAACGCCATTAACCATCCAAACCGCGAAACCCTGCCATAACCCCGCGAAACCATTTGCGGACAGTTTCGCGGGGTATCGCGCCGGTTTCGCGTTAATGCCCAATAACGCTTCAAGCCCAATAGAATCAGGTGCTTGCGGGCTATCCTTGCCGGGTTTTGTCAGTTTCGCGGCAATGATTGGCTTTGCTGCCCTGAATACGCGGGAAATTTCCATTTAATCCATCCAAAGACACTATGAACCCATTGTTTATCATCATCGGCGCGGGAATTCTTCTAAGCTGGCTGGCTACCGGGCGGGAAAAGGAGGCTTCTACGGACACAAACCCGGACGGCGAAAGCGGGAATTTTGATCCCGCTCCTGCTGAAAGCGATTATTCCCAAGAAGAAATCCCGGCTTCTCAGGTGCTTACCTTGGACGTATTGCGGGAAATTTTCGAGAATGGGGCGCGTCCGCTTAAACGGCGGGAGGCCGTGGAATTGCTAAAGGGCGCTCCCTACTTCATTCCCAAAACGAATTCCTACCGCGCCTTGGCTCCTTCCCGGCGCTTTGCCGCTCGCTTGCGGGAGGACGGGGAAGGGCGGTTGCATTTTAATCCCTGAGTCAACTTGGGTTAGCGGGGTTTCGGCTGGACCATTGGCGGCTGGCAGGGCAAAAGTAGCTCAGCCAGCGGAGCAAAAGGGCTTGGAAATTCCCGTGTTTGGTTCCGTGGTTGAAAAGAAGCGATTGAAGCACGATGCCGACGAGCCAAAAATATCCAGAACATCAAGACGGACAGTCTTACGTTCTGAAGGAGCAAGACATCGAGTCAAACTTTGTCGAAAAGCTGCGAAGCCTTAAATATTCTTGTCGTCCTGATATTCGCGACCGCGCTTCGCTGGAGAAAAACTTCCGGGAAAAGTTCGAGGCGCTCAACCGCGTCAGCCTAACCGATGCGGAGTTTGCCCGCCTGTTGGATGAGATCATCACCCCCGATGTCTTTACCGCATCCAAGACGCTACGAGCCATCAACAGCTTCACCCGCGATGACGGCACACCGCTGAACTACTCCCTCGTCAACCTCAAGGACTGGTGCAAAAACCACTTCGAGGTTATCAACCAGTTCCGCATCAACTCGGACTACAGCCACCATCGTTACGATGTCCTCATCCTCATCAATGGCGTGCCCTGCGTGCAGGTCGAGCTAAAGACTCTCGGCGTCAGTCCACGCCGGGCCATGGAGCAAATCGTCGAATACAAGAACGACCCCGGCAATGGATACGCCAAGACGCTGCTCTGCTTCATGCAGCTCTTCATTGTCAGTAATCGCGACCGCACCTATTACTTCGCGAATAACAACACCCGCCACTTCGCCTTCAATGCCGACGAGCGCTTCCTGCCCGTCTATGAGTTCGCGGACGAGGACAACAAGAAGATCACCCACCTCGATCCCTTCGCTGAGCGCTTCCTCCAGAAGTGCGCCCTAGGCAAGACCATCAGCCGCTACATGGTGCTCATCGTCAGCGAGCAAAAGCTCATGGTCATGCGGCCTTATCAGGTCTATGCCGTGCAGCACATGGTGAAGTGCATCGACGAAGACAACGGCAACGGCTACATCTGGCACACCACCGGCAGCGGCAAGACGCTGACCTCCTTCAAGGCCTCCACGTTGCTCAAGGAAAATGACCGCATCCGCAAATGCGTCTTCGTGGTGGACCGGAAGGACCTCGACCGTCAGACGCGGGAGGAATTCAACCGCTTTCAGGAAGGGTGCGTCGAGGAGAATACCAACACCGCCGCGCTCGTCCGCCGTCTGCTTTCCGAGGATTACGCGGACAAGGTGATCGTCACCACCATCCAGAAGCTCGGCCTCGCGCTGGATGAGAACAGCAAGCGCAACAAACAGCGGAAGAAAAACGACCAGCCCACCTATAAGGAGCAGCTCGAAGCGCTGAGTGACGAACGCATCGTCTTCATCTTCGACGAATGCCACCGTTCTCAATTCGGAGACAATCACAAAGCCATCAAGGAATTCTTTCCGAAATCACAGCTTTTCGGCTTCACCGGCACGCCCATCTTCGAGGCGAATGCCTCGTTGCAGAAGATTGAGGGACAGCAGGCGTCGCTGTTCACCACTAAAGACCTCTTTCATAAGCAGCTACACGCATACACCATCACCCACGCCATCGATGACCAGAACGTCCTGCGTTTTCACATCGACTATTTCAAACCCAAGGAGGAGCCGGGCAAGAAACCACCAAAGCCCGGGGAGGCCATCGCCAAGAAAGCTGTCATCGAGGCTATTCTGTCCAAGCATTATGCCGCCACTGGTAAGCGGCGTTTCAATGCTATCATGGCTACGGCGTCAATTAACGACGCTATCGAATATTTTGAGCTTTTTGCCGAGATTCAAAAGGCGATGTTGGAGGCCGATCCCGACTTCGAGCCGCTGAACATTGCCTGCGTGTTCTCGCCTCCCGCTCAACTTGCGGAAAATGCCGAGGCCAAAAAGGACATCGAACAGCTATCCGAAGACCTGCCGCAGGAACAGGAAGACAACAAGGTTGAACCGGAGAAGAAGAAGAAAGCGCTGGAGGCGATTGTGGCCCATTACAACGCTCGCTACGGCACCAATCACCGCCTTAGCGAGTTTGATCTCTACTACCAAGATGTGCAGAAGCGCATTAAAGACCAGCAATGGCCGGACGAGGATTTGCGGAAAGCCTTTCCGAATGTGCCTCACCACAAGATCGACATCACCATCGTGGTGGACATGCTACTCACCGGCTTCGATTCCAAGTTCCTGAACACGCTTTATGTGGATAAGAAGCTCCAGCATCACGGCCTTATTCAAGCCTTCTCCCGCACCAACCGCGTGCTCAATGGTACCAAGCCCTATGGCAACATCCTCGACTTCCGCCAGCAGCAGGAATCGGTTGATGCCGCCATCGCTCTTTTCTCCGGGGGAAAAACTGGCGAACAGGCGCGGGAAATCTGGCTCGTAGAGGCCGCCCCAAAGGTCATCCAGAAACTGGAGACGGCCGTGCAGAAGCTTGACAGCTTCATGAAATCCCAGGGCCTCGACTGCACGCCCTCCGACGTGGCGAATCTGAAGGGAGATGCTGCCAAATCCGTCTTCATCGAGCGCTTCAAGGAAGTCCAGCGGCTCAAGACCCAGCTCGACCAATACACCGACCTCACCGAGGAAAACAAAGCCAACATTCAGCAAGTGCTTCCGGAGGAAAACCTGCGCGGCTTCAAAGGCCAGTATCTGGAGACCGCCAAGAAGCTCAAAGACCAGCAGGGCAAAACCGGCGGCAAAGACGACACCGCGGACGATCCCGTGGACCAGATCGACTTCGAGTTCGTGCTCTTCGCCTCCGCCGTCATTGATTACGACTACATCATGGGCCTCATCGCCAAGTTCTCGGCCAAAGGGCCGGGCAAGTCCAAGATGACCCGTGAAGAACTCATCGGCCTCATCAGCGCCGATGCCAAGTTCATGAACGAGCGCGACGACATCGCCGAATACATCGGCACGCTTAAAGCGGGCGAGGGCCTCAGCGAAACCGCCATCCGCGAGGGCTACACTCGCTTCAAGGCGGAGAAGAACGCCAAGGAACTCGCCGCCATCGCTGCGCGGCACGGCCTCGCCACCGCCGCCCTGCAAACCTTCGTGGACGGCATCCTCGACCGCATGATCTTCGATGGCGAGCACCTCAGCGACCTCATGGCCCCGCTCGATCTCGGCTGGAAAGCCCGCACCCAGGCCGAACTCGCCCTCATGGCCGACCTGCACCCCCTCCTCACCAAACGCGCCGGTGGCCGCGACATCTCAGGACTCAGCGCCTATGAGCAGTAAGACCAAAACCACCGCCACGAAGGAAGAGGTTAGGCCCGCGCTGGTGCCGAAGCTGCGGTTTCCGGAGTTTCGGGGGGCGGAGGATTGGGATGTTGAATTCTTAGGCGGCATTTGTCAGCCGCAGCAATGGACGACAATTTCCTCCACCGATTTAGTTGACGAGGGTTATCCCGTTTATGGAGCCAATGGCCTAATAGGCTACTACTCAGACTTCAACCATGAGTTTGAAACCGTTGCGGTCACCTGCCGAGGGTCAACATGTGGCGAGGTTTCGCTCATCCCTCCGAAAAGCTATATCACTGGTAATTCAATGTGTTTGGACGGAATTGATGCCGCCCAAAACTCATACCATTTCCTTTATCAACTTCTGAGGCATCGCGGTTTTGATGATGTCATATCAGGATCTGCTCAGCCGCAGATTGTTGGTAATGCGATCAGAAGACTCCGGATCGCCCTTCCTGCTAAACCCGAACAACAAAAAATCGCCGAGTGCCTGAGTTCGGTGGACGAGCTGAGGGCCGCGCAAGCGCGGAAAGTGGACGCGCTCAAGACCCATAAAAAAGGGCTGATGCAGCAGCTTTTCCCCCGCGAAGGCGAAACCCAACCCCGCCTCCGCTTCCCCGAATTCAAAAACGCCGGGGAGTGGGAGCCCACTACAATTGGAGCACTTGGAAAGTTCTATTATGGCAAGAGCGCTCCCAAGTGGTCCTTGGCAGATGACGCTCCAACCCCATGTGTCAGATACGGGGAGCTATACACTAAGTTTGGGCCGGAAATCACTGAGACATACTCCCGGACCAACATCGACCCGACAACACTACGATTCAGCAAAGGTGGAGAGATTTTGATCCCGCGTGTTGGCGAGAAGCCAGAGGATTTTGGGAAGTGCTGCTGCTACTTGCCTTTGAAGGGCATAGCCATCGGCGAAATGATCAGCGTGTTAGAGACCAAACAACACCCGCTGTTCTACACATACTATTTTCGGTGCCTGTATAAACAGTTTGCAAAGGTCGTTGAGGGGCAGAACGTCAAAAACCTTTATTATGCCGAACTGGAGCCACTTCCAATTCATCGCCCATCTATCCCCGAACAACAACGTATCGCCTGGTGCCTGAGCAGCCTCGACGCCTTGATCAACGCCGAAACCCAAAAGCTCGAAGTCCTCAAGACCCACAAAAAAGGTCTGATGCAGCAGCTTTTTCCATCCCCGGAGGAGGTTGAAGCATGAGCAACAAGCCAAAAATCAACAAATATGCCAGCCACAAGACACTCGCGAGGAAGCTGCGCGACGATCTAGGTGGTGCGGATATTATCCTCGCCTATGCCTACAACCGCACGGGCAAGACTCGGCTGTCCATGGAGTTCAAGGCCATCGGTAAGCGTAAAAACAATGGCGATGCGGACACTCTCTACTTTAACGCCTACACCGAAGACCTTTTCACCTGGGAGAATGACCTCGAAAACGACACAGCTCGCGGTCTGAAGATTAATCAAGCATCGCGGTTCTTTGACGGCTTCAAGAACGAGCCTCTGGAGCCGACCATTGATGAATACTTGAAGCGCTATGCAGACTTTGACTTCGATTTTACGTTTCAAGAAGTGCGGCAGGGCAAAGAATCATTTTCCAGACCTGTCTTCGTCAGGTTCAGCAAAGGCGAGGAGTCCAACATCAAAGTCTCTCGTGGTGAGCAGAACATTTTCATCTGGTGCGTGTTCATGGCCATTGCTGAACAGGTTTTGAAATATCCCGCCGCGTATCCAGCCGTGAAGCACATCTATGTCGACGACCCGATTTCGTCGCTGGACGACAACAACGCCATCTCCGTTGCTTGCGATCTTGCAAAACTTCTCCGTCGGGCAGCGCACAGGAAGGACCAGAACGGCGCGCACGCGCCCATAAAGATCGTTTTTTCATCCCACCACGCTCTGTTTTTCAATGTGATGTGCAATGAGATCGGCAGAGCGAAGGAGGGTGAGCCTAAAGTCTCGCACAAACGCTATTTCATCCACCGACCCAATGGCGATGGCGTGTTCACACTCCGCGCCACGGAGGACACGCCATTCTTCCACCACGTCGCATCCCTTGCGGAACTGCAACTGGCTGCCGTTCCCGCCACAGGAAGGCTCTACACTTTTCACTTCAATGCGCTGCGCAGCATCATGGAGAAGACGGCCTCGTTCTTCGGTCATGACGACATCTCTTTCTGCCTCAAAACACTGGATAACGAGGAAGACCGGGCACTCTACAATCGCGCCTTGAACCTGCTCAGCCACGGCAAATACGCCATTCACGAGCCGACTGAAATGGGCGAGGACAACAAAGATTTGTTCCGTCGCATTCTCAGAGACTTTACCATCAAGTTCCAATTCGCACTGCCGGAAGTTCTTGAAGCGGCAAAGGCCGTAACACCAGCAGCAACGACCACGCCGACATTACCACCCGCCGCCCTTACTACCGCATGAACGATTCCAATAGAAAGCAACTGGGCCAAACCCTCTGGGGCATTGCCGATCAATTGCGTGGGGCGATGAACGCGGATGATTTCCGTGACTACATGTTGTCCTTCCTGTTCCTGCGCTATCTATCGGACAACTATGAGGCAGCGGCCAAGAAAGAACTGGGCAAAGACTACCCAGACTTGCCAAAGGACGTGTTGCTGAAGACTGGGGCTGCCACACCGCTTCAAGTTTGGTATGAGGAGAACGAAGCGGATGTTTCAAGCTTCGAAAAACAGATGCGCCGCAAGGTGCATTACGTCATTGAGCCACAGCACCTTTGGAACAACATTGCCAACTTGGCCCGCACGCAGGACGCGGAACTGCTGAAAACCCTACAAAAGGGTTTCGATTACATTGAGACGGAATCATTTGAGAGCACTTTCCAAGGACTGTTCTCCGAGATCAATCTTGGCTCAGATAGGCTGGGCAAAACCTACACCGACCGGAATGCCAAGCTCTGCACCATCATCCAGAAGATTGCCGAGGGATTGGCGGAGTTTTCCACGGATGTGGATGCGCTGGGTGATGCTTATGAGTATTTGATTGGCCAATTTGCCGCCGGTTCCGGGAAGAAGGCGGGCGAGTTCTACACTCCGCAGCAGATTTCCGACATCCTTTCGGCTATTGTGACACTGGACAGCCAAGAGCCGAAGACGGGAATCAAAAAGCGGCTGGAGAGCGTGATGGATTTTGCTTGCGGCTCTGGCTCGCTGCTCCTCAACGTGCGGCACCGGATCAAGGACGGGGGCGGCACTATCGGGAAAATCTACGGGCAGGAAAAGAACATCACTACCTACAATCTGGCGCGCATGAATATGCTGCTGCACGGGGTGAAGGACACAGAGTTTGAAATCTTCCATGGCGATACCTTGCTCAACGAGTGGGATATGATGCGGGAGCAGAACCCCGCCAAGAAGCCGAGCTTCGACGGCATCGTCGCCAATCCGCCCTTCAGCTATCGCTGGGAACCCACCGATGCGCTGGCCGAGGACGTGCGCTTCAAAAGCCACGGGCTTGCCCCCAAGTCCGCCGCCGACTTCGCCTTCCTGCTGCATGGTTTCCACTACCTTAAAGACGAGGGCGTGATGGCGATCATCCTGCCCCATGGCGTGCTCTTCCGTGGCGGAGCCGAGGAGCGCATCCGCACCAAGCTGCTCAAGGACGGCCACATCGACACCGTGATCGGCCTGCCCGCCAACCTCTTTTACTCCACGGGCATCCCCGTCTGCATCCTCGTGCTCAAGAAGTGCAAGAAGCCCGACGACGTGCTTTTCATCAACGCTGCCGAGCATTTCGTGAAAGGCAAACGCCAGAACCAGCTTAGCGAAGATCACATTCAGAAGATCATCGACACCTACCAATACCGGAAGCAAGAGGCCCGCTACTCCCGCCGGGTGGAGATGCCTGAGATCGAGAAGAACGATTTCAACCTGAACATCTCCCGCTACATCAGCACGGCAGTGGGTGAGGAGGAGATTGATCTGGAGGCGAATAATGAGGTGCTAGTCGGAATTCAGGAAGACATTCGGGCAGCGACGCAGAAGCACAACGCTTTCCTGAAAGAGCTTGGAAAGCCCCTCCTGCCTTAGTTTTTCAACGTAAACGGCAGGGTTTTGGTACTATACTCAAGTACTATACTTTTTGCGGTTTTTTGAGGTAAATTGAGAAAACGCCAGATAACTCGAAAATCAGAATCGCCAATGTTTACAGTGGTTTGATGCAAACTGCTAACGTGAGAAAAAGCGGGAAAAGGGCGTTTTCGATTTAGAAGGCAGATGCTCTATCCAACTGAGCTACGGGCGCAACCAAGGAAGAACCTAATGAAGGGGCGGGGGCAGATGCAAGTCTGGGGACAAAGAACAACCACAGCAAGATGACTCTGGACAAGGGCATTTGTTCGTCTCATCGTGCGGTTATGATTTCCAGCACGATAGCCCGATTTTCCCAGATGAGAGGTTTGACTGGGGGCGCATTTATCCGGTTGGCTGTGATGTCGGCGGTGTTATGCGTCCTGTCACAGCCAGCTTCGGCAGCCCAGTTCGTATTGTTTGACCAGACCTTCACGTTCACTAAAGAGGATGCAGAGAATTCCAAGCCGAGCAAGTCGCACTACTATGTGAAAGGGGACCGGATCAATGCGCAACGCCCCAAGGATTGGACGGCCCCGGTGGATTACCGCAATGGGACCGCGCACATCCGTCTGGAGGTGCTGGAGAAACCGCCGGGCGGAGAGGCAACGACTTGGAGCGTCTGCTACATCCCGAACAAAGGGCAGGGGAATGGTTACGGGTGTTTCAATACGGATGTGTATAAGGAAAAGGGCGTATATGAGAAGGATGTGCCGATGAAGTCCTTCTGGCAGAATGAGGCAATCATCTGGTCGGAGGGTATCAAGCAAATGGATCTGGTGATGAAGGACAACAGCGGGGGCAGCGGTCATGCCCATAAGCGGGCGGATCATGAAAAGTTTTTCCCGACGAAGGTGCGCATGACGGTGATCCAAGTCTCCGCTGGTGCAAAGTATGATCCCAGCTTGGTGCCGGGTTTGCCTCAGAAAGCCGCCGGTAAAGCGGAGAAGCAAAAGCAGGCGCCGCTGCCGGCTAAAAAGCCCGATCCGGGTGCCAGCAGTTCCCTGCCGGGTTGCTGTGGCGGAAAGTCCGAGTGAGCGATTTTGCCGCCTTTGCTTTGCTTTTGATGGGTAAGGGCCCCACACTGGACAAGGTATTCTATCGAAGGAAAATCCATGGAGTGGTATTACGCTGAGGATAAACAGCAAAAGGGACCGGTAACGGAGAACCAGTTCGCCGAACTGGTGCGCAACGGTGTCATCCGGGCGGACACGCTCGTCTGGCGGCAGGGGATGGACGCCTGGCAGCCATACAGCAAGGTGTTCAGTGCCAGTCAACCAGCAGCACCAGCTATTACCTCGATCAGCAGCAGTGCGGTGCCAGCATCTGCCCCATCGCCCGCGCAGTTCCCCGGGATGAATTTTCTCAACATCGAAGCGCAGCGGGAGCGGGCAATAAGCATGGTGAAGGGGCCGGCGATATGCCTGATGATTTATGCCTGCCTTACCGTGGGGGTGGCACTGCTTGGATTGTTGGGCGGTTTCAACCAGCAGAACTACAGAGAAATGCCGGGCTTTGACCCGAAGATGGCAGAGATGATGGAAAAATTTCAAGGCCCTATCAATTTGATCTCCTCACTGATCATTCTCGTGGTGGCCGCGGTGATTTTTTATGGTGCGTGGCGGATGAAGGATCTGAAGAGCTACGGGATGGCTGTGGCAGCGTCAATCATGGCTTTTCTGCCTTGCTCTTGTCCCTGCTGTTTCTTGGGTATGGCCTTTGGGGTTTGGGCGCTGGTGGTATTAAACAATGCAGAGGTAAAGGCCCAATTTACCAACAGTATTTGAGAGAGCCGGTGAATAATTTTGCATTTTAACGAAGGCTGTAACAAGCTCTCCAAGCATGACGCAACCGCTCGCGTTTATCCTCTACGAAAGCCTTCTGCCCGGCAGCCAACTGGCCAACCGGCTGCGTGACCTTGGCTATCGGGTCTCGACGGTGCCGGATGCACTGCAACTGGTGGCGCAGGCCGAGGCGGAAAAACCGATGGTACTGGTGACCGAGCTTTTCAATTCTACGGCCGATGTTTGCGCGCTTTTGCGCGAGCTGAAGCAAAATCCAGCCACAGCACACATCCCGGTACTGGCTTATTTTTCCGCCAAGAACAAAGATCTCCAAAATTCAGCAGCGCAGGCGGGAGCCAATCTGGTCGCGGGTGATGCGGCCTTGCTGGGGCAATTGCCAAGATTGCTGGAACAAGTCCTTGAAGTGGAGTAGGTATCTCTTCGTCCGAATCTATTATGAGTCTTCCTGAAGTGAAATTGTCCATGGGCATCCACGTGATGCACCTGTTCTATAATATCGACCGTGTGCGGTGGAGCCAGTTGCCAGCTGGCGAGAGCAAAGCCGCGCTGGCCCGGGTGGAAGCCTTGGTGGCGGCGAACAATCAGGCCTGCCAGCCGCGCATCGCGACCTATGCCACAGTAGGTGGTCGGGCGGATATCGCATTCATCCTGTATGCAGCAGATGGCGGCAAGCTGGCGCAGATGCACCGGGATCTGGAAGCGGCTTTTCCGCCGGGAACTTTGCAGCGGGTTTACCATTATCTGAGCATCACCGAGCTTTCCGAGTATGTGTCCACGGAAGAGGATTATAAGAACATGCTGATCCGTGGTGAGAAGCTCGAACCGGGCACGGAAGCTTTCGACAAGCGGTTTGCCGAGATGCTGGAAAAAAAGAAGGAGTATGAGTACTACCGCCTAAATCCGGAATTGCAGGATTGGGAGCTCATGGCCTTTTATCCGATGAGCAAACGGCGTCGAGGCAATGACAACTGGTACAGCCTGGACATGGACGCCCGGAAGAAGTTGATGGGCGGTCACGCCCGCGTGGGGCGCAAGTTCGGAGGGCGGATCAGCCAGTTGATCACCTCTTCCACGGGGTTGGATGACTGGGAATGGGGTGTTACCCTGGTGGCTCATCAAATGGATGCCTTACGGGACATCGTTTATGAGATGCGGTTTGATGAAGTGAGCGCCCGGTATGGTGAATTTGGGCCATTTTACATCAATTTGCGGTTGGCGGTGGCAGATATTTGGGACCACCTGAAGCTCTGATTTTAGGGCTTTTAGGCAGGGGTAGCCATTTCTGCCTATTAACGGGTCTCAACTTGACGATTTTTGGACACAGGAGCTAAATCGTTTCAGTTCGCCATTAGTTTTTATGTCTGCTGGATCAGCATGTAAGCGCAAGCAAGAGGATATGCTTGCGCTTTTGCTTTTTCCGGTGGGCGCTGGGCGGACCAAAGCAGGAGACGATGTATGGCAAGTGGCAAAGTAAAGTGGTTCGACAATAAGAAGGGCTATGGCTTCATCGCGCAGGATACGGGTGAAGACATCTTCGTGCACCACACCTCCATCACGGGGCAGGGTTACAAGACCTTGAATGAGGGTGAGCAGGTGGATTACGAAGTGGTGCAAGGCGTGAAGGGCCTGAAAGCCCAGAACGTCCAGCGCGCCCAGGCGTAAGCCTCGCCTCGAGGTCGAACCGCCTGTAGCCGGGGTGTTTTTCTTTGGCATCCCGGCCAAACTCGGTATCGTCGCGGTATGACGCCGTTGGCGAGCCAGTTTGTCCGCAGTCTCTACGTACATGTGCCTTTCTGTGCACATAAGTGCGAGTACTGTGCGTTTTTTTCCGAATCCGCCCAAGGCGAGCTCATCAACCGTTACGTTTCGGCTCTGGTTAAAGAGTTGGAACTCGTTGCCGCAGAGCTACGTCCGCAAACAGTCTTCTTTGGTGGCGGTACGCCTTCCCTCCTGAATCTCAAGCAGTGGGAACAGGTCCTCAAAACCTTCGAACGGCTTAACCTCCTTGGCGCGGCAGAGTGGACGGTAGAGTGCAATCCTGCCACGGTCTCGCTCGACAAGGCCAAGCTGCTGCGGGATTACGGCGTGAACCGCATCTCCATGGGTGTGCAGTCCTTGGATGAGCAGTTGCTGGAACGATTGGGGCGCGTCCACAGCCGGGAGATGGTCTTCAAGTCCTACGACATCCTACGTCAAGCTGGCTTCGATAATATTAATTTGGACCTGATGTTCGCCATTCCCACCCAGACCATGGAGGTCTGGCAAAAGACCCTGCATGAGACGACGACCTTGGGCAGTGAACATTTTTCGTGCTACGAGGTCATCTATGAGGAGGATACGCCGCTTTTTGAACAGTTGAAGGCGGGCGAATTCGATGTGGATGAGGAACTCGCTGCGAGCATGTATGAGGAGCTGCGGCAATACTCAGGCGAGCAAGGCTACGTGCAGTATGAGGTGGCGAATTTTGGTCGCAATAAACCGGCTAAAGGCGAAACACCCGAGCGTATTCGCAAACTCGCCGAGCCTGATAGCGGTATGCCAGGGGCCGGGGATCTCCTGATCCCGCTCTATGCCTGTCGGCACAACATCACTTACTGGCGAGGGCTCGATTATCATGCTTTGGGGCCGAGTGCGACGGGGTTTGTGAAAGGTGTCCGCACGAAGAACTGGGCGAATACACAACTCTATTGCGATCAACTGGAGAAGGGGCAGCGTGCTTTTGAATCCAAGGAAGAGTTGCAAGGGATGCGCCGAGCGGGTGAGACGGCGGCGTTTGGCCTGCGCATGACGGCAGGCTGGCCTTTGGATGAATTCCGTCGACGCACGGAGCGCGATCTTTCGACAGATTGGGCCAAGGAAATCGATCAGCTCGTGAAATTGGGTTATGCTCAACTGGAGCAGAACCGGTTCCGTCTGACGCCCACAGGACTGCGCTATGCCGATTGGGCGGCGGAACTTTTTCTCCGTTAAATTTCCATGAAATCATTGGTGCTGAATTTTGCCGGAAGGCTGATGCGGTGTGCAACCGCGCCTTATTTTGAAGAAGAAGTCCGGGCGGTTGCCGAGTCCATCTGTCTGGAGCAGGGACTGGATTGTGCGCGGGATAACTATGGCAATCTGCTGGTGAGCTATCGCAAAGGCGGCAAGACGCGTCCGCTTGCACTGGCGGCGCATCTGGATCATCCCGGATTTGAGATTGTAAAGCAATTGTCGCCCCGGCGCTGGATGGCTAAGTTTCGGGGTGGTGTTGGCGATGATTACTTCCAAGCAGGTGCGCTGTTGCGGTTGCTGCCGCAGCAGGTCAAAGCGAAGTTGGGCAAGCGCCTGAGCAAAGAGAAGGTGTTTGAGGTTGAAGCAACCAGGGCGGTGGATGGCCAGCCCGAGTTTGCGGTCTGGGAGATGGAAGATTTCGCGGTTCGGAAAGGCGTCATCCATGGTCGTGCTTGTGATGACTTGATCGGTTGCGCTTCGACTTTGGCGGCGATGGTCCAACTCAAGCAGCACCGGGCGGCGGTCAATGTCATCGGCATACTCGCCCGGGCCGAAGAGGTGGGGTTTCATGGCGCGCTGATGGTCGCGGAGCAGAAGCTTATCCCAGCCAATGCGCTGATAGTCTCCCTGGAAACCAGCCGTGAATTGCCGCCGGTGAAAATGGGACAAGGCGTGATCATCCGGGTGGGCGACCGGAGTTCCATCTTTGATTCAGATGCGACCCGTTTCCTGAGTGAAGTGGCGGTGGAACTGGGGAAGGCGGATAAAAAGTTTCTTTCCCAGCGTGCGCTGATGAGCGGGGGCACTTGCGAAGGCACGGCGTATCAGGAGTATGGATATCAGACTGCGGCGTTGTGCGTAGCGCTCGGTAATTACCATAACTGCGGCTCGAGTGCCCGCATCAAGGCAGAGTATGTGAGTGTGGCAGATGCGGGTGGCATGGTAAAACTGCTCGTGGCCTCTGCGAAACGGATGAAGGATTTTGAGAAGCTCGCCGGGAAATTACCTGTTCGTCTCAAGGCTTTGGCCAAAGAAGCCCGAGCTGATTTTCGTCGGCTTGGGTAAGTGCAACTGTGTCTGACGGATCATTTGTCGGCAAATGTCACCATGGCTTTTTGTTGATCCACCTCGAAGCGTTTGCCCATGGGAGCGGGTGGAATCTTGGGGATGATCTTCTTCGCCACCATTTCTTCGACAGTGGCCGGTATCTGCCCGCCGGAGGCCTGATATTCGATGAGGAACATGTTCAGCGTGTGCAGAGTCTGCTCCGTGGCGAAGGCTTCGGGGAACGCATTGCTCTCATTGGTTTGAGCTGATGGCAGCGGCGCGACACCATCGGGAGGCGCAACGACAGCGGCCATTGGATTCACATCCACCCCCACTGAGGCTTGCTTAGGAGCAGGCGTTGCAGGTGCGGGCGTGTTTTCCAGCAACGGATCGCTACAACCAAGGAAGAGGCTGACGATCAACGACGGGAGAAAAGGCAGGAACTTCATTTTGATTTCAGGCGCTTACTTGTGATAGATTAGTCTTTAGCAGAGATGGTCCACATGCCTGACTGCTTGGCCGGGTTGACGTTGGTTGCACCAAGAATCTTGGCGGGTTGCATCGTCTCCACGCGACCATCGACCATGAGATAGTTCACCATGCGGTTATGATAGGAGTCTGGATTGACGCCACTGGTGTTGTTAGTGCCGCCAATCTGATAGGAAGGGGCCGTCATGATGGCGCCCAACTGATATCCCTGATAGCTTGTGGTGGAGACGTATTCAGATACCTGCATCGTGTCGCTGGGATCACGGACGATGGCGCTGTAAACGGCTTTCTGATTGCGCGGGTAGGGTTTGGAGGTGTTGTCGGTTATGTCGCGGGTGTCCCAGTTACGGCCGGGACCGCTGCCAGACGTGGCCCAGAACAAGCCGAGGCCGCTCTTGTTACCGGGACTGGGCGGCCAAGTCGTGGCGGCTGCCGTCTCGTAGGTGGAGCTGTCGGACACGCCTTGCTGGTGACGGCCCATGGAGTAAGAACGTTTGGCTCCGTAGGTCCAGTTCATCTCGGATGAATCGGTAGGGCAGATGAGCAATTGCACCGGGTTATTGGTGCGGTAAATGGGGGCATTGGCCAAACCGTCCCAGCTCTGAAATCCGCCCATGTACGAGTGGAGCAAATCATCCCAGCTCCAATCGCGCAAGCTGCCGGAGACGAAGATGCTGCGGATGACCGCATATGGAATCTTGTCCTTATTATCGCCCAGATACATGGCGCTGGCGGTGCCGGTCTGTTTCAGGTTGTTGAGGCACCGCGTGGTCTGCGCCTTGACCTTGGCCTTGGCCAGAGCCGGGAGAAGCATGCCGGCCAGGATGGCGATGATGGCGATTACCACCAGCAGTTCGATAAGGGTGAAAGCCGCGTGCAAACGACTCACGCGGATGACAGTGGGTTGGCTATTTGTTTTTGCTTTCATGCTCGGTTGGCTGGTTGGTCGTTAGCGGAAGCGGAAATTGGGTGCGGGAAAGCTGGATCAGGTGAAGCGGCGGTGGTGGAGTTCTCCGAAAGCCGCAGTGGCGGCAGTCGCTCGCCCAAAGCTGGTGACAGCGAGGGCGGAGATTGGCTTTGGGCCACACTTGGTTGGCAGACAAGGCGATCTTTCTGGCCATAGGCGTCATCACATCACGCTGGCGATATGATCACGCTCAAAGGATGGAGGATGGGGAGGCCAGTGAGTATTCGACTTTAAGGATGAATCGCAGGGGATTCAGCGGCGGAAGCCTGATAAACCTCGTCCAAATGGACGAGGGGGAGCTAACGAGGACCTTGACCGAGAAACTTCACCACTGCTTCCGTGCGGGAGCGGGCGTGCAATTTCTTATAGACGCTACGCAAGTGCGTGCGGACGGTGGAGACGCTGAGTGAGAGCACATCGGCGATCTCCTTATACTGATAACCTTTGGAGAGATAGGTAAGGATTTCGTGCTCGCGCTTGGAGAGATCGGCGGTTTCTTCCGCCGGTCCGGCCGGGCGTTTGGATTGCTGCACATATTCGACTACCTTGCGGGCGATATCGCCAGACATGGGCGCGCCACCGCGATGGACATCGGCAATGGCTTCCAGAATCTCCGTGGGTGAGGTCTGCTTGATGAGGTAACCGGTCGCACCTGCCAGCAGGGATTGAAAAATCTTATCATTCTCCAGATACGCGGTGAGCATGATGATCTGGAGCGTGGGGCGCAGTTCTTTCAGCTTGGCGACACACTCGATGCCAGACATTTCCGGCAGGTTGATATCCATCAGCAACACATCCGGCCAGGCGCCGGGCAGACGTTTGATAGCCTCTTCTGCATTAGGGAAAGCGCTCAGGCATCGAAAGCCTTCAGAGCCATCGATGAGGATGCTCAAACTTTCGCGGAGGCGCTTGTTGTCTTCGACGATGGATACGTTGATGGGCATCGGACGTTGGGCGTTGAATACGGGATGACGGTGAAAATGTCCAGTGTGGCGTCGGTGAAATAATCAGGCTAATCTGTCTGAGGCAGGCAGGATGCGGACTTGCAGATGGATTTTGGTCCCTTGTCCCGGGGCAGTGGTCAAGGTGTAGGTGCCGTCGATGTTTTCCATGCGTTTCTGCATATTCTTCAAGCCGTTGCCGAGGGACGAGGCATCGGAAATCTGAAAGCCTTTGCCGTCGTCTTCGATATCGATGGACAGCAGGCCGCCCTGCACGCGAAGACGGAAATTTATCTCCGAAGGCTCGGCGTATTTCACGGCGTTGTTCAGGGCCTCTTTCACGACGAGCAAAAGATTGTGGCGCAACTCGGATGACAAGTGGCAATCCGGCAGCTTATCGGGAAAATCCAAGCGGCAGCGCACTGGCTTGGACTGCAAGTATAGGCCCAGATATTCACGGAAATAACTGGCCAGACTGGCCAGGGTGTCGTTCTCCGGGTTCACGGTCCAGACGAGGCCATCGAGATTATTGATAAGTTCACGGGAAGCCTCGGTGATGCGGGCAGCAAAGGATTGTGCTTTCTCCACCGTCTTGGCGGATTTGAGCGAGAAATCACTGAGCAACATGATCTCGGTCAGGCGGGCCCCGAGATCATCATGCATGTCACGGGCAATACGGGCGCGCTCTTTTTCGATGACGGACTGCTGCTCCAAACGGGCCAGTTCGTGTTGCAGCCGGCGCTTGGTGACGGTGCGGACACTGAAGGCGATGATGCTCACACCAAACAAACTGCAAAGTGTCGTGAACCACCACGTCTGCCAGTAGTGGGGCAATAGTTCGATGGCCAGGGCTGTGCCGATATCGTTCCAGACACCGTCATCGTTACGGGCCAGGAGTTCAAAGCGGTAGATGCCCGGAGGCAAATTGTAGTAATAAGCGAACCGGCGATTGCCGGCATCGACCCACTGTGAATCCACGCCTTTAAGGCGATATTTGAACTGGTTGTGTTCGGGCGCGGCAAAGCTCAGGGCCGTGTAGCGAATCTCCAATTCTCCTTCACCAGGCGGCACGGCCAGCCGGAAACCAGGAGAGAGGCGCAAGGGAGGGGCAGGTTGCTCCTGCTTACGCTCAGCAGAACTGGGCGGCAATGCAACCGGATCCTCGCCATCGATGGAACCAACGAGTTGTTTATCGGCAAAAACCTGTTCGATAACAACTGAGGGCGGCCGGGAATTGGGTTGAACGCGATTAGGATCAACAGCGGCAACGCCCTGATTGGTGCGAAACCAGAGTTTGCCATCTTTGCCACGTGTGGCGGCCGGGTGGACTGGCTCACGATACTGGCTGCTGCTGATGATACCAGCCATGCGGCCATAACGGATGGAGGTCAGGGAAGGGCTGGTGCCGCGGGCTACAGCATCCAACTCCTGCTTGCTGACGCGGAAAATTCCTTTGCTGCTATTCACCCAAAGGTTGTTGCGATCGTCCTCCACGATGTCAAAGATGGAATCGCTGTAGAGGCCGTGCTGGCTGGTGTAGGTATCGGCCCGGCCTTGCTTGATGCGTTTCAAGCCCTTGCCATACGTGCCGATCCACAGCGTCTGCTCGGCATCTTCATAGATGGAGACGACCACGGTTCCCTGACAGGAAGCTTCCTTCGTGAAAGTCCCGGACTGGTAACGCATCAGGCCATTCTCCAAGCCAACCCACAAAATGCCATCGTGCCCGGCATAGAGGCTGTTGATGCGGTTATGGGACAGGCCTTGGCGGGTGGTGTAGGTGGCGAACTTTCCATCACGCAAACGGAAGAGACCATTGCGTGTGCCAACCCAAATGTTTCCCTGCGCGTCCTCACATAACGAAGCGATGACGGAGCGGTCAGGCAAACCCTCCGCCTTGCCGTAGTGGGTGATTTTACCGTCCTTCAAGCGGTGCAGGCCGCCACCGAAATCGGAACCGGCCCAGAGGCTGCCGTCGCGGCCTTCCAGCACGGAAAGGATGAAATCAGTCGTCAATCCTTCCGCTTTGCCATAGGTGGTCACCACGCCATCTTTGATGCGGTTGATGCCGCCGCCCCAGACACCGATCCAGATGCTGTTATCACTGCCCACACTGACGGCGGCTGTGGTGTTCTGGGTCAATCCTTCCTGCTGCGTGTAAACGGTGATGTGGCGCGGGGTCAAACGGGCGAGGCCTTCTTCCGACCCGATCCAGAGATTGCCTTCGCGATCTTCGTAAATGGAATGAATGCGTGAAACAGTGCCCTGGTTTTTATCTTCTTTGATGAATTTGCCGTCCGTGAAACGGCCAAGGCCGGCGTAGGTGCCTACCCACAGGTTTTCTTCACGATCTTGAAAGATCACGCTGATGATGCCCGCAGGCCCAGTGTCCTTGACGTGATGGCGGAAACCGTTCTCCGTCAGCTCGATCAGGTGTACATTGCTGCCGGCCCAGATTTTCCCCTTGCGATCGCAATAAACCCTACGGATGGCGGGCGGAATGGATTCAGGAGGTTGGGCTGTCGTGACGGTGTAGGTCTGCACCTGGTCGCCATGCAGCCGGGACAGGTTGTAACCTGAGCTCGCCCAGATATCGCTTTGCTGGTCGAGCGCAAGGGACCAGACCCCGGCGGTGACTTTGTCCGTGAACACTGGGCGTATCTCGCCGTCCACGTATTGCGCCAAGCCCCGCCGGGTGGCGATCCACAATTGGCCGTCTTTATCTTCAAGCAGATCGTAAACGACATTGTTGGGCAGGCCATCGCGCGATTGAAAACGGGAGACACGGCCATTGCGCAAGCGGAAAAGCCCGGCATTTTCGGAAGCGATCCAGAGGCTGCCGTCGCGGGTTTCGCAAAACGACATGATCGAGGGCTCAAGCGAGTCGGGGGAGAGATCGATCGGAGTAAAGTTCACCCCGTCGAAACGGGCGAGGCCTTCACGTGTGCCGATCCAGAGATAGCCATCGCGCGTCTGGGTGATGGCCTGGACGATGCTGTGCGGAAGACCATCCTCCATCTGCCACAAGCGGGAGCTGAAATCCGAGGAAGCCTGGCTTTGGGTGACTGCCAGGCAGAAATAGAGCAAACTGGCTACGCAGGAGGCGAAGCTTTTAAACCTGAAATCAATGCCGATAACTAACTTCATTACGACACTTCAGGCTAATGTTCCAGCAAGAGCGGCGCAACTCATTCATCTGGACGATGGTTCGGAGAAGCTGGTCACTGCGAGGAAAACGGGTCAGCGGATGGAAAAGAGCAGGAGAAACTATCAGGTGACGGAGGTCTCTTCCTGGATCGTACCATTCTCGGCTTCCTCCATCATGGCAAGCCGTTTACGGGCTTTCTCGGCGGCCTGGGTGGTCGGGTATTCCTCGACCAGACGGCGCAAAAGGGCGATCGCTTTATCCCCTTGCTTGAGTTTGCCGGTGTAGAGGTTGCATAGGCGGATGGCTGTCCAGCCCCAACGGTCCGGACGCAGGCGTGATTTCAAGATCTCTTCGAGTTCCAGCGCCGCGGCGAGATAATTCCCGAGTTCTTTTTCGTAAATCTCGGCGATGCGCAGGGCGGCATGCTGTTCGCGGGGGTTTTGCTCCACGTAAAGACGCAGCAGACGGATGCCTTCGAGATAGTCACCGGCATTGCAGGCATGATCGGCCTGTTCATAGAGGGCATTACGGGAAGCGTCCGAGGCCTCATCCTCGTCGTAGTAAAGCGCGCCAGCCCGGCCACCAACCAAGGAGCCAATATCGCGCGCGATTAGCAGGGCGAGTCCGCAAAAGGCCAGGAAAAGCACGGAGCCGCTCATCATCATGCGGGTGTAGGCAGCGTCGATGGGGTTTTCGCGTGTGGTGCTGTCTTCGGCGATCGGGGCAAGGGCGGCCTCTCGGCTATTTATTTGATGGTGAAAACGTAGCGTCATCGTGCCAAACGCGACAACCAACGCGAGGCAAACGACGTAAGCTAAGATTTTCCAACGCCCCATACAGCAGTTCCTAAAAGTTTAAGTAAGCACAGGAGTTAACTTCTTGATAGCAGCCATTTTGTGCTATTCCCCTCCCGCCTAGATCAACAAACCAACGACAGTGGCGGTCAAGTAACACGCCAACAGCCCGGCTATCATGGACCTAACCCCAAGGCGCGCAAGGTCTTTTCGGCGTTCCGGAACCAAGGCTCCGATGCCGCCGATCTGGATGGCGATGCTCCCGAAATTGGCAAAACCACAAAGGGCATAAGTGGCAATGGTAAAACTGCGGGAATCCATGGTGCCTTGCAGGCCCGTCAGGGAGAGGTAGCCGATGAACTCGTTCAGGACGATGCGTTCGCCAAGGATTTGGCCGACGGACAGGCAGTCCTTGGAAGGGATGCCCATGAGCCAGGCGAAGGGAGCGTTCACCCAGCCGAAGATGGCTTGGAAAGTAACGGGCTTATAGGTCTCCGGGGAAGAAGCGAACAGATACTGTGGCAAGGCCAAAAGATGATTCGCCAGAGCCACGAGCGCGACAAACGCGATGAGCATGGCGGCGACGTTCAGGGAGAGTTTCAAGCCGTCACTGGCACCAGTGCAGAGAGCGTCGATGCTGTTGGCGCTGGTCTGCTCAATCTGCGCCTTACCGCCAGCAGCAGTTTCACTGACTTCCGTTTCCGGAAGCATGATTTTGGCGAGCATCAAGGCAGCCGGTGCGCTCATGACGGAGGCGGTGAGGAGATGTCCTGCCATGTCCAGACGGCCCACGCCTTCGCCCAGCGAAGTATAAACGGCCAGAACACCGCCCGCGATGGTCGCCATGCCGCCGGTCATCATGGCGAGCAGTTCGCTGCGGGTCATGCGGGGCAGGTAAGGTTTGATGACAAGCGGGGCTTCCGTCTGGCCGGTAAAGATATTGGCGGCGGCGGCCAAGCTCTCACTGCCACTGGTGCCCATGGTGCGTTGCATCACCCAAGCGGTGGCTTCCACGATCTTCGGCAAGATGCGCCAGTAGTAGAGCAGGGAGGAGAGGGCCGAGACGAGGATGATGGTGGCGGTAATGGTGATGGCGAGCACGAAGGCATTGGGCGGGCCGAATTTGTCTGCCAGCAGGCCATTGTCCGCGAGTGGGCCGAAGACGACTTTTGCGCCTTCATTGGCGAAGCCGATAAGCTTGGAGACGGCGTTTTGCGCGAAGGTGAAGAAGGCTTTGCCAAAATCAGTCTTCAGGATCACGAGGGCGAGGAACATCTGCAGGCCGAGTCCCCATAGGACGACGCGCCACGGGAAGCATTTGCGATTCTCCGAGATGCCCCAAGCCAAAGCGATGAAGGCCACCATCCCGAGGAGGCTGATGAGCTTTTCCATCATGGTGTGAGGCTAGGTAAGGGCTTGCTCAGCAGCAAGCGCAGGGTTCCGAAATCTCCAGAGCAGTCTTTTCGGCGAGACGGGCGAGGTGGTATTCCGGTTCGCCAAAAGCTTCCTCCGTGGTGACGAAGCCGGGCGTGAGGCCACGGGCGAGATCAAAGCGACGCAGAAGAGCGGGGACGGGATCGAGGAACCCGGAGAATCCGATGCAAGGAACCTTGCTCTTTTTGCACAGGAGGGCGATTTCACCGACGCCTTTGCCCATCGTGGTGGAGCGGTCCAGTGCGCCTTCGCCGGTGATGACGAGGTCGGCTTTGGCAAGGTGTTTGCGCAGGTGGGAATAGCTGGCGACGATTTCAAAACCAGACTCAGGCTGGCCACCAAGGAACGTGGGCACTGCGAAACCCAAGCCACCTGCCGCACCGGCTCCGGGTGTTTTGGAAAAGTCGAGTTTGTGGTCGCGCTTCAGCACTTTCACCAGTTGCTTCATGCAAGCATCGGCCTTGGGGAAGTCTTCGGGGCGGAGACCTTTCTGCGGGCCGTAGATGCGGCTGCAGCCACGTGGTCCGAGCAGGGGATTTTGGACATCTACGGCGACGATGACGTGTTTGAAAAGTTTGCGCTTCTTGGGGGCGACGACCTGGGTGAGCTGATCTAGATCGGTCCACGCGGTGATGGCGGAGCCATCTTTACGGAGGAATTTCCAGCCGAGGGCTTTGGCCATACCGAACCCGGCGTCGTTGGTGGCACTGCCGCCGAGGCCAACCAGGCATCGGGTAGCACCTTGTTTGGCGGCGGCGAGGAGCACTTCGCCGAGGCCGGTGCTATCGAGCTGGAAGGGGTGATATTGGCCTTTCGGCAACATGCCGAGGCCGATGATGCGGGCGGATTCCACGATGGCGGTCTTGGTCTTGGGTTCCCAGCGCCATTCGGCGGAATGAGGGCGGTGGGCGGCATCGACCGTTTTGAGGTGCCTGATCTTGGCCTTGATGGCGCTGCCGATGACTTCGCCGAAGCCGTCGCCGCCATCGCTCATGGGGAGGAGGGTGATGACGTCGTGAGGGCGAGCCCGCTGCCAGCCTTTGGCGATGGCGGCAGCCACTTGCTGGGCGGTGAGGCTGCCTTTAAATTTGTCGGGGGCAATCAGGACGCGTAAGGACATGGGGGGCAATTAACTAGGGGATTTGGTTGCCGCCAAGCGTAAAGCGCGGTCAACCAGTTGGCTGCGACTTGTTGACGGCAGGGCATATGCGTGGTTACATAGTGGCATCGGGACAACAATTTTTGAGTAATTATGGAAAAGCCTAAGATTATCGCTTATCTGAAACCGTCGTGCGGCTGGAGCAATGGTGTGCGAGCCGTGATGCGCAAGTATGACCTGCCTTTCGAGGACCGGGATATCATTAATAATCCGATGCAACGGCAAGAGATGATCGAGAAGTCCGGTCAGATGTTGAGTCCCTGTGTGGAAGTCAACGGGCACATGCTGCCGGACATCAGCGGCGAGGAAGTGGAAGCGTTCTTGCTGGCCAACAATTTGGTGGCTTCGAATGACAAGCAGCCGGATGCGCCGATCAACCAGCCCTGCGCGCATGAGATGCCGGGTGCGTTTCCATTGAGCTTCAAGCGCTAAAAAGGAATCTTTTTCCGAACGCGAAGGTGGGAACGCCTTCGCGTTTTCTTTTGCCTCGGACCCTGTTCCGGCGTTATGCCATAGGCTGGTGATGGCGGGGAAGCGGGGCCATTCCAACTGTAAGATGTAAGCCATGGAATCAGACCAGCAGAGGGCGCAGACAGCGGGCCAGCCGGGTGAGCAGGATTCTTTTGAACGCCTGTTCGATCTGTCGCTGGACATGTTGAGCGTAGCCGGAGCGGATGGCTACTTCCGCAAATTGAACCGGGCTTGGGAGCGAGTGCTGGGCTGGCGCAGGGAGGATTTGCTGGCGAAGCCGTATCTTGAGTTTGTTCATCCGGAGGACCGGGAAAGGACATTGGCGGTACACCGGCAACTGGTGGAGGGCAGGGACAATGTCCAGTTTGAGAATCGGTATCTTTGCAAGAACGGGAGTTATCGCTGGCTGGCGTGGACGTGTCCGGGAGTCCGACCTGGGAATGACACGTTGTATTCCATCGCACGGGACATCACGGAGCAGAAGTTCAGCCAGGAAGCGCTGGCGCTGGTGGCCAAGACGACCGGGTTCCGCGGGGATAATTTTTTCCTGACAGTGGTGCAGCATCTGGCCAAGTCGCTGCAGGTGAAGTGGGCGATGGTGGGGGAATTCTTGGGCCGACCGGCCGACCGGGTGAAGATGCTGTCCTTCTGGACGGGCACGGGGCATGGCGAGTGTTTCGAGTATGCCCTGGCGGGAACGCCTTGCGCGAAAGTGGCAGGACGGCAGATCTGCCTCTATCCGCGGGACGTCCAGAAGAGTTTTCCCGAGGACAAACCCCTCAAGGAGCTGGGCGTGGAGAGTTATATGGGGTTGCCGTTGCTGGACCGGTCCGGATACCCCTTGGGTTTGCTGGTGGTGATGGATGACAAGCCCATGCCGGATGAGTTCTCCAAGCGGGCCATCTTGGAGATCTTCGCCCAGCGCGCGGGATTGGAGCTGGAGCGGCAGAAGAGCGAGGAAAAGCTTTATGCGGAGAGCTGCTTCCGCGAGATGGTGATCGATCACGCGGGACAGGGTATCTGCGTCTGCCAGCAGATACCGGATCATCCGTTCGTCCGGTTCAGTGTCTGGAACCAGCGGATGAGGGAGATCACCGGTCATACGATGGAGGAGATCAACCGGCGGGGCTGGTATCAGACCGTGCATCCGGATGTGGAGACGCAGCAGCGGTCGGTGGAGCGGATGCGACGGATGAAGGCGGGCGAGGAGCTCAATGGCGAGGAGTGGGAGATTGTCCGCAGCGACGGCAGCAAGCGACAATTGCTGATCACCACGCGGATGATCAGTCAGCCAGGAGAGCCGGCTAAGGCACTGGCGGTGATGCAGGACATCACTGAACGGAAGGTGGCTGAGCGCAAGGCCAATGAGAGTGAGGCCATCCTCCGGGCGGCATTTGACCATGTGCCGTTTGATTTCTGGATCATGGACCAGCAGGGGCGGCATGTGCTGCAAAATGCAGGCTCCTTGAAATTCTGGGGTGAACTGGCCAAGCGGCCGCCAGAGGAATGGCCGGTCTCAGAAGAAGTCAGGCAGCAGTGGCTGGATAATAATGAGCGGGCCTTGCGAGGCGAAGTGGTGCTGGGGGAAGTGCATTATGAGCACCAAGGCAAGGCCAACTGGTTCTACAATATTTTGGCTCCGATATGGGTGGAAGGGCAGCAGCAGGGCTACCTGGGGGTCAACATCGACATCTCGGACCAGAAGCTCAGCGAAGCAGCCATGCGGACCAGCGAGCGGCGATTGTTGGCCTTTGTGGATAACAGTCCGGCACTGATCTTCATCAAGGACCTGGAGGGGCGGTATCTGCTGGTGAACTCTAAATTTGCCGCCGCATTTGGGGTGAAGCGAGAGGATATTCAAGGTAGGTTGGACCGGGATTTCTCCACGCCGGAACAATTTGAGCAGTATCGGGCGCATGACCGGTTGATATTAGAGCGCGGCCAACCTTTGGACTGCGAAGAGTGGGCTTCACTGCCGGATGGGCCGCATTGCTACATGGTCTCCAAGTTTCCACTCACGGATGCCCGGGGAAAGGTCACGGGCTTTTGCGGTATCGCCACGGACGTGACCGACCGGCGGAGGGTGGAGGATGCATTGCGTGAGTCGGAGCGGCGTTACCGGCAACTGGTGGAGACGGCACGGGATCTTATATTCACCCTTTCGCCCGAAGGCATGGTGCTCTCGCTGAACAATGCCCTGACGCAAGCCACAGGCTGGGTGGTAGAGGACTGGCTGGGCAGGCATTACTCGGAGACTCTGCCGGAAGAGGTGAAAGCAGAAGCAGCGGTGCAGTTCCAACTGGCGATGACCGGAGAGCGGATGCCGCTGTTCGAATTGCCGCTCAAGACCAAGGATGGCGGCCAGATCACCATGGAAGTGACCATCACTCCGCTGACTGAAGGGGAGAAGGTGGTAGGCCTGTTCGGCGTGGGGCGGGATGTCACGGACCGCAAACGGATGGAGGGCGAGCTGCGGCAGTTGCAGAAGATGGAATCAGTAGGGCAACTGGCAGCAGGTGTGGCACATGATTTCAACAACATCCTGACGGTGATCCAGGGCAATACCTCGTTGTTGCTGGCGAATCACCCGGAACCGGGACAGCAGGATTTGCTGGACCAGGTGCTGGACGCGAGCCAGCGGGCGGCGAATCTCACGAGGCAATTGCTGGCTTTCAGCCGCAAGCAGGTGCTCCAAAGGAAGTTGCTGAATCTCAATGAGGTCACCAGCAAGATGACCCAGATGCTGGACCGCATCCTGGGCGAGGACATCACGCTGGAGTTCCATTACGACACGGACCTGCCTGCGGTGAAGGCGGACAGCAGCATGGTTGAGCAGGTGATCCTGAACCTGGCGGTGAATGCGCGGGATGCGATGCCCAAGGGCGGTCTGCTGCGTATCAGCACGGATGCGGTGACGATCGATGCGGCGTATTGCCGGCAAAAACCGCAAGCTGCTCCGGGCGCGTATGTGTGCCTGAGTGTGACGGATACGGGAAGCGGCATCGCGCCAGAGAATCTGACGCTGGTCTTTGAACCGTTTTTCACGACCAAGGAATTCGGCAAGGGAACCGGGTTGGGATTGGCCACGGTGTACGGAATCATCAAGCAGCATCAAGGCTGGGTGGAGGTGGATTCGACGGTCGGCAAAGGGACGACGTTCCGGCTTTATCTGCCGGCGGTAGAGACGCCGGTGATGATATCGAGCAAGCCGGTCTCACAACCAGTGGAGAAGAAGGGATCCGAAACTATTCTAGTGGTGGAAGACGACTCCATGGTGCGGCGGATGCTGGAGACGCTGCTTGCCATGGGCGGGTATCAAATCCTGTCGGCGGCATCGGGAGCGGAAGCCTTGCAAGTGTGGAAAACGAATCACGCGAAAGTGAAGCTACTGCTGACGGACATGGTGATGCCGGGTGGGATCAGCGGCAAGGAACTGGCCGAGACTCTGCGGCAGGAAAGGCCAGAGCTGCGGGTCTTGATCAGCAGCGGGTATTCGAGCGATCTGGTTTCTGGTGGCGAGGCGCTGCCGCCGAAGACGTGGTTTCTGGCCAAGCCTTACACGCCGAAAGAGCTGATGGAGAAGGTGCGGGTGGCGCTGGATGAGTGAGCGGGGGAAAAGCCGAAAAATCCAAAGCTCCAGAGAAACTGCAAAATTTCAAGGGATAACAAAAATCAGCGGATGGTGTGACCTGTAACGGTGCAGCAGGGGAAATTGGAGGCGACGGTGAAATAATATTTACCGCCGGAGGGACAGGCCGGAGCCATTCCACCTTTCAGATTCATCACTAAAGGCGGGATTTGAACAAGGTCGCCGCCGGGTTTGTTGTATTCCAAGGCCCATTGCTCCAGCGCGCCATGAAGCTGCAACAGGTTGGCGCGGCATTGCATGGTGGCATTGGTGGCAGCGCCGGGGATTTTTTGTTTCCACAGAAACACTTGTAAAAAGGAGATGAATTTACTGCCGGAGGGATGTCGTTGAGCGACTCCATGCACTGGGCAGGTGGTGGCCATGCCGAGGGAACCGCGCTGATAGGTGGCGCCCTCGGGACAGACAGGAATATTCCCATTGGGAAGGTATGGACTGATCATCTGATCGGCAGGATTGCCAAGGTTGGGTGGAGCATTGTTGGTGGCCCAGCGGGAGATGGCGTCATCAATCAGAAGCAGATTCGCCTGACAAAGGGTGGGCTGGGCAGGCGTGGAATAGAAGAAGCGGTAGCCAAAGCCCAAGAGCAGAACAGCGATGATGAGAAGCGGCAGGAAGAACTTGAGCGGCCGTTTTCGATGCGGGTGACTTGTCTGAGATTCGGGCTGTAATCTGTCTGCCATGATGTTTCCAGACGTCAGGCTTTTTGGAGTTCGGTCAAATCCACAGCGCGCCAGACTTCGCGGGTGATACCGGTGTGGAGCTTGGCGGTGACTTGGGGGCCGTTGATGGTGATGACGGTGTGGCCGGGGAGATCGGCGTATTCGAAGGATTTCACGAATTCGCGTTCGACATCATACACAGCGCGACGGGCTTGCTCGGTTTCGGGTGCGTGTTTGGGTTCTACGCGGATTTGGTCACCGGTGTATTCTTTCAGGCCGGAAAGGATGTCTTTTGGTTTGGTATCGGCGGAGCTGACGACGCTGCTGACGGCGAGTTGGACGAACTTGCCTCCACCGCGTGTGGTGCGGGTGAGGGTGTTGAATTTATGGATGTGACCGCCGAGAACAAAGGCGTTCTGTTTGCCGAGGAGATCGAGGAGTTTTTCCCGGCGCGATTGATCTTTGGCACTGGAATAGAGATTCCAGGTGGAGCGCGCCCCGTAAGGGACGACAGGTGGATGGATGGCGATGAAGCAGTGTTGGGCAGAGCGTTTGGCAAGGGCGGCTTCCAGCCAATCAAGGCTTTGTTTGTCGTAGGCGTCGAAGCAGAAGAATTGCGCGTTCTGATGGCTGAAGGAGTAATTGCCGGAATCCAGTTTGGGCGGTCCTTGGAAGGGCTTGGTTTGCTCGGCGAGATAGGGATGGAAGATTTGTTGAAAAGCGGGCAAGGCACCATCGCCGGTGACGTCGTGATTTCCTTTGGTGAAAAGGAAGGGAGCGCCGAGCTGGGATTCCCTGATGAAGGCGAGGGCTTCACGGTTCTGGCGGACGGCGAGTTCTTCGGCTCCGCAGAGACCTTCCACCAGATCGCCGACTTGGAGCACGAAGGGGACGGGGGATGAGGTGGTATTCAATCCCTTGATGCTTTCCCGCACCGTCGCGAAGAGGCGAGGCATGAGGTCGGCCGTGATGCGGGAGTAGTTCTTGATTTGGCTGAGGTCGCCGCCCTTGTTTTTCTCCAGCCACGCCATGTCGTGGTGTTCCAAGCGATCGAAGTGGAGGTCGCCGAGGAGGACGAAGGAGAAGCCTTTCGCGGTTTCGGCAGAGCGGGCCGGTGAGGCTAGCGAAAGGCTGGTGGCGCCGGCAGCGGAAAGCTGGAGAAAACGACGACGGGTGAGGGGCGTGTTCATGGGCTGAGAGGAATCGTAGCAGAAGGCAGAAAGAGGGGAAACCACGGAAAACGCGGAAGATGATGGATGACATGCAAATTACCGTTGGTTGATGTTGATTTCCAAGGGGTTCTAAATCAGGGAAAATAATTGATAAAAGTAATTTGACGAATAGTGGTTTTTGGAGGAAACTGTTTGCAGGTCAAAAGTTTGATCCAAACGAGGACCAAGGCACCTCGAAAGCCCCTGCTAAAGGCGCACGCAACCAGATGATGTGCAGTCATGAGCAGAGGGGAATTCGAAGGAAGAAAAGGAGGAATCATGGGAAAAGAAAGATGGGGAAACATCGAACATCCAACGCCCAACATCAAACATCGATTGAAGGCAAATCGAGGACAAGGAGATGGACGCTCACGAGCACGAGAAAAGTGGTAAAAAAAGTTCTCGCGTGAAAGAGGGGCTTTACGCAACATGCGCCCTTCGATTCCGCGGTTGCGGCCGTGCTGACAATGAAAGCTAAGATCATCATCACTCCGAAGAAGGCAGTTCTCGACCCGCAAGGGCAGACAGTGGAACGCGCGCTGGCCCATATGGGTTACGAGGGCGTGGGCCGGGTTCATGTGGGCAAGTATCTCGAGATCGAGGTAACGGGCGACAAGGAGACGATCCGTCGCCAGCTTGATGAGGCGTGCCACAAGTTCCTGAGCAATCCGGTCATCGAGGATTACAAGCTGGAGATCGTGGATTAACCGAATGTCATTCAGCCCGAAAGACTGACCATGAATTTTGCGGTGCTACAATTTCCGGGTTCGAACTGCGACCAAGACTGCGTGCACGTCCTGAAAAACGTGATGGGCCATTCGGCCAAGCTGGTCTGGCACAAGGACACCACGCTCGGCGACGTGGATGCGGTGCTGGTGCCGGGCGGGTTCAGCTACGGCGATTACTTGCGCACAGGCGCCATCGCACGGTTCAGCCCGGTGATGCAGGCGGTGCAGCAA
The DNA here is from genome assembly GCA_964589735.1 of uncultured Verrucomicrobiota bacterium. GTDB lineage: Bacteria > Verrucomicrobiota > Verrucomicrobiia > Limisphaerales > JAEYXS01 > JAEYXS01. The sequence goes on along the minus strand of CAZPUL010000009.1, from coordinate 67,283 downwards.
TTCGCCGCGAATGGCGGTCATGTACTGGGCATCTGCAATGGATTCCAGATCCTGTGCGAAGCCGGGATGTTGCCGGGTGCGCTGGTGCGAAATCGTTCGCTGCAATTCCGTTGTGAGCCGGTCTATCTGAAGACGGTGACGAAGAATTCGGCGTTCACGAACAAGATCGCGGATGGCAAGATCATGAAGGTGCCAATCGCACATGGTGAGGGTTGCTACTTCGCCGACGAAGAGACACTGGTGAAGATGAACGCGAACGGCCAGGTGCTCTGGCAGTATTGCGATGTGGGCGGGAATCTGACGGACGAATCGAATCCGAACGGCTCGCTGCAAAACATCGCGGGTGTCTGCAACGAAGCCCGGAACGTGGCCGGGTTGATGCCGCATCCGGAACGCGCGAGCGAGGCGATCTTGGGTTGCGAGGACGGCAAGGCGATCTTCGAGAGCCTGATCCATGCGTTGCAGAACAAGGGTGCTGCGAAGGCAGCGTAATAGATTTTAAATATAGATTTTGGTTCCTGAAATGAGCGAGCCCGCCATCACTCCAGAGTTGGTCAAGAAGCACAACCTGACGCCGGACGAATACGCCCGCGCCGTCGAAATCCTCGGGCGCGAGCCGAGCTATACCGAGCTGGGCATCTTCTCGGTGATGTGGAGCGAGCATTGCTCCTACAAGAACACGCGGCCGGTGCTGAAAGGTTTCCCGACGAAGTCGCCGAAGATCCTCGTGGGCGCCGGTGAGGAGAATGCGGGTATTATCGACATCGGTGATGGTTTGGCGATCGCGTTCAAGATCGAATCGCACAACCATCCGAGTGCCGTTGAGCCTTTCCAAGGGGCGGCGACGGGTGTGGGTGGTATCATCCGCGATATTTTCACGATGGGTGCGCGTCCGGTGTGCGGACTGAACTCGTTGCGCTTTGGCAATCTGGATTCACCGGAAGTGCGGCATCTGTTCAGCGGCGTGGTGGAAGGCATCGCGCATTACGGCAATTGCTTCGGCATCCCGACCATCGGCGGTGAGGTTTATTTCGATGATTGTTACGCGGGCAATCCGTTGGTGAACGCATTCTGCTTGGGCGTGTTGCGTCACGAGCAGATCGCACGTGGGGCGGCGAAGGGCATCGGTAACCCGGTGTTTTATGTCGGGCCGGCAACGGGGCGTGATGGTCTGGCGGGTGCGGCGTTTGCCTCGCAAGATTTGACGGATGAATCCGCCGAGCAACAACGCGGTGCGGTGCAGGTGGGCGATCCATTCATGGAGAAGCTTGTGCTGGAAGCCGTGCTGGAATTGCTCGCGACGGATGCGGTGACGGGTATCCAAGACATGGGCGCGGCGGGCTTGACCTGCTCGACCTGTGAGACGGCCGCTCGTGCGGGCACGGGTATCGAGATCGAACTCAACAAGGTGCCGCAACGCGGACCGAACATGAGCTCCTACGAGATCATGCTCTCGGAATCGCAGGAGCGCATGCTGGTCATCGTGCAAAAAGGTCGCGAGGCTGAAGTGCAACGCATTTTCGACAAGTGGGATCTGCCGTGGGCTGAGGTGGGCGTGGTGACGGATACCGGCCGAATGGTGGTGCGTCATGCGGGCAAGATCGTGGCGGATATACCGGCCAAGAAATTGGCGGATGACGCGCCGGTATATCAGCGCGAATCGAAGGAGCCGGCTTATCTGCAAGCGGTGCGGGCATTCACGCTGGATCAAGTGCCGACGATTTCCAATCCGCAAGAGAATCTAAAGTCGCTGCTCTCCTGGCCTTCGATCGCGTCGAAGAACTGGGTGTATCGTCAGTACGATCACATGGTGCGCGATGGTTCCGTGGTTTGCCCGGGCTCGGATGCGGCGGTGATCCGTATCAAGGGTGATTCGCTGCCAGTCTTGCCGGCGAGCTCCACGAAAAATAACGAGAACGTGCCGGAAAAATTCATCGCGATGACGGTGGATTGCAACGCCACTTACGTTTATCTCGATCCGTATGAAGGCGGCAAGATCGCGACGGCGGAAGCCGCGCGCAATCTCGCTTGCTCGGGTGCTATCCCTCTGGGTTCCACGGATAACCTGAATTTCGGCAATCCTCACAATCCGGAATTGTTCTATCAATTGAAGGAATCGGTGCGCGGTATCGCGGAAGGTTGCACGGTATTCAATGCGCCGGTGACGGGCGGCAACGTCAGTCTCTACAACCAGAATCCGCAAGGTGCGATCGATCCGACGCCGACGGTGGCGATGGTGGGCATCATCGAGAAGGCAGAGCACATCACCACGCAGTGGTTCAAGGACGAGGGCGATGCGATCATCCTCCTGGGTGACCTCGTGGATGGCACGGACCCGTTGCAAGGTTTGGGGGGCTCGGCTTATCTGAAGGTGGTGCATGGTCAGAAGACCGGCACGCCGCCGAAGTGCGATCTGCCGAAGGAAAAGCTGGTGCATGATACCATCCGGGCGCTGATTTACACGGGCGATGTGAAGAGCGCGCATGATTGCAGCGAGGGCGGCTTGGCCGTGGCGATCGCGGAATCGTGCATCTCGGGCTATGAAGCACGTAATACGCCGCGTTTCATGGGGGCAACTGTGGATTTGAGCGCCTTTGACAAAGCACGATTGGATGCGATTCTCTTTGGTGAAGCGCAGGGGCGTATCGTCCTGTCAGTTGCGAAGCTGAACGCGGTGAAAGTGGTGGAACGCGCCAAGCTGTTGGGTGTTCCGGCGATGGTCATCGGTACGGTGGGTGGTTCGGAACTGGCGATCAAGGCGGGCGGCCAGGATTTGAAGTGGGCATTGAGCGAATTGCACGATGGCTGGTGGAACAGCATCGCGCGGGCGATGAAATAGCGGATTGGCGAAACCGGCGGAGGCACCTAAGTGTTTCCACCGAAATATTTTCTCCGCCTTGACTCGGTCACGTTGGCCTGGGATTCAAGGCGTAGCAACTGATGCAGGACTATCCGAAACATTATTGCGGCGTTTTCGGCATTTACGGGCACCCAAATGCAGCCGAACTGACGTACTACGGCCTCTATGCCCTCCAGCACCGGGGGCAGGAGAGCGCGGGCATTGTGACCTGTGATGGGGAGGAATTCCGTGAGCACAAAGGCATGGGCCTAGTGCCGCAGATCTTCCAGAATGACGTCCTCAAGACGCTCTCCGGTTCCATGGCCGTCGGGCACACGCGTTATTCCACCACGGGCTCTTCCCATTTGCGCAACGCTCAGCCGTTGACGATCGATTGCTGGCGCGGCCAGATCGCCATCGCGCATAACGGCAATCTCACGAACGCGGCTGTTTTGCGTGATGAGCTCGAAGCCAAGGGGCAGGTCTTCCAGACGACGGTGGACAGCGAAATCATCCTGCACCTGATGGCCCAGCCGACACTGGGCGGTGTGGAAAACAATCTGGTGCAGACCTTGCGCCGTATCGAGGGTTCCTACTCGCTCGTCATCATGACCGAGCAGGAGATCATCGGTGTGCGTGATCCGCATGGCTTCCGCCCGCTGTCCATCGGCCGGGTAGGGGATGCGTATGTGCTGGCCAGCGAGACCTGTGCGTTCGATCTCATCCAGGCGAAGTTTGTCCGCGATGTGGAGCCGGGCGAGATCGTGATCATCAACAAGGACGGGCTAAAGAGCATCCAGGCGTTTCCCGATCACAAACGCCGTGCCTTCTGTGTGTTCGAGTACGTCTATTTTGCGCGTCCGGACAGCAATATCAGCGGGCGCAATGTCTATCGCACCCGTGTGGAGATGGGCCGTCAGCTCGCGCGCGAGTATCCGATCCAGGCGGACTTGGTCGTGCCGGTGCCGGATAGCGGCAATTGCGCTGCGCTGGGGTATTCACTCGAGTCAGGCATCCCTTACGAGATGGCCTTTGTGCGCAATCACTATGTCGGCCGCAGCTTCCTGCAGCCGACCCAGTTGATCCGCGACTTCAACGTTCGCGTGAAACTGAATCTGGTTTGCGAACTCGTGAAGGGCAAGCGGGTCATCATCGTGGATGATTCCATCGTGCGTGGCACCACTTGTCGCACCCGTGTGAACAGCCTGAAGGAAGCGGGTGCCACGGAAGTGCATGTGCTTGTCTCCTGCCCACCGCACATGAATCCTTGCGTGTATGGCATCGATTTCCCGGATCGCAAGAAGCTGATGGCGGCGAATTATACCATTTCCCAGATCCGTGATTATCTGAATGCGGATTCGCTGGGTTACCTTTCTCAAGACGGCATGGTGGCGGCAACGGGATTGCCGAAGAACAGCTTCTGCATGGCTTGCTACGATGGTGATTATCCCGTGCCGTATGATCCGAATGTGGACAAGCACATCATCGAGACGCGCCGTCAGCGTGCCGAGAGCGTGGGTGACTCCTTGTTCAAGGATGAGAAACAACCCAAGCTGTTGTAAGTGCAGGGAAGTTTAAATTTTGATCTGAAATGAAGAAGAAAGCATACGCCGCCGCCGGTGTAGATATCGATCTGGGCAACCGTGTCAAAGCGACCTTGCCGCAATTGCTCGCGTCCACGCATCGTAAAGAAGTGCTGGGCAAGGTGGGCGGTTTCGGCGGGCTCTTCGCGCTCGACTTGAAGAAATACAAGCAGCCGATCATGGTCTCCTCCGTGGACGGCGTGGGCACGAAGCTCAAGCTGGCCTTCGCGATGGACAAGCACGACACCATCGGCGAGGACCTGGTGAATCATTGCGTAGACGACATCGCGGTGCTGGGTGCGGAACCGCTTTTCTTCCTCGATTACCTCGGGACCGGCAAGCTGGAGCCGCATGTCTTCACGGAAGTCATCAAGGGTTTCGCCCGTGCTTGCGCTTACAATAACTGCTCGCTCATCGGTGGCGAGACGGCGCAGATGCCGGGTTTCTATCAGCCGGGCGAGTATGATGTGAGCGGCACGATTGTCGGTGTAGTGGAGAAGTCGCGCATGCTGGACGGCCAGAAGAGCATCAAGAAGGGCGACGTCGTCATCGGTATCGAGTCCAGCGGCTTGCATACGAACGGTTACTCATTGGCCCGCCAGATTTTCTTCGAGAAGCTGAAGCTGAAGCCGAAAAGCAAGGTGGCTGAATTGGCCAATACGATCGGTGACGAGTTGCTCAAGGTACACGTCAGCTACAACGTGGCGGTGCAAACTCTGTTGAAGAAATTTAACAAGCCGGGCAAGCCCGACGCGGTGAAGGCGTTCGCGCACATCACGGGTGGAGGGTTTATCGACAACATCCCGCGCGTGCTGCCGAAGAACTGCGATGTCATCATCCGCAAGGGCACTTGGGATATGCTGCCGATCTTCCAGATGATCAAAGAAAAGGGCGGCGTGGACGAGGCCGAACTGTATCAGGTCTTCAACATGGGCATCGGCATGGTGGCAATCGTCTCGGCGGACAAGGCAGATGCCGTGCTCCAGACCATCAAGGCCGCCAAGCATAAGGCGTGGATCATAGGCGATGTGGCCAAGGGCACAGGTATCTCGCAGGTTGTCTGACAAAGTTTCGTTAGAAATATCCTCTACAAAACGGGCGGAACTGGTTTAACCGGTTCCGCCCGATGTGTTTACGCGCCATTTCTTTAACTTAGACAAATCTTTGACAAAGCCTGATTCGGGTACAACTTTCGTCTAGGTTAGAAACTTAAATACAACACTTGTCGGGTTTAATGAACGCTTCTAAAGCCTCACGAGTTGCAAAACCTTTTGCGGGAAGTAGTGCCGGGCTATGAATCAAAAAAGAACCATTTGGCGGTCGATAAGCACATCCTTGGTGCAGTGGTTTGATGCCGACTATCACGGCGGAGAAGACCGTGCACAAGTGCTGGCCAAACCTGACCGGGTGGAGTTGGTCCGTTGTATCCCATTCATTATTTTACATGTCGGCTGTTTGGGTGTGTTCATCGTGGGCTGGAGCTGGACGGCGGTGGCCGTAGCCATCGGTCTTTATCTGCTGCGGATGTTTGCGATCACCGGTTTTTATCACCGCTACTTTTCCCATCGGTCTTTTCAAACCAGCCGGGGCGGACAGTTCCTTTTTGCCTTGATCGGCGCTTCGGCGGTGCAACGTGGTCCGCTGTGGTGGGCATATCATCACCGGCACCATCATCAGCATTCGGATGAAGAGAATGACAAGCACTCCCCGCATCAGCACGGTTTCTGGTGGTCCCACATCGGCTGGATCACGAGCGCGCGCAATTTCCCTACCGACTACACCAAAGTGCGCGATCTGGCGAAGTATCCCGAACTCGTATTCCTGAACCGCTTTGATGCGTTGGTGCCGGCATTACTGGCAGTCGCTTTGCTGCTTTCGGGCATGGCCTTGGAGCATTTCGCCCCAGGCTTGGGCGTCACGGGCGGGCAGTTGCTGGTCTGGGGATTCTTCATCAGCACCACGGTCCTGTTTCATGGCACCTGCTCCATCAATTCACTCGCGCACATTTTTGGTCGCAAACGCTTCCCGACCCAGGATGACAGCCGCAACAGTTTCCTGCTTTCGCTGATCACGCTGGGTGAGGGCTGGCACAACAATCATCACCACTACATGAACGCCACCCGCCAAGGCTTTTATTGGTGGGAATTCGACCCCACTTATTACGGGCTCAAGCTGCTGTCTTGGACTGGTCTGATCTGGGGATTGCGGCCCGTTCCTGCCTCGGTCTATGCGGAGGCTAAAACCCTCCGGGCAGTCAAAGCATAGGGCGTATCTCTTAACGAAACCATGAAGCGACTGGCGATCATCGGCACAGGCATAGCGGGCTTAGGCTGCGCTTATTTGCTGCGTCGTCATTTCGCGCTGACGCTTTTCGAGCAGAACAACTACGTCGGCGGCCATACGAACACAGTGACCGTGGATGAAGGCGGCACACCGGTGCCCATTGACACGGGTTTCATGGTCTTCAACAAAGTCACGTATCCCAACCTCTGCCGTTTGTTCACCGAATTGGATGTGGCCATCAAACCGACGGACATGTCGTTCAGCGTGCAGCATGTGCCGACGGGCTTGGAGTATTGCGGCTCCAGTTTGAATCATCTGTTCGCCCAGCGTAGTAACTTAGTGAATCCACGTTTCTACGCGCTACTCTGGCAGGTGAATCGCTTCAATGGCGAGGCGGTGAAAGCTTTGACGAATCCGGCTTATGCGTCCCACACTGTGCAGCAATTTGTTGAGGAACGCGGATATGGGGCCGATTTCCTGAATTTCTATCTGATGCCGATGAGTGCCGCGGTCTGGTCCACGCCGCCTGAGTTGATGTTGGAGTTTCCCGCGATGGCCTTGATTCGCTTCTTTCATAACCATGGCTTCCTTGGCCTGCACACCCAGCATCCTTGGTGGACCGTGGTGAACGGGGCGAAATCGTATGTGACGAAGATATTGCAGGCAGTCGGCCCAGTGACGCATCTGCAACGTAAGGTGGTAAGCGTCTCTCGCACTGGCGCAGGCATAACGGTAACGAGTGATGATGGCAAATCAGAGGTTTTTGATAAGGTCATTCTCGCCAGCCATGCGGATCAAACGCTCGCGATGCTCCAGGATGCGGATGCGGAAGAACGCCGTTTGCTGAGCGAGTTCAAGTATCAGCCGAATCTGGCGACATTGCACACGGATGCCTCGGTGATGCCCCGGACCAAACTCGCTTGGTCTTCGTGGAATTACCGCATCAATGTGGATGCCGCGGGCAAGGTCCAGCCCAGCACCATATACTGGATGAACCGCTTGCAGGGCGTTTCGGAGCGGGAAAACTATTTCATCTCCATCAATGGGGCGGAGCGCGTGAATCCCGCCCGTATCCTGAAGCAGATCAACTACGAGCATCCGTTGTTCAGTCTGGGGGCTATTATGGCGCAGCAGGACTTGCCAAAACTAAACCAGCGTTCGCCCGCGCAAGCGGTTTACTTTGCGGGCAGCTATTTCCGTTACGGCTTCCACGAAGATGCCTTCACCTCGGCCGTTGATTTGTGTCGCGTGATGCTGGGCAAGGAGACTTGGGCATGAGTGCGCCGATTCAACATTCCTGCCTCTACGAGTGTTCAGTGATGCATCATCGCCTGAAGCCGAAGGAGCATCATTTCAATTATCCGGTGTTCATGTTCTATCTGGACTTGGATGAGTTGGACTCCTTGTCTGGGAACATCACTGGTTTCAGCCGAAATCGTTTCAATCTTTACAGCTTCCGTGATGCGGATCATCTCCAGCTTACGACTGGCGGCGTGAAGCAGAACGTGCTCGCCTATCTGGCGCGCAATGGTGTGAATCTCCCATCAGATGCCCGCATCCGCTTGCTTACGTTCCCGCGCATGCTGGGGTATGTGTTCAATCCAGTGTCGTTCTATTTTTGCTTCACGCCGGATGAAAAGCCGGTTTGTGCCGTTGCTGAAGTGGGCAATACGTTCCGGGAAATGAAGCCGTTTCTAGTTGTGCCAGTCGAAGGTCAAGCGGGGCGTTTTCATCTCCGTGCACCCAAGCATTTCTACGTCTCCCCATTCTCCACCTTGGATACGGAATTCGAGTTCAAGTTGCGTCTGCCGGCTGAGCAGCTCGAAATCCATGTGGATGATTGGGTAGGAGCTGACCGGGCACTGCTTAGTACGTTGAGCGGCCATCGAGCCCCCTTGACCAGCCGCCAACTGGCCTGGTTCACGTTGAAATATCCTTTTGTGACTTTGAAAGTCATTACGCTCATCCATTGGCATGCTTTCTTGCTCTGGCGGAAAAAGATTCCGTTCTTTCGCAAAGCGGCCGATACGGCCTTGCAGCGTGATGTCTTGAATCCTCATGTCTCTATCTCAGGAAAACCTTTATGAGTTTAACGAGCCATCCCATCGCCACCTTGGAGCAACCATCGGCAACAGGCGTGTCGCAAAGCCTCACCTGGCTTCAGCGCCTCTATCGCCAGGCGGTTATGGCCTCACTGGTGCCGATGCAGGCGGGCTGCCTGCGTTTTGAGTTCCCCGATGGCGAAGTGCGCGTCTTCGGCCAGCTCAATGCAACGCCGGCAGCGAACATCAAGGTGCGCCGGGAAGAGTTCTTCCGCCGGTGCGTTCTGTTCGGTGATGTCGGTTTTGGCGAGGCTTACGTGGATGGGGACTGGGATACGGAGAACGTCACGGATGTGATCTCTTGGTTCATCGCCAATATCGCCCATGCCCCGACGATGTCCGGTTCCAAGGCCGGGAAGGATACGGCGCTCAATCTCTTTCGCCGCTATAATGTCTGGCTGCACGAGCGCCGGGCCAACAGCGTGGCGATGAGCAAGCAGAACATCCACGAGCATTATGACTTGGGTAACTGTTTCTACCGGCTTTTTCTAGACCCTACGATGACCTACTCCAGCGCGCATTTCACAGCGGCATCGCAGACATTGGAGGAAGCTCAGGTGGCCAAATACGACCGCCTCTGCCGTCAGCTCAAACTCAAGCCGACGGATCACTTGTTGGAGATCGGTAGCGGATGGGGTGGCATGGCGTGTCATGCGGTGAAGCACTACGGCTGCCGTGTGACCACGGTCACCATCTCGGAGGAGCAATACAAGTTCGCGCAGGAAAGGTTTAAGCAAGAAGGAGTGGCGGATCGCGTGGAAATCTTGTTGCAGGATTACCGCCTCATCGCGGGCAAGTTTGATAAAATAGTTTCCATCGAGATGCTAGAGGCGGTAGGTGACAAATTTTTGGAGACCTATTTCGCCAATTGCCAGCAGCTTTTGAAGCCGGATGGTTTGCTGGCTTTGCAGATGATCACCTGTGCCGATTCACGGTACGACTCGCTGCGCACGAATGTGGATTGGATCCAAAAGCATATCTTCCCGGGTTCTTTGCTGCTCTCGGTGGGGCGTGTGAATCAGGCCATCCAGAACACGGGCGGCATGGTGCTGTATGATCTGAAAGATATCGGCCTCTCCTACGCCCGCACCCTGCACCTGTGGTGGGAGGCGTTCAATGCCCGGGGCGAAGGAGTGAAAGCGCAGGGATTTGATGAACGCTTCATCCGCAAATGGAACTATTACCTCTGTTACTGCGAGGCGGCCTTTGCCATGCGTAATATCAGCGTGGTGCAAGTGGTCTATAGCTGGCCGAACAACCCAACTTTGCGTGGTTGATATGATAACATTTTTTCGAGGATTCTTCATCTTTGTGCTGATCGCCATGCTGGCGGTCACATCTTGGGCCAGCACGGAAGTGGCTTTGTGGAAGACGCCACGGGAGGTGGCCACGCACCCATGGTTCATCGCTACGTTGTTTGATACTTACTTTGGTTTCCTCACATTCTACCTCTGGCTGGCTTATCGGGAGACATCGAACGTCGCCCGTGTCATCTGGCTCTTGGCCATCCTGCTGCTTGGCAACATCGCCATGGCTGCCTACATGCTCTATCGGCTTTTCAAACTTCCTGCCCATGCCCGGATGGAAGACCTGTTACTGCGACCGGCAGCAAGAGTTGCCGCCTGAAAGACTATGCTCGTGAGTGATGCCCTTAACAGAATGCCTGAACCTGTGGTGGCACCAGTTGCCGCGGCAAGGGAATCATTCTGGCAGCGTCGCATCGTGGCTCCCGTGGTAGGGCAGTTGAAGCAAGGGCTTACGCCGGAGAAAGCATCACTCACCATCGGGCTGGGCCTGGTCTTGTCGGTCTTTCCGATCTTGGGCAGTACGACCACGCTGTGCTTGCTGGTCGGGGCAGCGTTGAAGCTCAATCATCCCATCCTGCAGCTCATCAACTGGCTTATGTCAGGTGTGCAGTTGCTGATGATACTGGTATTCATCCGATTGGGAGAAAAATTGGTCGGAGCCAAGCCGGTGGCATTTTCTGTCACTGACATGGTGGATCGTTTCAATGCGTCGCCGGGTCAGTTCCTGCAGGACTTCGGTATGACTGGTTTGCATGCCATTTTGGCCTGGGCAGTGTGCTCGCCCTTCATTGCCTGGGGATTGTATCTGGCGTTTTTACCCATCATACGTCGTTGGGCAACCAAGGGGAAACCATGCTGAGCGACTTTCTCGCCTTGCTGGCCGTTGCGTTCACCTTCTGCGTGATGCTGATGGCTTTCATCTGGTGGCTTAGTGTGCGTATCAATAACGCCGGTATCGTAGATATAGCCTGGTCGGCAGGGTTCAGTGTCGTGGCGGTGTTGTATAGCGTGTTGGCGCATGGGGATGGCACCCGCCGTTGGCTCATCACATCCATGGCAGCCCTGTGGAGTTTGCGTTTGGGCGGGTATCTTTATTTTCGCGTGATGGGCCATCATCCGGTGGAAGACCGTCGCTATGCGCAATTACGTGTGGAGTGGGGAGCTGCTGCCGACCGTAAGATGTTCTGGTTTTTCCAACTGCAAGGGGCGTTGCAGCTTGTGCTCTCGCTGCCATTTCTCTTGGCAGCTTTGAACCCGGCACCGCAGATCCAGTTGGTCGAATGGTTTGGCTTCACAGTATGGCTGATTGCGCTGACGGGTGAAACCGTGGCTGATGCCCAGTTAAAGAGCTTCAAAGCGAATCCGGCGAACAAGGGCGGGGTGTGCCAGGTGGGGCTGTGGCGGTATTCGCGCCATCCGAACTATTTCTTTGAATGGTTGATCTGGGTGGGGTTCTTCCTGTTCGCCTGCGGCTCGCCATGGGGTTGGGTCACTTTCTTTTGCCCGCTCTTGATGTGGCATTTCCTGCTGAAGGTGACGGGCATCCCGATGACAGAAGAACTGGCGGTGAAAACCAAGGGTGAGCCCTATCGAGAGTATCAGCGCACGACGAACAAGTTTGTGCCGTGGTTTCCAAAAAAGAAGGAGCAAGCATGAAGACTAGCGAAGCATCAACCGCATCGGTGGCGGCAAACGTGGAATCTTTCTCGTTCAATGAGAAGGCGGCCTCATCCGGTCTGCTGGACCGGTTGCTGGAACGAGATGTGTTCCCGGATTTCCTGCTGCGCATCGGTATTCGCCGTTTATTGGCCGAGCGCTTGCGGGAGGAGAACAAGGGCAGCATCGAGGCCCAGCGGGCTCATCTGTTGAAGCTGGTTCATGAACTCCGCCGCAGCCCGATTGCCGTCGATATGCCGGCGGCGAACGAGCAACACTACGAAGTGCCAACGCGTTTCTACCAGTTGTGCCTCGGCAAGCGCCTGAAATACAGTGGTGCTCTTTGGCCCGATGGGGTTGAGACTTTGGATGAGGCCGAAGAAAAGATGCTGGCGTTTTACGGCGAAAGGGCCGAGCTGGCTAACGGACAGGAGATACTCGAGCTGGGCTGTGGTTGGGGCTCGCTGACCTTGTGGATGGCCGAGCGTTACCCACAGGCACGCATCACGGGCGTTTCCAATTCCCGCACGCAGAAGCTTTTCATCGATGCCGAAGCCGCCCGGCGCGGCCTGAAGAACGTCACCATCATCACCTGTGACGTGAACCGTTTCGACATCGAGACGAACCGTTTTGATCGCGTGGTGTCGGTGGAGATGTTCGAGCACATGAAGAATTACCAGACATTGCTCGGCAATATCAGTCGCTGGTTGAAGCCGGACGGGAAGCTCTTCGTGCACATTTTCACCCACAAGGAGTATGCCTATCATTTCGTGGCCAAGGATGAGTCCGACTGGATGGCCCGTTATTTCTTCACCGGCGGCATCATGCCCTCTGATGATCTGTTGCTGTATTTTCAGGATGACCTGAGTCTCCAAAACCATTGGCGAGTGAACGGCGTGCATTACCAGAAGACCGCCGAAGCGTGGCTGGCCAACATGGATGCCCATGAGCCGGAAATCCGCCAGATCTTCGCGGATACTTACGGGGCCGAGAACACGACCAAGTGGTGGGTTTACTGGCGTGTTTTCTACATGGCGTGTGGTGAACTGTGGGGATATCGTAACGGTGGGGAATGGCTGGTTTCTCACTATCTCTTTCAGAACAAGAAGGGCTAAAGCTCCAGAACTGGCCGGCTCAGGACTTTTAGTGGTTCAGACCGGCCCAATGACAGCCTGCTTGGGCAAGAAACGAGGGGTTGTCCGCACTTTACAAGGAGCAGTTCCCATGCCGTAGACCGATGGTGCAATTGCAAATGCGCAGCTGGCCACAAGAGAGAAATTGCGCAGGCCGGAAGTAAAGCAGAGTATCCGAGGCATTGAAGATGAATGCGAAGTTTAGCCTTTGGTTGTGTTTGATGGTCGCGGTGGTGGTGGTGGGCGCAGGTTGCCGCACTTATTCACCTAAGTACGTCAGTGTTAAGCGCGATCTTGAGTATGCCCGGCCAGACGGCATCCCGCTGATGCTGGATCTTTATGAACCGAAGCAGGCGACGAATCGTCTGCCGGTTTTGATCTGGATTCACGGCGGGGCGTGGAAAGCTGGCAGCAAGGCGCGGTGTCCGTTGGCGTTTCTGGCGCAAAAAGATTTTGCGGTCGTGAGCATCGAGTATCGCCTGCTCGACCAAGCGTCATTCCCGGCGCAATTGCATGATTGCAAAGCGGTTGTCCGCTGGCTCAAAGCGAACGCAGACAAGTGGAACCTGGACGCCAGTCGCATTGGGGTATTTGGTGCTTCCGCTGGTGGTCATCTGGCGGCGCTGCTCGGAACGACATCAGACTTGAAGGATTTGGAGGGGGACGTGGGAGGCAATCTAGAGCAATCCAGCCGGGTGCAGGCAATCTGCGCCTTTTATCCGCCAACAGACCTTAACCAGTTGGTGACGAATCCGAAATGGCGGACTTCACCCGACAGCGACATCGGCAAATTGCTGGGCGGCCCGTTGGAGCAGAACCTGGACAAAGCGGCCCGGGCGAATCCGGTCAAATACATCACGCCAGATGATGCACCCTTTTACATTGTCCACGGAGACAAGGACACGATGGTGCGGTTGGAACAGAGCAAGATTCTGCACGAAGCTTTGCTCAAAGCGGGGGTCGAATCGACTTTATATGTGGTGCCAGGCAAGGGCCATGGCATTGGCGCACCACCCCAGGCGGCCAAGGAGATACTGGATTTTCTGAACAGGCATCTGAAGTTGGATGAGAAAAAGTAGGCGGCAGCATGTTGACGGTTAAAAGTGCTTTCCCTGATGTTCGTTAGTGGGTTGAATCGTTGGACATGAAGTTATTGGTCATAGGGTCGGGCGGGCGGGAACATACGTTGGTTTGGAAGCTGGCGCAGTCACCGCAACCGACGAAGATGTGGTGCGCACCGGGCAATGCGGGCATTGCTGAGGAGCGCCTGGCAAGCAATGGCAGCTTGGTGGAGCTGGTAGCAATCGGTGCGGAAGATTTGCCCAAGCTGTTGGCGTTTGCGCTGGAGCATAAGCCGGATCTGACGGTGGTAGGTCCGGACAATCCGCTGGGCATGGGCATCGTGGATCTGTTTCAGAGCAAGGGGTTCCGGATCTGGGGACCGAATAAGAAGGGGGCGGAGTTCGAGGCTTCCAAGGTTTTCACCCAGCACTTCATGGAGCGTCATGGCATTCCGACGATGAAGGCGGCCACCTTTTCTGATGCGGTAAAAGCCAAAGAATTTGCGCGCAGTCTGGATGGACGTTGCGCTGTAAAGGCGGATGGTCTGGCGCTGGGCAAAGGTGTCTTATTGACGACCTCAATACCCGAAGCGGAAGCAGCCATTGATGAGATCATGGTGGGCAAGGCCTTTGGTGCTGCTGGTAATAATGTGGTTATCCAGGAATTGCTCGAGGGCATGGAGCTATCTTTGCATGCGATTGTGGATGGTAAGACGGCGAAATTGTTTCCGACTTCGCAAGATCACAAACGCATTGGAGATAACGACCAGGGCTTGAACACGGGCGGCATGGGCACGTATTCGCCCGCGCCATTCTTGAATGAGGCCGAGTTGCAAGCGGTCGGCAAAGCGATTTTGGATCCGTGGTTGAAGGGTTGTGCGGCCGAAGGGATCGACTATCACGGTATCATCTATCCCGGCGTCATGCTGACGAAGAGCGGGCCTAAGGTGATCGAGTTCAATGCGCGATTCGGCGATCCGGAAACGCAGGTGTATCTGACCCGGTTGGAAAGTGACCTCGTGGACATCTTGAATGCGAGTGTGGATGGCACGCTGGACAAAGTGGCAATGAAGTGGAGCCCGCAGCCTTCCGTTTGTGTGGTGATGGCCTCGGGCGGGTATCCGGGGAGTTATCCGAAGGGGAAAGTCATCACCGGCTTGGACAAGGCCAATGCGTTGCCAAGCACTAAAGTTTTTCATGCCGGCACCGCGTTGAAGAACGGGCAAGTGGTGACTAATGGCGGGCGTGTTTTAGGTGTGACTGCTTGGGCTCCAACGCTCAAGGAAGCGCGTGAAGCAGCTTATAAGGCGGTGGCGTTGATCGATTTTGAGGGGGCCCAATTCAGACGGGACATTGCATCCAAGGCACTTCGCTGAGATATTAGCACGAATGAAACGGTTGATCCTATCTTTGGCCCTGACGCTGACGGCATTCACCGCGCAGGCCGCCGCGCCGAGCTTTCAGGAGGTTTACTCCATCCTGAAGACCAATCTCACCGGTGTGAGCGAGGCGGACTTGCAGGGGGCGGCGGTGGAGGGCTTGCTCAGCAAGCTGGGAAATCGGGCGTTGCTGGTTACGAACGTAGCCAAGGCAGATGAATCTGAGGCGAAGCCGCGTCCGGCGGTGGCAGCAACGACAGTTTTCGATACTGCGTATGGCTATGTGCGGTTGGGCGACTTGGGGCAGGGGGCGGACAAGACGGTAGGCGAGGCGCTGCACCAGTTGACCAGCACCAACAAACTGAAAGGGCTGGTGATCGACCTGCGTTTTGCCAAGGGCGGCGATCATCAGGGCATCTTTCAAGTGGCGGACTGCTTTTATCCGGCGGACAAGACCATCGCTACCGTTGACGGCAAGGCGCAGAAGTCCACCGGCCGCAGTGCAGTGAACCAGATGCCGACGGTGATCTTGGTGAATAAGAAGACTCAAGATGCGGTGGAGGTGCTGGCGGCTTCATTGAGGGCGGGCAAAGTGGGGTTGCTCTTGGGTTCAACGACTGCCGGCCAGTTGAGTTTGTATCGTGATATTCCACTCTCTACGGGGCATGTGTTACGGGTTGCGACTGGGGAGATCAAATTTGAGGATGGTACGGCGATGCCCTTTAACGGTGTCGTTCCGGATATCAAAGTGGAGGTGAGTCTTTTGGATGAGCAAATGTATCTGGCAGATGCTTACAAACAGATAGGCGATGCGGCCTCGACCAACAAGACCCAGGCGGCGACAGCCCCCACGCGGTTGATCAATGAAGCGGAGCTGGTTCGGCGGCATAAGGAGGGGTTGAATCCGGATGTGGACGTGGTGCCGATCAAGCCGGGGGAGAATGCGGCCAAGAATGTGGTCCGGGATCCGGCTTTGGCGCGGGCACTGGATCTGGTGAAGGGACTCTCCATGGTGCGGGAATATCGGAATAAGCGTTAGGGCTGAGGAGGTTAAGCACACCATTTGTCCCATTTTAAACATTCGGACGACAACGGGATTTCGCCGTTGACGATTCGGGTTTAGCATCACACTTTTAACGACTTTGATGGCTGGCGAGATAACAATTTTGGTCATTTGCACCGGTAACATTTGCCGCAGTCCCATGGCGGAAGGTTTTTTCCGTGAAGCGGTCAAGAACCGGAAGGGATATCGCGTCCTTTCCGCCGGTGTCGGGGCGATGAACGGGCAGGCACCGAGCGTGCATTCTGTGACGGCGATGCGCGAGAAGGGCATCGATATCTCCCGACAGATGAGCAAGATGGTCACCGGCCAGATCGTGGATCAGGCGGACTACATTTTCGGGATGACCCAGAGCCACCTCGACAGCCTGATCTACATGTATCCGCAAGCGGCAGAGAAGACCTTCCTGTTGCGCGAGTTCGATGACTCGGTGGAAGGCTACGACAAAGAGATATCGGACCCCATTGGCAGTCCCTTCCATGTCTATGCCCATTGCCGGGATGAGATCGAGGCGGGGGTGAAGTCCGCAGTTCATTTTATCGAGCAGACCGAAGCGGCAGCGGCGGGCGCTCACGCAGCCATGAAAAAGACTTTAGCAATCGGGTCCGACCACGGCGGTTTCAAGTTGAAGGAAGCCCTCAAGAGTCATCTGCAAGGGCAGGGGATCACGGTGGAGGACTTGGGCACCATGTCCACAGAGTCCACCGATTATCCGGACTTCGCCCATGCAGTGGCCCAATGCGTGGCCCGCGGTCAGGCGGAGGAGGGAATTCTGGTCTGCACGACAGGGGTGGGCATGAGCATCACGGCGAACAAAGTGCCGGGCATCCGCGCTGCACTGGTGTTCAATGAAGAAATGGCCGCCCTCTGCCGCCAGCATAATAATGCGAATGTGCTTTGCCTCGGTGAGAAGCTGGTGACCACCGAACAGGCCAAACGCATCGTGGATACATTTTTGAACGCCCGCTTTGAAGGCGGGCGGCATGAAAGACGAGTAAACAAGATGGAGAATACTGCTTCGACGTGCTGCGGCCCGATGGCCCAGCCTCTCGCCCAAACGGACCCTGAGATCGCCCAGTTGATCAAACAGGAGCGCCAACGCCAACAGGAGAACATCGAGCTCATCGCGAGCGAGAACTTCACCAGCCCCGCGGTGATGGAAGCCCAAGGTTCGGTGCTGACGAACAAGTACGCCGAAGGTTATCCGGCCAAGCGCTGGTACGGCGGTTGCGAAAACGTCGATGTGGTGGAGACGCTCGCCATCGAGCGCGCCAAAAAATTGTTTGGTGCCGAGCATGCTAACGTGCAGCCGCATTCCGGTTCCGGTGCGAACATGGCCGTTTATTTCGCCATGCTAAAGCCCGGTGACAAGATGCTGACGATGGACCTGAGCCATGGCGGTCACTTGACCCATGGCAACAAGGCGAATTTCTCCGGCAAGTTTTTCGAGATCGTGCACTACGGCGTGCGAAAGGACGACGAGCGGATCGATTACGATCAGCTCTCGCAGATGGCCCGTGAACACAAGCCCAAGATGATCACGGTGGGTGCGAGCGCCTATCCACGCATCATCGATTTCAAGCGCATGAGCGAGATCGCGCAAGAGGTTGGCGCGCTGATGCTGGCGGACATCGCGCACATCGCCGGTCTGGTGGCGGCGGGCATCCATCCGAACCCGGTTCCTTATGCCGACTTCGTGACGACGACCACGCACAAGACCCTGCGCGGACCTCGCGGCGGTCTAATCATGTGCAAGGCGAAGTATCAGAAGGAAATCGATTCACAGGCATTCCCGGGCATTCAGGGTGGGCCGTTGATGCACGTCATCGCCGCGAAAGCGGTTTGCTTCCAGGAAGCGCTGCAACCTTCTTTCAAGACCTATCAACAGCAGATCGTGAAGAATGCGGCGGCGCTGGCGGAGGGCATGATCCGCAATGGTTACCGTTTGGTCAGTGGTGGCACGGATAATCACTTGATGCTGGTGGACGTGGGCGCCAAGGGTATCACGGGCAAGGATTCCCAGATCGCGCTCGATGAAGCGGGCATCACGACGAACAAGAACACGATTCCGTTCGAGACCCGTTCGCCGTTCCAGGCCAGTGGTGTCCGTTTGGGCACACCGGCCGTCACCACGCGCGGTATGAAAGAAGCTGAAATGGCGGAGATTGCCGACATGATCAGCGAAGTGCTGGCGGACATCAAAAATCTTGACGCCGCACACTCTGTGCGCGAACGTGTGAAGCGCTTAACCGCCAAGTTCCCCTTGCCATACTGATGTATGGCGTGGTGAACCCCGCACTGAACCCCCGGTAGCAATACCGTTCAGTCACCAACAAATCCCCGGAGAACGTGGATGAAGAATCCACGTCAGCAGGGCAACAATTTGCGCCAGTAGCGGTTAAGCACTGGCGCATATTTTTGTATTTAGACATATGGCAAGATTACCCAAAAAGGCCACCAAGAAAGTGGCAAAGAAGGCTGCCGCACCTGAGGCAGAGCAGCCTGAATTGATGGAAACGCCGGAAGTAGTGGAAACTCCGGCAAAGCCCGCACCGGTTGAGGCCGTGAAAGCGGAGCCGGAAAAGGTGACGCCAAAGCCAGCCCCGGTCAAACCGGCCGCTCCGGCGCCTGCTGCCGTCCCTCGCCGACTAGAATCTTCTGATGAACTCGAACCGCCTAAACATGCAGTGGAGGAACATGAGGAGGAGGAAACTCAGGCACCACGCACAGACGGGCCGGTGACGCCACAGATCCGTATCAACATCAGCCAGCTCCAAGCCATGGCCATCGGCGAGCTGAACAAGATGGCGAGGGAGATGGGGATCGAGAACTTCGGGACGATGAAGAAGCACGAGGTGATCTTCCAGATCCTGCAGAAGAATGGCGAACGCAACGGCATCCTCTTTGGTGAAGGCGTGCTGGAGATCTTGCCGGAAGGTTTCGGTTTCCTGCGCTCCCAGAGTTTCAATTATCTGCCGTGCCCGGAAGATATTTATGTGTCACCTTCGCAGATCCGCCGTTTCGATCTGCAGACGGGTGACATCATCGCCGGCCAGATCCGTCCGCCGAAAGAGAAGGAACGTTTCTTCGCGCTGTTGAAAGTGGAATCCGTCGGTCATGAAGACCCGGACAAGGCGAAGGACAAAACACATTTTGACAACCTCACGCCGTTGTTCCCGAACAAGCGGTTCCTGCTGGAAACGGCTTCGGATGAATACTCCACGCGCGTGCTGGACTTGGTCTGCCCGATCGGCAAAGGCAGCCGTGGCTTGATCGTCGCTCCGCCTCGCACGGGTAAAACGGTGCTGATGCAGAAGCTGGCGAACGCCATCATCAAGAACAATCCGGAGTGCTACCTGTTCATTTTGCTCATCGACGAACGTCCTGAGGAAGTGACGGACATGGAGCGGTCCTGCCGTGAGGCAGAAGTGATCGCCTCGACCTTCGATGAACCGCCGGAACGCCATGTGCAAGTGGCCGAGATGGTGATCGAGAAGGCCAAGCGCATGATCGAGCACAAGAAGGACGTGGTCATCTTGCTCGACTCCATCACGCGTCTCGCCCGTGCTTACAACACGGTGCAACCGCACTCCGGCAAGATCCTGTCCGGCGGTGTGGATGCGAACGCGTTGCACAAGCCGAAGCGTTTCTTCGGTGCCGCCCGTAACATCGAAGAGGGTGGTTCGCTGACGATCATGGCGACCGCGCTGGTGGATACCGGCTCCCGCATGGATGAAGTCATCTTCGAAGAATTCAAGGGCACGGGTAACATGGAAGTGCATCTGGACCGCCATCTGGTGGACCGCCGCATCTTCCCCTCGATCAACATCGAGATGTCCGGCACGCGCAAAGAAGAGCTGCTGTATCATCCCGACGAATACGGTCGCGTGGTCATGCTGCGCCGTGCGCTCACGGGCGTGCCGCCAGTCGAAGCGATGGAACTGATGTTGAACAAGCTGAAGAAGACGCGCAGCAACATCGAGTTCCTGCTGACGATGATGATGGGCCAGTAAACTGGCTATCGGTCATAGAAATTGCAAAAGCCTCCGGTGATGAACCGGGGGCTTTTTTCTTTTAGGATAGAAAAACATCCAACATCGAACTCCCAACGTCCAACATCGAAAGAAGAGCGGAGTGGAGATGTGACAGGCCAGATTGAACGCAACGCGCTATTGGAAGTTGCTGCGGGTTGAGACAACTCCCGACCTTCGATACGGGACACGCCGCGCCCCACTAGCAGGGTTGGTGGCCCCAGTCGTTGTATTTCAGGTCTTCTTCGAAGGCGGCCATCTGTTCTTCTTTGGAGAGCTGTTTGGCGGTTGCGGGAACGGAAACAGAGGAGTCGATGGCCGGTGGTGTCGGTGCTGCAATAGTGGCATTGGCATCCGCTGCCGGAGAGGCCGGGGCTGATGGCTGTGATTTGGGAGCTTGGTCGGCCATAACGTGAATCAGTCTAACGCAAGGCGGGCGGTTAGCCAATAGGGAAGGAGGAAGCGCGATTTCTCATTATTTTGTGTGGATGTAGTGGGATGTAGTGGGATGTAGTGAGATGCATGGTTAGCAGAAACCCCGGGAACCTGTCAGTCTGCGAGGCATGAGATCGAGATTATGTGTAGCTGCAGTGAGTTGCAGCGAGCGGAAAGCTAACGATCAACCAGGAGACATGGCAGTATGAGGTCATGAAAAAGCGGGAATTTAGTCCGAGAATAGTGTGGAATAACGAGGCCAAGGCTAACGGGAGGCCGATAATAGTGGCAAAGTGGTGGCATGGAAAACGACCGGAAAGACGTTCAAGAGAAGTAAAATAATGATTAACCAGATCAAGGCCGGAGAAGAGGAAAGCGCGGGGCAGCCTGGCGATGGCCAGGTTAAGCCGAGCTTATTTATGGAACGGTGTTTGAATAGTTTGGCCGGGTCGCCTGTCATAATACCGAAATTGACCCATTTCCGGGCGGCTCAGACTCCTGATGGAAGGATATTTTGTTGCTACTCTGCAAGGGCAATAGCTAGCTTAGAAAGTTCTGTGGCAAAGCGTTTTACACATAAAGTTTGGTCTTCCGCCCTCATATCCGGCAGTCTTCTGCTGGCTGGTTGCGGAGAACAGGAGGCAATCCGGGTTTATCAAGCCCCGAAGGAGAAGGCTGCCCACGCCGGTCATGGCCATGCCCACGGCTCTGCGCCCTCGGCGGTGGAGCGGCCCAGTGCCCCGGCACGGCCCAAGCTGGATTACACCGTTCCGGCAGGCTGGACGGAAGTGCCGCAGAACCAGGTGAGCGTGGCGAATTTCAATATCGATGGCGCGGGCGGCTTGAAGGCCAACGTATCCATCGCCCCCTTGCCGCCGTTGGCCAATCGCGAGACGGAAGTCGTCAACATGTGGCGGCAGCAGATGGGCATGCCCGAGATTAGCAAGGAAGAGGCCGACAAATTACTGAGCAGCGCCGAAGTCGCAGGCAAGCAGGGCCGGCTCTTCGAAATCGCCAATACTGCCAGTGGCTCCGAGGGGGTGCAGCGCATCGTGACCGTGATGCAGCACGACACCGACACGAGCTGGTTTTACAAGATTTCCGGTGATGACGCGCTGGTGACGAAGGAAAAGGCGAACTTCCTCGCGTTCATCAAGTCCGTGCGGTTCGGGGCCGGTGGAGGCACGGCGGGCAGTGATGCGGCTGCGACAGTTCCGAGTCCGGCCGGTGGTTCCGGCTCCAAATGGGCCGTGCCAGCCACCTGGAAAGAAGTGGCTCCGGGAGCCATGGTGTTGGCGAAATTCCAGATGCCGCCCCAAAAAGATGCAACCGCCGAGGTCACCGTCAGCGTCTTTCCTTCTGATACGGGCGGCAATCTGGCGAACATCAACCGCTGGCGCGGACAGTTGAAGCTGGAGCCGGTGGATGCCGCCGGACTGGCGAAACTGGTGCAGCCCCTTGATTCCTCGATTCCCGGGGCCATCTTGGTGGATATGGATAATAATGATGACCGGATTGTGGGAGCGATCGTCCCGCGCGGCGGGCAGTGGTACTTCTACAAGTTGCGCGGCGCCACGGCGGTCGTGGAAGCGCAAAAAGCAGCGTTCGTGGCTTTTGCCCGTTCCGAGCCTTAATTTTTAGCAAGCAGCATGGAAAAAATCTGGAAAACAATCTCTTCGCTCAAGCTGACGGTGATCTTGCTGGCGTTCAGTGTGGTGCTGGTCTTTATCGGCACCGTGGCGCAGGCGGATGAGGGGCTTTATAACGCGCAGGAGCGCTACTTCAAGCACTGGTGGGTGCCGAGTTTCAGCTTCTTCGGCTCCAAGGTGCCCATCCCGCTCCCAGGCGGCTATCTGCTGGGCACAGCGTTGCTGGTGAACCTCATCGCCGCGCATATCACCCGCTTCAAATGGGGCTGGAAGAAGTCCGGCATCTTCATGACGCACATCGGCATCATCATGCTGCTGGTGGGTCAGTTGACCACCGACCTGTTCTCCCGCGAGACGCAGATCCGCTTTGCCGAAGGTGAGAGCAAGCAATATTCCGAAAGCGCGATGGAGTACGAACTGGCCATCACCAGCGAAGCCTCCGCTGACAAGGAGGACGTGGTAGCCATCCCGCTGGCCCTCATCAAGGCAGGCAGCGAGATCAAGCATGAGAAGCTGCCTTTTACCCTCAAGGTGAAGGAATTCTGGAAGAACTCCGACACCAACTTCCGCGCGCCCATGCAGCAGAACAAGCCGCCGCTCACCACGAATGGCGTGGCCCAAAGCTTCGACTTCGTGAAAGCTGCGGAGACGAAGAAGATGGAGGAGAAGAACATCCCGACGGCCATTGTGGAAGTGTCGGATGCCAAGCAAAACTTCGGCACGTGGGTCTTGCCCGGTTGGGCCGGGGACAGCTTGCTGGTGGAGAGCGTCCACATGAGTTACGAACGCGATTATGGACATGACGCTGCGACGCGCGTTTCTGATCAGTTGGCGAAGCCCCAGAGCATCGAGGTGAGCGGCAAATCTTACACGATGACGATGAGACCGGTGCGGGCTTACAAACCCTATACCATGACGCTACTCAAGACCACGCACGCGGTCTATCCCGGCACGGAAATCCCGAAGGACTTCCGCAGCCGCGTGCTCATCGAGAACCCCGAGACCAGCGAGAAACGGGAAGTGGATATCTGGATGAACAACCCGCTGCGTTATGCCGGGCTGACTTTCTATCAGTATCAGATGGGCAAGGATGAGCTGGACCGTAGCCGCGGCACCAGCACTCTGCAAGTGGTGCGCAATCCTAGCTGGCTCACGCCATACGTGGGCTGTCTGGTGGTCGGCCTGGGGCTGATCGTGCAATTCATGATCCATCTTGTCGCATTTGTTTCGAAACGGAGGACCGCATGAAAAAGTGGCTGCCATTGATTATCACTTCTCTGATGGTGCTCTGGATCGCGAGCACGCTCAGATCACCCAAGGTTAAAGACTTTGATTACACGGCCATGGGCAAGCTGCCCGCATCCTTCAACGGCCGGTTCCAGCCGATGGATTCACTGGCACGCAATTCGCTA
The DNA here is from genome assembly GCA_964589735.1 of uncultured Verrucomicrobiota bacterium. Classification (GTDB taxonomy): domain Bacteria; phylum Verrucomicrobiota; class Verrucomicrobiia; order Limisphaerales; family JAEYXS01; genus JAEYXS01. The sequence continues at coordinate 43,353 of CAZPUL010000009.1, read as the reverse complement.
CTCCAGATCCGCGAGAAGCAAAGCCTCTATATTCCTTTCACGGACCAGGAGATGACCGAGCGATCGGCTATCCAGAGATTGTTCGGAGTCGAGGGGCGGAAGATGCCCGCCATCGAATGGCTCTCGGAAATGATGATCACCCCGGAGAAGGCGGACAATCGCAAAGTCTTCCGCATCGATCACCCGGATGTGATTTCCATGCTCAAATTGCCGGAAAAGAACGAGGCCGCGGGCGAAGACGGCAAGCATTACTCCTGGAACCAGATCATGCCGAACCAGGATGCGCTCTCCGGCTTTGACGCCGAGCAAAAGCGGGTGGCAAAGATCGAAGCTTCCCATCGCAACCCGCAAGAACGAGCGGTTATGAAATTGCATGAACGGCTGGTGCTCTACATGCGCCTGAAGAACACTCTCCAGCCGCAGGATGCCAAGGATTGGGCGGCGGAAGTGGCGGAGTATAAATCCCTCATCGAACCTGGTGTAGCCGCAGTGCGTGCCCAGCAGGCGGGCCGCCAGTATGACGAAGCGGTCTTCGACAAGTTCGTGAATTATGCCCAGCGCTTCGATGTGATGTCCCGCATGGAGCCGCCCCTGATTGTGCCGCCACATCATCCCGAGGCTGAAAAAGATGACTGGATGCGCATGGGTGATGCCTTGTTGGAAGCCGCACGGGGTGAGAAACTGCACAGTTCGGTGGAATACTATGGCGCACTGGCTTCGGCGTATCGCAAGGGTGATTCAGCCGCGTTCAACGGCAAGGTGGGCGAGTATCTGGCGAGCCTGAAGCCGGAATTTTCCAAGCAACTGAGCAAGGCGAACTGGGAGCATTTTTACAACAATATCCAGGCGTTCTACCGGGCGATGGTGCTCTATGTGCTGGCTTTCCTGCTGGCATGCTTCTCGTGGTTCAATATGAGCAAGTGGCTGCGGACTTCGGCATTCTGGCTCATCGTGGTCGGCTTAGTGATCCACACCACAGGGTTGATTTTCCGGATGTGGCTGGAGGGGCGTCCGCCGGTTACGAATCTTTATTCCTCGGCCATCTTTATCGGCTGGGGCTCGGTGATCTTGGGTTTGATTCTCGAAAGGTTCTACAAGGATGGCATCGGTTCCGTGGTCGGCTCGATGATCGGGTTCATCACCTTGGTCGTGGCACATAATCTTTCGCTCGGTGGCGATACGATGGTGATGATGCAGGCGGTGCTGGACACAAACTTCTGGCTCGCGACGCACGTGGTGATCATCACGCTGGGGTATGCCTCGACGTATGTCGCGGGCTTCCTGGCCATCGTGTATCTGGCGCGTGGTATTTTCACGAACGGGTTGACGGGCGAGTTGAGCAAGGCGCTCTCCCGCATGGTGTACGGCATTGTTTGTTTTGCCACTTTGTTCAGCTTTGTCGGCACGGTGCTGGGCGGCATCTGGGCAGATCAATCTTGGGGCCGTTTCTGGGGTTGGGACCCGAAGGAAAACGGCGCGCTGATCATAGTTTTGTGGAATGCCCTCATCCTGCACGCCCGTTGGGGCGGGATGGTGAAGGAGCGGGGCATCATGAACATGGCCATCTTCGGCAACATCGTGACGGCCTGGTCCTGGTTCGGCACGAACATGCTGGGCATCGGCCTGCACAGTTACGGCTTTATGGACTCGGCGTTCAAGTGGCTCATGGTGTTCATGGTCAGCCAATTGGCGCTTATCGGTTTGGGGCTGTTGCCCATCAAGTTTTGGGGCAGTGCCAAGAATCTTTCCAAAGGAGATGATGAACCGCCCGCCAAGCCGGGCCAGAAGGACAAGCTTTCAAAGAAGGCGGACGGAAAGCTGGCCCCGGCTTGATAAACAGGGCCGGTTTAGCCGCATCTTAGAGCGTCCTTTAATTCTTTGACGCTTTCGGGGTGTTCCCGTAGCGTTTGCCTTCCGATTTAACGGAAGTAAGACACATGATAGGGTTAGTACTTAAGAAAATTTTTGGTTCCAAGAACGAGCGTGAGATCAAGCGCATGCGGCCGATCGTTGCCAAGATCAACGAGCTCGAGCAGGGATTGCAGTCCCAGCCGGACGAGGCGCTGCGCGAAAAGACCGCTTTCTGGAAGGACAAGCTCTCCAAGATCACGGACAATGGCGAACTGAAGCGTGAGCTGGAAGCCATTCTGCCCGAGGCTTTTGCCGTGGTTAAGAACGCCTGCCGCCGGCTTTGCGGCAAGGACATCATGGTCCGTGACCATCCTTTGCGCTGGGAGATGGTGCCTTTCGATGTGCAGTTGATCGGCGGTATGGGCCTGCACAATGGCATGATCGCCGAAATGGCCACGGGTGAAGGCAAAACGCTCGTCGGCACCTTGCCGACCTATCTGAACGCTTTGAGCGGGCGTGGTGTGCATGTCGTCACCGTGAATGATTACCTGGCCGCCCGTGACAGTGAGTGGATGGGGGCCGTGTATCGTTTCCTCGGTCTGACGGTCGGGTGCATCCTGCATGACCAGTCTCCCAGCGTACGGCGCGAGCAGTACAATTGCGACATCACCTACGGCACGAATGCTGAGTTCGGTTTCGACTACCTGCGCGACAACGGCATGGCCACGCGCAAGGAAGACCAGGTCCAGCGCGGGCATTACTTCGCCATCGTGGATGAAGTGGACTCTATCTTGATCGATGAAGCGCGCGTGCCGCTCATCATCAGCGGTCCAGCCGTGGTCGCCCGGGATAACAAGATTTACGAGCAACTCAAGCCGGGCATTGAAGGTGTGGTGCAATCGCAGCGACGTTTGTGTAAGCGCTATTTGGATGAAGCCGAGCAACTGGTCAAGAAGCTCAAGAGCGGTAGTATCGAAGGCGAACGGGAAAATCTGGAACGCGAGATTGGCACGCTGCTCTACCGGGTCAAGCTGGGACAGCCAAAAGCCGAGGGGCTAGCACGCCTTCTGGAGGATGCAGAGAACCTGCGGATGCTGAACAAGGTTGACTTGGAACTGCATGCCGACCAGACGAAGAAAGAGCTCTACGCGCAAAAAGAAGAATTGTTCTTCGCTATCGAAGAGAAGAGTCACGAGGCGGATTTGACGGAAAAGGGCCGTGAGTATCTCAGCCCGCAGGATCCGGATGCCTTCATGATGCCGGACATCGTCAGCGCCTATCATGAGATCGATAACGGACCTGAGCAAGACGTCCGCAAGCGAGCGGAGCTGAAAGCGAGAATTCAGTCTGAATTTGAAGCCAAGGCGGAACGCATCCACAGCATCGCCCAGTTGCTGAAGGCCTACTGTCTGTACGAAAAGGACGTGCAGTACGTCGTTGAGGATAACAAAGTCATCATCGTAGACGAGAACACGGGCCGCAAGATGACGGGCCGCCGTTGGAGCGAGGGCTTGCATCAGGCCGTGGAAGCGAAAGAAGGCGTCGCCATCGAAGAGGAGACGCAGACTTATGCCACGATCACGATCCAGAACTATTTCCGCCTCTATCTGAAGCTGGCCGGCATGACAGGCACCGCCGAAACGGAAGCCCAGGAATTTTTCGACATCTATAAGCTCGGTGTGCTGGTCATCCCGACCAACCAGCCGTGCCTGCGCAATGACAAGCATGATACGGTCTATAAGACTCGGCGCGAGAAGTTCGCGGCCGTGCTGAAAGAAATCCAGGAAGTCCACAAGGTTGGACGCCCGATCCTGGTCGGCACCATCTCGGTCGAGGTCAGCGAATTCCTTTCCCGCATCCTGAAGAAGGAAGGCATCGTGCACGCGGTGCTGAACGCCAAGTATCACGAGCAGGAAGCCGAGATCATCTCCCGCGCCGGTCAGCGCGGCGCGGTGACTATCGCCACGAACATGGCCGGTCGCGGCACCGACATCAAATTGGGAGCAGGGGTGGCGGAGTTGGGTGGTTTGCACGTCATCGCCACGGAACGTCATGAATCCCGCCGAATCGACCGCCAGTTGCGTGGTCGGTGCGCCCGTCAAGGTGACCCGGGGTCCTCGCACTTTTTCATCTCGCTGGAAGACGATCTCATGCGTCTCTTCGGTTCTGACCGCATCAGTAAGTTGATGGAACGGGTGGGCCTGGAAGAAGGGCAGGAGTTGGAACATCCATTGCTGAACCGCTCCATTGAGACGGCGCAGAAGCGCGTGGAGCAGCATAACTTCCAGCAACGCAAGCGTACGCTGGAGTATGACGACGTGATGAACAAGCAGCGCGAAGTCCTCTACGGCTTCCGCAATGAGATCATCCAGTCGGACGATGTGCAGGACCGCCTGCTCGACATCATGGAAGAAGTGGTCATCTCCAAGGTGCAGCAGAACACATCACCAGAGGAAGGCACAGATCAATGGAATGTGCGTGTACTCGCTGAGTGGGTAAACCTGAATTTCCCCGTTGGAATTCCCGAAGAGGAGATCATCAAAGCCGCCCACGCCGGCAACCAGCAACCGGTGGCTGGCTCTGTCTTTGACGGTTTGAGTGCCGAACAACTTTCCGTCTGCACCTTCATCATCAAGGCCGTCCGGGACGCCTACATGGTGAAAGTGCAGTATGAGCAGGACAAGAACGCGCTGAAAGCGATTGAGCGTTTCACCATCCTGACCGCCATCGACAAGCTCTGGCAGGAGCACCTCTATACAATGGACGGCTTGCGCACGGCCATTGGCTTGCGTCAGTTCGGCCAGCGCGATCCGTTGATCGAATACAAGGCCGAAGCATTCAAGCTGTTCGAGGAATTGATGGACAGCATCAAGACCGAAGCCTGCCACAATATCTTCCGCAGCGCGTCCAGCTTCATGGCGTTCGAGCAGTTCATGCTGAACCTGCCCAAGCAGACCCTCCATCAGGAAGCCAGTGCTTTTGAGGAGACGAAGAAGCAGGCCGCTGGGGGCGACATGGTCAGTGAAGCGGCGGAGGAGATCTCCAAGATCAAACCCGTGCGCACCGGGCCCAAGGTCGGCCGGAACGATCCATGCCCCTGCGGCAGCGGCAAGAAGTTCAAGCATTGCTGCGGCAAGAACGGTTAAACCGTTCACTTTTCACCCGGACACAAACAACTTGCGTGTCCAGGGTTTTGTGGTCTAATTGCAAAAGACTTGCAGATATGAATTCGCGCCGTATCAACTGGCACTTGCGTCATCCGGGCCTCGCGGCCCTCATGGCTTTGCTGTTGCTGGTGGCCGGTGTGCTCAGTCTTAAAGGCGTCCATGGCTCCCATGATGATCGGGACGCACACCATCATCATCACGCTGGCGCTTCTCATCACCATCATCACAGTGATGACTCCAAAACTGGCGATGATTGCGCCACTTGCCTGTACCGTTCTGCTTCGGTCGCCCTAGATTTTGTTTCCGCTCCTTTGCCGCAGCCCGAGTTCGTGCCAGTGGCGGAGATCGCCTTCCCTCACAGCGTGGACTACGCTGTGGTCATTGTCACCCTGTGGTCTGGTCGGGCCCCGCCTTATTCGCCTGCTTCCTGAGCATCTCTCGGCTTGCTGACGCCGGGTGATGTCTTTTTGCGTCAGCTAGTCCGAATGATCAAACCAGACGTAGGCAGCGTTACTGCCTGCGCAGTTAGGAAACATGAACAAGAAATCTCTCTTCGCCGTATCGTCCGCTCTGATGCTCTCGGCCCTTTGTGGCCAGACCCATGCCCAGAATAACGTTCCTTCTGTGGAGCAACTGCAAAAGCAGCTCCAGCAGATGCAGGAGGAATTCCACAAACAGCAGGAACTGCAACGCCAGCAGATCCAGTTGCTGGAACAGCAGCTTCAGCAGTTGAAGCAAAACCAGACCGCCATCACCCAAGAGCAGCAGACCATCAAACAACAGGTCGCGACCGCTCCTGCTGAAGGCGCTGCCAAGTCCGGTGATACCATGATGGATCAGCCCTGGCGCATCACCGATCCCATCCGGCTGCGCAAGGGCGCGGCGTTCATGGACATCGGCATCGTGGGCACCTTTGCCGCTGGCAGCTCGACGGCCAATGATCTGGATGATTTGCAGATTGGTGGTCATGACCCGAACCAGCGTGGTTTTACATTCCAAGGTCTGGAAGCCAACTTTTCTGGAGCCGTGGATCCTTACTTCCGTGGCAATGCGAACGTCCTTTTTGCCATCGATGGGGAAGGGGAAACCTTCGTGGAATTGGAAGAGGCTTGGTTGGAATCCATCGCCTTGCCGGGCAATTTTCAGATTCGGGCTGGCCAATATCTGACCGAGTTCGGTCGTATCAATACCCAGCATCCGCACTCGTGGTCCTTCATGGATGCGCCGTTGGTGAATGCCCGTTTCTTGGGGGCTGATGGTCTGCGCAATCCCGGTGCCCGCCTCTCCTGGCTGGCACCGACGCCCTGGTATACGGAACTCTTCCTTGGATTGCAGAACAGTCAGGGAGCCACGGCCACGGGATTCCGCAGTGATGGTGGTCATTCTCATGGTGGAGATGAAGCGGAGGGCATTCCGTTCAGCTTCCGTCATGCGGACAACAATCGCGGCATGAAGCGCTTCGATGACCTGCTCATCACACCCCGCTTGGCGACCTCGTTCAACCTGACGGATAACCAGACTTTGTTGCTCGGCGTTTCTGGCGCCTTCGGACCCAATGCTAATGGCGGGGGTGGTGAGAACACGCGCACCGAGATCTATGGTGTGGACCTGACCTGGAAATGGAAACCGGAGAATCACTCCGGCGGTTTCCCATTCGTGCAGTTCCAGACCGAGGCCATGATGCGCAAGTATGGCACCGGCTCATTCGATTGGGATGAGGACGCGGACGGCCTGCTTGCGGATGAAGATGGCGATGGGAGCGCCGATCCCGGCCAGTTGTTCGATCCGGTCACCGGTTTACCGGCGGTTTTGCCAGCGGAGAAACTCACGGATTACGGCCTGTATTCGCAGTTGAGCTACGGTTTCCGCAAAGGGTGGGTGGCTGGACTTCGTTTCGACTATGTGACGGGCGATGTGGCCTCGTATCAGACCATGGGGCTCCTTGAACCAGACGGTGCGGGCGGTTTCAATGGCGTCTTCGACAAGTTCCGCGCGACACGCTATCGTGTTTCCCCGAACCTGACCTGGTATCCGACCGAGTTCTCCAAGATCCGGTTGCAATACAATTACGACGACCGCACGGACATCGGCATCGATCACTCCGTCTGGTTGCAGTTCGAGTTCGTGCTCGGTGCCCATGCCGCGCATAAATTCTAAACCTGAACGCGTATGAAACGAATCTTAACTTTGCTGTTCGGCCTTGTGCTGGGCGGCGTCATGAGTGCGCAAGCAGCCTTGGAGGTTGTGGCGACTACGCCTGATCTCGGTGCCATTGCGGCGGCGGTGGGGGGTGACAAGGTCCATGTGGTCAGTCTGGCCCGTGGTACCGAGGACCCTCACTTTGTCGATGCCAAGCCCAGCTTTGCCCGCGTCTTGAACAAGGCTGATGTCTTGATCGAAGGGGGTGTGGAACTGGAGATCGGCTGGCTCCCGCCGTTGGTGGATAATGCACGCAACCGCAAAATTGCCCGTGGGGGCGGTGGCAGGGTGGATGCCTCAGAAGGCGTCGCTTTGCTCGAAGTGCCGGCAGGCAAGGTGGATCGCTCGCAAGGCGATGTCCACGCGGGAGGCAATCCGCATTACCTGCTGGACCCAGACAACGGAAAAATCGTGGCCAAACATTTGGCGGCGCACTTCTCCAAAATGGATCCGGCAAACGCAGCAGTTTACGCGAAGAACCTCGGCACGTTTGAATCCGCCTTGGATACGAAAGCCAAAGAATGGAGCGAACTGCTGCAAGCACATCAAGGGGTCAAAGTGGTGACGTATCACAAATCGTTCGAATACTTCGCGTATCACTTCGGTTTAGTGGTGGCGGGACAGATCGAACCCAAGCCGGGTATCGAGCCTTCACCGACTTACATCAATTCGCTCATCCCCAAGATGAAGGAAGCGAGTGTGAAACTGGTGATCGTGGAACCGAACCGCTCCAAGAAAACGTCGGAATACGTGGCCGGCAGCATCGGCGTGCCGGTGGTCTATCTGCCCATCCTCGTGGGCGGCAATGATGAGGCTACGGACTACATCAAACTGATCGATGGCAACGTGCGATCGGTGGCCAAAGCGTTGAAGTAAAGCTTCACGCAAATATTCTGCAGGCGCGGTGTTGTAGCAAAAACGGTTCGGAGCAGATGAGCTTCATACAACTGTTTACGCTTACCCGGCAACACCGCGCCATTTTGCTTATGCGAGGATGGCTTTGAGCACCTTGGCCGGTTCCACCCCGGTCAACTTGGCATCCAAGCCTTGGAACTTGACGCTGAAACGGTTGTGGTCGATGCCGCACTGGTGGAGCATGGTGGCATGCAGGTCCCGCATGTTCACCACATTCTCCACGGCCCGGTAGGAGAATTCATCCGTAGCTCCGTAGGTGATACCGGGTTTCATGCCGCCGCCCGCCATCCAGATGGAGAAGGCGAGGATGTGGTGATCACGGCCGGTGCCTTGCCCCATCGGCGTACGGCCGAATTCGCCGCCCCAGATGATGAGTGTGTCATCCAGCAGACCGCGCTGCTTCAAGTCGTTCACCAGAGCCGCACTCGCTTGGTCCGTTTCTAGCGCTGCCTTGGGCATGTTCTTCTCGATGTCGCCGTGATGATCCCACGCACGATGATAGAGTTGGATGAAGCGCACACCGCGTTCGGCCAGACGGCGGGCCAGCAGGCAGTTCGAGGCAAAACTGCCATCACCCGGTTCCTTCACTCCGTACAGGTCGAGAATGCTTTGCGGCTCCTTTTTGAAATCCGTCAGTTCAGGCACCGAACTCTGCATGCGGAAGGCCATCTCATACTGGCTCATGCGCGTCTGGATCTCGGGATCAAGACGCTCTTGTGACAATTGCCCGTTCAGCCGGTTGATCTCCTCCACGATCAATCGCTGATTGCTCTGGCAGACACCGTCGGGATATCCGACGTAATGCACCGCATCCCCCTTGGACTGGAACTGGATGCCCTGAAACCGGCTCGGCAAAAAGCCGCTGGACCATTGCCGGGCGGAGACAGGTTGAGCACCACCGCCTTTGCCTTGAGAAACGAGCACTACAAAGCCAGGCAAACTGTCGGTCTCTGCGCCGAGACCATATAGAAGCCATGAACCCATGCTGGGACGGCCTTTCAGGATGGAGCCGGAGTTCATGAAGGCGTGCGCCGGATCATGATTGATCTGCTCTGTCACCATCGAACGGATGATGCAGATGTCGTCCGCTATTCCCGAGATGTGCGGGAACAGATTGGAGATTTCCTGGCCAGATTTACCGTGCTTCTTGAAATCCACGAAGGAACCGCGGGCTTTCAAGACGGTGCCTTGCAGCTGGGCAAGTTGCTGGCCTTTGGTCAGTGATTCCGGGAACGGCTGGCCATCGATCTTCTTGAGTTCTGGCTTGGGATCAAACGATTCGACTTGGGAAGGTCCGCCTGCCATGCAGAGATGGATGACGCGCTTGGCCTTGATAGGGTAGTGCGGGGGATTGATGACGCCGCCGGTCGCGATTCCACGTGGTGCTTCTGCCGCCATGACCTGTCGACCATCGCGAAAGAGCAGGGAGCCGAAGGCCAGCGAACCGAGACCCAGGCCGCTGCGCGTGAGGAACGTGCGACGGTTGAGGCTGGCGCGATGATCGGGACTGAAAGGGAGTGGCCAGTTCATATCAATAGCGGGTAATGGTTTCGTGCAGGTTCAGGATCACGCGGCAGACGGAGGTCCAGGCGGCGTGTTCATAAGGCGATAGAGATGTGTTCCGGGGCGAGTTACCCACTTTCAATAGCTTATCTGCATCTTCCGCCGCCCCTTGGTAGAAGGTCGTTTGCTTCTCCAATAGGGCGAGGAGTGATTTCTTCTCCGTATCCTTTGGTTCACGAGCAAGAGCACGCTTGAAGGCCAGATCGAGGCGACGTGAATCGCTCTTGGAGGACTCCATCACTTCCTGCGCCAGCACGCGGGCGGCTTCCACGAAGGACGGATCATTCAGCAAGGTGAGCGCCTGTTGTGGCGTGTTGGAGGCGACGCGCACACCGGTGCATTCTTCGCGTGAGGGGGCATCGAAGTTTGCCAGCATGGGGTGCAGGAATGTGCGCTGCCAGTGCATGTAGAGACCGCGCCGATACTGGCGGTCATCGGTGCTCGCGATGTAGTCGCGATCCGGGAATTGCAGGCTCTCGTAATATCCCGGCGGCTGGTATGGCTTGGCGCTTGGGCCGCCGACGTCGAGATTCAGCAAGCCTGCGACGAAGAGGGCGTTGTCGCGCACGAATTCAGCATCTAGCCGCCGTGGATTCTGCGAGGCGAGCAGACGGTTATCCGGATCGGACTCGATGACCTCGCGCTTGAGATTGGAATTCTGGCGATAAGCAGAAGAGTTTACCATGAGGCGCACCATGTGACGATAATCCCAACCACTCTCGCGGAACTCGACCGCGAGCCAGTCCAAGAGCTCGGGATGCGAGGGCCATTCGCCTTGCGCTCCGATATCCTCCACGCTGTTGTAAAGACCGTTGCCGAAGAACTGCTTCCACAGCCGGTTCATGATGACACGAGAAGTCAGCGGGTTCTCAGGAGAGACAATCCACTTGGCCAGGTCGAGCCGGTTCAAGCGCTGGGCATCGGTGGTTTTGCTGCTGGTCAGGAACTCCGGCGGGTAAGGGGATACGATCTTGCCGCTTTCATCCTGCCAGTTACCACGGGCGAGGATACGGGTTTCTTTGGGCTCCCAAGCAACAGTGATGAGCGTTTGGGCGTCACCATCGCGGCATTCCAACCAGTCAGTCCTGGCTTGGCGGAACTCCTTCAAGGCATTTGTATCGCTCTGCGAGCTGAGCAGGAAAAGTTCAGCCAGTTCGGAGGATTTCGCTGGTGACTTGTGTTTGTTGACCATTGCGGTGGCTTCAGTCAGGGGTGCCAAAGGATTCAAGCTGGCGAATGGAGCAACGGACCAGCGCACTCGGGCAGCGGGATTCTCGTCCAGAGTCAATTCGAGGACATCTCCCGCTTTCACTTGCTTGATGTCCTTGAACTGCCAGACAGCAGTCTGCGGCTCATTGAGATGCTTACTGGAAACCTTCCACATATCCCGCACGCCGATGATGGCGGAACCGCTGGCGTAGCGTTCATCCCAGAGATTCGCCATGCCGTGATCAATGGAAAGTGTCTCCGGCTTGGCGTTGCCCGAGCGCTTGAGCGTCGCCTTGAACTTGATGCTGGCAGCGGTTGCATCCTTGTGGAGAATGCTGGTCTTGTCATCCGAAGCAGGTAGCAGCTCCAGACGTAACGAAGCCAGATTCATATCCGGCAAGGTGATCTCGTAGCGGTCGCTGCCATTGCGCTTGGCGGCAAAATGGATGCTGCCGTCAGCTCCAGTCTTAGTATTCGTTACGCTTAGGAAATCCGCCTGCTTGGCCACGGCCTTCTTATCCTTGGCATTCTTCTTGGCGATATTTTCCGTGGTGATCCTGACACCGCCGGGCGTGTTCCAGCCGCTGGGGTTTTGCTTCAGCCAGACCAGGCTTTGCTCACGCCACTGCTTGTAGGCATCCTTATCCGCTTCACGGGCAGAGACCTCGGCGATCGCTTGAAGTTTGAAACGGAGTTCTTGCGAACGCTCTTTCAAGTAAGGACTGCTCACCTGCAGCTCCGGCGGGAAAGGATACTCGTTGTTGAAGCCTTTGAGCTCGGGTTCGGGCGTGTACTTGTAGTCGCTGTAGACACCCCATTGCTTCACATCGGAGAAGAAGGCGGCCATAGAATAAAAATCCTTAGCCGTGAACGGATCAAACTTGTGGTCATGGCATTCGGCACAACCCAGCGTGGAACCCAGCCATGCCGTGCCTACGGTGCGCACGCGATCAGCCGCATACTTCGCCAGATACTCCTTGGCCTGGGCACCGCCTTCCCGGGTCATCATGTTCAGGCGATTGAAGCCTGTGGCTATGATTTGTTCCGTCGTCGGATTCGGCAGCAGATCACCGGCAAGCTGTTCAATCGTGAACTGGTCAAAACGTTTGTTGCTGTTGAATGAATTGATGACGTATTCGCGGTAAGGGAAGATGTTCTGATTTTGGTCGCCATGATAACCGACGGTATCAGTGAAACGGACGGCATCCAGCCACGGAACGGCCATGCGCTCGCCGTAGTGGCGTGATTGCAAAAGGCGCTCCACCTGTTTCTCATAAGCTTTCGGGCTCTTATCCCGGATAAACGCTTCCACTTCTGCCACCGTTGGTGGCAGACCGGTAAGGTCGAGGCTCAAGCGGCGGAGCAAGGTGCGGCGGTCGGCTTCAGGGGAGGGGGTGAGTTTATGTTCGGATAACTTGGCGGCGATAAAATTGTCGATCGGGGTGCGAATCCATGCCGGATTGGATGCTGCAGGCGGGGTGCTGCGTTTGGGCGGCAGATACGCCCAGTGCTCCTGATATTCGGCCCCTTGTTCCACCCATTGTTTCAAAGTCTCTTTCTGGGCCGGGGTCAAAATCTTGTGTGCCTCCGGCGGCGGCATGAGATCGTCTTCATCCTTGGTGAATATGCGGGCGATCAGTTCGCTTTCAGTGGGTTTGCCCGGCACGAATGCCTTGCCCGCGATGGCGTCGGCGCGGATGTCCAGTCGCAGGTCGGCCTTGCGGTGGTTTTTGTCGGGACCGTGGCAATAAAAGCATTTGTCTGACAAAATGGGCCGAATATCGCGATTAAACTCCAGTTTTGGGGATGCAGCGCGAGCAGGTGGTTCGGAAGACAGCAGCAGCAGGCAGCCGGCCAGCAGGAGGCTGGCGGGCGTGAGAATCTTGGCCGAGATGCCAGATATCAGGTTACGCATGTGTAGCCGACAGTCTACTACAAGTTGAGCCCCTAACAATGGAGGAATTTTGGCGAAAGCATGTATTATTCTGCGCTGGCTTTCTGAGCGGCTATGGCTTGCATTTCAGGGGATTACGCATAGAGAATCACTTTCGGGATTGGTGGTTTGAAGGGGGAGGTGTATTGTCTGCATGAACAGCCAAGAGGTTGACGCTAATGCAGAGCCGAATTTGAATTATGTTTTCACTTATAACCAGTCTGTTCGACACCAGCGATTTTCCTGCCCGCTGGAATTGCGGGCAATGGACGGACTTGCATGGATGGGTACATATCCTGTCCGATCTGGCCATCTTTGGTGCCTATGCGGCCATCCCGCTCTCGATCGCATACTATGTTCGCAGCCGGAAAGGGGAGGTTATTTTCCCCAAGTTATACTGGCTGTTTGCGGCTTTCATCCTCTCCTGCGGGTTGGTGCATCTGGTGGAAGCGGTCATTTTCTGGCGTCCCGTCTATCATTTTTCAGGCTTATTGAAGATCATCACAGCCACTGCCTCTTGGGCGACAGTGCTGGTGCTGATAAAGCACCTGCCTAAGGCCATGGCGCTACCGGGCCTTGCCCAAGTGAATCAAGATCTGGCGCGGGAAGTCGAGCAGCGCAAGGCAGCCGAGGAGGAAGTGAGACGGCTAAACCTCGATTTGCAGAATCGGGTGCAGGAACTGGAGACGCTGCTAAAAGTCCTGCCGGTCGGTATCGGCATCGCGCAGGACCCGGCCTGCCTGACCATCAAGACCAATGCGGCGTTCGCTAGGATGCTCAGGGTGGATGAGAATCAAAACGCCTCGTTGAGCGCTCCTTCGGAACAGGCCCCCCATCATTTTCATGTGGAACACCAAGGGGTGAAGCTTAAGCCGGAGGATTTGCCCATCCAGATGGCAGCCAGCAAAGGCGTGACGGTGGATGAGTTTGAGGAGGATATCGTTTTTCAAGATGGTGAGCGCCGTCACATCCTGGGCTATGCCGCGCCTTTGCAAGATCAAACCGGTAAGGTGCGTGGAGCCGTGGGGGCATTCATCGATATAACCGACCGCAAACGGGCTGAACGAGACCGTGAGTTGGTGCGCAACCGCTTGCAGGAAACGCAACGGTTGGAAAGTTTGGGCGTGCTGGCGGGCGGGATTGCCCATGACTTCAACAATCTGCTGACCGGCATCATCTGTAATGCGGCCATGGTCAAGGAAGATGGGCAGGCTGGTGCGGAGATGACAGTCTATTTGACCGATATTGAGAAGGACGCGCAACGGGCGGCGGACCTCTGCCGGCAATTGCTCGCCTATGCCGGTGGTGGACGGTTCATTTTAGGGCCGGTTTATCTTAGTGACATTGCCCGGGATACGGTTTCCCTGTTACGGACGACTTATTCCAGCCGCGCCGAAATCTCGTTCGATTCGGAACCTGGCGTGCCGCCAGTGCTGGGCGACCCCATGCAGATGCGGCAGTTGATCATGAACCTCATGATGAATGCCTTGGAAGCATTGGAAGGCAATAACGGCTGTGTGAAGATCACTACGAAACGGGTGACGCCAGAGGAGGCTCTTTTGGCCGGTGCCATATGCCGGCCGGAGAAACTGCATGATGAATATGTGATGTTTGAAGTGAAGGACGATGGCTGTGGCATGGATGAGAAGACCAAGTTGCGGATGTTTGATCCATTCTTCACCACCAAATTTATCGGTCGCGGTTTGGGGCTGCCAGCCGTCTTGGGGATTGTGCGCAGCCAGGCAGGCATTCTGACCGTATCCAGCACCAAGGACATCGGCAGCACTTTCCGGGTATTCTTCAAGCCGGTGAAAGAGAAGTATGACACGGCCTCAAGGCAGCTAAAAGAGGAGGCTGGTGCCGCGCGTAGAAAACAGACCGGGACTGTGCTGGTAGTGGATGACGAGGAAACCGTGCGTGAAGTCTGTCGCCGGGCCCTGCAGGAAGCCGGTTTCCAAGTGTTGACGGCGGCGGATGGTGCGGAGGGACTCGAGGTGTTCCGTGAGCACCGGGCGCTGATCGTGGCGGTGGTGCTGGATCTGACGATGCCAAAGATGGATGGGCATCAGGCCTTCAACGCCATGCGCATGATCGTGCCGGGGGTGAAAGTGCTTTTGATGAGCGGTTTCAGCGAAAGCGAGGTCATCAACCGCTTCACGACCAAGGCCCCGGCTGCCTTCATACAAAAGCCGTATACACCTGAGATGCTGCTGAACAAAGTGCGCAGCATCATCACGCAAAGCGGGCCGGCAGTGTAGGACCAGCAGCCTGTCTGTGAGTCCTCCGCCGGGCTGAACACTTCAGGCTTTGGCCGGATCGTAATTCAGCCAGGGACCGAGCCAGCGCTCGGCTTCTGCCAGAGTCATGCCCTTGCGCTGATGGTAGTCCAGTAACTGGTCCCGTTCCAACTTGCCCACAGCAAAATATTTCGACTCGGGATGGCCGAAGTAGAAACCGCTCACGCTGCTGCCCGGCCACATGGCGCAGGATTCCGTGAGTTTGATGCCGGCGGTCTTTTCCACATCCAGCAACTCCCAGAGCAGCCGTTTCTCCGTATGATCCGGGCATGCCGGATAACCCGGGGCAGGGCGGATGCCACGATATTTTTCTTCGATCAAATCATCCGGGCTCAGGTTCTCGCTCTTGCCGTACCCCCACTCCTCGCGCGCTTTCTTGTGCAAATACTCAGCAAAGGCTTCAGCCAGACGGTCGGCGATGGCCTCTGCCATGATGGCGTTATAGTCATCGTGGTCCGCTTTGTATTTCTTCACCAACTCATCGAGTCCGATGCCCGTGGTGACAGCGAAAGCGCCGAAATAATCCGCCGTGCCCGTTGGCGCGACGAAGTCCGCGAGGGACCAATTCGCCATGCCCGCTTCCTTGTCATGCTGCTGCCGCAGGAAGTGCAGCGTCATCAGCTTTTGTTGACGCGTCTCATCCGTGAAGAGATCGACATCATCTGCGCCCTGGCGGTTCGCCGGGAAGAAACCGTAGATGCCTTTCGCGCGGATCAACCTCTTCGCGATGATCTCGTCCATCAACCTGTTCGCGTCGTTGAAGAGCTTCGTCGCTTCCACACCATACTTCTCATGGGTGAGGATGGAGGGATAACGGCCGCGCAATTCCCAGGTGTGGAAGAAAGGCGACCAATCGATGAACCCACGCAAGGTCGCGAGGTCCATGTCTTCGATGACCCGTGCGCCGATGAACTCCGGCTTCGTCAAGCCCTCGTAACTCAGTTTCGGTGCGTTCGCCCGCGCTTGCTCGATGCTCACGAGCTTCTGTTTCCGCCCTGCGTGCTGTTGGCGCAGCTTCTCGTAATCGTCATTCAGCTTCTCCACGAATCCTTTTTTATCCTCAGAATTGAGCAGAGTGGTGGTCACCGGCACGGCACGGCTGGCATCGAGCACATGCACTACTGGTTGGCTGTAGTGCTGCGCGATTTTGACCGCCGTATGCGCGCGACTTGTCGTCGCACCACCGATGAGCAAGGGCAGCTTGAAGCCTTGCCGTTCCATCTCACGGGCGACATGGGTCATCTCATCGAGTGATGGCGTGATCAATCCGCTTAAACCTATGATGTCCGCATTCTCCAGCTTGGCGCGTTCGAGAATTTTCTCGCACGGCACCATCACACCCATGTCGATGACCTCAAAATTATTGCACGCGAGCACCACGCCCACGATGTTCTTGCCGATGTCATGCACGTCGCCTTTCACGGTCGCGAGGATGATCTTACCCTGTGCTTTCACGGTTTGACCGGAGGCTATCATCGCGGCCTTCTCCGCTTCCATGAACGGTGTGAGATAGGCTACGGCCTTTTTCATCACGCGGGCGGATTTAACCACTTGCGGCAGGAACATCTTGCCTGCACCGAAAAGATCGCCGACGACGCCCATGCCGTCCATCAACGGCCCTTCAATCACTAGCAACGGTTTGCCGAGCTTCGCGCGGGCCTCTTCCGTATCTGTCTCGATGTAGGTATCGATACCCTTCACGAGCGCATGCGAAAGGCGTTCTTCGACCGTGCCTTTGCGCCATTGCTCTTCTTCTTTTTTATCACTGACGACCGTGCCAGCGCTCTCGGCCTTTAGCTTCTCACCGTATGTAACCAATCGTTCCGTAGCATCAGGACGGCGATTCAGCAGCACATCCTCCACAAGTTCCTTCAACTCCGGCTTGATCTCCTCGTAAACCTCCAGCATGCCTGCGTTCACGATACCCATGTCCATGCCGGCCGCGATGGCATGATAGAGGAACGCACTGTGCATGGCCTCGCGCACCGCATTGTTGCCACGGAAGCTGAACGAGATGTTGGAGACGCCACCGCTCACTTTCGCATGCGGCAAGTTCGCCTTGATCCAGCGGGTGGCTTCGATGAAGTCCACGCCGTAGTTGTTATGTTCCTCGATGCCCGTTGCGACGGTGAGGATGTTCGGATCGAAGATGATATCTTCCGACGGGAAACCGACTTCATCCACGAGGATGCGATAGGCGCGCTCGCAGATGCGAATTTTCTCCGCATAAGTCGCTGCCTGGCCATTTTCATCAAAGGCCATCACGACCACAGCCGCACCATACTTAAGGATTTTGCGAGCGTTTTCACGGAATTTCTCCTCACCTTCCTTCAGCGAGATGGAGTTCACGATGCCTTTGCCTTGGAGGCATTTCAGACCGGCCTCGATGACCTCCCACTTGGATGAATCCACCATGAAGGGCACCTTGGCCACTTCCGGCTCGGAGCCAAGCAATTGCAGAAAGCGCGTCATCGCGGCCACGCCATCGATCATGCCTTCGTCCATGCAGATATCGATGATGTTCGCGCCGTTCTCCACCTGCTGCCGGGCGATGCTTACCGCTTCCTCGTATTTGCCTTCTTTGATGAGTTTCGCGAATTTCGGCGACCCTGCCACATTCGTCCGCTCACCGATCATGATGTAGGTCCCGATCTGTTGAGTAAACGGTTGCGAACCGCTTAGACGCAAAGGCTTCGTCGGTTCTTTCTCTTGTTTCGCTGGAGCGGGGGAGGGTGGTGCGTTGAAAATCTTGCGTCCGGTTTTATCCAGAACTTCGCGGGGATGCCGTCCCTCCAGCGCTTTCGCAATGGCCGCGATATGCTCGGGCGTATTGCCGCAGCAACCACCGGCGATGTTGATCAGGCCGCCTTGCGCAAAATCCGTCAGGTAATTGCCCATATCCTCGGGCTTCAAGTCGAAGCCGGTAGGGGACAGTGGATTCGGCAAGCCAGCGTTTGGATAGCACGAGATGAAGGCATCGGACTTCGTGGCGAGTTCTGCCAGGAACGGTCTCATCAAGTCCGGTCCGAGCGAGCAGTTCAGTCCGATCGCCAGTGGCTGGATGTGCTTCATCGCATTCCAATATGCCTCGACTGTCTGGGCAGAGATCATCGTTTCGCCGCCCCGCCCGACGGCTGCAGAGATGATGACGGGCAACTTGACCTTGTCCTCGTCAAAGATTTCCTGAATGGCGACCAGAGCCGCCTTCGCGTTTAGCGAGTCAAAAATCGTTTCCACCATCAGGATGTCCGAGCCACCGGCGATGAGCGCCCGGATCTGGTTGCGATACACTGCCTTCACCTGGTCAAACGTCACCACGCGGAAACCTGCATCATCCGCATCCGGTGAGTTCGAGAGCGAGACGGTCAGTGGTCCTACTGCACCAGCGACAAAACGTGGCTTGCCATCCTTGTTCGCGATGCGGTCCGCCCATTCACGACATTGCCGTGCGGATTGCTCATTGATCTCCCACGCCAGTTCATTGAGGAACTTGTCATCGATGATCTTTTGATAGAATTCCGGATCTTTACGGCCACCATGCTCACGCGGGTCATCTACGAAGAATTCGCTCTGGCCGATGCTGGTGGCGGAGAAGGTGTTCGTCTCGATGATATTCGCACCGGCTTCGAGGAAGCAGCGGTGGATGTCACAGATCATCTTCGGCTGAGTAAGGGAAAAGAGATCTCCGTTATTCAGCAGATCCTTCTTGGAGTTGGCAAAGCGCTGTCCGCGGATGTCCGCTTCGGTCATGCCGTAAGTGCGGATGGTGGTGCCCATCGCGCCGTCGATGATGACAATGCGTTCCCGTAGAAGCTTTTCCAGCACTTCGCCCGAACCGACCGTATATTTAGATGACGTTGCCACAGCTATATTTTCGGGAACCGATTGAAGGTTCCCATTTGTCTGATGAATTTAGCGATAAGGCAGAGGTTTTTCAAATTAAAAATCAACGTATCTTGATATGTAGATATGATTTTATCGATTGTTTGTAAAAAGAACGGAAAGCTGGTTGATTCTGTCGTGGATTTCAAAAAAACTCACTTGAGTGAGTAAACTCTGAAGACTTCCATGGTTTGCCTCTTTTTTTGATTGCCATATTCCCTCCTAACTTCATATATGGTGCTATTCAACCAAGGATTCGTCAAATGAAAAACGCAGAAAAAAAGCAAATGTTCGGTAAGCGCCTCTTGGATTGTCGGCTCGCTCAGGGCTGGTCGCAACGGGACGCAGCTACGCAAATCGGGGTGGCTTTGCGTTCAGTACAATCTTGGGAGATGGGGCAGACTTTACCGCATCCAGCAAAAGTCCAGAAAGTCGCTGCTACCTTCAACCGTCCCATCGCCTGGTTCTTTGGTGATGACTCTTCGATTCCGCGTGGTTTGGCGGCCCAGTTGCAGGCCACCAGCTTGACCAAATCCCAAGCCATCCCAGTCGTCAGTTGGGCTTCGGCCGGATACGGCGGCAGCTATGGCGATCCTGCCACCCAGATCGATGAATATCTCAACAGCGACTGCAAGGATCCGAACGCCTATGCACTCATCTTGGAAGGCGACTCGATGACGCCCGAGTATCGCTCTGGTGACCGGGTTATCTTCATGCCGAACGAACAGCCGAAGAATGGCGATGTCGTTGTGGCCCGTTTGGAAGAAAACGGTGAAGTATTTTTCAAGCTCTACCACACCTTTGGTAAGGACGGTGAGATGGTGCGCCTAAGCAGCTATAATCCCGTGTATCCGCCTTTGGAGTATCGTCGCGACCAGTTCCGCTTCATACACCCGATGCATAGCCTGATCCGTCACCGGAAGCGTTAGGCAAGTTTGGGCACTTTCGATTTGCCATACAGCATCTGCATCATTACGAGCGGGAAATGCTTTCCTGGACAGATCGTGCGGCCAGGCTCCACCTCTTTGTGCACGGTGAATTTCAGCTTCTTGCCCCAGGCTGTACCGCGAAGATAGTCCAGCAGTTCACGCAAGGCGGTGATCTGCTTCTCCGTTGGGCGGGTTGCTTCCAGATTGCCGACCAGGCAGATGCCAATGCCGACCGCATTCATGTCCTCCCGATGCACATGCCCGCCGACTAGCTGCTTCTTCCAGCGCGTTCCGATCTCGATTTCCCCATCACCCGAGTCGATGCCATTGCCGATCACAAAATGATACGCCAGACCGTTCTCCATCCCGCGTTCACGGTGTGCCTTGTCGTAGATGCTGGCATTGCCGTATTTGATGGCACTGTGATGCAGCACAATCCAGCGCCACCGAGCAGCAGTGATCTTAAGGGCTGAAGTAGTTGACCGCACTTCCTTGGTGTAAGGAAAGGGGTTGATCTTGGCTTTCGTTTTCGCTTCTGCCCGAAGCGCACCGCCCACTGTCAAGCCGCCTGCCACCAAGATGCCCAGGAAACGTCTACGACTGCTTCCCTGGGCCAGATCCATGTCTGGCCGGGGCAGGGGGAAGCTGGTTTCAGGCAACTTCATGTTTCCACCATTACTGGGCCAAATGAGCCGTTTTGCACAAGCATCAAAAACAAGAAGGCCGGCAGTTGCCTGCCGGCCTTCCTCCCATTAAGTGATTTGCTGCCTTAGTTCTTCGGCTGGATGGAAATCAGCTCCACGTCGAAGATCAGGGTGGAGTTTGGCCCGATGGTGCCACCTGCACCCCGCTCGCCGTAAGCGAGCTCGGCCGGGATGTAGAGCTGCCACTTCGAGCCCACATTCATGAGCTGCAACGCTTCCGTCCAGCCCTTGATCACCTGGCCGACTTCGAATTCAGCCGGTTCATTGCGCTTGTAGGAGCTGTCGAATTCCGTGCCGTCCAGCAAAGTGCCGCGGTAATGTGTCTTCACTACGCTATCCGCTTTGGGTTTGGCACCGGTCCCCGTGGTGATGACTTTGTATTGCAGGCCTGAGGCGGTCGTGGTGATGCCGGCCTTTTTCTTGTTGGCGGCGAGGAAGTCTGCGCCATCCTTTAGGTTCTTGGCCGATACCTTGGCGGCCTCTTCCATCTGTTTCTTGGCCATTTCCTGTTGGACCGCAGCGAAAGTGGCTTTGATCTCCTCTTCGGTGAGCTTCGGTTGGGCTCCGGAGAACCCGTCTTTGAACCCTTTCAGCAGGGCATCCGGATTGATATCCAAGCCCTGTTTCTTGAAAGTCTTGCCCATGTCCAAGCCAATGCCGTAGCCGAGCTTGTCCTTGGTGTCTTTGAGGGATGGGTCCGCAGCGGTGGCTGCGGTCGCGACCATGGTGACGGCGAGGAACGCCGCAGTAACTTGTTTCATTTAATCTTTCTGCCCTCGACAACATGCCGCAGGGACCGGCGAACGCTAGCAGACGCAAAGGGTCCGTCAACGGTTTACCAGCTTTGATCTCAGGCAAGGCGCTTTAGCCAGTGTGGTCCTATGCGGGTTGCCCTCGGCATCGGCCTCCCGCCGAGATGGCTTGTTTTGAATATTACGTCGTTGCCCGGAGCGGCCGCAAACGATAGTTTAGACCCGATATCACATGCTGATGCATACTGCCCTCCAGAGAATCCGTCTATTCGTCTGCCTTTTGTTGGCCTGGGGGACGCTGGCAGTGGACAGCACCGCTGGGGAGATCCATCTGGCCATCCATGAGGACCGATTTGATGACGCGATCAAACTGCTGGAGGAGGATCCACGTTTGATCAGGGAAAGAGACCACCAGCAGAATAAACCGCTGCATATCGCCGCACTGAAAGGGGCCACCAACGTGATCACCGCGCTCATGGCCAGAGGGGCGGAAGTGAATTCTCGCAATAAGTTTGGCCAAACTCCACTGCACCGGGCGATGATCGCGGGCGACTTAAAGACCGTCGAATTGCTCATCACCGCCAAAGCTGAAGTCAATGGTCGGGACAATCAGGGGCTTACCCCCATTCATCTGGCTGCTCAACGAAAACACAGCGAAGTTGTCTTGCTCCTCTTGAAACACGGAGCTGAATTCGATGCCCACGATGCCTTTCGGCGGCGTCCTATGCATATGAGCATCATGGGCTCCAGTGAGAATTCGATGCGTGCCCTGATCGACGCGGGTGCGGACTACAAGTTTGCCGATGCGGACAAGAACAATTACCTGCATCTGGCGGCCGGCGGCGGCAGTCCCGCCTTGGTGACCATGCTGCTGGAGTTGAACTTGGGGGTGAACTCGACGAACTCGAGCCTGTTCACTCCGGCGCATTTTGCTGCCCAGAACGGTCATTGGGAGGTGCTGGCGGTTTTAGACAAGTGGGGAGGGGACTTCAACTTGCGCACCAACAGCAAGCGCACTCCCTTGGACCTGGTCAGCCGGATCCACCCTCCATTTCGTATGCAGCGCCATGATGAAGTCCAGGCCTACCTCGAAAAATGGCATGCCCGGCAGACCAACGCCGCCCCCAAAGCGGTCGCCCTTCCTTAAGTTTTCCCTTCCCAAGCCGCCATTCGCGAGTATCTTCTCGCCTCTGTCTTTTACAGGCGGCGAACGCACCGTTTGCTCTCGCCGTCTGGATCGTTAAAACACAGTTGTAAGAGCATGGATTCAGCGCACATACGTAATTTCAGCATTATCGCCCATATTGACCATGGGAAGACGACGCTTTCGGACCGGTTATTGCACATGACCGGCACCATCGCTACGCGCGATATGTCGGAGCAGTTGCTCGATGCGATGGATTTGGAGAAGGAACGCGGCATCACCATCAAGGCGCATCCGGTCACGATGCTCTACAAGGCCAAGAACGGCGAGACCTACGAACTAAACCTTATCGACACTCCTGGCCATGTGGATTTCGCGTATGAAGTGTCACGCAGTTTGAGCGCATGCGAAGGCGCGTTGCTGGTAATCGATGCGGCTCAAGGCGTAGAGGCTCAGACCGTTGCGAATTACCATCTCGCAGCAAAACAGAATCTGACGATCATCCCGGTCATCAACAAGATCGACCTCGGCCACGCCAACGTGCCGCAAGCGTTGCAGCAACTGGAAGACGTGCTGGCGGTGCCGAGCGAGTGGGCGATCCCGTGCAGTGCCAAGCAAGGCATCGGCATCGAAGATATCTTGGAAGCCATCGTCGAGCGCGTGCCGCCACCGAAGCCGACGGGTGAAAAGAGTTTGCAGGCGCTGGCATTCGATTCGTATTACGACACCTACAAGGGCGTCGTGACGCACGTGCGCGTGTTCAATGGCGAATTGAAACCGGGCATGATGGTTAAGCTCCTGCATTCGGGACAAAATTTTGAAGTTAAGGAAGTCGGCAGCTTCAATCCGAAGCCCTATACTCGCGACAAGCTGGAGGCGGGTGAGACGGGTTACATGACGGCGAACATCAAGAGCGCAGCGGACGTGAAGATGGGCGACACGATCACGGACGCACGCAATCCTTCCGGAGTTCTGCCCGGCTTCAAAGAGATCCACCCCATGGTGTTCAGCGGGATCTATCCCATCAACACGGCAGACTATGAATCGTTGAAGTCGGCGATGGGAAAACTGAAGCTGAACGATTCGGCCTTCGTGTATTCCTCGGAAACTTCGGTGGCCCTGGGCTTTGGTTTCCGTTGCGGCTTCCTTGGTCTGCTCCACCTGGAGATCGTGCAGGAACGTCTTCGTCGTGAATACGACATGGACATCATCGCGACGTATCCCAGCGTGGTCTATCGCGTGACGTTCACAAATGGCGATGTCAAAGAGATCGACAATCCGGCGTTCATGCCGGAGGCGACTTACATCTTGAAGATCGAAGAACCGATGGTGAAGGCTTTCGTCATCTGCCCGAATGAGAACATCGGGGATATGATGGCGTTGATCTCGGAGAAACGCGGCAAATTGGATCATACGGAGACATTGGATGCACGGCGCGTGATGTTGACGAGCCTGCTGCCGTTGAATGAGATCCTCATCGACTTCCATGACCGCATCAAAAGCATCACGCGCGGCTTCGGCTCGATGGATTACGAGCCGGATGAATATATGGAGAGCGACATGGTGAAGCTGGACATGCTGGTGAACTCCGAGCCGATGGATGCGTTTTCCTGCATCGTACACCGCTCGAAGGCTGAAGGCCGAGGCCGTTCGCTCGCGGAGAAACTGAAGGAAGTCATCCCGCGCGCCCAGTTCGTGATCAAGATCCAGGCGGCCATCGGGGCGAAGATCGTAGCATCCGAGACCATCAGCGCGTTCCGCAAGGATGTGACGGCGAAATGCTACGGCGGCGATATCTCCCGAAAGCGCAAGCTGCTCGAGAAGCAGAAGGAAGGCAAGAAACGGATGAAATCCATCGGTAACGTGGACATCCCGCAAGAAGCGTTCATCGAGGTGCTCAAGTCCTAATAAAAAAAGGGCAGGGGAATGTTGCTGCTACGCTGGTTCACTTCCAAGACGGTCCGCCACGCGGTGGACATGCACAAGCATGTCCGCAAGCTTTTGCGCGCGCAGATCGATCTGCTCTCCGCCGAGGCCATCGGCAACATCTCCAAAGCCAACGACGCGCTCAAGCAGTCCATCGACGCTGCCGAAAAACCTGAACTGCTCCAGCAGCGGATGAAGGAATTGGAAGAGGCCGCCAATAAGAACCTCAAGCCCTATCCCGACGCTTCCATGCGCGAGAACGTCGAGGTCTTTCTGGTCGCCATCGCCGTGGCCGTGGCCATCCGCACATTCGTCCTGCAACCGTTCAAGATCCCGACCGGCTCGATGCAGCCGACCCTGTATGGCATAACACATGACAGCTTGATCACGGCGGAGAATCCCAATCCCGAAATCCCCGGCATCTTTCAGCGATTCAAGGACAAGTGCTTTGAAGGCGTTTCCTACTATGCGGTGAAAGCCGAAGCCTCCGGTCCGGTGACCCAGGAAGCTTCGTTACGCACTCTTTTCCCGCTTTTTAAACGGCTTGAATTCGGGGTTGGCGGCAAGCTCCATCGCCAAACGTTCTTCATGCCACCGGATGACCTGGCCAGCCGTCTACGCCTTGATTACAGCCGGGAATTTAAGCAAGGCGATACCGTTGCGGCCATCAAAGTACGGAGTGGTGATCATCTTTTCGTCGATCGGCTGACATACAATTTTTGCCGCCCACAACGTGGCGATATCATCGTTTTTGCCACCAAAGGCATTCAAGGGCTGCAACAAGACCTTTTCTACATCAAACGACTGGTCGGTTTGCCTGGTGAGACCTTGCAGATCAATGGCGACCAGCATCTGATGGTAGATGGCCGGCAGTTGACTGCGGCAGATCGGGGGTTTGAGAACATCTACAGTTATGCGCCGTACCGGCCGGAATTGGATAACAACCAGTATCTGGGCCATGTGAATCAAACCTCCGCCTCCCGATACAACCGTTACTTGGCCCGTTTGTTCACAGATGACAGTGCGAAGTTTGGCATCCGCCCGAAGCACTACATGGCAATGGGTGACAACACGCTGAACAGTTTGGACTCACGTGACTGGGGCGATTTGCCGCAAGAAAACGTCATCGGCCGTTCGTATTTCGTCTATTGGCCGCTGACGAGCCGATTTGGCTGGAAAACCAAGTAAAGCAACTAAGTTAGCCTTCTATCCCACCTTTTTCATGTCCAACATTATTCGCACAACATTTGTTATATTTAATAAATATGCGGGTGAAAACATGAAAACCCCTGTCACTAGGTTGAAACTTAAGCTGTCGGTGAAACTGGTTCTTTCCTACGCTCTCTTCACTTCCTTGGCCCACGCATCCTTCAGCGAGATGATCCGGTTAAAGACAGGCTTCCCGGTCTGACTGTCGCTGTCTAAAGCAAAATAGCCGACCCGTTCAAACTGATACCGTTCCTCTGCCTTGGCCTCCTTCAGCGACGCCTCCAGCTTGGCTGTGATGACTTCCAGTGAATGCGGGTTCAACACGCTCATGAAATCACGCCCGTCTTTCTCCGGTTCGGCTTCCGTGAACAATCGGTCATACAGCCGCACCTCGGCATCCACCGCATGGCTGGCGCTGACCCAGTGGATCGTGCCCTTGACCTTCTTGGCCGCATTAGCGCCACCTGAACGCGTTTCCAGATCAGCGGTGCAGCGCAGCTCGATGACGTTTCCAGCGGCATCCTTGATGACTTCATCACACTTGATGATGCACGCATACTTCAACCGCACCTCACCGCCGGGCTTCAGGCGGAAATATTTCGGCGGCGGGATTTCCATGAAATCTTCCTGTTCGATGAACACCTCGCGTGTGAAGGCCAGCTTGCGCGATCCCGCGTTCGGATCTTCCTGATTGTTCTGCGCATCGAACTCGATGACTTCGCCTTCCGCAATATTTGTCAGCACGACCTTCAACGGTCGCAGCACCGCCAGCCGACGCAGTGAACGTTTGTTCAGATCATCCCGGATGGCGTGCTCGAACACCGCGATATCCGTCACACTCCGATACTTCGTCACCCCGATGTTGTAGGCAAATTGCCGGATCGCGCTCGCAGGGATTCCACGACGGCGCAGTCCAGAGATAGTTGGGAGACGCGGATCATCCCAGCCCGTCACGATCTTCTCGTTAACAAGCTGGATGAGCTTGCGCTTGGAAACGATCATGTAGCTCGGGATGAGTTTCGCAAACTCATACTGGTGCGGCAAAGGACGCGGCAGCTCCAGGCTCGTCAAAATCCAATCATATAGCGGACGATGCACCTCAAACTCCAGCGTGCAGATAGAGTGCGTCACACCCTCGATATAATCGCTCAGACAGTGCGCGAAATCGTAAAGCGGATAGATGCACCATTTGTCGCCAGTATGATGATGCGCCGCATGACGGATGCGATAGATTAATGGATCCCGCAACCAAACATTCGGCGCCGCCATATCGATCTTCGCCCGCAAAGTCCGCGCACCGTCTGGGAATTCGCCGCTCTTCATCCGAGTGAAGAGGTCCAGATTCTCTTCCACACTGCGGTTGCGATACGGGCTGTCCTTGCCCGGCCGGTCCGGCGCACCACGGTATTCGTCTGTTTCCTTGGGCGTCAGGTCACAAACGTACGCCCTGCCCTTCTTTATCAACTGCACGGCGTATTCATAGATCTGGTCAAAGTAATCCGAAGCGTAAAACGGCTCCAGAGATTTGCCCGCTTCCTCCGGCTGGCCGACCACCGCACCAAGATGAAAGTCTGGTTTGCCGTTGACCATCTTGGTCTCCGGATTCTTGCCTTTGGCTTTGAGGCCGAACTGTCCATCCGCCCAGCCCCCCACCAGCCACTTCACATCCGCGATGATGGAATCGACATACTCGACCTCTTCCTTGGTCGGGTTCGTATCGTCCATGCGCAGATGGCAGATGCCGCCGAACTCATGGGCGATGCCGAAATTCAGACAGATGGACTTCGCATGGCCGATGTGAAGGTATCCATTCGGCTCCGGCGGAAAACGGGTGATGCTTTGCTGGTGCTTTCCGGAGGCAAGGTCCGCCGCCACGATATCACGGATGAAATCGGACGGGCGCACCGGGGCATTGCTCTCAGGGGTCACCGCTGCATTTGCTTCGCTCATAATCACTACTCAAAAACTGGAGCGGCATCCTAGGCAGACACATCAGGGTTGAATAGAAAAATTCTGGGGGTAGTCTGAACCTATACGACACCTCGCTGGCACGTCACCGTGCTTGGCAAAATTTGTATCATGCAGAACATTAACCGCGATTCTCAAAGTGAAGCTGCCGGGACAGAATCTCCCATGCTCGACAGCCTGAACCGTCGTAACTTCCTCAAATCGGGCGGTTTTGCCGCTCTGGCCGCTGCCTTGGGGGCCCCAATCCCTTTCGCTGACAAGCTGGGTTCCGGACTCGTCCCGGAAGCGCTTGCTCAGGAAGCCGCCGCCATCACTGAGATCCCCGGCAAGCGCGGCCTGCGCATCCTCGGTGACCGCCCCCTGAACGCCGAGACGCCCGTCACGCTGCTGGATGCCGATATCACCCCTTCCGAGCACCATTTCGTCCGCAACAACGGCCACGTCCCCGATCGTGCCTTAAAGAAGGATCTGACCGGCTGGAGCCTGACCATTGATGGCGAGGTGAACAAACCCCTCCAACTCAGCCTCGATCAGCTCAAACAGAACTACAAAGCCCACACCCGTGCCTTGGTGCTCGAATGCGGCGGCAACGGTCGCGCTGCCTTCAATCCGCCCGCCAGCGGCAATCAGTGGACCCTTGGCGGTGTTGGCTGCGCTCTCTACACCGGTGTCTTGCTGAAGGACGTCCTCAAGGATGCTGGCGTGAAATCCTCCGCCGTTTACCTCGCTTACATCGCGGAAGACCCACACCTGAGCCGTCTCCCGAACAAGGACGCCATTTCCCGTGGTGTTCCCATCGCCAAGGCACTCGACGAGAACACCCTGCTCGCTTGGGAAATGAACGGTGAGCCCCTGCCCGCTTTGCACGGCTGGCCGTTGCGATTGATCTGCCCCGGCTGGCCCGCTTCCACGTCCGGCAAATGGCTCAAGCGTCTCTGGATTCGCGACCGCGTACATGATGGCACCAAGATGACGGGCCACTCGTATCGCTTACCCAAGTATCCCGTGGCTCCCGGCACTGAAGTCCCGGCGGAAGACATGGTCATTATTGAAGAGATGCCGGTGAAGTCCGTAATCACCAATGTGGCTTCCGGCATGCAGGCCGAGGTCAACCAGCCATTAACTCTCCGCGGTCAGGCTTGGAGCGGCTTCGGCGATGTCACTGCGATGCACGTCAGCTACGATTTTGGTTCCACTTGGGTGAAATGTGACCTCAAGAAACCACGCAACAAGTATGCTTGGCAGCGCTGGTCCGCGGACATCAAGCTGCCGCTGAAAGGTTATTACGAGATCTGGGCCCGCGCCACCGATGTCATCGGCAAGATGCAGCCCATGCTCGTGCCCGGTTGGAATCCCGAAGGCTACTGCAACAACGCCATGCACCGCATCGCGATCAAAGCCGTATGAGCCGTTTGCCTCATTTTGTCTCAGTACTTCTGTCAGCCACCGCCCTCTTCTACGGCGGTGCGCAAGCCGCTGACGCTCCGCCTGCTGGTCAGCTCAACACGAGTGCCATTCAGCAATTGAAGGCTGGCAAAGGCCGAGAACTAATTTTGGCCAATTGTTTACCGTGCCATTCCACCGCTGTCATCGCTGCCACCCACCAGACGCGAGAAAAATGGGATCTGACTATCACCAAGATGCAGAAGCAGAACGGCATGTGGCCCATCTTGCCCACCATCCGTAAACAGATTTTGGATTATCTGGAAGCTACCCAACCGCCGTCCGATCCCGGCTTGGATAAGGGCAAAGAGACGCCTTGGGCGAACCCGCTCTATCGTCCTAATCCGCTTTGGTAAGCTTCAATCCGGTTCCTCGGTTTCTCTATCTTCCGCGTATTCCGCGGGTCACAAAAACTTCAACACCGTCGTCGTGTCGCCCTCTTCCCAGTTCCGCGGCGGCTTGCTGTTGATGGCCGCGATGTCCTTGATGGTCATCTGACGGCCGAGCGTCTTCACGCCCTTCACCTCGATCTCTGCCGGATTGCACGTCTGCTGGTTCACCTTCTGATGTGGTGCCGGCTTGTAGCGGATGAACATCTGTTCCGGCGTGCCCTCGGTGAA
This sequence comes from uncultured Verrucomicrobiota bacterium, assembly GCA_964589735.1. Lineage (GTDB taxonomy): Bacteria > Verrucomicrobiota > Verrucomicrobiia > Limisphaerales > JAEYXS01 > JAEYXS01. The sequence continues at coordinate 13,642 of CAZPUL010000009.1, read as the reverse complement.
GAACAGGATCTTAGACTTCTCCGGGATGCACGAGTAGTCGCGGTTCATGATGATGCCGCCGAACGTGAAGCGCTTGATGTACGTCGCCTCGCGGTTCGTATAGACCAGCGTGAACACCTTGTTGCGATCCGGAATAGCGCAGTAATACACATCCGGTCCCACGAACAATTTCTCCTGCAACTCGATGACTTTGTAATGCCCGTCTTTGAAGACGAGCAAGAGCTTGTCAAACTTCGTGCAGTCGATCTTGAATTCGTCGCCCGAGACCTTGTAGCCCACGTAACCGGACTCGCGATCATACGAAACCTTGAACGCCTTGAACGCCACGTCCTTCGCTTCCACTTCATCATAGCGGCTGGACTTCGTCAGGCGCGGATAGATCGGTCCATACTTCTCGATGAGCCCCTCGATGCGTCCGATGACGTACTTCGTCAGGTTCTTGAGATTTTTCTGGATCTCTTTCAACTCTGCTTTGACCTTCTCGATCTCTTCGCGGTGCTTGTTGATGTCGAACAGCGAGATGCGGCGGATGCGCACTTGCAACAAGCGGTCGATGTCCTCATCGCGCAACTCCCGCACCAGTTCCTTGGCGAATGGCTTGAACCCGTCGTAAACCGCTGTGAAAACCGCTTCGTTCGATTTGCACTGCTCGATCTTCTTGTAGATGCGCTCCTCGATGAAGATGCGTTCCAACGTGCGGAAATGCAGGTCATCCTGTAACTGGCGCTCCTTCAGCTCCAACTCGCGCTTATAGAGTTCCACGAGCTGGCGTGTATTCTCTTTCAGCACCTCCGTCACCGTCATCTCCACCGGCCGGTTGTCGCGGATGACGATGATCCGGCTGCTGATGGAGACTTCGCAAGCCGTGAAGGCATAGAGTGCGTCGATCAGCTTCTCCGCGCTCACACCCGGCGGTGCCTTGATCTCGATCTCCACCTCTTCCGAAGTGAAGTCGTGCACGCTCTTCACCTTCAGCTTGCCCTTCTTCACCGCATCCTCGATGGATGCCATCAAGGACTCCGTCGTCGTGGTCGGCGCGATCTCCTTGATCACCACCGTGGATTCGTCCTTCTCCTTGATCTTCGCGCGCACCTTGATGCTGCCCTTGCCATCCGCATACTCGCGCGCATCCATCAAGCCGCCCGTCTGGAAATCCGGCAGACACTTGAACGGCTCACCCTTCAGGATGCAGATCTGCGCCTTCAACAACTCGATGAAGTTATGCGGCAAAATGCGCGAAGACAGACCCACCGCGATACCTTCCGTGCCCAACATCAAGAGCAACGGCAATCGACAAGGCAACGTGACCGGCTCCTTGTTACGACCATCGTAACTCGGAATGAACTCTGTCAACTCATCATTGAACACTTCATTCCGCGCCAACTCCGTCAACCGGCACTCGATATACCGCGAAGCCGCCGCGCCATCGCCTGTGTAGATGTTCCCGTAGTTCCCCTGCCCCTCGATCAAGTACCGCTTGTTCGTCAGCACCACCAGCGCGTCATCGATCGAGACATTGCCATGCGGATGATACTGCATCGCATGACCGCTGACATTCGCCACCTTGATGAATTTGCCATCATCCTTCTCGTGAAGCGCCCAGAGAATGCGCCGTTGCACCGGCTTCAACCCGTCCGCCAGATTCGGGATCGCGCGATCCCGGATCACGTAAGACGCGTAATCTAGAAACCCCCGGTCCACCCGCTTATGCAGCGCCAGTTCGATGTTGGCCGGCGCAAACGGCTTATGCGCCACCACCTCGACCTGTTCCGCCTCCACATGCGCCTCGCCATTGCCATTACCGTTACCATTGGCTGGAGCCTGGGGAGCCGTCGCCGCTTGCCCTTCGATCGGCAATTCCGGCTGTCCTGCGTCTGCTTTCTTTTTCGGTGCCATGATGCTTCTTCGGCAGTGATTCCAAAGTTAAGCCGCAGATTCAAACGCTCCTCGCTTCCAGATGCAAGACTGAGATGTGACCATTGTATCCGCCGAGATGATGAGGCATTCCCAGCTTGACTTCTGGAAGTCGGACTTCGACCGTCGTGCCTGATTCTCCGTAGAAAGGTTACTTGCTTGCTTCAGAAAGCCTGCGATACCCCTCCGCCCGTCCAACAATCTCCGCCCAAAACTCTTGCCCGTCTATCTTCCGGTCCCGTGACCTGTTTACCCACTCCACCGCCGACACACCTCCCTCCGGTGTGAACCGTATCCCCCAGATCGGGTCAAACGCCTTCGTGCTCAGCGAATACCGCATGTCTCCCAGAACGGAAGCATCTAACGGCGATCGCGCCACCCATCCTTCCGAGAACCATGCGAACCGCCCAAAATGATTCCCCACGGCATTCCTCCCCTGCTCCGCCTCCGTCAACCCCTTCTCCGTCACCAATGGCAGATGCATCCCCTCCTGCACCGTGGCCGCCGAAAACCAGCCCACGCGTATGCGATCGCTGTAAAGCTGCCCATTAGCCAGATAAAGCGAGCGCCACACCACATTGTTCGCCATCGTCGGCATGACTTCTCTTCGTTCAATCGAGTGCCCACGCGCCTGCGCCAATTGACTCTGCGCCCCCAATGCCCGCTGATGCTGCACAACCCCTAGTAACATATACGCCGCACCCCAAGCCAATCCGCATTGGACAAATAACGCCCGTTTTTTCACCAAGCCCACCAGCAATAACACCAGCAACGGCACCGTGAACAAAAGGTCGATGATGGATATCCAATCCCACCCGTAGCGATCCCGCGTGAACGGCCACAGCAGCAACGTCCCATAACTCGTTGCCGCATCCAGCAGACAATGGCTCACATACGCCACCAGCGCACACAGCCAGAGCGACTTCCAATCCTGTCGCAGTGAAGGTCGCAGAAACCAGAGTGAAGCCACGATCAAAGCCCCGACCGGCGCAAACGGCAGCGCATGAGTAAAATGCCGGTGCAACTCCACCGTCAGCAAAGGATCAGTCGCGCTCCTGATGAAGACATCGATATCCGGGGTCGCCCCCGCCAGTGCCCCCACCGCTGCCGCCCGTCGGCCCAATCGCCGATGAAACAGCGCATACCCGCAACTCGCCCCCAAAACTGTATGCGTGATCGGATCCATCAGGTCTGTTCCCGGCTGATCCACTTGGCTGTCTGCGGTGGCTTGTGCGCTTCCATGATCGTCAGCAATTCTTCCGCCCGCTCCGCCGTGATCACCATGGTTTGATGCTCAGCCCTTAAGAAACCTTCCCTCACCGCGTTTCTCAGCAAATCCAGCAACGGTTGGTAGTATCCCCGGGTGTTGATCAATCCGCAGGGTTTATGGTGGATGCCTAATTGGGCCCAGGTCAGCACTTCAAAGAACTCCTCGAATGTGCCTATGCCGCCCGGCAACGCGATGAAAGCATCCGCCAAGTCCGCCATCATCGCCTTGCGCTCATGCATCGTGTTCACCACGCGCAACTCCGTGACTTCAAGGTGCCCCAGCTCGCGCGCCAACAATGCCTCCGGAATCACCCCGATCACCTTGCCACCTGCCGCCAAAGCCGCATCCGCCACCACTCCCATCAATCCCACGTTTCCGCCGCCATAAACCAAAGTCCATCCTCTTGCGGCGATGGCCTGCCCCATCTCTTTGGCCATCTGGTCATATTCCGGGGCAAATCCGTGACTGGAACCGCAGAAAACACAAACACTCTGTATCATACAAAATGACGCTGAGGGTCGCTTTGGCACTACTTGGCCGTGCCGAAAACTTTCTTTAACAGGTCGGTTGTCCGGGCCGTCGGGTCCTGCCGCATTTTCTCCTCTTCCTGGGCGACCACGGCAAACAATCCATCCAGCGCCTCGCCCGTCACATAGGTATCCAGATCGAGCGCCTGTGTTTTCATGAAGGGACTCAACACTTTTGCCCGGTCAGTAAGCTGCTTGTAGGAGGCGGTCAAGCCGACCTGATCGGTCGCCTGCTTCACCATCGGTTGAAACTGTTTCAGTAAAGTCTCCCGTGTTGTGCGGCTGAAATACTGCGTGGCGGCATCCTTCGGTCCGTTGAGGATGGCCTTGGCGTCGGCGATAGTCATCTGTTTCACCGCTTCCGCAAAAACCGGAGCCGCCAAAGGCACCGCCTTCTCTGCCGCCCGGTTCATCGTGCTGATGAATTCATCAGCCAGATGGCCCTGTTTCAATCGGCGCAGGGTTGCCTCCACCTGCTTCATCTCTGCTGGCATCGATATTTTGACAATAGTGTTAGTCAAAAAACCGTTCGTTGTGCCCAGTTTTCGAACAGCCTGCTCCGTTCCCTTGGCCAAGGCTTCCTTGAGCCCCAAGGCGATCTGCTCAACTCCGGCAGTTGTTGCCGTATTGGTCGAGGACAGCAGGCGATTCAAAGTCCCGGATAGCTTGTTGCTGGACGTCTGGGCATTGACGTCGGCCACCAGAAAGAGCATCAGGATAATTCCCAAGGTCATGAAAATTTGCATGGCTTCAGGCTAGAGCAGCGCGTTGCCGAACTCAATCAACAGATTCTGGATAATGCCGCTTGCGCAACCGTATCGCGTTCCTTAACCATTTGTGCATCAATTGTAGCTTCAAAGGGTGAGGGAGCCATCGTCGGCGCTGGAATTTGTATTGATCCATACCGGTTGTGAGAACGTTAAGAAAATTGCTCGTCCTTGCTTTTGGGCCAGTCCTTTTGACTTTGGTCCTGGCTTTCTATCTCGCCTTTGAGCTGACGGAAACAACTGTACGCAACGAGCTGGACCGTTTGGCCACCACTCAACTGGAGGTTGAAACGCGTCAACTTCAGGAGGTTTTCGAGCAGACGAAAAGCAGCCTGAAACTGCTGGCCCTGGCTGCCGCCGTCCAGGAGGGAAACCTCGCGAGCATCACCCCACAATTGAAGCTCTGGGCCGATAATTTTCCCCAGCATATTGAAGCGCTTTACTATAATTCAGCCGTTGGCGATGTCTCCGGCAGTGATGGCTCCCGCTTCGATGTCCGCGACCGTTATTACTTCCCACAGCTGCAAAGAGGCGAAACTGTGGTCACCAAAGTCCTCGAGAGCCGGGCCAGCCGGCAGCAAGTCATCCTGGTGCTTGTCCCGGTTTTCTCCGTCAAGACCAAGGAAAGGATCGGCGCTTTGGGGGCGACGATCCTGCTCCGCCAGATCATGGGAAAGATTTCGGCCATCGACCCCGGTTTCCGGGGTGATGTGCTTTTGCTGGATGCCGAGGGAAAACCCCTCTTTGCCCACAAACGCCGGGCGTCCGGCAGCCGCAGTGACGCTGAAACCGAAACCATTTTGAGATCGATCGGGGCGGAAGACAACGGCAAGAAGTTCGTCCAGTTGGACGACATCAAAGGCACCGTATACTTCCAGTCCGTCACGGACACGGATTGGCGTCTGGCCTTTGTTTACAGTGATGCCGAAGTGTTCTTCACCCGTCGGCTCGTACGCAACACGCTGCTGCTCTTTCTCGCCGCTTCGCTCCCCTTCATCTTGTTGGCGGTGTTCCGCGTCAAGAAGGACATCACTGAACCGATGGATGCGCTTGCCGCCTCGGAGGAACGCTGGCGTTCGCTCGTGGAATACGCCCCCTTCTACATCCAGACCATCGATGTTCACGGCACCATCCTGTTCATCAACCAGGTTGTACCGGGATTGGACCGGAACAAGGTCATTGGCTCCAGCATTTATGCCTACAGCGACCCGGCAGCTGCAGCAGTCATGCGGCAGGCAGTGGAAGGCGTTTTTCAGACTGGCCAGCCGCAGACCTTTGAACTGGAGGCCATCGGTCCGCATGGCGGCAAAGCTTCCTACACCTGCACCGTGGGGGCCATCCGCGAACAGGACCGGATCAGCAAGGCCGTGGTCATCGCCTATGATATCAGCACCCTGAAACACGCCGAAGAGGAGCTGCGCCTGCACTCCTTGGTGCTGGAAAACATGGCTGAGGGCGTCGGGCTGGCGGATGCAGCCGGCCGTATCATCTATACCAATCCAGCCGAAGAACGCATGTTCGGCCATGAAGCCGGCGGCATGCTAGGCAAGCCCGTTTCGGCGCTTGCTGCCTATGCGCCGGATGAAAATCTCCGCATCATGCGGGACATCGAGGCTGAAATGCAACGATCCGGCCGCTGCACCCGGGAAGTGTTCAATCTCCGCAAAGACGGCAGCACCTTCTACAGCCTGATTTCCCTCAGCACGCTGGAACTGGCTGGGCAACGCCATGTCGTCTGGGTGCGTGAAGATATCACGGGCCGGCGTAAACTCGAACAGCAGTTGCTCCAATCACAGAAAATGGAATCCATCGGCAAACTGGCCGGCGGCATCGCACATGATTTCAACAACATACTGACCGTAATCCAGGGCCATGCCGGCGTGCTCCAGCTTTTCAACGATCTGCATCCGGACGCAGCGGAAGCAGCCTCCGAGATCATCCACGCCTCCGAGCGGGCGTCGAACCTTACCCGCCAGTTGCTTACTTTCAGCCGTCAGCAGGTCATGCAGCCCAAAGAGATCGATCTGGCGGCCATCGTTTCCGAGATGGCCAAAATGCTGCGCCGGCTGCTGGGCGAACATATCCGCATCCATCTCGACTTTGATCCGCTGCTGCCGCTCATCAATGCCGACGCCGGCATGATGCAGCAAATCGTGCTGAACCTGGCGGTCAACGCACGTGACGCCATGCCGGCCGGCGGCACACTGAGGATTCGGCTGGAACTCGAAAAGCAAACCCGCGAAAGGGAGGACCAGGCTGGCGGCTCACCTGGGTCCTTAGTCTGTTTGAGCATCTCTGATACCGGCTGTGGCATTGCGCCTGAACATTTGCCGCAGATCTTCGATCCTTTTTTCACCACCAAGGAAGTGGGCAAAGGCACCGGACTCGGACTTGCCACCGTCTACGGAATTGTCAAACAGCATCAGGGCTGGGTGGAAGTGGAAAGCGAGCAAGGACACGGCACAACGTTCCGGATCAGATTACCCGCCCTGGAGCGCGCCTCTTTCACGCCAGTCGCGATCAAAGAACAGGTCAGCCATGTCCGCGGCCATGAAACCATCCTTATCGTGGAGGATGAAGCCCCGCTCCGTTCCTTGGTTAAGAGTATTCTGGTCCGTTTTGGTTACCGGGTCATTGAAGCCACTTCTGGCAAAGAAGCTCTCATCCTCTGGCTGGACCACAAGGATGAGATCGCCCTGTTGCTCACTGATCTGGTGATGCCGGATGGCATGAGCGGCATTGAGCTCGCCAAGTTGCTGCTCGAAGAAAGGCCCGACTTGAAGGTCATCTATACCAGCGGTTACAGCGCGGAGCTGGCGGCTCATCATGCTGATCTGGCGCCCGACAGCGCCTTCCTCCCCAAGCCCTATCGCCCGCAACATCTGGCGGAGTTGGTCCGCCGGGTGCTTGACCATGGTTGATCACCGACTGCGCCCTTTTCTCAGCGGCACAGGTTGTGCTAGTTTGCTGCATGCCGAAGCCAGTTTGGGACAAAGTTTTGCGGGAGTGCGTCGACCCGGCACGAGTACGGTTGTATTGGGAACAGTTGCTGGCTACTTCGGCAGGCCCCACCCTCCGGCACGCGTCCGAGGCGCAAGTTCGTGTTCTGACCGCGCTATTTGGTGGTTCGCAATTTCTCAGTGAATTGCTGGTCGCGCATCCCGATTGGATTCTCTTGGTGCTGAATCCGGAAATGCTCAAGCAACCGCGCCAGCCCCAAGGACTTCGGCGCGACCTCACCCGACTGCTTGGCAGTTCACCGTCATCCCGTCGCGATGCTTTGCAACAATTGCGGCTCTTCAAACAGCGGGAACTGCTCCGTATCGCCACCCGCGATCTGGCCCGGCTTGGTCCCACGATGGAGATCACGCAGGAACTCTCGGATTTGGCCGACCTCTGCCTCGGCACGGTCTTAAAGTTTTCAACGGAGCAATTAACCCAAAAGCTGGGAACTCCCTGGCATCAGGATGACCGAGGCAATTGGCAAGCCACGCAATTTTCAGTCATCGCCCTCGGGAAGCTTGGCGGCCAAGAATTGAACTTCAGCTCGGATGTGGACATCATCTTTGTCTACTCGGACGAAGGCTTCCTTTTCAACAGCCGTCCGAAGAGATCGGATGCGGGTAAAGGCATGACAAACCATCAATTCTTCACCCGCCTGGCCAAGGATTTCATCAACGAAATGACCCGCTTGGCCGATGAGGGCATGCTTTATCGCATGGATGTGCGACTGCGTCCGGAAGGCGACAGCGGCCCCTTGGTCCGTTCCCTGCAAAGTTACGAGAATTATTACGCGCAATGGGGGCAAGCCTGGGAGCGTATGATGCTCATCAAAGCGCGTGGCGTCGCCGGTTCAGCCTCGCTTGCAGATGAGTTTCTGGAATTGATCCAGCCTTTCCGTTATCCGCGTTCACTCAGCGAACGTGTCATCGACGACATAGGCACCATCAAAGACCGCATCGAATCTGAAGTCGTGCGGGCTGGCGAATTGGAGCGCAATGTGAAACTCGGCCGGGGCGGCATCCGTGAGATCGAGTTCATCGTCCAAACGCATCAAGTCTTGCACGCAGGCAAGAACCCGTTTTTGCAGGGGACTCAAACCTTGCCCGCCCTACGAAATCTTGCCCGCTACAAACACATCACGCGGGACATCGCGAACGACTTGGCCGAAGCTTATTGTTTTTTGCGTGACATCGAGCATCGGCTGCAGATGGAGAACAACCTGCAGACCCATACCATCCCAACCAACCGCAAGAGCCGCGAGCGACTGGCGGCTTTAACGGGCTATGACGCGCTCGGCGAGTTTGAGCAACGACTGCATGAGGTCACTCAGCTTGTTCGGACAGTCTATGAGAGCATGCTCAAGCTCCAAGCAAAGGAGCCCCATGACAGTTTGCCGGCGGACTTCGAATCGCATGAGCAGGAGTGGAAAACACTGCTTGCTGCGCGATCATTTCGTGACGTAGGACATGCTTTCAAGCTGTTGGAAATGTTCGTCCATGGCCCCGACTATGTCCATGTCTCCCCACGGACGGTGGAACTGGCGCTGTGCCTCGTGCCGATTCTCCTGTCATATTGCCCGGTGAATCCCGATTCCAGCAACTGCCTCCCCGCCCCTCCAGAGGGCAAAGCGCTGTCTGACCCCGACCGCGTGCTGGCCCGGTTGGATTCATTCATACAGGCCTATGGAACGCGCGCCCTGCTCTACGAGACCTGGACGCACAATCCTTCACTCTTCGAGTTGCTTCTGTTGTTATTCGATCGTTCGGAATTTTTGGCCGAAGTTGCCATTCGCACTCCGGATCTGGTTGATGAACTGCAACTGAGCGGACGATTGCGCCGCGGCAAAACGGCTGTCGAAACCCTGCGCGAACTCCGTTTTGGATTGACCGATGATGATCAATTAATCTGGCTCCGACGTTATCATCAGGCCGAACAGATGCGCATTGGCCTCAGAGACATCCTTGGCCTCGCGGACTTTGAAAGCAACCTCACCGAGTTCTCTGCTCTCGCCGATGCCTGTCTGCAGTATGCCCTGGAGGTCCTGCAGCAGCGGCATAAGCTCAAGCAACCGCCCTTTGTCATCATCGCCCTCGGCAAGCTCAGCGGTTCGGAAATCAATTACGGCTCCGATCTCGACCTTATTTTCGTAGCTGATGATGGAACCAGAGATTTGGCCAGCCTGCAGAAATATGCGGTTGAGGTCATGGAGTTACTCTCCAAACCGACTGAGATAGGCATCGTCTTTACGACCGATGCTCGCTTGCGTCCGGATGGGGAAAAGGGGCTGCTCGTCAACACGCTTAAGGCTTATGACGATTACTTTCTCCAACGCGCACATCTTTGGGAAATACAAGCGTTTACCCGGATTCGCCCAGTTGCTGGGGACATGGCGTTGGGAGATCGGTTTGCAAGATCAGCAGCACGTTGGACGGACTTTAGCCAAGCGAAACCCTTGGTTGCTGCTTATACACCCAATTGGAAGCAAGAAATGACCAAGATGCGCGCTCGCATCCAAAAGGAACGAACTTCCAATGGCCAAGATGAACTAGCCATCAAGACCGGTACTGGCGGTTTGATGGACGCCGAATTCATCGCCCAGATGTTTGCGCTGGAAAATGGCTGGCAGGAACCGAACACCTTACAATGCCTGGCCCGCGTCCAAACCGAAGAGAAGCTGGCTCTGGCTGACGCCGGCTCTCTCATCAATAATTATCGTCAACTGCGTCGCATCGAAGGCATCCTGCGCCGCTGGAGTTTTGCAGGGGAGACTGTGCTCCCCGATGATCCGGCTCCGCTTTACCGGGTGGCCATCCGGTGTGGGTTCCCCGATTCAAGCAGCTTTCTCTCGGCCGTTGCCGCGTATCGTCTGCAGATTCGCCAAGTTTTCGCTCACCTCCTGCCATCGGCAGCATGATTTAATCATTATCCTGCCAGAATAATCTTGCCGCAGCGCCCGGATACGCCAGTTTGGTGCGGGTAGAACGTCGTTGTCCCTGGATGCCATATGACACCCCATTCCCGACGTTTGGCAAATACGCTGCTGAAACTGGCCCGTCTCAAGGTTTCTGAATTGTCCGACGAGTCAGAGATCTATCGCCTCATCAACGAAGCCACGGCGGAATGCCTGGAGGTGGAACGCGTTGGGGTCTGGCTTCACACCGCTGGAAAAGAGTCCATCGAGTGCGTCGATCTCTACACCCGCTCAACGGACCAGCACAGCAAAGGCGTGGTGTTGAATTCCGCCGATTACCGTTCATACTTTCGTGCGCTGGAAACCGAACGTGCCGTGGTCGCTGATGACGCCCGGACCAATCCCGCAACCGCTTGTTTTGCTCAAGACTATCTGGTCGCGAACGGCATCACTTCCATGCTGGACGCACCCATTTTCCATGATGGCGATGTCATCGGTGTCATTTGCTGTGAGCATGTCGGCGAACCTCGGCAATGGGAGCCAAGCGAGCAAAATTTCTCCGGTTCACTGGCTGCCTGCACGGCCTGGTTGCTGGAACAGTTCAAGCATAACCAGGCCGAAGCGGAATTGAAACGCCATCGCGAAGCCATGGAACGCGCCAGCCGTCTGGAGGCCATGGGCCGTATCGCCGCTGGTTGTGCTCATGACTTCAACAACATCTTGGTCACCGTGACCGGCTACGCTGAACTGATGGAACTCGAGCTCGAGTCCACGGGAAATCCCAAGCTCATCCATGACCTCAAACAGTTGCTTGCCGCTGCTGCCAGCGGGCGCGGCATCACCCAGCAACTCCTTTCCTTCGCCCGTCAGGAACCTGCCCATCCTCATCCTATTGATCTGGCTCAATTGATGGAACGCATCACCGGCCAGATCGAAGCCGTGGTCGGCGGCCATCATCGTTTTGTCTGGGTCACCCAACCCGATTTGCCCCAGATCATCGGCGTCCCCCAGCAATTGGCCCAAGTCGCCATCAATCTCGCCAGCAACGCCCGTGATGCCTTGCCTCCCGGTGGCAAGCTCTCCGTGTCTCTAGAAGCCATCGAGCTTAAGCCCCTCGAACATCATGTGCTCAAAGCCGGCCGATACGTGCTCTGGCGTTTCATGGATGACGGCCCGGGATTGCCCGCCATGGTCCTTGAGCACCTCTTCGAGCCCTTCATCACCACCAAGCCGCCCGGTGTCGGCACTGGCCTTGGCCTCGCCACCAGCTACGGCATCATCTCACGCATGGGCGGAGATATTGAGGCCTTGAACCGCCCCACTGGCGGCGCCGAATTCCGCATCTATCTCCCCGCGATCGCCGACTGATCCCTGCCATCCCTCACGCGATCAATTCCTTCACTACGTGCCCATGCACATCCGTCAGGCGGAAATCCCGTCCCGCATGGCGATACGTCAGCTTCTCGTGATCGAAGCCCATCAACGCCATGATCGTCGCCTGCAAATCATGCACATGCACCTTGTTCTCCGCCGCAGCAAAACCAAACTCATCCGTCGCCCCGTAGATCTGGCCGCCCTTCACCCCGCCACCCGCCAGCCATGTCGTGTAACCATAATGATTATGGTCACGCCCATTGATCTTGCCCGCGTTTGAACCCGGCGTCGGCAACTCCACCGTCGGTGTGCGACCGAACTCCCCGCCCCAGATGATCAACGTCTCATCCAGCATCCCGCGCTGCTTCAAATCCTTGATCAACGCCCCGATCGCCTGATCGCATTGGCCCGCGAGGCGTCGATGGTTCACTTCCAGATCATCATGGTTATCCCACGGCTGACCTTCGCCATGCCACACCTGCACAAAGCGCACCCCGCGCTCCACCAACCGCCGCGCGATCAAGATCTGCCGCGCCTGCGTCCCCTCACCATACATCTTGCGGATGCTCTCCGGCTCCTTGCTGATGTCGAACGCGTCCGAGGCATCCATCTGCATGCGATACGCCAGCTCGAACGACTGGATGCGCGCATCGATGTTCGCATCCTGTTGCCGTTGCGCCTTATGCCGCTCGTTCAGCTTCTGCAACAGATCGATCTGCTGCCGCTGCTCCTTCATCGACGTGTAATTGTTCCGGATATTCTCGATCAACTTCTCGATATCCGTGTGCTTGCTATCGATATACGTCCCCTGGAACACGCCCGGCAAAAACGCCGACTGCCAGTTCTGCGATTCCTGGATCGGATAACCGCCCGGACACATCGCGATGAACCCCGGTAAATTCTGATTCTCCGTCCCCAACCCATACGTCAGCCACGAACCCATGCTCGGCCGCGGCAACCGCGAATCCCCGCAGTTCAGCAACATCAACGACGGCTCATGATTCGGCACATCCGCATGCATCGACCGGATCACGGCAATGTCATCAATGCTCTCCGCGGTTCGGGCGAACAACTCGCTCACCTCGATCCCGCTCTTCCCATACTTCTGGAACTTGTAAGGCGACCCAAACGCCGCCCCCGTCGGACGCTCCGTGCGCCGCGACTTATCCCCCGGCAACGGCTTCCCATGATACTGGTTCAACAACGGCTTCGGGTCGAACGTATCCACATGCGACGGCCCGCCGTTCATGAACAAATGGATCACATGCTTCGCCTTCACCGGCCAATGCGGTGCCCGCGGCGTCAAAGGCGCGGCCGAGTTGATCGCCGTCTCGGCATTCAACATCCCCGCCTTGCCCGCCACCGCCGCAAACCCCATCGCCCCCATGCCCATCCCCATCCGACGCAAGAACTGGCGACGGCTCAAAAACAGATGCTCCAGATTTGGCTTATGATGTCCCATACAACTTCTTCAAATACAGACGCCCAATCGCGCCCTACCCTTCAACACATTTACCGGCTGACACTTACCATAGTTTAATCCCTCAAACCGAGCCCGCAAGCCCCGATTCCCCTCCCGTCCACTCGTTCTGAACCCCGTACCTCTTGGTCGGGGCGTCGTCGTCCTCGATCCCCTTTCGCTTGGTTCGCAGTTCCCCCTTTTCCCAACCCAAAACAAGAAACCAGAAACTCGAAACAAACATGCTGGCGTTTTGTGCATCGCTCGCCGTTACCCCATTTTCCACTCATCTTCATTTAAAACTCAAAATTCAAAACTTAAAATTTCCTGACCGAGGGGGGAACCGGTGCCGTTGGCCCAACTGAGGTTCCCCCGAAGTAGTGGACAGAGCGAGGGCAAGTGATAAGAGAAAGAGCA
>CAZPUL010000008.1:96316-125786 GCA_964589735.1 uncultured Verrucomicrobiota bacterium | reverse complement strand
GTGGGAAGAACGCGCACAAGGCGTCGGAGACAAGGCGAGCACGTGGGCCTCCATGCTGCTGGTGGGCGACCAGATCTACATGCCGAATCAATCGGGTGATGTGGTGATCCTGAAGGCGAATCCGAAGTTTGAGCTGGTGGCGGTCAACACGGTGGGCGAGTACTCGAACTCCACACTGGCCATCTCGGATGGCGAGATCTTCTTCCGCACGTGGAAGGGGCTGTGGTGCATCTCGCCGCGCAAGCAGACGGCTTCGTTGCGTTAGAGCATAACCGGTTTCCCAGGGCCCGCTCTCCATGAACCGAGGGCGGGCCTTTTTTGCTGGCGGGCTGCAACGCTTGGTCATCTTTGGGCAAAGGGCGGCCAGACAGGGAAGGCTCGAGCAGGGAGGTTATTCATGAAAAGGTCCAACCCGGCGGAAGGGTTGAACTGTGATTCATCAACATGTCTGTGTTCAATCTATCCCTGTTCTGGAACAACCTGCAGGAACTGGTGAAGGAGGAAAACGTGCTGTCGGTGGCAGCCGCCGTCTATGCCGCCACCTTTCTTTTATGGCTTTATCTGCCGCATGAGCGGGCGCATGTGCGACGCACCTTCTGGATGTTCACGCTGGCGCTGGTGTTGTTGCTGGGTTCGGTCGTGGTGGCCACGCTGGAGCTGGCGCCAGCGGCGAATCCGTTGTATTGGGCGGGGCTGATGCTGGGCGGCGCGGCGATGATCAACCTCATCGGCATGCTGACGTTTGAAGGGCTGCTGCGTTTGTTGCATATATCCACACCCCGCATCGCGCGCGATCTGCTGATCGCGATGGGGTATCTGGGAGTGGGTTTCACCTTGCTTTCGCGGGCGGGGTTGAGCATTTCCGGGCTGGTCACCACGTCGGCGGTGTTGACGGCGGTCATCGGTTTTTCATTGCAAGATACCCTGGGCAATATCATGGGCGGGCTGGCCCTGCAGACGGACAAGTCCATCCAGGTGGGGGACTGGATCAAGGTGGACCAGAATGTGGGGCGGGTGACAGAAATCCGCTGGCGGCATACGGCCATAGAGACGCGCAACTGGGAAACGGTCATCATCCCGAATGGCGTCCTGATGAAAGCGCAGGTGACGGTGCTGGGACGACGGACGGATCAAGCGGTGCAATTGCGCCGCTGGGTCTATTTCAACGTCGATTTCCGGACGTCACCGACCGAGGTGATGCAAACGGTCCTGGATGCGTTGCTGGCGGAGCCGATCCCCGGTGTGGCAGCCGAGCCGAAGTTGAACTGCATCTTTTACGAGTTCAAGGACAGCTACGCGGTGTATGCGGTGCGCTACTGGCTGACGGACCTGGCGAATGATGACCCGACAGATTCGCTGGTCCGCACGCGCATCTATTTCGCGCTGAAGCGGGCGAACATCCCGCTCTCCATCCCGGCGCAGAGCGTCTTCGTCACGGAAGACAACCAGACACGCAAGGTGTTCAAGTCTGAGCAGGAGATCAACCACCGGCTGGCGACGCTCAATCGCGTGGAGCTGTTCCACAATCTGACCGATCTGGAGAAGCGCACGCTGGCCGAGCACATGCGTACGGCACCGTTCGCGAAGGGGGAGGCGATGACGCGCCAGGGAAGCGAGGCGCACTGGCTGTATATCCTCACCAAAGGTTCGGCGGAGGTGAATATCCAGGTGGATGGGGCGGCGCGGCGGGCCATCGCCAGCTTGCACGAGGGCGATTTCTTTGGGGAGATGTCGTTGATGACGGGGGCGAAGCGTTCCGCGACCATCATTGCACGGGAAGATTCGGAGTGCTATCGGCTGGACAAGGAAGCCTTTCACGAGATCTTGCATCAGCGGCCAGAGCTGGCCGAGCAGATCTCACATATACTGGCGCACCGTCAGGTGGGGCTGGAAACAGCTCGTGAAGGGCTGGATGCGGAGGCGCGGCAGACACGGGTGAAGCACGCCCAAGGTGACATCCTAGCGCGGATCAAAGATTTCTTCAGCTTGGGGAATCACAAGCAAGTTTAATGCTCCAAGCTCAGTCCAAGGCTTTTTCCAGGTGATCGCAGAGGGTGCGGAGGATCTGCACCCGGGCGTATTTTTTGTCGTTGCCGGAGACGATGGTCCACGGGGAGAACTCCGAGCTGGTGTGAGCGACCATGTCATTGATGGCGCCTTTGTAGGCATCCCATTTCGCGCGGTTGCGCCAGTCTTCCTCGGTGATCTTGTAACGCTTGAAGGAGACCGTCTCACGCAGCTTGAACCGGCGGAGCTGCTCTTCCTTGCTGATGTGGATCCAGAATTTCGAGAGGGCGATGCCATGACGGGCGAGCTGTTCCTCGAAATCATTGATCTCCAGAAAGGAGCGCTGCCATTCTTCCGGCTGGGCGAAGCCTTCCACGCGTTCCACCAGGACGCGGCCGTACCAGGACCGGTCAAAGATGGCAGTGACCCCGGCGCGTGGCATGTGCCGCCAGAAACGCCAGAGATAATGCTGCGCGCGTTCTTCATCCGTGGGT
This sequence comes from uncultured Verrucomicrobiota bacterium, assembly GCA_964589735.1. Classification (GTDB taxonomy): domain Bacteria; phylum Verrucomicrobiota; class Verrucomicrobiia; order Limisphaerales; family JAEYXS01; genus JAEYXS01. The sequence continues at coordinate 123,285 of CAZPUL010000008.1, read as the reverse complement.
GCGGCGATGGGGATGATGCGGTAGAGACGCGGATCCATGGCCTCGGTCACCCGGCGGATGGCGCTGCCTTTGCCTGCGGCGTCCCAGCCTTCGAAGAGGGCCACGCTGGACACCTTCTTCTGCCAGGCGGCCCAGACGAGTTTGGTGAGCTTGCCCTGATATTTTTCGAGCTGCTCGGAGTATTCCTTGTCATTCAGCTTCAGCGTGAGGTCCACGTGATCAAGGATGGTGGTGTTTTCCGCCGAGGTGCTGCGGCTGCGACGGACCGGTTTGGCCAGCGGTAGGGCCGCAGGTTTCTTGGGAGCGACGGGTTCCAGGCATTTTTGCAGGGCGGCGAGAACGATGCGGCCGGCGGTCAGTTCGCGATAGCGGCGGTCCTCGGCTTCCACCAGATGCCAAGGCGCATGACCGGCATCCGTGCGGCGGATGGCGCGTTCGGAGATCTTGCGGAACTTGTCGTACAGCTCGAAGTGTTTCCAGTCCGTGGGTTGCACGCGGCTGCTGGTCTGGGGATTCTTCTCCAGTTTCTTGAGCCGTTTACGCTGGGCATCCTTGGCGAGATGGAACCAGAGCTTCACGATCACGGCACCGTCATCGGCCAGCATCTTCTCGAAGAAGGCGATGCGGTCGAGTTCGGTATCCAGGTGGTCGTTCTTGGTCTCGCCGTAGACGCGCCGGATGATGGGGGTGGAATACCAGGAGCCGAAGAGGATGCCGATGCGGCCGCGGGCAGGCAGGGAGCGCCAGAACCGCCAGTAGGGCGGGCGCTCGCGCTCTTCATCAGAAGGCTGCCAGAAGGCGTGCGTGTCCACGCCGCGCGGGTCGAGCCATTCGTTCAGACGATGGACGGCCTCGCCTTTCCCGGCGCCATCGGCACCGGAGATGATGACGATGACTTGGCGGCGGGTGTTCTTGAGCGCGAAGTGCGCCTCCAGCAAGGCGGAGCGCAGCTTCGGCAACTCGCGGTCATAGGTGACTTTGGAAATCTTGCGTCCGAGTTCAGCGGCTTCAAACATAGTGTCTCCTTCAGGTTATCTCAGAGGGCGATGGCGGGTTGGTTGAGCTGGCGGATAATGTTTACGGCCTGGCTGGTGACTTCTTTTACGGCGTTCTCACCCTGGACCTTGTGCAGCAATCCGGCCTTGGCGTAGTGCTCGATCAGCGGCTCGGTCTGGGCGTGAAAGGTCTTCAGCCGGGACCGGACGGTGGTGGCGTTGTCATCATCGCGCTGGATGAGTGGGCCACCGCAAAGGTCGCAAACGCCGGGTTTGCCGGGCGGTTTGAACTGAAGATGGTAGGGAGCTTGGCAGTCGCGGCAGATCCAGCGGCCGGAGAGGCGTTGCACGATGGCTTCATCGGAAACGGCGATGCAGATGACGCCGGTGAGCTGGCGGCGAAAGCGGTGGAGAATATCGGTGAGCGCCAGTGCTTGTGGCAGGGTGCGCGGGAAGCCATCCAGCACGAAACCGGGGGCGGTATCTGGTCGGGCAAGGCGTTCACGCACCATGGCCTCGGTCACTTCATCCGGGACAAGTTCGCCGCGGTTCATGTAACCTTTGGCGAGCCGGCCGAGGTCGGTGTCGTTCTTCAAATTCTCGCGGAAGAGGTCGCCGGTGGCGATGTGGGGCAGTTTGAATTCACGGCTGAGCGATTCCGCCTGGGTACCTTTGCCTGAGCCGGGACCGCCGAGCAGCACCAGATTCAACTGGCCGGTAACGACGCGGGCAGGGGGCAACAAGGCCGGTTCGTGCGTGTCCAGCAGCAAGGTGACAGGAGCATGCGGGACGAGTTCGCTGGGCTGGGGCCGCTTCAACGATTCATCGATGGCGAACTGGATTTCATCCACGGTGCCACGGGCATCGATCACGTGCAGGCGGCCGGAGCGGCGGTAGTAGTCCAGCACGGGAGCACAGGACCGGCGGAAGGCTTGCAGGCGGCTATGGACCAACTCGGGATGATCCTGGGGGATGGGGGCGAGTTCACCATCGCACAAGTCGCAACGGCCAGCACGGGCAGGCGGACGCAAGGTGGGGTTGTAAGGCTGATGGCATTGTTGGCAGACCAACCGGCCAGTGAGCCGCTGGATGATGAACTCCTCAGGCAGATCGAGCAGGATGGCGGCATCCAGGCGCCGGTTGAGCGAGGCGAAGAGTTCGTCGAGGAAATGGGCCTGGCCTTCGGTGCGCGGGAAGCCGTCAAAGAGCAGGTCACGGCCAGGTTCCGACTTGCGGATCTGTTCCTCGATCATGGCTTCGACGACTTCGTCGGGGACGAGTTCACCGGCGTCCATGTATTTGCGGGCTAGCAGGCCGAGGGCGGTCTGGCGGGTGACATGCTCGCGGAAGAGGTCGCCTGTGGAGAAATGCTGGAGATCAAGCGCCCCGGCGAGCGCGGTGCTCTGGGTGCCTTTACCGGCACCCGTGGGACCAAGGAGGGCGATGTTCATAGCGATGGGAGAGGTTGGATTTTGATTAGAACATAAGCTTTGGGCGAAAAACAGCTTTCCCGATTTTGGTCAAACCGGGGCGGGAATTGATATGGGCCGGAAAATCCTTTCAGGAGAAGATATCCCAGGCAGCGGCGAGGATGAACCCGACGAGCCAGGCGGCGCCCCAGACGCCGAGCGCGATGCGTTGATTCAGGGGCAAGCCTTCGAGGAAGAGCGATTTGGGCTTCAACTCCGGGCTTTTCAAGGAGAGATCTTTGTCGCGGGTGCGCTTGTTCCAGATGGCCAGCCAGCAGGGGATGAGGATGAAATTGAGCAGCGCCATGCCCACTTCCACCGGCTCCGGTTCCTCCAGCTTGGCGAACTGGCGAGTGAAAATCTGATGGACGAACATCCCGATGGTGCTGCCAGCGGCAAAGTAGAAGAGCGCGATGAGCTTGATACCGATGAGCTGGAGCATAGGGGGATTTACTTCAAGCGATAGTGGCCGGTGACCTTGTAACTGAATAACAGATCTTCCTCCTGCGTGCCGTTGCCGATGTTGTGGAGGATGAGCGGGATGCCTTTGGCTGTCTTGCGGTCGGAGACCAGGCCGATGTGGGTGATGCCATTACCCAAATCCCAAGTCACGATGTCACCAGCGATATAGTCAGTGGGCTTTTGGGTGATGGTTTGGGCGTACTTCTTGCGTTTGAAATAGGTCATCAGATTGGGGACGCGGCGGTGGTCGATATTGCGGTCGGGTTTGGTCAATCCCCAGTTCTTGGGATAAGCGGAGAAATTCGCCCGCATGTCTTCGTGGACTTCTTTTTGGAGGTCAATGGATTGCTGGCGGAGGGCACGGATGATGACGTCGGTGCAGACACCGGTTTCCTTGGGAACATCGCCACCTGGATAGGTGAGCGTGCGGTAGGCGGGATCGTAGGATTTGGTGACGCCGATCTGGGCACGGGCGGCGGTGACGAGTTGGGCGGGCTTGATTTCGGTAGCGGAGCAGAGGAGGAGAGGGAAGAAAAATAAGAAACATCCAACAAATAACATCGAACGCCGAACAGCGAGAGATATGGGCGATTGGGGTCGAGGACGATGACGAGAACGAGGACGATCACGATGGGCGGACTTATTCGCGTTTTGAGTCATACCAGATTTCGAGGCCTTGGCGGCGTTGGAGGCCCTTGGGACCACGGATGCCGACAGTAAACAAAGTGCGGATGAAATACCAGCAGGAGTAGGTGCGGGCTTTGCGGCCTGAGGTGAGGACGGTTCCGGCGAGGGCGATGTGGCCTTGCTTTTTCAGAGCAGAAACGAAGATGGCGTCTTCGGCGGCGTAGTACGTTTCGTTGAAACCTCCAGTCGCCAGATATGCTTTGCGGGTGCTGAAGAGAGAAGAGCCTCCGGGTTGTCTAAGCAGTTGGATACCGGCCCAGAAGATGGGGTAGCCCAGATAGAACCAGAGCGGGAGCGGTTTATCAAAAGCGGGAATGCCGCCGCCACCGACCGCACCTTTGGCCAAGGCCGCGAGGGCGGATTTGAGATAGCGTGGGTTGATGAGGGTATCGGCTTCGATGAAGAAGAGGGTTTCACCTTGAGCGGCGCGGCCGCCGGAGTTGCGGGTGGCGGCGATGTGGCGGTGGGTGACGTGGATGACTTTGGCTCCGTGTTGTTCAGCCAGATTGGCGGTATCGTCGGTGGAAGCGTCATCGACGACGATGATCTCGTAAGGTTTGCCGAGCGGAATTACCGATTGCTGGATCGCTTCAAGGCATCCGGCGATGGAGGCCGCTTCGTTGTGGGCCGGGATGATGAAGGAGAGCATGCGGTTTTATTCCGGCGAAAACCCTGTAAAAGACATGATTGTCAAAAACGTGAAAAGCAAAACAGGATAGGCGGTACAGGCGAGAATGGCGACACGATGATACAGCGTTCGCTCGGGGCTTTTGCTCAGTCTGAGGGCTGAAACGGCCAAGGCTATCGGAGCAATGGTGAACAAGAACAAGCCACATACGACGGCGAGAACTGAAGGAAAGAAGGCGATAGCGAGCAGCCAGCCACCACAGGTACCGAAGAGGCAGAAGAAAGGACCGGAGGGCGGATTCGCAATAGCCGATGCGCGCATTTGGTCACAAAGCGCCGCGTAGATTAACGGGCAGGCAACCAGGGCAAGGAGAGTGAGCATCAGTTGCCAGGACATCGTTAAAGGATGGCGGTATCCAGAGGGATTGATACTTCAAGTCCGTTGCTTAGCGCGACTCCAAATAGAACAACACCGGGATATAGGCAGCGAGCAGGACGGTGAAGGAGAGGAAGCAAAGCACGCACATGGAGGTGGAGAGGAAAGCGAGACCGCTTTTATCCGCATGCTCGCGGCGGCAGATGGCGAAGAGGCACCAAGCAATCGCCGGTACAGGCAGGAAAAGCAGACCAACACGGAGACCTACCACCATAGCCGTGAAACTGGGCAGGCGGGAAGCGGCATGGCTGCCGGCAAAATTGATGCTTTGCAACAGGGCCCAAAGGCCGAAGCAGGCGAGCAGGAAGGTCAGCGCGGTGGAGATGTGGGTGATCTTGTTCGTGGTGCTCATGGGTGTAGGAAAAGAGGTTGCGGGTGATGGAATGGAAACATACAGAATTGGCAGGCCAGAGCAAGTTTGAGTAATTCGCAGGTCGGAACGTTTTTTTGACAAGATTTACAAGCGGGCAGGTGACTGATGCGTGGTGCCTGGTGTGAATCCGGAGAAGTGGTCGAGACAGTTCTAAAAAACAGATGAGAAATGGTGGTCTGTGAGGGGAGTTTTTAGCCACGGAAGGAACAGGATCACACGGGTGGAAAAATGAGGGATTGCAGCGATTATTTTTTGGGAAACTCATGGCTGATGGTCCGTTACTTATGGAAGTCATTCGGCATGAGGTGATTGGGTGTTTATGGAAATCGCATAGGCAAAACGGACTATGACAGCGGATGTCATACTGACATTGGTAGAGTCAGGGCATGAAAGTTGAATTTAGAATGAAGAATGAGGAAACAGCGAAAGGAAGGAGACATTTGCCGCCTGATTTCGGCGACTACGGTGGCGAGATGAAATTGGGGTGGAATCAAACTGGCTTTGAGGCATCATAAGGTTATGGCGCACATCATCATTCGGCCGGATTGGCACATCGCGGAAAAGGACGCGACGCCGGAGCAGGTTTACTGGCGGCGGCGCGAGTTCCTGAAGCAGTTAGGTTATGGCGGGGCGAGCGCGTTGCTGGCGATGAGCGGGGTGTCGTCGCTGGGGGCGGCAGAGGCGAAGAAAGGGTATCCGTATCCGCGCAGCAAGGAGTTCAATCCGGGCTGGGCGCTGACGGATGAGAATGTGTCGGGCAAGTTCAACAATTTCTACGAGTTCACGACGAGCAAGAAGCTGGTGCATACGATGGTGGACAAGTTCGTGATCACGCCGTGGCAGATCGAGATCGGCGGGTTGGTGGAGAAGCCGTTGAAGCTGGATGTGCGGGAGTTGATCGAGATGTTCCCGCTGGAGGAGCGGGTGTATCGCTTCCGGTGCGTGGAGGGGTGGTCGATGGTAGTGCCGTGGACGGGTTTTTCATTGAGCAAGCTGATCGAGAAGGTGCAGCCGAAGGCGGAGGCGAAGTTCGTGAAGTTCGTGACGTTCAACCGCCCGGACCAGGCGCCGGGGATGCGGCGCAATTATCCGTGGCCGTATACGGAGGGATTGCGGATGGATGAGGCGATGCATCCGTTGACGTTGGTGACGACGGGGGTTTACGGGAAGGCACTGCCGAAGCAGTTCGGGGCACCGATACGGATGATCGTGCCGTGGAAGTATGGGTACAAGGGCGGGAAATCGATCGAGCGGATCGAGTTCGTGGCGACGCAGCCGAAGACATTCTGGGAGGCGTTGTCGCCGGAGGAGTATCCGTTTGAATCGAACGTGGACCCGACGGTGCCGCATCCGCGGTGGTCGCAGGCGACGGAAGAGGTGATCGACACGGGGCTGCGGATACGGACGCAGAAGTACAATGGATATGGGGAGCAGGTGGCGAAACTGTATGCCAAAGGATAAGCAGGGATAAGGCATGGCGGGTGGTGCAGTTAGGGGAAAGACCTAGAAGCCGGGAGTTGCATAGTGGTCGGCTCTGGAGGTTAAATGCAGCCAGTTTTTGAGGATGCAAGGGTGTTGGTGTTTGAACTAACTGGAGATCGGAGCGCGGACCAGTACGAAGGGCATTATGGGAATACCGGTCATCACGGTGGAGCAGATGAGGCAGTGGGAGGAGGCGTCCTGGCTGGCCGGGCGACGTCAGGAGGAGGTCATTGCTCAAGTTGGGAAACTGCTGGCGCAACGGGTGCTGGAACTGACCCAGCCCGGGGATGCGATCTTTATTTTGGCAGGCAAAGGGAACAACGGCGCGGATGCACGCGCGATGGAGACGCATCTGCTGGAGCGGCGGGTGATGGTGATGAAGGTGGTGGAACCCTTGCGTGCACTTGGAAAGATCCAGGAATTGCTGGGGCGAAAACCGGCGCTGGTGATCGATGGGCTTTTTGGCATCGGCCTGAACCGGGACTTGTCCCCGGACTGGTGTGCGGTGGTCGATGCGGTGAATGAGTCAGGGTGCCGGGTGCTGGCGGTGGACACGCCGTCGGGCCTGGATGCCCAGACGGGCGAGGTGCGAGGTGCGGCCATAAAGGCGAACTGGACGCTGGCGTTGGGCGCACCGAAGACGGGCTTGCTGGAGGCGAAGGTAGCGGTGTACGTCGGACGGCTGGAAGTGTTGCCGGACATCGGGCTCATCGACTGCAAGCTGGAAGGGGAGATTGAGTGGGTGGGCAAGGAGGAGTTCGCCGGTTTTCCACCGCCGCGGCCCATCAACGGTCACAAGGGGACATTTGGGCATGTGGCAATCTTCGGCGGGAGCGTAGGTTACCATGGTGCGGCGGTGCTGGCGGCCCGGGCGGCGCAACGGGCGATGCCGGGACTGGTGACGTTGTGTGTGCCAGAGGCGGTGTATGTGCCGGTAGCGTCCCAATTGCAGAGCGTGATGGTGCATCCGTGGCGGACGGGGTGGGGCTTGCCGGCGAGCACGAGCGCGGTGGTGATGGGGCCAGGGTTGATGGCGGAAGGGGTGCCGGGAGAACTGAAACAAATGGCCATCAAATTGTGGCGAAGCGCGCACCTGCCGGTGATCGCGGATGCGAGTGCCCTAGACTGGTTGCCAGCCGGACCGGTGGAGGGCGAGGGCTTACGGGTCATCACACCGCATCCGGGGGAGGCGACGCGGATGTTGGGGTGGACTACCGGGCAGGTGCAGGGGAGGCGGTTGGAAGTACTGAATGAGCTTTCAGCACGCTGGGGGCGGACGTGGGTGGTTTTGAAGGGCAGGCATTCACTGGTAGGGCGGGCTGCAGGCAGGGTGATGGTAAATTCGTCAGGCAATCCGGGACTGGCCCAGGGCGGGAGCGGCGATGTGCTGGCGGGTTATCTGGGGGGATTGCTGGCGCAGCCGAGATTGCAGGCCGATGCGGCCAAAACAATTGCTTATGGAGTTTGGCAGCATGGGGCGGCTGCGGATGCGCTGGCGGAGCAACAGCGGGTCTGGAACATCGAGGAGCTATTGACATGGGTGGGGACAATTTAAGTCATCGGGAGGGAATTTTTGGGTTTCAATCGGCGCTGAGGTTGGTTATTTTCAACCAAATCATGCGTAATACCCTTAGCCCAATTTTGACGGTCTTGTTGGCCGTCATGATGCTTGTGTCGTCGCTCAGTGCCGCGGTGGTGGTGGAGAACGGGCAGGTGAAGCGGGGCAAATTCAAGCTGAAAGACGGCACGGAGATCAGCGGTGAAGTGACCGGGCCAAACGGCTTGGGGGTGGTGTTCCGTTATGATGAGGGAGATCTGAAGGGCAAGTTTTCACCCCGCTATAAGTGGGAGCAGTTCTCACAGGAGACGTTGAAGGAGTTCTTGCAGGACAACCGGGTGAAGAATTTCGTGGGGGTGCTGATCGAGATCAAGACGGAGGATTTGTCGGCCATGCAGGATGAGGCGTTGCCGGAGCGGAAGGCGCGACCGCCGCTGGAATTGAAGCCGGTGCCGAAAGCCGTGCGGGAACATGGGGATGCGACCTTCTTCGGGGCAATTTTCTCCGGCACAGGGCTGTTGCTGGCTTTAGCGATGTATGGAGCGAATCTCTTTGCTGCGTATGAGATCGCCTATTTCCGTAACTATCATTTCGCCATTGTTTGCGGGGTGGCGGCAGTGGTGCCCCTGATCGGGCCGACAGTGTTCCTGTGCCTGCCGACGAGAAGCAAACACGCGGAAGTGGAAGACACCGGACCGCAACCGGGCGATACGGCCGATGTGATGGCCGCCGGAGATGAGGGGGAAGCAGAAGCAGAGGCGGCCCCGGTCTATGCCGAGCCCGTGCCGGCAGTCGCACAGATCCCGGCGACACAGGTCTTCAAGCGTGGCGAGGTGGCGATCAACCGCCGTTTCATCGAGACGAAGTTCGCCCCCTTCTTCCGGGTCATCATCGGTGACAATGAGAAGGATCTCCGGTTGGTCATCAAGTCGTCGAAGGGCGAGTTCGTCGGCAACCGGGTGAGCAAGGTTACGCAGACGGACATGAGTTTGCAGATCACGAATGACGCCGGGGCCTCGATCGAGGAAACCTTCCCGATCTCGGACATCTTCGAGATCCAGATCCGGCACAAGGATGCGCCTGAGCAATAAGCGGCGGGATATTTGACATAGTATGAAGTATAAGACGATATTGCTCTTCGGCGCGCCGGGGGCAGGCAAGGGCACCCAGGGCAAGATTCTCGGGACGATACCCAATTACTATCATTGCGCTTGCGGTGATGTGTTCCGCAACCTGACGGTCAGCAGTGAGCTAGGGCGCATCTTCATCGAGTATTCCAGCAAGGGCTTGCTGGTGCCGGACGAGCACACGGTGAGCCTGTGGCGGCGGAACATCGAAGGCAGCCGGCAGTTGGGTTACTTCGAGCCGACCACGGATACCTTGGTGCTGGATGGCATCCCACGCAATGCGAACCAGGCGGAGATGCTCAAGGACACGCTGGATGTGAGAGGCATTCTCTATCTCACCTGCCTGGACATGGAGAAGATGGTGCAACGTTTGCAACGGCGTGCCTTGCGCGAGAACCGGCTGGATGACGCAAATCTGGATGTCATCCGCACGCGTTTGGCCACCTACGACCAGGAGACCAAGCCGGTCCTGGATTATTACGGGCCGGAACTGGTGCATCAGATCGATTCCACGAACCCGCCAGTGCATGTATTGCGGTCCATCTTGGATGTGCTGGTGAAACTTTAAGCGCATCCAATTTAGTGCGTCTTTCGGTTTTTAAAGCGCCCGGCCTGAGGCCGGGCGTTGTTTTTGATGAGTACACGATATCGGATCATATTCATGGGTACGGCGGAGCTGGCCTGCGCCAGTCTCCGGGCCTTGCATGCCTCGCCCTTGTTTGAAGTGGTGCTGGTGGTGACGCAGCCGGACAAGCCGAAAGGGCGTGACCTGAAGCTGCAACCCACACCGGTGAAAGCCGCCGCGCTGGAACTTGGGCTGCCGGTGGAGCAGCCACTCAAGGCGCGGGCGACAGAGTTTGTGGATCATCTTCGGACGTTTACACCGGACCTCATCGTGGTGGCGGCGTATGGACAGTTGCTGCCGCAGAGCATTTTGGATTTGCCGAAGTATGGTTGCTTGAACGTCCACACTTCCATTCTGCCGAAGTATCGCGGCGCAGCGCCGATTCAATGGGCCATCATCGATGGGGAAGCGGAAACGGGCGTGACCATCATGAAGATGGATGCGGGGTTGGACACGGGTGACATCCTGACCATCCACACTACACCGATCGCACCCGAGGACAACGCGGCGACTCTGCACGACCGGCTGGCAGATATCGGGGCAGAGGCGCTGATCGTGACGATTCCGTTATACATCAGTGGGGATATCACCCCCCAGCCGCAACCTGCCGAGGGCAGCACCTATGCGCGCAAGATCACGAAGGAAGACGGGCGCATGGACTGGTCACTGCCGGCGCGAGTATTGTTCAATCGCATCCGGGGCCTGACTCCTTGGCCCGGGGCGTTCACGTTTTTAGCGCCGGAGCACAAACTGCGTTTGCTGAAGATCTGGCAGACGGAGCTGCTGTCAGATGTCAGTGGTCAGCCGGGAACTGTGTTGCAGGCAGACAAGACCGGGATTGTCGTGGCTTGCGGGGAAGGGGCCCTGCGCCTCACTTCCTTGCAGCGTGAGGGCGGACGGCGGTTGACGGCGGCTGAATTCTCCGCCGGTCAAACCGTCAAAGCTGGAGATGTTTTTTACTCGGAGTAGCTTTTAACCAAAGATTCACACAGATGTACACAGATAAGAAAATGATTGGCGCACACAGATTGGTTATCTTGGCGGTTTCAGTGGTTTTGTTGCTCGAAGTGAAAGCTCAGGCTGCGCCTGCGTTACCCAAGGCGGAGTATCGCGAACATATCCCTTATCTCGCCGCGACAATCTCTTCAGACACGACTTCGCTGAAAGGCCTCGCCATCAAGGTCGGCACGACGAATGAACCGGCGGCGATCTGCTTCGATACGGAGCTTCTCCGCGTTTCGGCGGGCTGGACGGGTGGATTCGTGCAGGGCGTGAACCTGATGTCGCGCGGGCAGTATCCGACGAACATCGGGAAGATTATGTTCTCCACCGCCGTGGCCCCGGGGTGGGTCACCGATGGGAGATTTGCTGATCCGCGGCCTGACAAGGTGGGGCCCTTGCCGAAGGAAGCGGGCAAATATCGTGGGCTGTATCTGAGTGAAAAAGGACCGGTGATCGCCTATACCTTGGAAGGAGTGGAAGTGTTGGAGCACACCACGTTTTCCGATGGGGTGTTCCGTCGTTCCTTTGAGATCGGACAACGTGACGAGGACTGGGACTTGTTCGTCATGGAGTTGAAGGGTGGAAAAATGGAGGCTGAAGGGGCACAAAGTTTCGTCAAAGCGCAAGGGTTGGAACTTAACGTGCAGGGGGCAGGTTTTGTGTCTTGGGTGACGCGAGGAGATCACCTGTATTTCCATGTGCCCAAAACAGCGCAACGCTTCACGCTATCCATCGGGCCGATCGGTGGAAAAGTGAACGAGAAGATGGTGGTTCCTGAGTTGAGCAAACTGACGAAAGGTGGTCCGGCATTGTGGCCCGAAACAGTGACGGTGAAGGGTTCTCTGGGACTGAACACCAGCGCTTACACGGTGGATACCATCCCGGTTCCCTTCGAGAATCCCTACCAGGCGGACATGTTGCTCGCAGGGGTGGATTTCTTTAGTGATGGTCGCGCGGCCGTCAGCACTTTCCACGGAGATGTGTGGATCGTGTCCGGCCTGGATGACAAATTGCAGAACGTGACATGGAAGCGTTATGCCTGCGGGCTTTATCATGCGCTGGGACTGAAGATCGTGAATGATAAGGTGTATGTGCTGGGCCGCGATCAGATCACGCGCCTGCATGATCTGAACAAGGATGGTGAGGCTGATTTCTACGAGAACTTCAACAACGACGTGCTCATTACGAAGAACTTTCATGAGTTCGCGCTGGACCTGCATACGGACCCGCAAGGGAATTTCTATTTCGCCAAGGCCGGTCCGGTGAACAATGGCGGACGCGGTTTTCAGCAGATTTTGCCGCATCATGGCACGATGATGCGGGTATCCAAGGACGGCAGCAAACTGGACGTGGTGGCGACAGGGTTTCGCGCCCCAAACGGGATGGGCGTTGGTCCGAACGGCGAGTTGACCACGGGTGAAAACGAAGGTACTTGGACACCTCGTTGCCGGATCAATTGGGTCAAGGAAGGTGGTTTCTACGGTGTGGTGGATCTCGCGCAAAAGACACCGTTGCCGACGGATTACGACCGGCCGCTGTGCTGGTTGCCCAAGGATGTGGATAATTCTGGCGGCGGTCAGGTGTGGGTGACGAGCGATAAATGGGGGCCGCTCAAAGGTGAACTGTTGCACACCGCTTATGGCACGTGCTCGCTGTATCTGGTCTTGAAGGAGCAGGTGAACGGTTTGATGCAAGGTGGGGTGGTGAAGCTGCCCTTGAATTTTGAGAGCGGCATCATGCGCGCGCGGTTCAGTCCCAAGGACGGCCAGCTTTATCTGGTGGGCATGAAAGGATGGCAGACGAGTGCAGGCAAGAACGGCTGCTTCCAGCGGGTGCGTTACACAGGCAAGCCGCTGAATCTGCCGCGCCAGTTGCATGCGGTGAAGGGCGGCTTGGTGATCGAGTTCAGTGAGGCGCTGGACAAGGAGCTGGCCACTGATATGGAGAACTATTCGCTCGCGCAGTGGAACTACGTCTGGTCGGCTTCTTACGGCTCACCCGAGATCTCGGCGAAGGCGGGCAATACTTTGCAGCCCGGTGACAAGGGCGGCACGGAATGGACGAAAGACCAGATGATGATCAAGCAGCACGACACGCTGACGATCAAGGCGGTAAAACTGTCAGCGGATGGCAAGATGGTGTTCCTGGAGGTACCGGAACTCCAGCCAGCCATGCAGGTGCATCTGCGTTACAATCTGGAGACAGCGGCCGGTGCGGCCTTGCGGCAGGAGATCTTTCACACCATCCATCAACTGGGGCAGGCGAGGAATTGATTGGACAGCAGGCGGTTGTGAAACGACATTTAAGGGGCAGCCAAAGCGCCGTGGAATGTCCATCACAGCAGACTGATACGGCATTACCGGATAACCATGATAAGCGGGGATAGATGAGGTGCTTATGATACAAGACACGATCGCAAAAATCGAAGCGCAGATCCAAAATTCGGCCTCCCTGACACCAGAGCGGCGCGAGGAGTTGAACCAGTTGCTGGCCACGCTGAAAGCGGAGGTCAACGATCTGGCGAAGACGAACGAGGAGGACGCCCAAAGTATCGCGGGCTTTACCCAGGTCTCAACCCATGAGGCTATGCGTGCGGAGCAGAATCCGGCACTGTTGCAGCATTCTCTGGATGGTTTGACGGCTTCCGCGGCACAATTCGAGAAATCGCACCCACGGCTGTATCAAGCAGTGCAGTCTATCACGAATACGCTGTCGAATCTGGGGATCTGATCAGGCAGAGCCTCTTCATGTCGGTTGTTGCGGACATCAGATTTGTCCGCAGACGTATCTTTTATTGTTTCACCCGCCGGTTTGATTCCCTATGGTGCTGCGCTATTAGTTTTAGCTGTACATGAAGAAACCGTCGATTTTGGTCATCTTTTTGACCGTTTTCATTGATCTTATCGGCTTCGGCATCGTGTTGCCGTTGCTGCCGCTTTATAGCGAGAAGCTGGGCGCTCATGGATTCCTGGTGGGCGTGATCATGGCCTCGTTTTCAGCCATGCAGTTTTTGTTTGCGCCCTGGTGGGGACGCCTTTCCGACCGGGTCGGGCGACGTCCAGTGTTGCTGGTGAGTACATTTGGTTCGTCTGTTTCCTACGCCATCTTTGCGGTGGCCTCGACGTTGCAAGGGGATATGGCTTTGTGGGTCATCTTGCTTTCCCGGATCTTCGCCGGGATCTGCGGGGCAAATATCTCGGTGGCGCAAGCATACATCGCGGACATCACACCGCCGGAGGACCGGTCCAAGCGCATGGGACTCATCGGCATGGCGTTTGGTTTGGGATTTGTTTTGGGACCGGCGCTGGGTTCTTTCAGTCTGGCGGGGTTTGAACTGGGCCCTGTCAAGTTCGATGGGTTCGGCCCTTCCGGGCCGGGTTGGGTGGCGGCGGCGTTTTGCTTCGCCAATTTTCTGATGGCCTATATGCGCTTGCCGGAAAGCCGTCAGCCCAGCAGTGAGAACGCTCCACAACGGCCGCGATTGGAACAATGGGTGCATACCTTGAACCAGCCGAAGGTGGGCATGTTGGTGTGGCTCTTCTTTCTGGCGACGTTCGCCTTCAGTTGTTTCGAGACCACCTTGGGCTTGCTGGTCAGCAAGACCTTCAATTTCACCCTCGGCAATCCGGACGATGAAAAGAAGATCGGCTACCTGTTCGCTTATTGCGGCATCATCGGAGCCATGGTGCAGGGCGGGGGTATCGGCAAGGCGGTGAAGAAATTGGGCGAGCCGTTGCTGATAGCCGTAAGCATGGTGCTGACGGCCGTCAGCCTGGCCATGCTGCCGTTGGTGAAGAGCTGGCCGCTCATGTTGATCGCGCTGGCGTTGTTGGCGGTGGGTTCGAGTCTGGCCCGTCCGCCCATCTTCGGTCTCATCTCCCGGTTGACTTCAGCAAATGAGCAGGGGGCGACCTTGGGAGTGGCACAGAGTTTTGGCAGTCTGGCACGCATCTTTGGTCCCATCTTTGCCGGCAGCCTGTTTCATTACGGGCCGGCGATCCCTTATCTGGCCTGCGCTTTGGTGGCCTTGGTGGCTGGTATGATCGCTTGGAAGAAGCTGCATGGCGCGGTGCCTTTGCCGGTGACGGCTCCCGCCGTGGCGACGGAAGCCAAGGGATAATTTTTGTCATCCGGCCCGTATGGAGTATCCTCAGCCGTGATCCGTAACATCATCTTCGACTGGTCGGGAACGCTGGTGAATGACCTGCCGGCGGTCTTGCAGGCGACCAATCATGTGTTCCGGCAGGCGGGTGTGCCGGAGATCTCGCTGGAGACATTTCGTGCGGGGTTCGTGCTGCCGTTCAAGGGCTTCTATGACCGTTACGTGCCGCACGTTCCGATGGCACAACTGGAGGAATGGTTTCACACGCGGTTCAACGAGGTGCAGCATACGGTGGAGGAATTGCCGCACGCGCGAGTTTTTCTGGAATATTGCCGGGCGGAAAAGATCCGGACCTTCGTGCTGAGCACCATCCATCCGGAGCATTTTCGGGAACAGACGAAGAAAAACGGCTTCCACCAGTATCTCGACCACCCCTATCTGGGCATTTGGGACAAGCGCACATGCATCCAGCAACTCATCGGGGAGCATGCCTTGGACCCGCAGGAGACGCTTTTCATCGGAGACATGCAGCACGATGTGGATACGGCGCGGCATGGCGGAGTGTGGTCTTGCGCTGTGCTCACGGGCTTCAACCGGCTGGGGCAATTACGCGAGAGCAAACCGGACCTGATCGTGGAGCATCTGGGGGAGTTGCACGACATCTTGCGGCGCCAGGTGCCCGTCTTCACCAAGGAACCATCGCAAAATAGGGCAAGTTTGATGCCGGTCATCACGGTGGGTGCGCTGATTTTCAATGAACGGGATGAGGTGCTGATGGTGCGCACGCACAAGTGGTCCGATCTCTGGGGCATCCCCGGTGGCAAGATCAAGTGGGGTGAGACCTCGGAGGATGCCTTGCGCCGGGAACTGCTGGAGGAAACGAACTTGGTCGTGGATGATATCCGTTTTGTGCTGGTGCAGGATTGTATCCACTCCACGGAATTCTACCGGGATGCGCATTTCGTGCTGCTGAACTATACCTGCCACGCCCGGGGGAACCAGACCGTGAAGCTCAACGAAGAGGCGGAAGAATACCGTTGGGTGACGGTGGCGGAGGCTATGAAACTGCCCATTAACCAGCCTACCGCAACTTTTTTGAAAAATTCGCAAAACTTTTGAGCAACGGCAGTGTTAGCACCGTCGGGTAAGAATAATTTGTACCGTCCTTTATCGCTGAGGTTTAGCACATGGACATCATTACTATCGCCGATCTGGTTGTTTTTTATCACGTGGGCGTTCCGGAAGACGAACGGGCCAAAGCACAGCGGCTGCTGCTGACCGTGGAAATGGAAACTGACTTCACGGAGTGTGCCAGCACAGACGAAATCGAGAAAACGGTGGATTACTATTCCGTCTCTCGCCGGTTGTTGAAGCTCGGGGAAGGGCGGAGCTGGAAGCTGATTGAAGCATTGGCCGTGGAGGTGGCGGAATCGCTGCTGCATGAGTATGGTTTCAAGGCGGTGACGGTGGAGGTCAAAAAGTTCGTGCTGCCGGAGACAAAGTATGTCTCGGTGAAGACGCGACGGGCAAAAGGGTGATTTTTCCCTACTTGTTCTTGGGCCAGAGCAGGCTGAGTTTTTGCCGGATCTGTTCCGCCGTCGCTTTCGAAGCTTTCAATTGGGCAGCCACCCCGGTGGAGGTGGCGGTCGCTGCGGAAGTGCCGCCGACGAGATACGTCTTGCCGTTATAGGTAACTAGCGAGCTGCCGGGGGCCACGATATCCACGAAATCCCCATAATTCGCGTATGAAGCGATATCTCCATTGCGGTTGCCGGCGGTCACGGCGATGACTTGCGTGTAGGCGGCCGGATAGGTCGGGGTGGCCGTGGGTTCATTGCCGGCGGCGCCGAGGAAAAGGACTCCTTGGGCGGAGCTGTTGGCGATCAAGGTCTCCAGATAACCTGCCGTGGCCGGACTGCCCAGGCTCATGTTGATCACGTTCGCCCCATTCTTCACGGCCAGATAAATGCCGTTGGCGAGGTCGAAAGTGGAAGTGGTTTCCCGGCTGCCAAACACGTCGACGGGCAAGATTTTGGTCGAGCTGCTGCCTTCCGCGACCATGGACATGGCGCGCAGGATGGTCTCCGCCATGCTGGTGCCGTGCAGCAGTCCGGAATCGAGATTGGGATCGCCCGCGGCGTAAATCGCCTTGAGCAGAAAGTCATTCATTTTGCCGCTCAGCGGTTGCACGGCGGTATCGATCAGTCCGATGACGACACCGTTGCCATTGGCGGCGATCGGATTGAGCGAGAAGGGCAGGGGAGAGCCGTTCCCCGCCACGATGGGTGAATCTGGGCGGGTCACATTGTAATTGTATTCCACACCCTTCACTTCCGGAAAATTGGCGAGCTGTGTTTTGGCAAAGTCGGCCTTGTCCGCGTCCTCAAAGCGCAGCCGATAGAGGCCCAATTCCGGGATGCCTGCGATGACTTTGGCCCCATAGCGGGCAGCCAGCGATTCGATGTTGGTGCCGGGCTTTACCGAAACAATCAGTTCATTGGCGATGCGGGCGGCTTCGATCAAGGCTTCTGCCTCGCTGATGGGTTTGACCGCCTGGGTGGCATTTTTGGCGTTGGTGCGGAAAACCAGCAGCTTCGTGGGGCTGTCGGCTTCACGGACTACGGCATAATTGACCTCCCTCAGCAAGCGGCTGAGGGCTTCACGGGTGGTTTGGTCCTGAAACTTGGCGGAAACGATGACGTCCGTGCCGGGCTCGACCAGGACTTGCCATTTGGTGACCTTGGCCAGCTCCTTCATCAAGCGTTCCAGTTTCCATTCATCCACCGAAGCGCTGACCTTGTTCTCCGCTTCGTTCCAGACCAAGGGCGGAGCAGGCTTGGCTTCAACCGCTCGGAGCAAGGGACTGGCCAACATACCTGACAAGAGCAGCAAGGTAAGGATTAGTTGGCGCATAGATTCCGGCATACTACTTCCGATTAAACCCCTTTGCCACCAAAAGGTTGCGGCGCTAAAGGCAAAAATGAGACCAGTTGTAGCAATATCTGCATGGTTCGATTTTGTTCTTAACTTGTTTATAATCAGTCAGTTATTGTCCTGGCTGTGTTTTTTTGCAGGGGGGTGTTCCTGACTTTCAGCTTGCGATTTGTCAACAAAAAATGTTACGAATCAGGGACAATTATATGGCAGCCATCGGCCGATTTCAAAAGGGCGACGAAATCTTTTACGCAAAAGTGGTGGACGGAGAGTTGTTCCGTCTCAAGGGCGATGTCTTTGGGTCTCCCTCCTACTCCAAGAAGCCCATGCCATTCAAGGGCGTCAAAACCCTCACGCCGGTAGCCCCTTCCAAGATCATCGCCGTAGGCCTGAACTATGCCGATCATGCCCGGGAATCGAACAAGCCGCTGCCCAAGGAACCCCTTTTCTGGCTGAAAGCGCCGACTTCCTTGATTCCTGACGGAGCCAAGGTGGAGGTGCCTTTCGCTAACCACCGCACGGATTTCGAGTCGGAGCTGGCCATTGTCATTGGTCGGCGAGTTCGTAACGTAACTTCCGCCGCTGCTGCACGTTACATCTTTGGTTATACGGCCGCACAGGACATCAGCGACCGCACGATCCAAAATGCCGAGGGCGAGCGCACCCGGGCCAAGTCCTTCGACACGTTCACGCCGCTGGGGCCATACGTGGAAACGAAGATCGACCCGCATGATCTGACGATACAGCTTTTCCAGAACGGCCAGTTGCGCCAGAATTCGAACACCAGCCAGATGATCTTCAACTGTTTTGCGCTGGTGAGCTTCATCTCCACGAACATGACGCTGCTGCCCGGTGATGTTATCCTGACTGGCACTCCGAGCGGGGTGGGGCCGATTGAGTCCGGTGACCGTTTGGAAGTGCGCATCCAAGGGCTCGCGCCGCTGGTTAATACAGTGAAGTAACTTTCATTTTAGCCGGAGCGGACTCAGTGCTGCTCCGGCTTTTTCATTTTCCGCTCGACCCGTTTCGTTGTAACACACACCTTTTGCCCCCATGCGTTGGACTAATGCTTTAATACCGACTTTGAAAGAGTCTCCGGCTGATGCGGAGATCACGTCTCATAAACTGCTGCTGCGGGCGGGCCTGATCCGCAAGCTGGCAGGCGGTCTCTACACCTTCATGCCGCTCGGTTTGCGCGTGTTGCGCAAGGTGGAGCAGATCGTGCGCGAAGAGATGGATCGCGCCGGTGCCTTGGAAGTGTTGATGCCCGCCTTGCAACCACCCGAAATCTGGCAGGCGACGGGCCGTTACGAGACCGCGCGTGATGTGCTCTTCAAAGTCAAGGACCGGGCGCGCAAGGAATGGGTGCTCGGGCCGACGCATGAGGAAGTCATCACGACCCTCGCGGCCGGTGAGATCAATTCTTACCGCCAGATGCCGAAGAATTTCTACCAGATCCAGGTGAAGTTCCGTGATGAGATCCGTCCGCGCTTCGGCCTGATGCGCGCGAAGGAGTTCATCATGAAGGACGCGTATAGCTTCGACACCACGGATGAAGCAGCGCAGGTGAGCTACCAGAAGATGTATGACGCCTACACGCGCATCTTTGAACGTTGCGGCATCCAGTCGTTCCCGGTCGAAGCCGATACCGGTGTCATCGGCGGCAAGTTCTCCCACGAGTTCATGGTGCCGGCAGAAACGGGTGAGAACGACGTGGTTTATTGCGAGTCCGGCCAATACGCGGCGAACATCGAGAAAGCCTCGAGCCGCGGACCTTTGGCCGCGACGCCGAAGGAATCCACCGGCGCTGCGCCAGACAAGTTCGCGACGCCTGGGGTCGTGACGATCGAAGCGCTGGCGAAAGATCCTTACAACGTCGCCGGTCATCAGCAGATCAAGACACTCGTCTATCTGGTGCAGGGCAAACTGGTCATCGTGCTCTTGCGTGGTGATGATCAATTGAACGAGGCGAAGTTCGCGGGCCAGATCGGCACGAACGAATATCGTCCGGCCTCGGCGGATGAAATCTTCGAAGCGCTGGGTGCGCGTCCGGGCAGCTTGGGTGCGGTGAAGTCGGCGATGAAGTCGGCCATTCCGGTTTATGCGGATGAAGTCTTGCGCGGCTCCAAGGGCATGACCACGGGCGCGAATGAAGATGGTTTCCATTTCCGCCATGTCGAGATCGAGCGCGACATCGAAGTGAATCATTGGACGGATTTGCGCACGGTGAAGGTGGGTGAACTGTGCGAGAAATCCGGTCTGCCGCTGAAGATTCGTCGTGCGATTGAAGTCGGTCACGTCTTCAAGCTTGGCACCAAATACAGCGAAGCCCTCAAGGCGACGTATCTGGACGAGAACGGTGTGGCGAAGCCGTGCGTGATGGGTTGCTACGGCATCGGTGTGACGCGCACGATGCAGGCGATCATCGAACAACGGAATGACAAGGACGGCATCATCTGGCCGATCTCCGTCGCACCGTACCAAGTCTGCATCACGCCGCTGGGCGTGGCCGCTGGCAGCCCGACCATGGTGGTCGCCGAAGAGCTTTACGCGCAACTCACGGCCAAGGGAGTCGATGTCATTTTGGATGATCGCGATGACCGTCCGGGCGTGAAGTTCAAGGACTCGGAACTCGTGGGTTTCCCGATCCGCATCGGCATCGGCGAGAAATCGCTGGCCAAGGGTGAAGTGGAACTCAAGCTGCGCGGTGGCGTGCTGACTCCTTTGAAGAAAGAAGAAGCGCTGGCCAAGGTGCTGGAGCTGGTGGGTAAGTGATTTATTTCAACTACCGTCCTGAAATCCTTTGGGACGGTGGTTCATTTTTGACACGTAATGTTTGAGCTTTTAAAAACGGATACGACGTCGAAGGCGCGCTTGGGGCGGTTGACGACGACGCGCGGGGTGATTGATACGCCGGTCTTCATGTCAGTGGGCACACAAGCGAGTGTGAAGGCGCTGGACCCGCGTGAGCTCATGGAAATGAATACCCAGATCATTCTGGGGAACACGTATCATCTCTCCATCCGACCCGGCATGGAGATCATGAAGCTGGCGGGTGGCTTGCATAAGTTCATGAACTGGAATCTGCCCATCCTCACGGATTCCGGCGGGTTTCAGGTGTTCAGCCTCGGCAAGATTCGCACGGTGCGGGAAGATGGCGTGGAGTTCCGTTCGCATCTGGATGGCTCACCGATATTCATGGGGCCGAAGGAATCGATGGCGATCCAACGGGAGTTAGGCTCGGACATCGCGATGGTCTTCGATGAATGCCCGCCGCATGACAAGCCATACGCGGAGATCCGCGCGGCGGTGGAGCGAACCATCCGTTGGGCGGAAGTCTGCCGTCAGCAACTGCGGGCGCCGGGGCAGTTCTACTTTGGTATCGCCCAAGGGGCAGGGCATGCTGAACTGCGGGAGAAGTGCGCGAAGGCCATCGTGGGCATGGATTTTGATGGTTATGCCATCGGTGGTGTGAGTGTGGGTGAGCCGGAACCGGAGATGATGAAGGCCGTGGAATACACGGAACCGCATCTGCCGGCGAACAAGCCGCGCTATGCGATGGGCCTAGGCACCCCGGCGCAATTGGTAGAGTTGGTGGCGCGGGGGGTGGATATGTTTGATTGCGTGCTGCCGACCCGGGTGGCCCGGAATGGTACGGCTTTCACTTATAAAGGGACCATCAGTATCAAGGGCGGCTTCAACAAGGCTGACTTTGGGCCGATTGAAGAGGGTTGTGAATGTTACGCCTGCCGAAACTTTACCCGGGCTTATCTGCGGCACCTCTTGAACGTGGAGGAAATCCTTGGTCTGCGCATGCTCAGCGTGCATAACACCTTCATGTTCCAACGGGTTATGGCGGATATCCGGTCGCACATCGCGGCGGGTACTTTTGGGGCGTTTCGCGAGGAATTCATCAAGAATTACGTGCCATCGGAGAAAGTGCTGGCGGCCCGGGAAGACCATCAGCGCAAGGGTGAGACCGTCAACCGGGGTGAATAGATAGGGTGATCGGAAAATGGGCGAAGTTTTCTAATTGGCAGGGAGGGAAAGCAGCTTAAACTGATTTTTTGAGCGAAAGCCACTGTATCACTGTCGGGGATAGACCGAAAGTGTCGTCGAAGAACGTCTGCCAAATGACTTGCGTTCACGACTTTGATACATAGAGTTATCGCCTATTTTGCGTCTATGATTGATAACGGATTGACATTTTTATTGGCCCAAGCCACGGGACAACAGCAGGGGCCTCCTGGATTGTTTAGCACGCCCTTGATCCCGATGGCGATTTTCGTCTTCGCGATGTACATGGTGATGATCCGCCCGCAGCAGAAGAAGGCCAAGGAACTCGCGGAGCAGCTCAAGTCCTTGAAACGCGGCGACAAAGTTATCACCAATGGTGGCATTGTGGGTGTCGTGGTCACGGTGAAAGAGAAGTATGTGACCATCCGTTCGGAAGATGCCAAATTCGAGCTTTTGCGTTCAGCCATCTCGGAGATCACTGAGCGCGGCAGTGCCGGTCCGGAAGTCAAGGAAGCCTAATTTTTTAGTTCGCATGAATTCCAGTCATCTTTGGAAGTTAATACTGATTGTTTTCGTCGTCGCCTGGTCGGTCAATGAAATGACCCCGCCGACAGATCGCAACCTCATCGACGTTTTTGAGGAAAAGGCGACGGTCAAGGACGCGAAGTTCACGGCCATCATGGAGCAGGCGCGCAAATTGCAGGCCCAGGAGCCCACCCGTGTCTATGGCAGCCTGTGGGATGCCATCGGCACGAATGACATCGCCGCCAATTTCCCCGGCTATATCAAGGGCGAACCGGCCAATCTCAAGCGGGCCATCCTGAACAAGGTGCAGCGGGAGGCCTCCGGCCAAATCCGTTTGGGCCTCGATCTGCGGGGCGGTACGGCTTTCATGGTCGGCGTGGATGTGGACAAGGTGGTGACGGCGGCCGAGGAACAGGGCACCAACAAGGTCACTTTCAGCGAACTGGAACGGGCGCATCGCAAAGAACAGGCGCTCTCGCAGGCGGTGGAAGTGCTGCGCAAGCGTGTGGACCGATTCGGCGTGGCCGAACCGGTCATCCAGCCCCAGGGTGACAACCGCATCCTGATCCAGATGCCGGGTCTTTCAGAGTCCGACAGCGAAGCGGTCCGGGAGACCATCCAGAAGGCGGCTCACTTGGAGTTCCGCATCGTACACCGCGAGAGCGACAGTTATCTGCAGCGTGGCGTGGTTCCGCCGGGCCATGAGATTCTACGGGAGGAAGTGGCTTTGCCGGACGGTTCCAAGGGCAGCCGTGCCTATGTGGTCAGCAAGAAGGCCGAGGGCGGCCTGACCGGCAAGTATGTGCAGCGCGCCGGGGTGGCCTTGCATCCGGTCACTTCCAAGCCGGAGATTCATCTTTCCTTCGACAGCGAGGGGGCGAGCAAGTTCGGCAAGATCACCAGCGAACACGTCGGCCAGCAACTGGCCATCGTGCTGGACGGCGAACTCTATTCCGCGCCGAACATCAACGAGCCCATCTTGGGCGGCAACTGCCAGATCACGGGCAACTATGATCTCAAGGAAGCCTACCGGCTGGCCAACGCGCTGGAAAATCCGCTGGAAGCACCGGTCAGCATCTTGGAAGAGCGCACGGTGGATCCTTCTTTGGGCAAAGACTCGATCGATAGCGGCATCCGGGCCTCCCTGATCGGCACGGCCTTGGTGGCGGGTTTCATGCTGGGGTATTATCTGCTGTCTGGCTTGATCGCCAACGTCGCCCTGATCCTGAACATCCTCATCCTGATCGGGGTGATGTGCTCGGTGGATGCAACCTTCACGCTGCCGGGCATCGCCGGCATCGTGCTGACCATCGGCATGGCGGTGGACGCGAACGTGCTGATCTTTGAGCGTATGCGTGAGGAGCTGGCGGCGGGCAAGTCCCTGCGGGGGGCGGTCAATGCCGGTTATGACAAGGCGTTCAGCACCATCTTGGATGCGAACGTGACGACGCTTATCTCGTCCGTGATCCTGATCTATTTCGGCACCGGCCCCGTGCAGGGCTTCGGTGTCACGCTGACCATCGGTGTGGCAGTGAGCATGTTCACCGCGCTGGTGGTGACCCGGCTGGCGTTCGATTTCCTGATCGCGAAGAACCTGATCGCGAAGCTGCCGATGTTGAAGATGATCGGGCACACCAGTTTCGACTTCCTCAAGCTGGCCAAGCCGGCGTTTGCGGTGTCCTGGGCCTTGGTGCTGGTGGGCACTGCTTACGGGGTGTTTTACCGCGGCAATGATGTCCTTGGCGTGGATTTCCGCGGCGGCGACAACGCCATGCTGGAGTTCACCCAGAAGGTGGAGCTGGGCGAGGTGCGCAAGGCCTTGGAAGCGGCGAAGATCGGCGAAGTGATGCCGCAGTACCAAGGCGGCGGCAAAGAGCGCCTGAGTGTGCTGACGGAATTCGACAAGGGGACGCAAGTGGAAGGCATCCTGCAGGCGGCTTTCAAGGACGCAGGCTTCAAGCAAGTCGCCCTGGACAAGGTGGGGGCGACGGTCGGAGCGGAGATCATCAAGTCGGCCATCGTGGCGGTCTTGCTGTCTTTGCTCGGCATCTTGGTCTATGTGGCGTTGCGTTATGAGTTCTCCTTCGCCTTGGGCGCGGTGGTGGCGGTGATCCATGACGTGTTCATGACCTTGGGCTGGTTCTTCCTGACGGATCGCGAGTTGAGCGCCACGATGGTGGCGGCCATCCTGACGATCATCGGTTTCTCCATCAACGACACGATCGTCATCTTCGACCGTATCCGCGAGCACCTGAAGCTGGGGACGCGCGGTTCGTTCAAGGACATCATGAACTTGGCGCTCAATGAGACACTGAGCCGCACGATCATCACCTCCGGCACGGTGCTTCTTTCCACCGCGTCGCTATATTTCTTTGGCGGCGGCGTTATCAATGATTTCGCCTTCACCTTTCTGGTCGGCATCCTGACGGGTACCTACTCCAGCATCTACATCGCGGCGGCGATCGTGCTGTGGTATCATAAGGGCGAACGGCCGAGGGCGGTTGCTTCCACCGTAGTGATGGACAATGCAGTTGAGACGGCCGGAGTCCGCTAACGATACTGATGCTTGCGATCACCGAAATCACGCCCTGGCATTACGCCGGGTTTGTGCTGGTAATCCTGTTCTTCCTGGCCCTCGACCTCGGCGTGTTTCATCGCGAGGCGAGGGTCGTCCGTTTCAAGGAGGCACTGGGCTGGACGGCGCTCTGGTGTACGCTTTCCTTGTGCTTTTCGGGTCTCGTGTACTACATGCGGGGCAAGGAGGAGGCCGTCGAGTATATCACCGGTTATGTCATCGAGCTGTCGCTCTCGATGGACAATGTCTTTGTCATCGCGCTGATCTTCGCCTATTTCCGCGTGCCTTTGACTTATCAGCATCGGGTGCTGTTCTGGGGCATCATGGGGGCGCTGATCATGCGTGGCGTCATGATCGGGGTGGGGGCGGCACTGATCCAGACTTTCTCCTGGATGCTTTATGTGTTTGGTGCGTTCCTGGTCTTCACCGGCATCAAGATGATGTTCGGGGGAGACGAAGGCGTGGAGCCGGAGAAGAACCCGGTCATCCGGCTGGCGCGCAAGCTGTATCCGGTGTCGAAGGAATTTGACGGGCAGAAGTTCATCACCAAAGTGGATGGCAAGACCATGCTGACGCCGCTGGCGCTGGTGCTGCTGATGGTGGAGACGACCGACCTCATCTTTGCCGTGGATTCCATCCCGGCCATCTTCGCGATCACGAACAAGCCGTTCATTGTGTTCACTTCGAACGTCTTCGCCATCTTGGGGCTGCGGTCCCTCTATTTCGTTTTGGCGGATGCCATCGGGATGTTCCGGTATCTGAAGGTGGGTCTTTCCATCGTGCTGATCTTCATCGGTGTGAAGATGCTGATCGATCCGCACGGGAAGACGCCGGACTGGTATCAGTTCAAGATACCCACGACCCTTTCGCTGGTCATCATCGCCAGCATCATCGTCGGTTCCATCCTGATTTCGGTGGCAACGGCCAAGAAGGAACAGGCCAAGGATGCCGGGGATGAGGCCAAGCCAGAAGACGGCGGGGACGACAAGAAGTCCTGAGCGGGAAGTATGCACGCCAAGCCGTTATCCCAGAGTCTGGAGGAGCTACTAGGGAAAGCGGACGGCCAGACGGCGCTAAGCCTGAACCAGCTCATCGAGCACACTGGCGGGCGGGGCATCTATCTGTTTCTCATCCTCATCAGTCTGCCGTTCATCACGCCCATCCCGTTGCCCGGCTTCAGTCTGATTGTGGGAGTCATCATTTTCCTCGCGGGCATGCGCATGGCCCTGGGGCTGCCGCCCAAGCTGCCCCTTTTCATCGGGCGCAAGAAGATCTCCGTGGCGCGGCAGCGCAAGATCCTGGCGGCGAGCCTCAAGTGGGTGAAGTGGATCGAGAAAAAAGTCAAACCGCGAGGACGGGATTGGATCGCGAATGAAGCCTCGCGCAGGGCGAACGGACTGCTCATCGCTTTTCTGGGGTTGCTGCTCACGATGCCGCTGCCGATCCCCTTCACCAATTCCGGTCCGGGGCTCGCTGTGATCTTCATCTGTGTCAGCCTGATGGAGGAGGATGCGGTGATGATCTGGGCGGGTTATTTCTTCTCGGTCGCGTCGGTGGTTTATCTGCTGGCGCTGTCCAAGGCGGTTGTGGAAGTCTTTGAGCGTTATTCGGAAACAGTCCGTAATTTTTTTGGGTTCTAAGTGAAATCATACCGCTGGTCATTTGCGCCGATCCAACTGGAACTGGCCCGTCTGTTGAGCCAGAACCTGCGCATCTCCCCCTTGCTCGCGCAGTGTCTGCTCAATCGTGAGATATCGGAACCGTCTGTGGCCACGGAATTTCTGGACCCAAAGCTCAAGAATTTGCGCGACCCATTCCTGCTGCCGGATATGGCCAAGGCCGTGGAGCGGCTTTATGCCGCACGCGAACGTGGTGAATTGGTGGTCATCTTTGGGGATTACGATGTGGACGGGGTGACCTCCACGACTTTGCTCAGCGAGTCCTTGAGCGAGCTCGGCTGGCGGATGGAAGCT
>CAZPUL010000008.1:0-96306 GCA_964589735.1 uncultured Verrucomicrobiota bacterium | reverse complement strand
GCTTATCTGCCGCATCGCATGGACGAGGGGTATGGGCTGAGCAAGGATGGGGTGGAGAACTGCCTGAACCGTTTTCCGGCCAAGCTCCTGCTGGCGGTGGACTGCGGCTCGACGGCGATCGAGACGATCCAATGGCTGAACGAACGGGCGGTGGATGTGCTGGTGCTGGACCATCACCAAGTCTCGACCCCGGAACCGGCGGCGCATGCTTTGGTGAATCCGCAGCGCAGTGACGACAAGAACAGCCAGATGCTTTGTTCCGTGGGGCTGGCCTTCAAGCTGCTGCATGCGTTGGTGAAGCGCGGGCGCGAGCTGAATCTCGCCGAGATGGCCACGTATGACATCCGGCAGTATCTGGACTTGGTGGCCTTGGGCACAGTGGCGGATCTGGTGCCTTTGCGCGGTGAGAACCGGATTTTGGTTTCGCAAGGGTTGAAGGCGCTGGGAGAAACGAAGCGGCCGGGTTTGATCACCTTGAAGGAAGTGAGCCAAACAGGTGCGAATGTCGGGGTGTATGAGGTCGGTTATCAGTTGGCTCCGCGCCTGAATGCCGCAGGTCGCTTGGAGAATGCCTCGCAGGCATTGGATCTCCTGCGGGCGAAGTCGGTGGCAGATGCGCTCCCGCTGGCGCGGGAACTGGATGCGCGGAATCGAGAGCGACAGGAGATCGAGCGGGGCATGGCGGAGACGGCCATCGCCACGGTGCGGAGCCGGTTCAATCCGGAGCGGGATTACGTCATCGTGGAAGGCGAGATGCTCTGGCATATCGGCGTGGTGGGCATCGTGGCGTCGCGGGTATTGCGGGAATTCTACCGGCCCACCATCATCATGGGCGGGTCGGGCGATGAGTGGCGCGGGTCGGGCCGGAGTATTGAGGGTTTTGATCTGGCGGCGGCCTTGCGGACGTGTGGTGATTTGCTGGTGAAGCATGGCGGACATGCGATGGCGGCGGGTCTGACGATCGACCCGAAGCAGGTGGAGGTGTTCCGGACACGCTTGAATGAGCTGGCGCAAAAATCCATCGCACCAGAGAATCTGCACCCACGGCTCTCGCTGGATGCGGAGGTGACATTGGGACAGGTGGACATGATTTTTCTGGAAGCCTTGCAGAAGCTGGAGCCGATGGGGCAGGGGAATGCGGCGGTGCAACTGGCGGCGCGCAATTTGCGTTTGGTCGGTGAGCCCCGGCGCATGGGCAAGGAAGGGCAACACGTGAAGCTGCAAGTGACGGATGGTGTTTCGGTGCGTGAGGTGGTGTGGTGGGGTGTGGGGGAGGCGAAGATGCCGTCGGGGGTGTTTGATCTGGCTTTTGCGCCGCAGAAAAACGAGTACAACGGGAAGACGACGATCCAGTTGAAGTTGCTGGATTGGAGAGAGGGAAAAGAATCGTTAAAAAGTTAAAAGTGTTAAATGGTGAAACGTTGTAACGATATAACCATTCAACGATTTTAACGGATACAAATTATGGTATCAGCAGTGATAGTGGCGGCGGGGCGCGGGACGCGCATGGGGCCGAATGTGGACAAGCTGTTCCTCGAGGTGAACGGCAGGCCGATCATCGTGCACACGTGGCGGCAGTTCGAGACATGCAGTGCCATCGATGAGATCGTGGTGGTGGTGCGGGAGGGGATGCAGTCGGCTTTCGAGGAGCTGGCCGCCAGCGAGGGTTTCAAGAAACCGTATCGGTTGGTGCCGGGCGGCAAGGAGCGGCAGGACTCCGTTTGGAATGGCATCGCGGCCGTCCGGGAAGGCACGGAGATCGTGGCCATCCATGACGGGGCGCGGCCGTGTGTCACGCATGAGCTGATCACAGCAACTATCCAGGCGGCGAGGGAGACCGGAGCGGCGGTGGCGGCACAGCGGGTGGTGGATACGATGAAGGAGTCGAGTGACGGGAAGACCATCAGCGGACACTTGGACCGGAGCCGATTGTGGTCGGTGCAAACGCCGCAGACGTTTCAGGTGGCGGTCATCCGAAAGGCGTTGTCATTGGTTAAAGAGCGCGGGCTTTTGGTGACGGATGATACGGCGGCGTGTGAACTGATCGGGCAGCCGGTGCGCCTAGTGGAGTGTGCCACACCGAATGTGAAGGCGACGGCGCCATCGGATATTCCGTGGCTGGAGATACTTTTGAAGTAAGATCCAAATCCCAAACACCAAGCTTTCAAACTTCAATTACCAACCGGTTGATCGCTTGGCTTTGAGTTCTTTTGAAACCGGCTTTCTCTGTCGAAAATGCTGTAGATATAAAGGGCAAAGGTAAAACTTATTAAGTTGAATGCCATAAAACTGGCTGGGATGAGATCAAAAAGACGCAAGCATCCGATGGGGATGAAGGCAAGCATCCAAAGATTAAAGATAACCTGTGGCCAGCCAGAGAGAGGGAACGGGAAAAAATTCGTGCGTTGGCACCGTATCCAATGCCAGTAATTGGCGAGGAATACGAATAGGAAGCTAAAGACTAGAATTAGCATGCCCACTGCTCATATATCCGCCTGTTTGGCAGGTTTGTCATCTCAAAAGTTGCACCACTGTTACTCGTGGGCGCATCCGGGCGCTGCCCTCGGAAGGAAGGAGGCCGTAATTGATTGGACGGTCCCGGCCTGGCGGAGAGTGATCCGGACGGAATTGATTGCAACTGGGGTTGACCAGCGGACAACCCGCTCCTGCCGGCAGCACATTGGGGCAGTGCGCGGATGCGCCTGTTGCTCGCGGATGTGATTAAAAGTGGACGAAGAGAAGGGGTTAGCTACGGTGGACGCTCTCGGACTGCCGGCCCCGACACAAGTATTGGGGCACAGATCGCGTGCTTCGTCGGATTACTTTAACTACTTAAAATCACGTCCAATTTGGGCGTTGAAGTTTCACTGGTTTTTGGAGCTTTGGATTTGGGATTTCCTCTTTTTTTCCGCCGCTTGCTATTTTGGGGCATGGGTTTTACTTTGCGCGTAGTAGTGGCCCAACAAAGCGATTTATGAAGAAACGTATCCTCTTCAGCGCGGTGACCGTGGTGCTCGGGTTGAACCTGTTCCTCGGTGCGCAGATCTATCTCCAGAATGTGCAGGCGGCGGGCAAGGATGATCCGTACAGCCATTATGCCCTGCTGGCCCGGGTGATGGAGATGATCCGGAAGGATTACGTGGACGGGGAGAAGATCTCCTACCAGGACCTGATGCACGGGGCCTTGCGCGGCATGGTGTCCACCCTGGACCCGCACAGCGAGTTCATGGATGCGTCCAAGTTCAAGGATTTGCAGGATGATACGGAAGGGCAGTTCGGTGGCGTGGGAATCGTCATCCAGACGAAGAACGGTTTTCTGACGGTGGTGGCACCGATTGAGGATACGCCGGGTTTCGCGGCCGGCATCCTGTCCGGCGACCGGATCGTGGAGATCGGCGGGAAGAATGCGGAGCGGATGCCACTCTCGGATGCGGTGAAGCGCTTGCGCGGGGTGCCGGGCACGGAGGTGACCATCAAGATCGCGCGGGAAGGCTGGACGGAGCCGAAGGAGATCAAACTGGTCCGGGCCGAGATCAAGGTGGACACGGCGAAGGACTTGAGCGGCAAGCGGGAGTTCAAATTGCTGGAGGATAACATCGGCTATGTGCGCCTGACGCAATTCGGCGAGAAGACGGCGGAGGAATTGAAGGCGGCGCTGGACAAGCAACAGAAGGCGGGCATGAAGGCGCTGGTGCTGGACTTGCGGGCGAATCCGGGTGGGTTGCTGGACCAGGCGGTGAAGGTCTGTGAACTGTTCCTGCCACGTGGGCAACTGATCGTCACGACGGAAGGGCGCAATGAGGCGCAGAAGTCTTCCTATTCGGCGAAGGGGCCGGGATATTACAAGGACATCCCGATGGTGGTGCTGGTGAATGGGGGCAGTGCGAGTGCTTCGGAGATCGTGG
This sequence comes from uncultured Verrucomicrobiota bacterium, assembly GCA_964589735.1. Classification (GTDB taxonomy): domain Bacteria; phylum Verrucomicrobiota; class Verrucomicrobiia; order Limisphaerales; family JAEYXS01; genus JAEYXS01. Next base: position 92,401 of record CAZPUL010000008.1, on the reverse strand, counting down.
CGGGCTGTCTGCAAGATGTGCGCCGGGCGCATATCATGGGCGAGCAGACGTTCGGCAAGGGGTCGGTGCAGAGCATTTTGCCATTGCCAGATGATTCCGCACTGCGTCTGACGACGGCGAAGTATTATACGCCGAGTCATAAGACCATCCATGAACACGGCATCGCGCCGGACAGTGTGGTGCCGATGTCGCTGGAGGATGAGGTGAATCTGGCGCGGCTGCGTTCACCGGGCGGGGCGGAGATGCTGGAGGGTGAGGAGAAGGAAAAGGTTCTCGGCACGAAGGATGTGCAACTGGAACGGGCGATGGATCTGCTTAAGGGGATATTGCTGTATACGGGGCAGGATGCGAAGAAGGTGACGAAGAAGGGGTGAGTGGGTTGCACCCACGGGCCAATGGGTTTCTGATCGCGATTGGCTCGCTCACTCCTCACCCCGGCCCTTTCCTCGTTAGAGGAGAGGGAGAACATTTGGCAGTGTTGGTGCAAAGCTTCAGTGATTTCTAGCAGAACATCCGCATGCTGATTCTGGCCATAGAGACTTCTTGTGATGAGACGAGCGCGGCGGTGGTGCGGGATGAGGTGATCCTGGCCACAGTGGTGTCGTCGCAGATCAAATTGCATGAGGAGTATGGCGGGGTGGTGCCGGAACTGGCGACGCGGGAGCATCTGCGGAATCTGACGCCGGTGGTGCAGGAGGCTTTGAGCAAGGCGGGTGTCAGCGCGAAGGAATTGACGGCGATCGCGGCGACGCAGGGGCCGGGTTTGCCGAATGCTTTGATGATCGGGTTTCGCTCGGCGGAGGCGATGGCGTGGACTTTGGGGGTGCCGTTCCTAGGAGTGAATCATCATGAGGCGCATCTCTATTCACCATGGATCGAGGCCGGAGGTCGGCCTTCCGATGGAGAAAAAGTCGAGGACGAGGACGACGACGAGAACGATCACGAAAGGGCGCGGTTTGATCTGTTTCAGCCGAATGTGTCGTTGATCGTCAGTGGGGGGCATACGATGTTGGTGGATGTGCGGGGGGAGCTGGATCACCAGGTTTTGGGCGGGACGTTGGATGATGCGGCGGGGGAGTGTTTTGACAAGGTGGCGAAATTGATCGGGCTGCCGTATCCGGGAGGGCCGCATCTGGACCGGTTGGCGGGGCAGGGGAATCCGCAGGCGTTCACCTTTCCCCGGCCGATGATGCATGAGCCACAGGATGATTTCAGTTTCAGCGGGTTGAAGACTTCGGTCCGGTATTTCTTGCGGGATAATCCAGGTGTCATGGCCAGCGAGGCGCAGGTGGCGGATCTGTGTGCCAGTGTGCAGGCGGCCATCGTGGAGGTGCTGGTGGCCAAGACCATCCGGGCGACCAAGCGGCTGGGTTACCGGTGTGTGACGGCTTCCGGCGGAGTGACTTGCAACAGCGGCTTGCGGGTGAAGTTGACGGAAGAGTGTGCGAAAAGGGGCTTTACACTGCGGCTGGCGGAGCGGCAGCTATGCACGGATAATGCCGGGATGGTGGGTATTTTGGCAGCGCGGAAACTGGCCAAGGGACTGGGAGGCAGAGATTACGATGCGGAGATTTTGCCGGCGGATGCGCTGGCCTGAGTTGGCATCGCGACGATCCTGAATTACGTTGGCTTACGGAATAGTACGTATGCGTTAAATTATTCTTGGACAAGAACGTCCAAAAGCTAATATCTGAGATTCAGACAGCATGAAGTTGAACAGCAAAATTGTAGTGTTAGCGCTGGTCGGCACCTTTTCCGGGGTGGCGGCGGCGGGAATTTTTGACCTGTTCAAGCAGCCGGTAGCGGCGACCAAGGCGCCCGTGCAGATGGCGGCGCTGGCGAAGCCCGGTCAAGCAGCGCCGAAGAAACAGCACGCTAACATCTCTTACGAGAAGGACATCAAGCCCATCCTCGTGGAGTATTGCTATGACTGCCACTCGGACGGGACGAAGAAGGGCGGAGTCGCCCTGGATGAGCCGGGCGATATCGCACTGCTGTTCAAGGAGCGCAAGTTGTGGAACAGCGTGGCGCAGAATGTGGAGCAGCGCCTGATGCCGCCGGAGAAGAAGGCGCAGCCGACCCAAGATCAGCGTGACCTGATCTCGGAGTGGGTGGAGAAGGAGATCTTCAAGGCGGATCCGAAGAATCCCGATCCGGGCCGGGTGACCATCCGTCGCCTGAACCGGGTGGAATACAATAACACCATCCGCGATCTGGTCGGGGTGGATTTCGATCCGGCGGATGATTTCCCGGCGGATGATACGGGTTACGGCTTCGACAACATCGGAGACGTGCTCTCGCTCTCGCCGATCATGTTGGAGAAGTATCTGAAGGCGGCGGAGAATATTTTGGACAAGGCGATTGTGGTGGGGTTGCCGAAGCCGCCGACCACACGCTTTGGGGCGACGCGGCTGGCGGGGGGCACACCGCTGGGGACCGAATCACGCATTTTGGTCTCCAACGGGGAAATTTTCTTCAACTACAAGTTTCCGGTGGATGGCGAGTATTACATCTATGTGAAGGCGCACGGTGACCAAGGCGGGCCGCAACCGGTGAAGATGGCGGTGCGTTATGCGGGCAAGGATCTGAAGCAGTTCGATGTGCGGGAAGTGGCCGATAATCCGGGCACGTTCGAGGTGAAGTTCACGGCCAAGGCCGGGGATGCGCGGGTCGCGGTGGCTTTTTTGAACGACTTTTTCCAAGCCGCCTCGGCCAAGGACAAGACCAAGAAACGGCAGATCGATACCAACCTGATTGTGCATCATGTGGATGTGGCGGGGCCGATCAATACGGTGAACCCGGTCTATCCGGATACTCACAACCAGATTTTCACGAAGAAGCCCACGGGGGCAGGGGACCGGCAGCAGGTGGCGAGAGAATTAATCGAGGCGTTTGCCATGCGGGCGTTCCGGCGACCGGTGACGAGTGGAGAATCGGACCGGTTGATGGCGATCTTCAATCTGGGCGAGAAGAACAAGGAACCGTTCGAGAAATCGGTGAAGCTGACTTTGACGGCGGTGCTGGTGTCACCGCACTTCCTGTTCCGCGGGGAGATCCAGCCGGAGCCGGATAATCCGCAGAAGGCGCACCCGATCAATGAGTATGCACTGGCTTCGCGCCTGTCGTATTTCCTGTGGAGCAGCATGCCGGATACGGAGCTGTTCGATTACGCGCGGCGGGGTGAACTGCGGAGGAACCTGGCCTTCCAGGTGCAGCGGATGTTGCGGGACAACAAGGCCAAGGCGCTGGTGCAGAATTTTGCCGGGCAATGGCTGATGTTGCGCAATCTGGACATCGTGTCGCCGGACCCGAAGACGTATCCGGAGTGGGATGACAGTCTGAAGGGGCTGATGCGGAAGGAGACGGAGATGTTCTTCGAGCACATCATGCGCGAAGACCGGTCGCTGTTCGATTTCCTGATCGCGGATTACACGTTCGTGAACGAACGGCTGGCGGAGCATTACAACATCGGCGGGGTGGTAGGGGACAAGTTCCAGAAGGTTTCGCTGGCGGGCACGCAGCGGTCAGGCGTGCTGACGCATGGGAGCATCTTGACGATCACTTCGAATCCGACGCGGACCTCACCGGTGAAGCGCGGGCTGTGGGTCTTGGAAAACTTGCTGGCGACACCGCCACCACCGCCGCCGCCGGATGTGCCGCCGCTGGACACCAACAAGGAGGCGGCCACGGGCAGCTTGCGGGTGCGCCTGGAGAAGCATCGGGCCGATGCCGGTTGCGCCTCCTGCCATGCGCGGATGGATCCGCTGGGCTTTGGCCTGGAGAACTTTGACGGAGTGGGCGGCTGGCGCGAGAAGGATGAGGGCTACAAGATCGATCCTTCCGGCAAGCTGGTGACGGGCGAAAGCTTTGCGGGGCCGAACGAGCTGAACAAGATCCTGGCGAAGGACAAGCAGGAGGAGTTCCTGCACTGCATGGCGGAGAAGATGCTGATCTATGCGCTGGGCCGCGGCCTGGAGTGGTATGACAAGCCGACGCTGGAGCAGATCGCGCACGAGGTGAAGGCGGGGAACAGCAAGTTCTCGGCGCTGGTGATGGCGGTGGTGAAGAGCGTGCCGTTCCAGTTGCGGCGGGGTGATGGGGAGCGGTGAGCCGAAGTTCGGCCTCCTTATCGGGGAAAAAGAGATCGGGAATGAAACGTAAAAATAGTGCTCTTTGCGTGGGTGCAAATTGAATTAATTTTTGGCCCGATGGTCAAATTGAGTTAGAGTAGTAACGACATCTGACACAGACGAAGCTATGAACAAAAACTGGCAAATACCTCGTCGGACCTTCCTGAAGGGCCTGGGCACCATGCTGGCACTGCCGGCCTTGGACGCGATGGTGCCATCCATCGGCACGGCGGCTGAAGCCGTTGCTGGCGGGGTGGCGGGGGCAATGCCACGGCGCATGGCGTTTGTCTATATCCCGAACGGGGTCATCGGGGAGAACTGGTTCCCGCAGGCAGCGGGTTCGAGCTATCTGCTTTCGCCGACTTTGGCACCGTTGAAGAGTGTGAAAGAGGACATCTTGGTGGTGTCCGGTCTGAAGCATGACAAGGCCAAGGCGAATGGTGACGGCGCGGGCGATCATGCCCGGGCGAATGCGACGTTCCTGACGGGTGTGCAGGCGCGCAAGACGGCCGGTGCGGACATCCGTGTGGGGGTCTCGGTGGACCAGATCGCGGCGGGCAAGATCGGCCGGCAAACGCGGTTCCCATCGCTGGAGCTGAGCTGCGACAAGGCGCGGCAGGCGGGTTCGTGCGATTCCGGTTATAGCTGCGCGTATCAGTACAATCTTTCCTGGAAGACGGAGACGATGCCGATGGCGCCGGAGAACGATCCGCGCCGGGTGTTCGAGCGCCTGTTTGGCGGCGGCAACGCGAACGAGAACGCACAGAGCGCCGCGCTCCGCAAGGAATACAACAAGAGCATCCTGGACTTCGTGATGGATGATGCGAAGCGGCTTCAGAACCAGCTCGGGGTGAACGACAAGCGGAAGCTGGACGAGTACCTGGCCGGCGTGCGCGAACTGGAACTGCAGATCGCGGCCTCCGAGAAGTTCAACGCGAAGGAGCTGGACTACAAGAAGCCGACGGGCATCCCGAAGGAGAAGTCCAATCACTTCAAGCTGATGTATGACCTGATGGTGCTGGCGTTCCGCACGGACACGACGCGCATCTCGACGTTCCTGATGGCGCATGATGGTAGCAACAGCCCGTTCCCGGAGATCGGCATCCCGGATGGTCATCACAATCTTTCACATCACCAGAACGACAAGGTGATGATCGAGAAGCTGAAGAAGATTGACTATTTCCACATGCAGAACTTCGCCTACTTCATCCAGAAGCTGAAGGACACGAAGGAAGCGGACGGCTCCTCGCTGCTGGATAACAGCATGATTGTGCTGGGCAGTGGCATCGGCGATGGCAACCGCCATACGCATCACGATCTGCCGGTGGTCATCGCCGGCAAGGGCGGAGGGACGATCAAGACGGGCCGCCACCTGAAGCTGCCGGAGCAGGTGCCGATGACGAACCTGTATCTCTCCATGCTGGACCGCATGGGGGTGACGGGTATCCCACGCCTGGGCGACAGCACGGGACGGATGCCGTTTCTGGCGTAAGCCCCTTAAGAATTCGAGAAAGGCCGGACGACAGATCGTCCGGCCTTTTTTGTTTTTAGCCACGGATGAAACACAGATCGGGGGGCTTCTACGGCACATCTGGTGTCTAGAGGCATTGTCAGCCGTTGCGGGCATTTCGCAACGGGGATTCCGATCTCGACTTGGCAGCGGGCGAGGGAGTGGGGTTTGACGGCAATGGCGGGCATCGGGAGCAGCAAGGCAAGGAGTATGGCTCTGATGATTAGGAGTGCCAGCACTCGAGTTTCACTGGATCATGCGTCGCACTAGGTTCATTTAAATCCCTCCTGCAAAATCATAGGGAGCAGCGGAAGGAGTGAACGCATGATCAATCCGCCAAGTACTACCCCGGTCACGGCCCGGCCCAAGATGCCTTGAGTCCCAACCTTTTGCATGCCCACAAGAGCGATAATACCCAGTATGAAACCCGCAGGGACAAGCAACAGCATGATGCAGCCCACGATGTTTCGGCCCAATTGAGCGTTGGCTGGTTCAAGCGAAGGTCCTATGACGTTATTATTGAGAACCGCAAGCAGCCAACAAACAAGAGGCGCATACAGGCTCAATTGAGCAGCCCGATGATAGAAACTTTTTGTATTATCTGGCATAGTGTGTGAAAGCCACTTAATGCCCCAAGCTGAGCCACCTCGGGTCAGGTGATGTGTGACGCATAGAGAAACTGAAGACATTTCCCATCGTTGGCTGAAGAGTCTGCTCAGATGTCATAACTCAATCAATCAGTTTCGATTGCCCAGACGACGCCGCTGGTGTCGAAATGAACTCGCGCTTCGCTCGACCATGGGCGCGTGTAGTCCCAGGTTTCAGTGACACCGCTTATGTGAGTGTGCGGAGGGGAACCGATCAATGTCTGTACTTGGCTCCGGGACATGCCAATCTGAACGGGTGCTAAAAATTTCACGCTCCAGGTGAAGGCGTAACAAAAGAAGGCGGCCGCCCCAGCGACAATCACTATAACCGTGATGAAAAGTGCGGTGCGCATGAGGGTTAATGATTCAATTTCAGACAAGGATGATTGGAGATGGTGTGTCTTGGGAGCATCATCCTTTTGGCGTCCAATTTAGACTCCCGCTTTCGGGCTTTTCGAAAGAAATGGACCAGTGTCCAGCGACTTTGGGGTGCGAAAGGACGATGATGGTCTGTGGGGTGGGATGATGACGGAGTTTCGAAAAGTAAAACTTAAGCGGTTTAAATTCCTCGGCTTTAAGGTCCAATGGGGCTTTGAATTCTTTCAGTTTCCATTCCATGAATTTCAGTTCCTCGGAGATTTCCCGGTCAATGGTCGTACGGGGCAAGGTTTTTCCGGAAAGGGTAGCGCGGGCGAAGGTGGCGATCTCAGCGAACATGGCCGGTTCGGCGTGGAATTCTATCTCTACAGGCCGACCTGCATAGGTGGCGTGGCCTTTCCAGAAGTCCTCCTTTTCCTGCACAAGTTTGCCGAGGCCTTCGACAGTTCTGGGTGATTCGAGTTTTGGAGTGCCGGATTTTATCTCCGTTTTCGCCTTTATAGTGAGGGGATATTTGTTGGGCGATGGTCTGGGGAGGTGGATGACGAGATCGTATTCGGCGTCGAGGGAGTTGCTGCTGGCGTTCTGGAAACGGATTTCTTTCAAGTCTATCCAATTGTGCGTGGCTAGAAAATAGAAGGAGCCTTCGTAGTCTGAGCCCGGTTTGAAACGCTTGTTGGCAAGTTTGGCCGGGTCGAGGGAGGGGAGGGAAATGTATTCGAGCAGAATGTCGGGTTCCAGATGGCTTTTAGCATCCGGGGCAATGAAAGTGAGCGGTTCCATCTCGATAAGGATACCAACCTTGCCTTTGTGTTCTGGAGCGGGATATGTAGAGAGGATAGCGCGTTCGGCTTTGGGCGGCTTTTGGAAGAAGTCGTTTGCTTGCACGATGGATGGTCGGGAAAAGATGAAAATGGTCAGCAACAAGGATATGGTGAATCGGGTCGCGTTCATGCTTAATGGTACATCCAAGTGGATTTAAGTTAGTGGGCATTGGTGGGGTGTCGAGGGGATTGTGGAAATGTCCCGCCCCTTCAGGGCTTGGTTTTTAGGTGGGAGAAACCTAGGGCTTCGCCCGCTTTGGCGGGCTCCTCCCTAGGCTATAATATTACGGGCCGTTGGCCCTGAAGGCCGGAGGCGTTGTTGCGCGACTAGACATTTCTTTGAGCTAGTTAAAATGGATTGATGTTTGAGATGGGGATTTTGGGTGAAAAAGCGAAAATCTTCATTTGGATTTTCTTCTCGCAGAATGGGTTGGGAGAAATGTCGCGATTAGATAACAAATAGTGGTGGTTTGAGTGGTGGGAATGTGGGAGATTCAGCGTGCTGGCAGCTCGCTGCTGGTAAAGGACGGGGTAAAGCTCGGTCTCAGGTTTCTGGTCTGAAGTTTCAGGTCAGGGACGGAAAGGGAAAGGGCGGAAAAATCCCAGGTCACTAAGCATAGCGATGCATGATTGTGTCGATGTGTCCTGCGTTGGCGGGGAGGTGATGAGTCCTTATGGAGCCATCAGGGCCGGGGATCAGGCAATCCCGACTAAAAATCGGGACAGGCGGCGGAGGAGTACCTCCGCCCGGGTTTCTGGCAGGATCTGTGAGAGGGTCGGGTGTTTGGGTCGGGGCCCGTAAGCTGGAGGGCGAACTGGACGTCGGTGGACGTAGGATTGTATGTGCCACCGGGGAATCCCTAGTAGTCACTGCGGAACCAGCCTGGTCAGGACCGGATAGCCAGAGTCTGGCCTCCCTATGAGGAGGAGGACAGGCGAGACACTTCACAGGGGTCGGATGGTTTCATTGCTCTTTGACATAGTTTCCTAAAGGGAATGCAGAGCCGGTCGGTCGAAGTTCGACCTTCCAGTGGGGGGAGAAAGGTTTAGTGCCTCCTCTCCCCGTGCCCTCTCCTCCAGCTATCGCTGGAAGAGAGGGAGATGGGAGTCTTGTGCTTCTGCGGTGGCGGGTCGTGATTGTCGTGGTGCCTTGACGGAAAGAGTCAGGGCATTGCGGCAGCAATGCCCTACCATGATTTGGGCTTCTGCGTTTCTTTGTGGAGTGGTTGGCGAGGGTTTGGTCTGGGAGGCAAAGGCCGGATGATATAGTGCCGTAGCACAGGAGTTCATCGGCGGAGTCGTGCTGAACGGATCGGATGGGAAGGCTGCTTCGGGGAATGGTAAATAGCAAAACGGATAAGAAACGCAGCAGGATGCAGCGTAACTCGCACGCTGGAAGCGTGCGCTACGAAGGGCGGTTTGTTCCGCCTCCTTACGCCGTGGGCTACCATTGGAGGGAAAGAAAAAGGCCGACTTGCGTCGGCCTTTTGAAAGAGGGGTTGAAGTGCTGAACGGTTGTTACTTGTTCAGGCCTTTGACGAATTTCTCGAGGCGATCCAGGCCTTTCTCGATGTTGGCGAGGCTGGTGGCGTAGCTGATGCGGAGGTAGTCGTCGGCGCCGAAGGCGATGCCGGGGACGGCAGCAACCTTCTCCTGTTCGAGCAGGCGGGCGCAGAAGTCAGCGGACTTCAGACCCACTTGCGAGATGTTCGGGAAGAGGTAGAACGCGCCCTTGGAGTTCACGCAGCTAATGCCGGGAATGCTGTTGAGCTTCTGCCAGGCGTAGGTACGGCGTTTCGCGTATTCGGCGAGCCACTTGGGCAGATGATCCTGCGGTCCGGTGAGCGCGGCCACGCCGCCTTTTTGGGCGAAGGAGGTCGGGTTGCTGGTGCTGTGGCTCTGGATGGCGTCGATGGCCTTGGCGATCGGTTCCGGGGCGGCGAGGAAGCCCAAGCGCCAACCGGTCATGGACCAGGCCTTCGCAAAACCGTGGACGATGATGGTGTGGTCCTTGTGCGCGGGCGAGAAGCTGGCGACTGACTTGTGGACCGCTCCATCATAGAGGAGATGTTCGTAAATCTCATCGCTCATGATGAGGACGCCTTTTTCCACGCAGATGTCACCGAGGGCCTTGACCTCTTCCGGCGTGTAAACGCTGCCGGTGGGGTTGCTTGGAGTGGTCAGGATGAAGAGGCGGGTGCGCGGGGTGATAGCGGCGCGGAGTTGCTCGGGCGTGACCTTGAACTCGGTCTTGTCGGAGGTGTTGATGATGACCGGGGTCGCACCGGCGAGCTTGGCCATCTCAGGATAGCTGAGCCAGTAGGGGGCGGGGATGATGACTTCATCTCCCTCTTCGCAGGTGGCCAGAACGACGTTGTAGCAGGAGTGCTTGCCGCCGCAGCTCACGATGACTTGTGAGGGCTTGTAGGTGAGGCCGTTCTCGCGCTGGAACTTGTCGGCGATGGCCTGGCGGAGCTCGGGGATGCCGCTGCTGGGGGTGTACTTGGTGAAGCCATCAGCAAGGGCCTTGGAGCAGGCGTCCTTGATATGTTGCGGGGTGTCAAAGTCGGGTTCACCGGCGCCGAAACCGACGACGTCTTCACCGGCGGCCTTCATTGCCTTGGCCTTGGAATCAATGGCCAAGGTCAAAGAGGGCGACAACGACGCGGCACGCTTCGAGATATGATAGTTCATAACAAAATCGAGTCGGGAAGGATTAGCAACTGGCGGTTGGCGGGCAAGAACGAATTGGCCGGTTGCACCGGCGGGCCAATGATGGGCAAATATCGAAAGTCGAGCGGGATAGAATCGAGGACGACGACAACGAGACGATGGAACCGTTTGCACCCCGACTTATCAGCGCGGGGTAAACCGGCGGGCCAATGGGGGAAGTTCAGAATTCCAAGCTTAAAGCTCAAAGGAAGCTCCAAGTTAAAAGGCGCTGGCTAAGTGGCGTTTCAATACACCAGCAGATCAATGAGCTTCTGCCCGGTGGCGGTGAGTTCCCATTGGGTGCCCTTTTTGGTGACGAGCTTGCGGCAGGGGTGCTTGGCCTGTTCGGCGGCGTTGACGCTGAGGAGCTGCACCTTGGCCTTGCCGGGAATCTCAATGGCGGAGCGGGGGATGAGCTGGAAGGGGAGGCCATTGTAGTTCAGGACGATCTCGTAACCGGCGATACCGTTCTTCTCCGCGATGGGATTTCGGCGGACGAGGCGGATGTAACGGTTAAGCCAGGGGAAACTGGTGTCCCGCACCATGATGCGGCAGAGCTCGGTCTGGTTGCGCACGTAGTTCAGGAGGCTGTAACGGGAACCATCGCGTTGCTGGCCTTGGAAGACTTCCAGGGGGTCGATGGCGATGAGGTTTTGGCCGTTCCAATCACCGTGATCGTTGCGCTGGCCGGGCAGGTAGGATTTGTGCCATTGGGAGAAGCGGTCGTTGACGAGGAAGTTCAGCTCGAAGTGCAAGTGGGCGCGGTCCTTGGTGATGGGTTGGCGGGTGTTGGCGGTGCGGCCCAAGACACCAATGACTTCGCGGGCCTTGACGGGCGTGCCGATTTTCAGGTCGCTGCGGATGGAGTTGAGATGTGCGTAGAGGGAGAAGACTTCGATGCCCTCGATCTTGTGCTTGAGGATGAGGTAGTTGCCGTAGTTGGAGAGGGCGACTTTACGGTTCAGATAGGCGACGGTGCCTTCGGCAGCGGCCCAGACCTGATCGGTGGGTTCGCCGGACTTATCGCGGCTGACAGGCAAAATGTCGATGCCTTCGTGCATCTGCCAGCCCTCGGAACGGACGCAACCGAAAGTGCCACTGCGCCAATCACGACCGGGCGTGGGGGCGAAGTATTTGGTGGCACCTTCGGGATCGTAGAGGGAGCGGTTGGGTGTCGGGAGCAGGAAGGGCTGCGCGCGGAGTTGCGGGGCCAGCAGGGTGAACAGAAGGAGGATGGTGGTTTTTACGACAAACGGCATGGTGCTGGGCTAAGAGTGATGATGGAAAAGGTTGCGGGTGGTGTAATGGTGATGACGGGCTTACTTGTCGTCCTCATCCTTGAGGAGGGCTTTCTTCTTCACATCGGCGATGACGTTGTTCAGGCCGAGGACGATGCGCTCGGCCTCCTCACGGGTGGCATCGGGGGTGAAGCGCAGGACGCCGTCCTTGATCGGGGCCGTGACGTAAGGGGCGGCGAGCCAGCGGAGTTTGTCAACTGTATCGCCGAAGAGGGAGGCCACGACGATGTGGCGGCCTTTGAAAGCGGTGGTCTGGTTCTCCAGGAGCCAGGCCCCGCGGCGGTTGAACTCGAGTTTCAGGACAAAGCCGCCAATGTCTTCCACCACAGAGGCTTTGGCGAGGTTGCCCTCATCCAGGAAGTGTTCTTTGTGGACGTTGATCTTGACGGGGTTCGCCCGGTAAATGCTGACGGGGGCAGTGCGGTCCGAGCCGTCCGGCTCTTCCTGGATGTAAACGCGGAGGAAGCTCCTTTCCTTGCCCTTCTTGTCCAGCACGGCTTTCTGCTTCTTGTCCGGATTTTTGGAGGCACAGGCGGACAAAAGGACCGCCAAAGCCAGCGTCAAATAGATATTGATACGTTTCATGCAAGTAAGCATAGTCTCGCCCTACAAATTCAGAACACGAATTAAAGTTATGGGCAAACAGTATAACAAGTCGATTAAACGGAAAAGAAGAGTTGCTTACGTGAAACGCCGCGCTGACGCCGTCAAAGCGAAGTACGGCAGCAAGGCCTAAGTCCGCTTTTTCCAGTGCAGCCACCACAAGCGATTGTGGTGGCTGTTTTTGTCACGCAGGGAGCAGCTTGGACAGCAAGCAGTGGGGAGCCCGCTGCCTGGTGTTGCCGGCAGGTTGTTGAGCGGGGCCGCTCAGGGCAGCACGATTTTCAGGCGCATGAAGCGATGAGCAGGGGAGGTGGACATGGGCACTGTGTCGCGAATCACGATGGTGCGGGTGCCGGCACCAACATTGTTGCTGACCTCGACCAGGCCGATGCTTTCCCAATTGTCCGCATACGGGTCGGTGCAGACCTCGATGACGTAGGACAAGCCCGCCGGTTCCGGTTCCGGGCGGGTATAACTGATGGAGAAATAATCCTCACCGCCATCGGTGATCGGTCCGGGGATATAATGCCCGGCGTAGCCATCGCTGTCCGGGGCCAGACCGAGCGCATACTTGATCATGTTGGGGATGCCATCGCCCGAGATGCTGCCGCCCGGCGCATTGCCGCCGGTGGTATCCATGGGCAAACCGTTGGCTTGCAGCCAGAGCTGATAAGCAGTCGGAGTGCCATTCACCACATTGTTGAGCTGCACCCAGGTGGAACCGCCGAAATCGTTCCAAGCCCGGAGCCGGTATTCGTAGATCACCCCGCTCTGCGAGGTGGTATCATCGTAACTGGTGCTGTTGGGCGGCAGGATGGCCAGCACCGTGTAAGTCCCGTTCAAGGGACGGCGTTCCAACTGGAAGGAATTCTCATTTCCGGAGCTGTCGTGCCAGGCCAGGCTGATGCTGGAACCGGAGCCGGCGGTGGCGAACACGAAACCGGGCCGCAACGGTTCCAAGGGCACGTAGGTGAACTCCAGTGTCGGGGGCATTTCGGTGGCATGATCCCGTGACGCAAAGGTGAGGCTGGAATTGGCCGACGAGTTCCGGAGCGCAAGGGTGACCAATTTGTTGGCTCCCTGGTTGCCCACCAGATCAGCCGGTGTGATGGCCGATGCTATCACTGAACCCGGAGTGGGTGCTGTGCTGAGGAAGAACGATCCCAGGTCCAGCTTGGGGGAGAGGAAATCATCGCCGGCAGTGTTGTTTTGCGGCGTGCTGTTCCAGGTGCTGAGGTTGCCGAGTTTGCCCCATTTGTCGGTTTGATCGCTGTTGAGCAGCACCAGATTGCCGAAGAAGAAATTACCGCCCCCGATGCTCTGGCTGCCCAATACGGACAGCTTGAGACTGGCCGTCTTGAACGTGGTGTTGGGCAGCAGGTTGAGGTCGAACAGGAAATAAGCCTTGCTGACTGTGGTGACACTGCCTCCGACCATCCCGGCGACCTCCAGGGATATGTCTGTGCTGTAACCCGAATCGGGAGTCGACGCCCGGATGAAGGTGTCTGCACCGCTGCCGAACTTGGTCGTCACATTAAGTATGGAATCCAGTTTCGGAGTGGTCAGCCGGAGCGGGGAACTCCACGCACTCTGGCCGACCGGGTTGTAAGCCTGGATGCGGTATTCATAAGCCGTGTCCGGCAGCACACTGGCGTCAGTATAGGTTCCCGCAGCGGGTATGTCCGCGATCTGGACGAAATTTCCGCCGTCATCCGCCCGCCGTTCGATACGATAGCCGAAGGCCAGTCCTGGGGTGTTCCACATCAATGGCACCCGGTTGAATTCCGCGATTCCTCCGGCGCTGAGATTGGTCGGTATGCCGGGCGGGGTGTTCAAGTCATCCAACGTGACATTCTGATAGGTGGCGAGCTGGAATTCCCCCAAGTAAGTGGTGCTGTTCGCCAGATCGTTGGACCGGTGAAAGATGCCCCAGACCGCATTCGCCGGCATGGATGGAAGCGAGATGCTGCCCAAGGTGATCCAGTTGATGCCGTCGGCCGAAGCTTCACTGAGGAAGGTGTTTCCGGCCCGGGAGATGCGGATCCAGCGAGGGGTGTCGAGATCGTTATCTGCTGCCGGGGTGACGACAGTGCTCCCACCGGCAGTGGTGCGATAGGACAATTTGCTGCCAAAATTCGCGCCCGCGTTGTTGTTCACCGCGGTGGCGGCAAACAGGGCGTTGTTGGCGGTGGAAGCACGCACCACCACGGCAAAATAAGCGCCCGACTGCAGCGGGACCGTGGCGGGGACATAAGCGGTGAGCACGCCGTCGCCCGAGCGGTTCTGGTAGATGAAGCGGCCGTCCTCGGCGGTGGCCCCGCTGATCATCCCGTTACCGCCGATGGTGGCGTCGCCGATCATGCCCTCGGCGCTGACGGCCGGGGAGCTGTCGGTGATGGTGCCGAGAATCGTTTGCTGCCAGGGACCGGCGAGCGTGGCCGTGGAGTCCTCGATGAGTACGGCGATGCTGTTCCATTGCGCCAAGGCTGAGCCGCCGGTCGGGCTGCTGAGATTCACCTTGAACTGGCGGGGAAGCTGCGGCGTGCCGCTGTCGATCAGGCTGACGGTGATGTCTTTGGTGCCCTGCTCGCCATCCGCCCAGGTCAGGGTGCTATTCGTGCTCGTATAGTGCTGAGCGGCCAGCGCGCTGGAATTTGCGGTGGCATAAGTCACGTTGACAATGCCGACCCCGCCGCCAAAGCGGGTGACGGGGATGGTGGCGGTGCCCGTCAGTTTGTCCACCTTCATCCGCGTGGCCGTGAACTCGATAAACCCGGCCAAGGCATCAAAGGAGACTTCATTCGAAGGCACGGAGTTGCCTGCCGCCCCTACGGCGATGACCCGGTAGTAGTACACGTTGCCAGGTGTCACCGCAGTGGTGTCTGTGAACGTGGAAACATTGACCCCAAGCGTGCCGATGGTGGCATAGGTGCCGCCCGCGTTGGTCTTTCGCTCGACGCGGTAACTGGTCTCGTTGCTGGCATTGTCCAGCCAGGCCAGTTGGGTGCTGATGGAACTGTCCTGCGAGACGATCCTCAGTTCGGAAGGGCTCAACGGCGCGCCGGTGCCGGCGGCACTGGCCGTGATGGTGATCGGTGAGCCGATGCTCAGGTTATGGTAAGTGCCGCCGGGGGCATCTTCGATGCGCACGGTCCGGACCAGATAGGTGTAGGTGGTGCCAGCGGCCACGGTGGCATCGGTGAAAGCTGTGCTTACCACCGGAAGGGTGTTCAGCTTGGTGAAAGGACCGCCGGGGCTGGTGCCGCGATAAACATGGTAGCCTTGCAGTCCGGTTTCGCCCGAGGCGGCCCAGCTCAAATTCACCTGGCCCGAGGCCGTGGTCGCGGCGAGGCGGCGGGGCGGAGTCACTTGGTGGACGCGCAGGGCAGGATCGCCCATCAGGCCGAGATGAGTGCCGCGGAAGGAGAAGCCGCCGGGTTGGTAATTGCCACCGCCCGTGAGCCCTGCGTTCATCGAAGTTTGCGCCGCGAAACCTACGGTCTCGCCCAAGCCCATATGGTGCATGAAATAACGGGGCCGCCCAGCCCAGAAGCAGGTGAGGGCGAGGCTGTCACCCGTGGCATTGCCCGCCAGGGCGCTGCGCATCAGATTGTTGTCCGAATCCCAGTCGCCATGGTAGCTGCCGAAAAGGCTGGTGAAGACCGCCCGGCTGGCCAGATGGCCGAAGTCCGTGGTGTTGCCGAAATTATCGGCCGACTCGTGGCTGCCGCCGCCACAGCCGTAGCCCCAGAGATAGTTCTGTCCGCTGGCATAAGTCGGGGTGAACCATTGATCGCTGGGCGGTTCATCGATCGGGGCGCCCGGAGACTGGCCGACGACGGAATAAGCCACGGCCCAGCCCGTTGTGGCAAAGGCCTCACTGCCGAACTGGCCGAAGCCATCGCGGATGATGGACCGGCGCGGGATGGCGGCATAGGCCCCTTGCTTGTGGCGGTAATCGTGGGCTTTGCGCAGATAACGGCGCAGCCGGGCGGTTTCGGAAAAGCTGCTGGAAGGAGCGCGGTTGATGCGGTCAAAGTCCACCCGTCCCACCGCCAGTTCCACCAGGCTGGGCAAGTTGCTTTGGTCGAACTTGCCATCGCCGGGCACATTGTCATTGCGGGTGCCGCTGGCTCCGGTGTTGTTCACAGTGGCATCGGTCCACACATCATCCATGTCGCCGTAATATGCATCCGCCGGCCACGCGCCTACATGATCGCCATGCCCGTCCGGACCGATATTGCCAGAGTACGGCACCGGCACATGCCCCAGGAGATAGACCATCTTGACGTTCGCCGGATCGGCATTATAGGCGGCGGTGATCAGCGCCTTGGTGCTGATGGCCGTGCCGCTGCGCGGGGCGACAATCTGCTGGACCGTCCAGCCGTCGCCGGCGAGGTCCAGTTCCAGTTGGGCAATCTCCGGTGCCAGCGGGGCCACCATCGTGTCATCGATCACCAGCAGCAGTTTTCCCCGGGTATGCACCTCGGGCACTTTGACGCCAGCCGAGATGTATCCGATGGCAGGACTGGGTGAGGTGCCGGAAAAGGTCCGCTCCAGCCAATACTCATACTCCACTCCGCTCGCCGCCGTGGTGTCGGCGTAGCTGGTCTGAGTAGTGGTCAGGTCCGCGAGTTTTACCCAGACCGTTTCGCCCTTGAGCCGGCGGTAGATGCGCTGGGCGCTGATATTGCCCTGCAACTGCTGCGTCCACGAAAGCGTGATGCGTGGGGAGGTGTCTGAGACGGTGGCGGAAAGGTTGACCACGTATTCTTTCGGAGCCGCGTAAAGGCCCGTGAGGGTGATCAGTAT
This sequence comes from uncultured Verrucomicrobiota bacterium, assembly GCA_964589735.1. GTDB lineage: Bacteria > Verrucomicrobiota > Verrucomicrobiia > Limisphaerales > JAEYXS01 > JAEYXS01. The sequence goes on along the minus strand of CAZPUL010000008.1, from coordinate 75,487 downwards.
TGACGCTAACAGAGAAACCAGCCGGAGCGAGTACGAACGGTTCGGATACATAGGATGCTAAAAAATGACTAAACGGGCTATTTTAAGCACGGTATGGGGGCTGCGACAGTTTTCAGCAAGGCCAATGCCTCGTGCTATTGGTCGTGGTGAACTGGCTGATAGCCAAGGGTATGCATACAAAACACACCTGGCATTGACTCAGGAACAGGAAGATTGGATATCTTCGTTCACACGCTTATTGGATGCCGCGCAAAGTATTAACCTAATTCATTCTCTGCAAGTAGGCAGTTTGGGCTACTTCGGCCCTAATCGGGCTCATAAGCAAACGTTCCAACCACCAGCGATTGTGGTGGCTTGTTTTCGTTCCCCCTGCCGGTAGTTGTGGATAGTTCTTAACCTGGCGGTCACCTGTTCGTAACAAGGGGGTGCGAGCTTGCTGGTGACCGCTTATGAAAAAGGTCATCATCCTAACCGCCGGTTTCGGCGAGGGCCACAACGCGGCGGCCCGAAATATCCGCGACGCACTCGAGCACATCTCCGATGACGTGAAGGTGGAGGTGCTCGATCTGTTTGAGACCAGCTACGGCTCGATCAACGAGCTGGTGAAGAAGGCTTACCTCGGGCTGGTGCAGTATGCGCCGGGAGTCTGGGGCGGCATCTACAACATGCTGGACAACTCGGCGTTGCTGAACCGCAACCTCGGCGGCTTCGGTCGCTTGCGCGATGCCTTGGGCGACATCCTGCATGAGACGCAGCCGGATTGCGTGGTGTCCACGTATCCCGTTTATTCCCATGTCATCCAAGAGCTGTTCAAGGACCACTCGCAGCGCAGTTTCCGTTTCATCACCGTCGTGACGGATTCCATCTCCGTGAACGCCGCGTGGTTCCGCGCGCCGAGCGATCTCTTCTTTGTGCCGAACGAGCAGACGGCGGAAGTGATGATCGCCGGAGGTGTCCCCGCCGAGCAGATCAAGTCCATGGGCTTCCCGGTGAGCTATCTCTTTGCGGAACCGATGAAGGATGTGTTGGACCGCCCCGAGGCAGCGAAGCTCCGGCGCATCCTGTATCTCATCAACACCGGCAAGAAGAAGTCTGGCAAGGCGCTGGACCGCTTGCTCGAACTGCCCGATGTGCACATCACAGTAACCGCGGGACGTGATGCCGAATTGAAAGAGAAGCTGCTGGAGCGCACGGCGGAACACAAAGAGCGCGTTGAGATCCTTGGCTGGACGAACAACATGCCCGCGCTCATGCGGCAGAGCCATCTCATCATCGGCAAGGCCGGTGGTGCGACGGTGCAGGAGGCCATCGCCGCCAAGACGCCTATGATCATCAACCAGGTGATTCCCGGTCAGGAAGAGGGGAATGCTCGCTTGATTGAAGAGGCAGGTTTCGGTGCCGTGGCGGAGAAGAACAAGGAGGTGGTGGAACTGGTGGAGGACGCCTTCGCGGATGGTTCGCAGCTCTGGCATAAGTGGAAAAAGAACCTCGAAGCCAAGAGCAAACCGGATGCGTCTCTGCGAATCGCCGAAGCGATCTTGGGCGAGTGCGACCGGCAGGATGACCCGACGAAGAAAATCAGGTTGTTCGAGAAACCCACTGAGCGGGTGATGGAGCGGGGCGTGGTAGGCGCACCGGGTGTCGTCACGAATCAGCAGAAGATGCTGCTTTGTGATTTTCACATGCACAGCAATTACTCGGACGGCAAGCTGTCCGTGCCGGACCTGGTGGATTTCTACGGCAAGCTGGGCTTTGACTGCATCTGCATCACGGATCACTTGGCGGACCCGCGTCGGCTCATCGGCAAGCTGGTGAAACTGAGCAACCTGACGCTGGGGCATAACCAGGTGGAGGAATACTTCACCATCATCGAGCGCGAACGCAAACGGGCCTGGCGCAAGTATGGGATGATCGTGATGACGGGCATCGAGTTCAACAAGGACGGCTACACGGCGAAGTCCTCGGCGCATTTGCTGGGCATCGACCTAAAGGCACCGATCGATCCGGCACTGGATCTGCCGGAGACCATTGGGCACATCCACGCGCAGGGCGGCTTGGCCATCGCGTCACACCCGCACCTGATGAAGAGCGAGTGGGGCAAGAACACCTTGCACCTGTGGGAGAACATGGATACCTACGCGCCACTCATCGACGCCTGGGAGATCGCGAACCGGAACGAGATCTTCAATCCCGTGGGCACGCGGCAATTGCCCTTCGTGGCGAACAGCGATTTCCACAAGCCCAAGCATATCTACTCGTGGAAGACGCTGCTGAATTGCGAAAAGGACGCGGAGGCGATCAAGGCGTGTGTGAAGAAAAACGAGCATGTGGCCATCACGCTCTATCGTGATTTCCCGAAAGCGATGAAACAGATGCCACTGGTGGATAAGCTGCCGGAGAACCTGGTGCATCTGGATGAAGACATCCGGCTGCGCGCGGCGCGGGCGTGAGGCTGGAGCGAACTCTGCTTATTTGGCCGTCGCCAGTTCCTGCATCATCTCCAGCAGGTTCTTCACGAGGATCACGGAGGCGTCCTCCTGCACAATGTTCGTGCCGAGCCACGTTTCGTAGCCGCCCAGTTTATGGTGTTCGGGCGTGGGCAGATAACCGTGGCGGCCATTGGCCAGGCCGATGACCATGGTTTGGGCGAAGGGACTCTTCTTCTTCAGCTCCAAGCCGATCTCCACAAAGGTCTCGAACGGGATGCCGCATACCACGACATCGCCGATGCGGATGGCCTGGATCTTTACCGTCAAATTGCCGGGACGTTCCGCCGAGGAGAGCGTGCTGCGGGCGTAGTTCTGGGCGAGGCGGGGCAACTTCTCGATGGCGGCGGGGTCCTTGATGGCCACCACGCGCTTGGCCTCGGCGATCTGTTCTTCCGTGGGTTTGCGATAGTTCAAGGTGATTTCGCGCTCCACCATGCCAAGGCGGATGTCTGTTTCGTGCTTGGCGATCTTGCGGTGAGCCAGCCAAGCGGTATCGGCGGCTTTACCGGCGACGATGCGGATCTGCTCGAAGGGTTCGCGCGGTGGACGAGTGACGAGGAAGGGAATGTTGTTGATGTCCCCGGAGGCACCATTGGACATCATGGCGACGAAGTTTTCATCGCCCCGCAGGCGCGAGGGCATCAGGCGGGCGAACTCACCGAAGTAATCAGCGGAGACCTGGGCACCGGGCATGCCGCCGACGTAATGGAGGGCGTAGTTCGCAAAGAGGGCGAGGGGCTTGCGTCTCGTGTCTTGCAGGGAGAGCACCATGATATCGGGGTCGGTCGGGCCAGCGGGGCGTTCCAGCACATCCGGGCTGGTGCCGGGGTTCATCTTCACCTGGTCGAGTTTCCCGTAGGGGTTCAGGGGCATCTTGCCGAGCTTGAGATACCAGCGGCGGTTGAACACCTCGTCAGGCAGAGGATGCGAGGCGGCACCGAAGGCAGCGGGCTTCAAGGCGGTATGGGCCTTGATGATGGAATCCGCGATGCCCGCGACGAGCAGCTTGCGATAGGCGGCAGCAGGCGAGTTGCCTTCCTTGGTGCCCGAGGAGGGCGCGCTGTGCGTGTGCGTGGAGGACACGAGCATGCGGTTCACGGGAATGCCGGTCTTTTGGGAGGCAATGCCTTTGGCTTCCTCGATGGTTTCAGGTGCGGTGCCCAGATTATCCACCACCACCATGGCGACCGTGATCTTGCCATCATCCAGAACAATCGCGCGGGAATGCAATGGGTCGTGGGCATTGGTGGCCATGTTCGCGCTGAAGCCACCGGGCATGTTCAGGGGGAATTCCTTGGGGGTGATGTCCACGGCTGCGGCTCCGGCGCGGAGGGCGGCGGCACGTACGGACAAGCTGGAACCAAACAGTGTGATGGCGAGTAACAGGACAATACGAATGAGATTCATAATGCAGCTTTAGGGAACTCACCTAGTAATAGCGCAGTTGCGGTCTTAGCTTCAAGGGAATGCTTGTGTGATGGGCCGGAATGTACTGACCAATCCCAATTCCAGAGACTTAAGCCAAAGGAAGATTCAATCGAAATACTGTCCACCCGTTCGCGCTGGATTCGAGGACCAAGTCGCCTTGATGTGCGCGAATAATCTCGCGGGACAGACTGAGTCCCAGTCCGACGCCATCAATGCGGCGGCTGTGGGACTGGTCAGCGCGGTAGAAGCGCTCAAAGATGCGTGGCTGGTTGGCGGCTGGTATGCCTTCACCCGTATTTCCGATCCGGAGAACGGCGTGACCGTTCTCCTGCGTTAGGGCGATGCTGAGACGACCGTTGGGCTGATTGTACTTGATGGCGTTGTTCAGGAGGTTGAGCAGGGCTTGTTGCAGCAATGATCGATCAGCCGAGATTTTCAGACCCGCTTCCAACGCAGTCTCAATCTTCAACCCGCCCGCTAGCAGGGGCAGGTCTTCCGTCACGTCTTGCAGAAGTGCGCCAAGATCGGTGCTCTCCTTGTCCAGTTTGAGTTCGCCCGAGTCGGCGAGGGAAAGGAGCAAAAGTTTTTGGACGATGGATTTAAGGCGCTGGATCTCCTCCAGAGCCACACTGTAAACGCGCTGCTGTTCCGAGCCGTCGGGAGCGGTTTGCAGGGCGGCTTCGAATTCACCTTGCAGGATGGTCAACGGAGTCTTGAGCTCGTGGGAAGCATCTGCGCTGAAGCGGTTGGCCTGGTGGAAACTTTTTTCCAGGCGGTCCATCATCTGGTTGAAAACAGTGATGAGCCGGGCGAACTCTGCTTCATGCGCTTCCGCTGTCAGGCGCTGGTCGAGGCCTTGGGCGGTTATGCCTTCCACGGTGGCGGTCAGCACTTTGACTGGACGCAGCGCCCGGCTGGCGATGAACCAGGCGCCCGCCGCCACGAGCAGCAAAACGGCCGGCAAGGCGGCGAGATAGGCATTGCGTAGCTGGCGCATGCCGGAGGTGAATTCCTTCAGGTCGGCGCCCAGAATGAGCGTCGAGTAGGGTGTGCCCATCACACCGATGCGCCACGTACGCCCATCAGCTTCGCGCGTATAAAATTGCGGCGCTTTGCGTGGCAGTGCGGGGTTGCTGGGAGAGATTGGCTCGGAGCGGCGAGGTGGTGGCGGGAGTTCGCCCGGCTTCGGGATTTCTCCCGATTCGTAGGCCAGCAGGGGCGGAAAGGTTTCCGGATCAATCAGGTCTGGCCAATGAGAAGAGCGATGCACAACCCGATCTTCGTTCTTCACCCAAAGGATGAAAGTGGGGGGAGAATTGGTGCCGGCGACGAAACGCAGGGCATTCTCAAAACGTATCCAATGGTCGCCACCTACCACCCGCTCCAGATGGGGCGTGCCGAGGTTGCGGATCTCCCGGTCGATCCGATCAAGATCCATGCGATAAACTAGCTGCCAAAAAACGATGCCGACCCCGATGAGCAAGCCGCCGGAAATCAGCGCGGAGAGCAGCGCCAGCTTCAGGCGGAAGGAATTGCCATTCAGGGGTGGTTTCACGGTTTGCAAAAGCGGTAGCCGATGCCGCGGACGGTTTCAATCAAGGGGGATTCCGCTGTGTCGCCGATCTTCTTGCGCACCCGCTGGACGTAAACATCCACCAGATTGGTGCCCGGATCGTAATGGTAATTCCAGACGTGTTCGCAAATCTGTGTCCGGGTGAAGACGCGTCCGGGAGAGCGCATCAGGTAAGTGAGCAAAGCGAATTCACGTGTGGTGAGTTCAATTTTCTCGGCACCACGCTTCACCTCACGGGTGATCAAGTTGACGGTCAGATCGTTTGCCTGGAGAACGCTGAGATGATCGCTGGATTTGCGGCGCATCACTGCGTGCAAGCGGGCGATAAGTTCATCCGTATAGAATGGTTTGGTGAGATAATCGTCAGCTCCCAGATTCAATCCTTCCACACGCTCGTTCAGCTCTCCCCGGGCAGTGAGGAGGATCACCGGGACAGGATTGTTCTGTTCCCGCAGTTTCCGGAGGATGCTCAAGCCGTCGCGGCCAGGAAGCATGATGTCGAGGATGATGGCGTCGTAGCTGCGCGAAGTCGCCAGGGTGCAGCCTTCATCACCATGGTGACAGAGGTCCACCACAAAGCCGCGTTCTTCCAGCCCTTTGCGGATAAGGGCCGCGATCTTGGTTTCATCTTCGATGACCAGGACTTTCACGTGGCTGCAAGTTAACTGCCAGGTGGCCAAAACAGAAGCTGATAAACATTACGAAACTGTAATCCAACAGCGCTCGATTCTTTAACCTGCGTGTGGCTCTATTACTGCAGACACATGAAGACAAATTTGACCATAGCAGCACTGGTCGTCGTTCTGGGATTGCTCCTGGCGACGGGCATGATTGCCCAAGAGGCACGCCCCAAAGCAGGGCCGCCGGAAGGCAAGAAGCAGGGTGAGGGCAAAAAGAAGGGTGGTGACAACAAGGGGCTCGTGAAGCCGACCATGGCTGATACCATCAAGGTGAATGTGTATGCGGACAACTGGTTCGTGCTCTACATCAATGGCAAATTGACCGCGGTAGATTCCATACCGTTCACACCGCACAACGTGATCTCCGTGGACATCCTGCCGGAGTATCCAATGACCATCGCCGTGATGGTGAAAGACAATGCAGATCCGAAAACTGGTTTGGAGTATGGTAATCAGATCGGTGATGGCGGATTTGTGATCAAGTTCGCCGATGGCACCGTCTCGGACGCCTCCTGGAAGGCGAAGAGCTTCTTTCGCGGACCTCTGAATGGAGATGTGAAGGCGGCGAAGGTAGAGCATACGGAGATACCGGCCAACTGGTTTGCCGTGAACTTTGATGACAGCTCCTGGGCGAAGGCCACGGAATACACCGAGGGAAGAGTTAATCCGAAGCAGCCGTATTTCGAAGCCGATTTCAAAGGCGCCAAATTCATCTGGACTAGCGATCTTGACCTAGACAACACGGTGATATTCCGAACCCGAGTGGAGAAACCAGGATGGAAACCGCGTTGGAACACCAAACCGGATCTGGATGTCTCCGGTGCTCCGTTCAAGTGATCAACTTGCGATTTGTATGAAGACTAAAGAACTTTTTCTCACAACCTTGCTTTCCGGAGCTTTCTTGGTGATGCCTGCGCAAGCTCACCGCATCGGCGAGGATGTCCCTGAGGGCAGCGCCCACCATCACGACTTCTCCGTGGCTCCGCCAGTTTTAGTGATGCTCAGTGCGGCACAGCTCAAGCCGGAGACCGTCCTGATGGCGCAGGCCAAGCCGGTCGCAGCACCGATCGCGGCCAAGCACGCTCCTGGCATGGTGGCGCATTTTGAAGCGTTCGCACCGAAGGTTAGGACGCGGATCGAAGGGAAGTTTCTCTATGTGGAGTCGGACGGGATGCCGGCGCACAACATGATGGTGGGCATCACGGCGTGGCAGCAGCAGGTGCCTTTGCCGCAGCCTTACACGGGGAACAATGCGTGGCGCATCCCTTTACAGCCGGTTCCGTCGAAGACACCAGTGCCTATCAAAGACCGGTTTCTGCGAGGTGCCGTGGCGCTGGCGGTGAATGGCATTCCTATCTTCAATCCGCAGAACAATCGCGGGGAAGTCTCGCAAGAGATCGGAGAGCTGGATCAATGGGGCGGGCATTGCGGTCGCGCGGATGATTATCATTATCACGCCACGCCATTTCATCTGGAGAGCATCGTGGGCAAGGGAAAGCCGGTCGCTTATGCGCTGGACGGTTATCCGATCTACGGCCTGAAGGAGCCGGATGGTTCGCCGCCAACTAAGCTTGATGCGTTCAACGGTCATGAGACGCCGGGCTTGGGCTATCACTATCATGGCTCCAACAAGTATCCGTATGTGAACGGTGGCTTTCATGGGGAAGTGACGGAAGCGGGCGGGCAGGTGGACCCGCAACCGCGTGCGCAGCCTATGCGTGAGGCGGGTGTGCCTTTGCGCGGAGCCAAGATCACGGAATTCACGACGAAGGATAACAAGAGCTTCAGCCTAAAATTTCAAGTGGGCGGCGAGACGCGTGCCATCAACTATGTGCTGAATGAGAATGGCACGGTGAAGTTTGATTACGTGGATGGACGCGGGCAGGTGAGGTCAGAGACTTATTCGCCACGACGAGGTGGTGGTGGCGGGCCGCCGCCTGACGAACGCAAAGGCAAGAAGGGTAAGGGAGAAGATCGTCCGCCCGGCGGCAAGAGCGAGGCCAAGGGCGGCGATCCTAACCGGCAACCTTGGATGAAGGTTCACGCGAAGGAAATGGATGCGGACAAAGATGGCACGTTGACGCGAGAAGAGTTGACCGTCGAGGTGGGTAAAGTTTTTCAAGGATATGACCGCAATCACGATGGCAAGCTGTCCAGTGACGAATACTCGGGCCCAGGCGGGGTGAGGTCGGCCATGGGCGGATTCGTGAAGCAACATGCGAGCGAGTTGGACATGGATAATGACGGCTTCATCACACTGAAAGAAATGCAAGCGACGGCGACGCGGATGTTCGACAAGACGGATGCAAACCATGATGGCAAGCTATCGCCCGAGGAGACGGCGTTGCCGCCGGGTTATGTGGCCATGCCACCTGAGCAACCCGTGAGGAAACCATGAGCATGAAAACGCGCAGATGGAGTTCATACAAGCGGCAGTGGTTGTGCCTAATGTTGGGGATGCTTTGCTTGCCGATGTCTGGCTTGTGGGCGGCATCGGCCAAGGCGCCGAATTTCCTCTTCATCATCGGCGAGGGGCAGGGATGGAGCAGCCTCTCAGTGCCGATGGATGACCGGGTGCCGGAATCCAAGAGTGATCTGCAACGGACACCGAACCTGGACCGCATCGCCAAGGAAGGCATGCGGTTCGCGAATTTCTATGCGCCCTCGCCGCGTTGTACGCCTTCGCGGGCGGCTTATTTCACAGGCAAGAGCCCGGCGGCGTTGCACATCACCTTCGTGCATGAAGGCAAGCCGGATGCGGGCGCATCGACCGGCACGAAAGTCATCGCGCCGGCTTCTTCCACGCAGTTGTCCACCGATGAGGTGACAATTGCGGCGTTACTCAAGAAAACGGGTTATGCCACGGCACATTTCGGCAAGTGGCATGTGGGGCGGACGGATCCTTCGCGTTTCGGTTACGATGAGAGCGATGGGGCGACCTCCAATGACGGGCCGGATCATGTGGCGAACCCGAATCCCAAGCAGGCGTATGGCATCACAGATCGCGGCATGGATTTTATGGATCGGCAGGTCAAGGCGGGGAAGCCCTTTTACCTGCAGGTGGCGCATTACGCCGGGAAGAGCTTGCTGGATGCGAAACCGGAAACCTATGAGGCGCTGGTGAAGCGCGTGGGGAATCGCGACAAGGTGCGGGTGGGCGCGGCGGCAGTGGCGGAGGATGCGGATATCACCATCGGGATGTTGTTGAAGAAACTCGATGAGCTGGGCATCGCGGATAACACCTACGTGATCTACACCACGGACCATGGCGCGCAGGGACGAAGTGCGAATGCACCGCTCACGGAGGGTAAGGGGACCATCATGGAAGGCGGGATACGGGTGCCGTTGCTGATCCGTGGACCTGGTGTGAAGGCGGGGACATTTGCGCGGCAGCGGACAACGGGAGTAGATCTGTTCCCGACGATTGCGGAACTAGCGGGCAGTAAGGTGGCATTACCAGTTGGCGTGGAAGGCGGTAGTCTGGTGCCGATCTTGAAGAATGCGGGTGAAGGGGAAGTAAAACGTTCACGGGAGGAATTCGTGGCGCATTTCCCGCATTACGACAAAGACCCGCAAGGACCGACCTCGGCGATCTGGCTGGGAGATTTCAAATTGATCCGGGTGTATGAGACGGACACGCGTTTGCTCTTCAACCTCAAGCTGGATGCGGCAGAGCGGAAGAATCTGGCGAAGGAGATGCCGCAGAAGGTCACGGAGCTGGATGCAAAGCTCAGCGCCTACCTGAAAGCGGTGAATGCGCAGTTGCCCACGATCAATGCGCAGTTTGATCCGACGAAGTCAGCGGATACGCTACCGGGAGATCGTCGTAAAAAGAAGGGCGGGCAGGATGGCAAAGGCAAGGTGGACAAGCCCAAGCAACCGGCGGAGTGAAGTACATTGAATTGTTACGCATGAACCACTTCACAACATGGTTGCGGGTCGCGGTATTGCTGGGGACGATTTTAGTGATCGGAGCCAGCGGGCCAGAGGAGAAGACCGACCGTGAGAAACGCAAAGGGGGGAAGGGTGGCCAAGGTAAGGGAGAGGTGAAGATGCCGACCCCGGCGTTTCGCACCGATGTTCCTGCTCATGATTACGATCTGATCTTGGGGCGGCCAACGAAGAGTTCCATCACCTTGAGCGTGCTTACCTATGAGGACCGTGAGGGGTATGTAGCCTATGGAACAAAGCCGGGCGTGTATGCGAAGGAAACGACGAAGCGGAAGTTCGCGAAGGGGGAGCCGGTGGAGTTGCTGCTCGAGGGATTGCAGGCAAACACGCGTTATCATTTTCAGTTTCGTTCGCGAGCGATGGGGAAAGAGGGTTTTGAAAGCAGTGCGGGAGGGACGTTCATGACAGCGCGTCCATCGGGGAGCACGTTCACTTTCACGGTGCAGGCCGACCCGCATCTGGATTTTGGGACGGAGCCGGAGATCTATAAGCGCAGCCTCACGAATGCAATTCTGTCGGGAACGGATTTCCACATCGACCTCGGTGACACGTTCATGACGGACAAGTACACGAACTACAAAGACGCAGCGAAACAGTATCTGGCGCAGCGGTATTACTTCGGGATCATTGGGCAGCAAGCGCCCGTATACTTAGTGCTGGGGAATCATGATGGCGAGGCGGGATGGTTTCTCGATGGCACGACGGACAATGCCGCAGTGTGGTCCAATCAGATGCGCAAACGCTACTTCCCGAATCCGTTGCCCAATGAATTTTACACTGGAAATACAACGCCGGATCCGCAAGCCGGTTTGTTGGAGGACTACTACGCTTGGACATGGGGAGATGCCCAGTTCATCGTGCTGGATCCGTTCTGGTATACGCGCAGCAAGACACGTGGTGAAGATAATTGGAACCGCACTCTGGGCGGGGTGCAGTATGAGTGGTTGAAGAAAACACTGGAGACGAGCCAGGCGAATTATCGGTTTGTGTTCCTGCATCATCTGGCGGGCGGGACGAGCAAGGAAGCACGCGGTGGAGTGGAGGCGGCGAAGTATTTTGAGTGGGGCGGGCAAGGTTTGAGCGGTGCTGGTGAATTCGCGAGCAAGCGTCCATGCTGGGCCATGCCCATCCATCAGTTGCTGGTGAAGCATCGCGTGAATGTGGTGTTTCACGGACATGACCATCTGTTTGTGAAACAGGAACTGGACGGAGTCATCTACCAAGAAGTGCCGCAACCGGGGCATCCGCGCGGAACCGTCCGAAGCGCGGAAGAATACGGTTACAAGAGTGGGGTGGTGTTGCCGAGTTCGGGGATTATTCGCGTCGTGGTCACGCAGGATGAGTCAACAATCCAGTATCTAAAAACGACTGGGAAAGAGTCAGGGGAATCCTTCGAAATAGCCCACAAATATTCAATAAAGCCCAAGAAATAACGGTGTTTTCTTTGAGGCGATAGTTTGTTCCGAGGTGGAAATTCAAATCTTGAAGAAAGAATTGCTACATTTTTGTGAATTGATGTTCTGAAGTTATTCACCAGAGGTGTTTTTGATCATGATTTCGCGGTGAATAACTTTGATCACTGGCTGGGAATGTTAGTTTTTATTCAGGAAAACGAGGTTTTTTGAAATCACGATTTATCATTAGAAGTGCACAAGTTGTGAATAAGAATTCGTAGTCAGTTCGGGGAAATATGTTATTGTGAATGCGTTCTCTGAAAGAACCGAAGCGGCCGAAAAACGGCGAGAGTCGATGGAAGCCGCTTCAGGATAATCCCCGGTAACGGGGGAAAGGCCGGGACAGGCTGATTGGTCCGGCCCCTCAACGAAACCCGAAAGGGTCAACGCTGCAGGCAGGATTCACCGATGCCACTGGATGGGGTCGCGCCCGTTCCAGTAAAACGCGAAAAAAGGCATCCGGCGGCCAGGAGCGATTAGAAACCGTTCCGAACCGAGTAAAGTAATGCGGGCTGGTTTCGGGCACGCATGAATCGCAGTCACCCCAGAGGGTGTAAGATAGCTACTGCGCATCAGCACGGAGACGGCGTAAACGTGGTTAAGAGCCACGCCGCGAAAAACACCGAAAGGTGAACAAGCGGATGCAGTCCCCGGGAAGGACACTGGGTCCGGGCAAGGCCTGTGAAAACCTTCCAACCAGGCTGGCGACGCCGCTAAAACGGTTCGCTGGCATGTGAGCGAAAAGCGATCTGAGAGTTAAGAGGTCAGACCCGTTGCACGGGGCCAACGCACTGCCAAAAGCGGTGGCCGACCCCGGGCAGAGAGGTCAAGACGCGGAAAGCAGTCACTAGCGTGTCTTGACCCGGTCCGCCAGCCGGTGGCGCAACCACCAGCCGAAGCGGGCCCAGAGGCCTCACTCAACAATCCAGCCGTCGCAAGACGCTGGACGGCCCTGCTACGAGGCCGACAACTCCGCTTGCCGTGGAGAATGGCGTCGGGAAGCTGGCAGCCAAAGCGCGCCTAATGTCAGCTCGGGAAAGAGAGTGTGGCGAACTCCCACCCCCCATTTTGTCCCCGTCTGGTCGCAAGACCGGGCGGGGACACTTGCTTTCAGGGGCAGCGCAAAATCCCAAATCTAAGGCTCCATGGGAAAAATCTTGCTCCAAACGGGCAATGCGCGGAAACTTGCCCATACTTTTCCGGCTTAATTTGATAAAGATTTCGAAACAAGATTATGGGACGCATCTATAACAACATCGTGGAGACGGTCGGGCGTACACCGCTTGTCCGCCTGAATCGCATTCCTGCCAGCGCAGGCATCGATCCCGGCACCAGCATTTTGCTCAAGTGCGAATTCTTCAACCCGCTGGGCAGCGTGAAGGACCGTATCGGCATGGCGATGATCGAGGACGCCGAGAAGGCGGGCATCCTGAAGAAGGACACGGTCATCATCGAGCCGACGAGCGGTAACACGGGCATCGCGCTGGCGTTCGTCGCCGCGGCGAAGGGCTACAAGATCATCCTCACCATGCCCGAGACGATGTCACTGGAGCGCCGCACGTTGCTGGCGATGCTGGGTGCGAAGCTTGTCCTGACGCCGGGCGCGGAAGGCATGCGCGGCGCCATCAACAAGGCCGAGCAATTGGCCAAGGAAACGCCGAATGCATGGATCCCGCAGCAGTTCGAGAATCCCTCGAATCCGGAGATCCATAAGAAGACGACCGCTGTGGAGCTGTGGGAAGACACGGATGGCAAGATTGATATCCTCGTGGCCGCCGTCGGCACGGGTGGTACCATCACGGGCTGCTGCGAAGTCATCAAACCGAAGAAGCCGTCCTTCCAGGCGATCGCCGTGGAGCCGAAAGATTCTCCCGTCATCACGCAAACGCTGAATGGCGAATCCGTGAAACCCGGCCCGCATAAGATTCAGGGCACCGGCGCGGGCTTCGTGCCGAAGAACCTCCATCTGAAGGATTCCGCCGGCAATCCGCAGATCGTGGAAGCCGTGCAAGTGACGAATGACGACGCCTTTGCCATGGCCCGCCGTCTGGCTAAGGAAGAGGGCATCCTCGTCGGCATCTCCACCGGTGCCAATGTCTGGGCCGCCTTGGAGATCGCCAAACGCCCGGAAAACAAGGGCAAGACCATCGTCACCGTGGCCTGCTCCACGGGCGAGCGCTACCTCAGCACGGCCCTCGCCGCCGAGGCGAAAGCCGAAGTGGGCGGCTAAGCCACCTCCTGTTTTTAAGAGGCCGATGGAGCGATTCCATCGGCCTTTTTGCTTCCCGGAGGCCATTTTGGGGTCGGGAAGGGCAAAAATAGACCAAAAAGACCTTAAGATTTTGCTTTTCTCAAAGATACGAACACGTAGCTTTTCCCGCCTATGGAATTGACTGTGATTTTGTTGAAGCCTGACTGCGTGCAGCGAAACCTGATCGGGGAAGTGATCGGGCGGTTCGAGCAGAGCGGGCTGAAAGTGCGCGCCTGCAAGATGATGCAACTGACGGACGCGTTGCTGAAGGACCACTATTCCCACCTGGCGGACAAGCCATTTTTCCCGGAGATCGCCGGGTTCATGAAGTCCGCCCCCGTGGTCGCCATGATCTTGGAAGGCCGGGACGTGATCGCCAAGGTGCGCGATATGGTCGGCCCCACGGACTCCACGAAGGCGCCGAAGGGCACCATCCGTGGCGATCTGGGCAAGACGAAGATGGAGAACATCGTCCACGCTTCCGACACGCCGGAGAACGCCGCCGCCGAGGTGAAGCGCTTCTTCAAGCAGGAAGAGATTTTCTAAGCGGAATCCTCCCCGTAGGGGGGAGTTCTGATTTATGGCGAACGCGGGATGTTTCATCCCGCGTTTTTTATTTGCAGTAATAATTCGCTAAAGGTGTCCACTACGAGCATTAGTACAGTTGTGTAGTGTGTGTTGCTTTTTGCGTTGAGGCCCGATAACCTTATTTTGCCATCAGGGAGACACATGAAACAGAGCAATAAAAAGAACTGTCTTTATGTGTATTCCCATCCGCTCCCTTGTATTAGCTGCGGTCATTCTTGCTGGCGGACTCCCGTCGGCATTTGCCCGCGCTCCCATCGCCACCAATGACACCTACGCCGTCTCCAAAGACGCGACTCTCTCTATCACCGCCCCCGGTGTTTTGGCGAATGATACCCCAGATAATAGCGGACAATCGCTTACCATATCTGCGCTAGTCTCCCAGACGTTCACGTTTGACGGCATCACCTTTGACCAGGCGCTCACGCCGAACCAGATTTTTACCCTGTCAGCGGGCACTTACAGCAACGCTGTGGTAACTGCGCTGCCTCAAGGGACATCCAGCAACCCGGTGGGTTTTCCTGATAGCACAGCTGGTTTTTTGATGGGACTGTCAGCGGGTCATCTATATGCCAATTCTACCGACGCTACTCTAACCAAGGCAGTGAATTTGCCGCTGAACAATGATGGAACGGCACATCGCAGCGGGATAGAGCTACGGTGGGCGGCCGGTGTGATGTTAACCAACCTGACAGGTGATGATTTTGTGGTGTTTGAGGCAGGTGACACCACAGGTGGTGCCGAAGCCTACATGATCCAAGTGCACAATCCTGTTGATGATGTCTGGAGCTCGTGGGTGTATCTCAAGGCGCAATCATTTAAGCGCTATAACGAGTCGTTTGCTCCGGGCCTTTTTTCCACAAAGTTTAATCTCGATACTTTTGGTGTAGCAGCCAATGGCCGGGTGGACCGCATCCGTATCGTTAACGTGACAAATGAAGATCGCATGGTTAATAGCTCAGGTGAGGGTACGGTCTTGGCTGATGACAACGGAGCTACCAGTGCCAACTTGCCTTTGACACCTGCGGGCGCTGCCTTTGCCGGCACAGCCCTCGATCCCGACATTACCTACGTCGGCTCGCTTCATGCCTTGCAGTCCACGATTCCCGCTTACGCCGCCACCAGCGAACTGGGCGCAACGGTCACCCTGAATGCGGACGGCAGTTTCATCTACAATCCCGGAGCCTCATCGACTCTGCAAAATCTGGGTCTGGGCCAGTCCGTTGTGGATACTTTTTACTATCTCATCACGGATAGCGTGCAGGGCTATGCTCTGGGCATCGTCAGCATCACCGTTTCCGGGCCTGCCGCGCCTGCGTTGACCATCGTCAAATCAGGCAGCAACGTCATCGTGAAATGGCCTAATGCGGCGGCTGATTTCACCTTGGAATCCACCACTTCATTCTCTCCCGACAACTGGCAGCCGGTGGGAATCGCCCCGGTGGCGGATGGCTCCGACCTGACCGTTACGGTGGATGCCTCGTCAGGCACGGTCTTTTTCCGCCTCAAAAAATCCTCGGGAACCTGACCGTCAGTTCCGTATCCGCAAGTCAAATTTGGCAATATTGAGGGCGCCCCTTGAATGAGGGCGGCCTTTTGTTACTGTGGGGCCATGTCGTTTGTGAAAGAGTTCGATGCGCTGCCCTTTCCGGCCTTGTTGGACGTGGCCCGGAACGCAGGGCGGGAGCGGGTGCGCCAGGTGCTGCAGCAGGCCCCGGCCAATCTCGCGGACTTCGCCGCCTTGCTGTCCCCGGCGGCGGGGGAGTCCCTGGAAGAGCTGGGCCGGCGCTCGCAAGTGCTCACGCGGCAACGCTATGGCCGCGTCATCCGGCTGTTTGCCCCGCTTTATCTTTCCAACGAATGCATCAACAACTGCAAGTACTGCGGCTTCTCCCGGGACAATCCCATTCTGCGTGTGACCCTCTCCGTGGAAGAAGTGATGCATGAAGCCCGTGCCTTGAAAGAGCAGGGGTTTCGCAACGTGCTGGTGGTCGCAGGCGAACATCCCAAGTTCGTCTCCAACGGATACATGGCCGATTGCACCCGTGCCCTCCACGCCGAGCTGCCCAGTGTCTCGTTGGAAGTCGGGCCGATGCAGACAGACGAATACCGGCCTATCGTGGAAGCTGGGGCGGATGGCCTAGTCGTCTATCAAGAAACCTATGACCGTGGCATCTATGCCGACATGCACACGGCCGGTCCAAAACGCAATTTCGACTGGCGTCTGGAAACTCCAGAGCGGGCCTATGCCGCCGGGTTCCGTCGCTTGGGCATCGGCGCGCTGTATGGTCTGGCGGACTGGCGTTACGAAGCCATCTCCGTGGCTGCCCACGCGCAATACCTGCTACGCCATTGCTGGAAATCACAAGTGACCATCTCCCTCCCGCGCTTGCGTCCGTGTGCGGGTGAGTTTCAACCACTGACCCATCTGGGTGACCGTGAACTGGCGCAATTGATCTGTGCCTTCCGCCTCTTCCTGCCGGATGTAGGCTTGGTATTGTCCACCCGCGAACCGGCGCGTTTGCGCGATGGCCTGATGCCGCTGGGCATCACCATGATCAGCGCGGGCAGCCATACGGAACCGGGCGGCTACACGGGAGCGGGCAAAGATCGCATCCATCGCACGGAGAAGGGCCGTATCGTGGAACTGGCCTCCGGCGCCAGCGAGTGGTCGGCGGTGCCCGAACGCAGCACGAATGCGACTGGACAATTTGACATCGCGGATGAACGTTCTCCGCAAGAGATGGCTGAGGTCTTGCGCCGCCTGGGATACGAACCGGTCTGGAAAGATTGGGATGCCGCGCTGACGGCCTAGCTGGATTGATGAACCGCACCTTACAACTTGGCTGTTTGCTGCTGGGCCTGCTTCTATCCGTGCGGGGCTGGGGTGCAGAGACCAAGGTCCTGTATTGCGTGGTCTGCAGTCAGCAGATCAAGCCGGGGCCATACTGGAACTACATCCTGCCTACGACGAAGAAAGAAGTCTTCATCTGCCCCGAGTGCAAGGAACTCAAGCAGAATTGCTCCCTCTGCGGTTTGCCGGTCAAGCCGGAGGCAGAGAAATCTGGGGATGGCCGCTATTATTGTGCGCAAGATTATCCGAACGCTGCGGTGAAAGACGAGGACATCCGCCAGATCTTTGTGAGCGTTACGGCGGATCTCTTGCAGATGACCGGCGGGCGGATGACCCTGCGGCATCCGGCGGTGACCCTGAGCATCTACGACATCGATTACTGGAACATCAAAGATGGCCAGCGCAATGCGGTCGCCAATCAACGACATGGCATGGCCACCTCACGTCCGGTCGGTGGCGGGTTTGCCCACTCGATTCTGCTCTATCGCGGCTTGTGGAAGGACGAGATGGCGGCGGTGTGTGCCCATGAATACACGCACTTGTGGATCAATGAGAACAAGCCCAAGGACCGCACGATCGAGCCGCAGACGATCGAGGCCGTCTGCGAGGTGGTGGCGTTGGCGCTCATGGAGCAGTCCCGCCGGGATGGCCAGATCAAGAATATCATGGAGAACGGTTACACGGAGGGGCGCATCACCACGGCGGCCAAGTTCTACAAGGTGCACGGGCTGGGCCGCATCCTGGATTGGGTGAAAGACGGCCGGGAACCTGTGCTGGACGAGGTGGATTTCAAACTGACCTACCAAGATGCGCCCGTGCAGCCCATGTGGACGGCCGGTCCGAAGGCCAGCCGCACCACTTACGATCGCTTGCAGTTGAAGGGTGTGATCGTGACCAAGGAAAAGACCCTTGCGTTGATCAATGGCAAGACTTTCATGAAAGACGAGACGGTCGAGCTGGAAGTGGCCGGGAAAAAACGTTCGGTCAAGGTGCTGGAGATACTGGCCGATTCGGTGAAGGTGCAGTTGGATGGCCAGCCGGAACCGGTGAAGTTGTTGCGTGAATGAGCCCGGCCATGAATGAACCGAACACAGTGATCGCGAACGGACGTCCGCTGCCGCTGGCGCAGCCCTGTCCGCTGGCCGATTTTCTCACCCGCCAACAGTTGCTGCCGCGCAGTGTGGTGGTGGAACTGAACGGGGAGGCGGTGCCGCCCTCGGAATTTTCCCAGCGCATGGTCCAGCCCGGAGACAGGCTGGAGATCGTCCGCATCGTTGCCGGGGGCTAATACCATCTGCGCGACTCCAAAGGTCTTCCTCCACGGTTGACGCTCCGCATTTTTTGAGTCTATTAGAAATTTATGAAGTTGAAGTTTGAGACGTTCTATCGCGGTTTCATCGGGCTGTGCCTGCTGATGTTGCTGTGGTCTTTTTATGCCAGTGCCCAGACGAATACTGCTCCGGGCGGCTCCACCAACACCACGACCTTGAGGCGTGCCCAAGCGCTCAAGGAAGATCAGGCCAAGGAAAAGGCAGACAAGGAACCCAAGGAGAGCCAGGACTGGCTGACTTTCGGTCTGGATCAGAATGAATTTCTCCGGGACACGATTGTATTCAGCAATCCATTGTGGAAGTATTGCTCGTCGCTTATCTACATCTTCTTGGCGTTCTACATCTCCAAGATGCTGGATTATCTGGTGGGGGTGTTTCTCAAGCAATGGGCCAAGAAAACTACCACGCAGTTCGATGATCTGCTCTTGGAACTGGTGCATGGCCCGGTGAAAGTCGTCAGTTTCGTCATCTTCCTGCACGTCGGACTGAGCGTTTTTGACTGGCCGGACATCATTGAGAAATTCCTTTCCAAGGGCCTGCTCATCGTCGTGGCGGTGTCGCTGACCTACATGATCATGAAATTGGTGGACCTGTTCATGGGTTATTGGCGGGAACGCGCCAAACATGAGGAGGACCGGGCGTTTGATGACCAGCTCTATCCCATCGTCCGCAAAAGCCTGAAGGCTTTCATCTGTGTGGTTTCCGTGCTGGTGACCTCGCAAAACCTGGGGATCAATATCACGGCAGCGATCGCCTCCTTGTCCATCGGTGGTCTGGCCATCGGCCTCGCGGCCCAGGACACGCTGGCGAACCTCTTCGGTGCTGTCGCGGTATTTTTGGACAAGCCTTTCCGCATCGGGGACCGCATCCAGCTCGATGCTGTGGATGGCACGGTGGAGACCATCGGTCTGCGCAGCACGCGGGTGCGGAATCTGGACGGCTTCCTCGTCACCATCCCGAACAAGACAATGGGCAATGCCACCATCACGAACGTGACCCGGCGTCCGACCATCAAGACTACGATGTTCATCGGTGTGACCTATGACACGCCGCACGCCAAGCTGCAAAGGGCGGTGGACATCCTCAAGGAGGTTTATAGCAAGCATGAGAAGACTCAGGATCTGCTGGTGAGCTTCAACCGCTTCGGCGCTTCTTCCTTGGACATCCAGGTGGTTCACTGGTGGAATGACACGGAATACCGTGATTATCTCACCGGCATGCACGTGATGAACCTCGAAGTGAAACGCCGCTTCGATGAAGAACAGATCGAGTTCGCCTTCCCGACGCAGACGGTCTATCTGCGGCAGGATTCCGAGTGGAAACTGACCAACGATCTGCCCGGTTCGGACAATAAGGAAAAGGTCGGCTGATTTTTTGGTTCCGATACCGCAAATGCATTTGGCAAAATGACGGGCTGGGCTAAGTTGCTAGCACATGACCAGAACTGACAACCCGGCCTTGCAGGCGTTCATAAGGGAGCTGCCCCACCATCTGGAATTTGCCCAGGCATTGATCAGCCGCCGGGGAGATGCCTTTGAGCTGCGGCAGGTGACGGATGCTGCCGTCACGGATTCGGCGCTGGAACTGGTGGCGATCGAATCACTCAGGAATCTTGCGAATCACACCCAGACCGGAGCCTTCCGGCCCTTGAAGTCCGCGCCCAACCTGCGCACTGGCTGGCGGGCGCTGGCCCATTCCAACGAGGAACTCGAGACGGCGTTGGCACATCTTTATCCGGGTGCGCTGGCGGATTGGTATGCTGCCCGCCAGATCCCGGTGCCGGTCACGCATTATCGCGACTATGTCAATCGCCAGACCGGCATGTATCGCATCACCCAGATGCTGAGCGACACCCAGGTGCGGGACGCGGCCTTGGCGGCGTGTCACCGGGATTCCTGCCTGAAGCAGCGTTTGTGGGGCGGGCCGGAGCTTCCGGCAGACGAACGGACGGATAAGAGCCTGATTCCCTGTCTCGAACTGTGTCCGATGCTGCTGGAGTTTGCCCGCAAGTCGATGCGGCTAGAGCAGGAGGAAAAAGCGCTGGCGAAGATCTCCGCAGGAGACCTGCAGACCTTGCTGGCCTCGGTGGACCTTGCCTTGGCGCAACCACCACCGGACGGGCGCGAAGCAGACTTTGCCGCACCGGAGAATCCCCGCCGATTGCGGCGGTTGAAAATCGCGCTGGAACGTTGGCTTGCCGAAGTTCCCCAAAAAGTGGAGAAAGGGTGAAGCCATGAAACGTATTATGCTCATCGGCCAGAGGTTGCTGTTCGCCGCATCCCTGCTGGTTTCGCTGTCTGCCGGAGCCCAAGACCAGGACAAGGCGGAGGAGGCGCAGAAGGCCTGGCAGGAATTCTTGAAAGCTTCGCGGCCACCGGGTGGCCCGCCAGCGGAATGGAAAGGGAAGGATCCGACACCGGAGCAGATCATCGCGTATGAGATGAACAACGGCCTGCTGACAGCCAAGGCGGCCGATCTGGCCCGGGCTTTCTACGAGAAATTCCCGGCCCATCCCAATGCCAAGATCGCGCGGGAAAAGGAGCTCAAACTGAATGAGACCTCGGTGCAGTTGGGCAACACCAACCGGTTGGTGCGGTTGCAGGAGTTGCGGCAGTCCCTCCTGAATTCAGCCGACATCTCGGAAGATGAACGGATACGTCTGCGCCTTCTGCATGTGCAGCAGGATGCCCGGGCGCTGCGTAGCGCGGGCACCCCGGCGGTCATGGACGCGATGGAAAAGGGCGCTCGCCAGCTGATCAAGGAGTTTCCCGGCCGGAACGAGCCTTACAATCTGCTGGTCCAGCTCGCCATCGCGGCGGCACAGGATGAGGATATTCCCCGGGCCCAAAGGCTGGCCAAAGAGATCGAGGCGTCCAATCTGCCAGTGGCGGCAAAGAATATCGTACGCAACCAGCTCAAACGCTATGACTCCGTGGGGAAACCGTTCGTGTTCATCGCGCTGGGTTTGGACGGCAAAGAGATCAACCTGGAGAAACTGAGGGGCAAAGTGGTGTTGATCGATTTCTGGGCGAGCTGGTGCGGCCCCTGCATGGCCGAGGTCCCGAACATGAAGAAGCTCTACGAGGAGTACCGCACCCAAGGTTTCGAGATCATCGGGGTGAACATGGATCAGGAGATGGATGTGCTGAAGAGCACGGTGGCGAAGCACGGGATGAGCTGGCTGCATCATTTTGACGCCGCGAATCCGGACGGCGGCTGGGCGGCCAAGTATGGCATCTCGGCGATCCCGACCATGTGGCTGATCGACAAGCAGGGCAAACTGCACGACCTGAACGCCCGCGAGGATCTGGAAGCGAAGGTGAAGAAATTGCTCGCGGAGAAGACGCCATGAACCGTGGGCTTTCTGTTTGTCAGGGCGTCGGGTTGCGGGCTTAATCCAACTAGATATGGATTGGCTGCAAAACCTCGTCTTCCCCGGTGGCAAGTTTCTCGGGATTGAGTGGCATGTCTGGAAAGTGGTCGGCTGGGTGGGGAACATGGTGTTCTTCTCCCGTTTCATCGTGCAGTGGTATGCCACCGAGAAGTTGAAGAAAGTGGTCGTGCCTTCCGCCTTCTGGGTATTGAGCCTGATCGGTTCGCTGCTTTTGTTGAGCTATGCGTTGTTTTACCAGAAAGATTCTGTGTTCATCTGGGCCTACGCCTTCACGTGGATCCCCTACATCCGCAATCTGATCATCCATAAGCGGCACAAGGAAGCGCATCTCAACTGTGCCGAGTGCGGCACGCGCTGCCCGCCCAAATCGAACTTTTGTTTTGAATGCGGTTCGCCGTTGCTGCCGGATGGAGATCATCCGCCAGCCAAGGCGAACTGAACGGACCAATGCGCATCCTGCTGGTCAATGAAAGTGCCCGCTGCCACACCGGCGGCGCCAATCGCGTGGTGGTGGAGACGCTGGGCCTGCTGGCCGGTGCCGGGCATGCAGTGGGGCTGGCCTATTGGGACGGGCAGAGCAGTGAGGTGCAATGCCCCGTGTACCGTTTCTCCTTGGGCGTGGGAGACAGTATCCTGCAAGCGCGTTGGGAGGAGATACTCCACGATTTTCGGCCAGACATCGTGCAGGTACACCAGATAGATCATCCTTTCTTCTTGGAATTAGCCGGCCGCAACGTGCCCATGGTCCGTTTCCTGCATGACCAGAGCTGGTTCTGCTCGGCGGGAGATCGCATGGTGAACGGCTATGAAGCCTGCCATCGCCCTCACGGTGCGGCTTGCCTGTGGCATCATTATGCCAGCGGCTGTGGCGGCAAGAATCCGGCGGGTAACTGGCAGCGCTGGCAACGGGTGCAGCGCAATCTCACGCTAGGAAGTCAGCAACATTTCCAGGTGGCCTCCGAATTCATGGCGTGCGGATTGGTGGAGAACGGTATCTCGCGTGCAGCCATCGATGTGGTGTCGCTGTATGCGAAGGAGCCGCAGGTAAAGGCCGAGACCGTTCCCGGAAGAATTATGGTCGCCTCACGACTGGTACCCGCGAAGGGTGTGCATCTCGTGGTGGAGGCGATGCAGCTTCTGAGCCATCACAATTGTTCGCTGGTGGTTTGCGGAGATGGCCCGGAGCGGGCGCGGTTGGAATCTCTCGCCAAAGAAATACGCAGGGATGATCGCATCCGGTTTCTCGGTGAGATCTCGCCACAACAGGTAGATGAAGAGATCGCGAAGGCAGAAGTGGTGGTGACACCGACTTTGCGGCCGGAACCATTCGGATTGATTGGGCCGGAGGGGATGGCCCATGGCAAACCGGTGGTGGCGTTTGCTGGCGGAGCGACACCTGAATGGTTGCAAAATGGCGTGAATGGGGTCATGTTATCCGTGCGGTCGGTGCTTGAGCTTAATACTGCCTTGTCAGACCTGTTCAGTGACCGGACGCAACTGCAAGCCATGGGAAAGAATGGCCATCAAATGTGGAGGGAGAAATTCTCTGCGGAAACTTATATTCAACGGCTGCTCGCCTCGTTTGAACGCATCGTCCAAAACACCCGTCCAAACTGATGAATGAATCACACCATGGGACTTCCCGAACGAGGGCAGCAGAAGGTAAAGGAATAACAATCTCCGGCCATTAGTTTGGCTGGATTATAATGGGAAAACGGAGCAACTTACGACTATGAAACTAATCCTATCAACGCACAACGTAACCCTCACCAAGTCGATCGAGGACCATATCATGGAGCGCCTCGACAAGCTGGAGCATTTCGACCGGTGGGCGATCAACGCGCGTGTGATCCTGGAGCATGACAATACCAAGGTGCCGGAGAAGCAATACAGCGTCTCCATACGCCTCGTGGTGCCGGGTCCTGATCTTTTCGCCGAAGATACGGAGAGCGATCTCTACACGGCAGTGGACAAGGTGGCCAAGAAGATCGAACAGCAGATCCGCAAGAACCACAGCAAGCGGAAGGCGCGGAAGCAGACCCAGGCTTCCCGCAGCAAGCGCGCCCGGCAAGAGGCCGCGCTCAAGTAAAAGATAAACCGAATGTTTGAATCCAGCCCGCGCTGCATTATTGTCAGCGCGGGCTGATTTGTTTTCATGCTGCTGCGCTCACGCATACTGGTGCCGGTGACGGCTCCGCCGATCGAGGATGGCGGAGTCTGGATGCATGACGGGCGCATTGCTGCCGCTGGCAAGTGGGCAGAAGTTAAAGCGCTGGCGGTGGGGGACGAAATGACGGACTTGGGTGATGTAATCCTGATGCCCGGTTTGGTGAATGCCCACGCACACCTGGAATACACCGGCCTGGCGGGCCAGTTCACGGGCACGAAGGGATTCTCCCAATGGATACGCAGCATCAATTCGGCGAAGCAGAAAGTGTCACCGGATGCCGCGACAGAGCAATGGCTCACCGGCGCGGCGATGCTGGTGCACAGCGGAGCCACCACGGTGGCTGATATCCAGACGCTGGCTGGGGCCCAGGCAGCCAATCCCAAACTTACTCCCCTGCGGGTGATTCCTTTCATTGAGATGACCGGTGTCATCAGCCGCCGTGCGCCAGTGGAACTATTGGCTGAAGCAGAGAGATTGCTAGGAGATGGTCCATTTGGTGGCGGATTCTCGCCGCACTCAACTTATGCGACTTTGCCGGGCTTGTTGGAGCTGAGTGCCCAGCGCGCGCGGGAAACCGGCCGTATTAACGCCATCCACGTGGCAGAGTCGGCAGATGAGTTTGAGATGTTTACGCTTGGGAGTGGACCTCTCTATGAAATTATCGCAAGTCTTGGCCGCCCGATGGAAGACTGTGATGGGCGGACACCTTTGCAGCATATTGCGCGCTGTGGACTGCTGCAGAAGCAGACGCTGTTGGTGCATGCCAACTATCTGACTGATGCAGATATGACGTTGCTGGCTGATAGTGGTGCGAGCGTGGTGCATTGCCCTGGTTCTCATGAGTTCTTTGATCACCGGTCATTTCGTTATGCAGAGTTGCGGCAAAGAGGCGTGAACATTTGCCTCGGTACGGATAGTCTGGCGACAATGCAAGGCGAGGGTGATCAGCCTCCGGAATTGAACATGCTGGCCGAGTTGTGCCGTTTCTGCTTAAAGCACACGGAAGTGATGGCTCGTGATATCCTGGTGATGGCAACGGTCAATGGGGCAAAGGCACTAGGACTAGAGGATGAATTGGGCAGCTTGAATCCGGGTATGCGTGCGGATGTGATTGCCTTGGCTTACAAAGGTAGCCTTAAGCGGGTCGAAGAAGCGGTTTTATCGACGGATGCAAGGTTGGAAGCCAGTTTCATCGGCGGACGCCGTATCAAGTGATAAACATGACGGAAGAGAAAACGAAACAAGTCGCAATCGTCACAGGCGCTGCCGGGGGCTTGGGATCTGCTGTGGTGGAAGAACTGGTACAGCGTGGCTGGTTCGTCGCGGCGGGCTGGCATAGGAAGGCGTTACCAGCAACGGATACGGTCATGCCCGTGGCGTTGGATGTGACTTCAGCAGAGAGTGTGACCACGGCGCTGGAGCTGGTTTTGGCGCGCTGGGGACGCATTGATCTGCTGGTGAACAATGCGGGACTGACCATCAACCAAACCTTGCCGCAGACGACCGATGAGGATTGGGAACGAGTGATGGATGTGAGCTTGCGGGGCGCGTTCCTTTGTTCCAAAGCCGCCATTCGCAGCATGCTCAAGCAGCGTTCGGGGCATATCATCAACATATCCAGCTTTGCGGCCCGCGCCGGTCCGCGCGGGCAGGTGGCTTATACTGCAGCCAAGGCGGCATTGATCGGTTTCACGCAATCACTGGCCAAGGAAAGCGGCACACGCAATGTGCAGGCGAATGTTATCTTGCCCGGTGTGCTGCCGACGCCGATGACGGCGGATTTATCCACCGAGGTCATGACTGCTTTTGCCGAAGCGAATGCTCTGGGCCGTATCAATGAAGTCGCGGAAGTGGCCCGCTTTATCGCACTGCTGGCGGAGATGAAGAATGTTTCCGGTCAGGTTTTCCAGCTCGACAGCCGCATTGCACCTTGGACCTGAACCCGCATAATAGCCGCACCGTGGCGTCGAAGAAACATAGCCTTTCCGGTTCGCTGGATGACCAGCTCGATGAGATCGTCGAGCTGGGCCTGATGCGTCATTTGCGTGAGGTGGATTCACCGCAAGGGGTGAACATCCAGGTGGAAGGCAGCGAGTGCCTTAATTTTTCCTCCAACGATTATCTGGGACTGGCGAATCATCCGATCCTCAAGGAAGCGGCCATCAAAGCGGTCGAGAAATACGGCGTAGGCTCGGGGGCTTCACGGCTGATTTGCGGCAACATCCGGCCGCATGTGGAACTGGAGGAGACCATTGCGACATTCAAGGGGACGGAGGCAGCACTGGCATTTTCTTCCGGTTACGCGGCTGCCGTGGGCACGATCAGTGCTTTGGTGGGGCGTGATGATGTGGTGATCCTCGACAAGCTGGCGCACGCCTGTCTGATCGATGGCGCACGGCTGTCGGGAGCCAAGCTGAGAGTGTTCGCGCACAATGACCTGCAAAAACTGGAGGCGATCCTCAAGTGGACGACGCGTTTTCAGGGGGAGTCCCATCAGGCCAAGCGCATTCTGGTCATCACGGAAAGCGTCTTTTCCATGGATGGCGATTTGGCACCATTGAAGAACATCGCGGAGATCACGCACCAATACGGCGGCTGGTTGCTGGTGGATGAGGCGCATTCGGTAGGCTTGTTTGGTGAACAGAGAAAAGGCCTGGCCGAAGCCTTTGAGATGCATGATGACATCGACATTCATTTCGGCACGCTCGGCAAAGCCATCGGGGCAGCAGGTGGTTATGTGGCGGGGAATGCCACGCTCATCAATTTTCTCTTGAACAAAGCGCGCAGTTTTATCTTTTCCACCGCGCCTTTGCCCGCCGTGGCAGCGGCGGCCTCGGCGGGCATCCGGCTGATCCAAAGCGAAGAAGGGGAGACGCGGCGGCAACGCGTGTGGTCATTGATCGACCATTTGAAATCAGAATTGCTCGCGCAAGGCATCACACCGCCACCGACGCAGAGTGCGATCGTGCCAGTTTTGTTGGGCAAGGAGAATCGCGCGCGCAAAGTGGCGGCGGAACTGCTCAAGAAAGGCATCTATGTGCCGGCCATCCGTTATCCCACCGTGGCGATGGGCAAGGCGCGGTTACGGGTTTCGATGACTGCCAATCATGAGGTCGAACAGATCAAATTGCTCTGCCGCATCATGGCGGAGACGATGCACGAATTTCCCGAAGGATGGACTGATGAAGACGCCCGCCCGACTTGACCAGCAATACGTCTGGCATCCGTTCACCCAGATGCGCGACTGGCTTCGCACGGAGCCGATCGTCATCGCCTCCGGTAAAGGGGCGGTGTTACGTGACACCAAGGGTAAAGAATATCTGGATGGTAATGCCTCCATCTGGACGAATCTGCACGGGCACGCGCATCCGAAGATCAATGCGGCGATCAAGAAACAGCTCGGCAAGATATCGCACAGCTCGGCTTTGGGACTGGCGAATGAACCGGCGTCCTTTCTGGCAGAGCGATTGGTGAAGGCGGCGAACACTGGGAAGAAAGGCAAAAGCGCGCACTTTGCCAAAGTGTTCTATTCAGATAACGGTTCCACGGCGTTGGAAGTGGCGTTGAAGCTGGCGTATGAATTCACGCGACGCACCGGTAAGAGCAAGAAACCCAAGTTTCTATCGCTCCAAGGTGCGTATCATGGCGATACGGTGGGCGCGGTGAGTGTGGGACATATCGATCTCTTTCACAAAGCCTATTCAGGGTTGTTGTTCCAGGCGGACAAGGTGATGGCACCGTATTGCTACCGTTGTCCGTTCAACAAAGCGAAGCCAGAGCGGGCGGACGCGCGGACGTATCGGAAATGCAACTGGGAGTGCGTAGGCAAGGTCGAGCAGGCATTTGCCAAGCAGAAGAAGAAAGGAAATGCTTACGCCGGTTATGTGTTCGAGCCCTTGATGCAAGGTGCGGCGGGCATGGTACCGCAGCCTTCGGGGTGGTTGAAAAAGACGACTGATATTGCCAAAGCGCATGGGGCATTGCTGATCGCGGATGAGGTGATGACGGGCTTTGGGCGCACGGGTATCAGTTGCCGGGTGCATCGGGAGGCGATCATCCGGGCGGAGAACCGGCCGGTGAGCAAAACGCTTTTCGCCTGTCAGCGGCCGGAAGTGGAACCGGATTTCCTGTGTCTGGCGAAAGGGCTTACGGGTGGTTATCTGCCGATGGCGGCGACGCTGACGACGCAGAAGATTTTTGATGCTTTCCTAGGCGAGTATCACGAGTTCAAAACATTCTTCCACGGGCACAGCTATACGGGGAATCAGCTAGGTGCGGCGGCCGGATTGGCTAGCCTTGATTTGCTGGAGGAAAAGCAATCTTTGCGTGCCCGGGCAGCTTTGCAGCAAACCATGCATGAGGCGTTGAAGATGCTATGGGCTTCACCTTATGTGGGGGATGTGCGGCAGGTGGGGCTGGTGGCGGGTGTTGAATTGGTGAAGGAGTGGCGCACGCGAAAACCGTTTGACCTTAAAGAGCAGGCGGGGATACGGGTATGTAGGGCTATGGCCAAGCGGGGGGTGTTGACCCGGCCGATCGGGAGTGTGATCGCGCTGATGCCGCCCTATTGCACAACACCGATCCAGATGAAGCGGATGGTTGCTGTATTACTGGAAGCGATCGAAGAAGTTTTTGCCAAGTGAAGAAATCATGAGTGTTCCGAGGAAAACAGCCAAGAAAAAGGGTGAGTGGGATCCGAAGAAGTGGCGGAACCGCTGTGCCTGGTGTGCGGCCATCATCAAGCCGCAGGCCCCGGCGTTTGCCATCAGCATCAGCCTCCGACCGGAGGCGTTCAAAGAGTTTGCCCCGGGCAGCGTGCAACCTTTATTGCTGTTTTCAGCAGGGAAAACGGTGGCGATGATGGTCGTCACAGAAGATTCCCCGGCGAAGAAGGCGGGGAAGGATGCGATGTTTCAACTGTGTTCGAAGGAGTGCGCTCAGAAGCTCCAAGTGGCGTTACAGCAAGAATTGGGATAATTTTTCATGCATTTTGCCCATTGAGTGCTTGCGGCTCGAATGGCCACGCGGCATAAATCGCCGCGCGAGATGCTGCTGTGCAATCAAAGAACTGATTTGGCTTCGATTGGCAGAATTGTCTCCGGTGCCCGATCTCCTGGGCGTCGTCTTTTCCTGTCTTCAACAATGGGTAACTTTAACCGCAGCTTCCTGACATGACCCAAGCTTCAACTGTAGCCCAGCCGGACACGAAGAAGAGTCCGCTTGCCGACTCGGCCATCTCGTCACCGGTCATCGATTATCTCAAGCATCTGCACCAATCTTATGCCGAAGTGCAGACGGGCAATGTGGCGACGTACATCCCTGAGCTGGCGAAGGCGAATCCGGACTGGTTCGGGATTTGCATCGTCACGGCGGGCGGACATGTTTACGAGGTGGGTGACAGCCAGCAGGAGTTCACGATCCAATCCATCTCCAAGCCGTTTGTCTATGGCATGGCGCTGGAGGACAACACGCGGGCGGTGGTGATGTCCAAGGTGGGCGTGGAGCCTACGGGTGATGTGTTCAATGCCATCAGCCTGGAGCAGGGCACGGGGCGGCCGCGCAATCCGATGATCAATGCGGGGGCGATCGCCACGGCGGGTTTGATCGCGGGCAAGACACAGCAGATCCGTTTCAACCGCGTCTTGCAGACTTTTTCCACACTGGCTGGCCGACAGCTTGCCTTGGACGAGGAGATTTATCGTTCCGAGAACGAGACGGGGCATCGGAACCGGGCCATCGGCCACATGCTGCGGAACTTTGACATCCTGACCGAACCGCCGGAGCCAGTGGTGGACCTGTATTTCAAGCAGTGTTCCATCTCAGTGACTTGCCGGGATCTGGCGGTGATGGCTGCTACCTTGGCGAACCGGGGCGTGAATCCGGTCACGGGCAAGCAAGCCATGCGCGGCGAGTATGTCGAGAGCGTTTTGAGCGTGATGGGCTCGTGCGGCATGTATGATTATGCCGGTGAGTGGATCTATCGCGTCGGCATGCCGGCCAAGAGCGGCGTGGCGGGCGGGATCATCGCGGTGCTGCCGGGGCAAATGGGCATCGGGGTTTTCTCGCCGCGGCTGGACGAGCATGGCAACAGCGTGCGCGGCATCAAAGTGTGCGATGCCATCTCGCGGCATCTGGATCTGCACCTGTTCAACACTCCATTGGCAGGCCGGTCGGTCATCCGGCTCCGTTTCAATGGCGCGGAAGTGAATTCCAGCCGGGTGCGCACGGCGGAAGAGGCCAAGTTGCTGCGGGAACATGGCCGGGCGATCCTGGCTTATCAGTTACAGGGGCAAATGGCGTTTTCGACCGCCGATGTCGTGGTGCGTGACATCATGGATCACATGGCGGGGATGGAATATCTGGTGCTGGATTTCAAACACACCCTCGGCCTGAACGAAAGCGCCAGTCATCTCATCTACGACCTCGTGATGAAGCTGACGGAACTGGACAAGCCCGTGCTGTTCACGAATACGGGCAAGGTGCCAGGCTTGCGCCGTTACATGCGCATCAAGCTGAAGGACCGTTTTGAGCGGATTTATCAGACTTTTCCCGATATGGATCCGGCTTTGGAATGGTGCGAAAACCAGATCTTGGGCCAATATCTGCCGGTCTGGTCTTCTGAATTGGACGGGGTGGCGGAGGATTTCGAGCTGTTCGAGGGGCTGGATGCGAAACAGCGTGAAGCGATCAAGAAATTGCTGGTGCATAAGAAATATGCCCGCGGCGAGGTGATCGTAAGATTTGGGGAAGAGGCGAAGGAACTGTTCTTCCTGCGTTCCGGCAGCACCAGTGTCACGGTCACCTTGGCCAGCGGACAAGAGAAACGCATCGCGACGTTTTCACCGGGCATGGCATTCGGCGAGATGGCGATGCTGGACCGGGCCCCGCGTTCGGCGGTGGTGACGGCGGATACGGATGTGCGGTGCGAGCTGCTGACGTTGGAGGATTTTGAGGCTTTGGGGAAAACGCATCCGGACATCAAGATCACCTTGCTGAGGAACCTGGCGCTTGGGCTTTGCCGCAAGCTGCGCAAGGCAAACCGTGAGATCAGCGTGTTCGATTATTGATTCTAGCTGCATCTGGCTGAGAAAGTCGGGGCGGGCGCAATGTGGCCTAGCCGTTTGCTTTTCGTGAACCTCTACTGCTGGCAAGATGCCAGCAGCACATTGATTCGCCGCTTGCAGTTCTAAAGGCACGTGGCAAAACTCGCGCATCATGAAATCTCCAGTGCTCTTTTGCACCGTTTTGCTGGCGGCATCTTTTTTGCACGCAGCCGATGCGCCCAAGGCTCCTTCTCCCGATGACCAATACAAGAAGCTCACGCCAGACTCGCTGGAGCAGCCGGGTGTGCCGAAGGGGAAGGTCACGGAATACGAGTGGAACAACAGCAAGATTTACCCGGGAACGGTGCGGAAATATTCCGTCTATGTCCCGGCGCAGTATAATGCGAGCAAACCCGCATGTGTGTTCGTCTGCCAGGATGGTGTGATGTACAAGGCGCCGACGGTGTTTGATAATCTGATCCACAAGAAGGAGATGCCGGTGACGATCGGTATCTTCATCCGTCCGGGTGACAAGCCGTTGAAGCCGGGTGAACCGCCGCGCAAGCGTCCGGATGGGCGCCCGGCTTCACCGGCGAACCGCAGTGTGGAGTATGATACGTTGAGCGATGTGTATTCCAAGTTTCTGCTGGAGGAGATTTTGCCGGAGGTGGGCAAGAAGTATAACCTGACGAAGGACCCGGAAGGCCGGTGTATTGCGGGCAGCAGTTCAGGCGGCATCTGCGCGTGGACGGTTTGCTGGGAGCGGCCGGACCAGTTCCGCAAGTGCTTCACCACGGTGGGCAGCTTTACTAACATCCGCGGGGGAAATAAGTATCCTGAGCTGGTGAGGAACACGGAAAAGAAGCCGATCCGCATCTTCCAGCAGGATGGATCCAATGACATCGTGAATCAGTTTGGTTCCTGGCCGGAAGCAAACAAGGCGATGGCGGCGGCGTTGAAGGAGAAGGGGTATGACCACAAGTTCGTGTTCGGCGAAGGCGTGCATAGCGCGAATCACGGCACGCAGTTGTTCCCGGAGGCGATGCGGTGGATGTGGCGGGATTATAAGAAATAGCCTGAATTATCGGCCGAATGGAAGAATCTGAAACGCGTCGAATTTGGAAATAGTTCGACGCGTTTTTTCTCTTAGGACTTATGCGACAAATACTGTTGGCGATTGCATTGATGATTTTGGGCGGTTTTCAGGTTTCGGCGGCTGAACTGAAGACGAAAAACGTGATCTTTATCACGTTGGATGGTTTGCGGTGGCAAGAGGTGTTCACGGGCGCGGAGGAGCTTTTGCTGAACAAGGAGAACGGCGGGGTGAAAGATACGAACAGCGTCCGCCAGACTTATTGGCAGGAGACGCCGGAGGCGCGGCGCGAGGCGTTGATGCCGTTCTTATGGAGTGTGGTGGCGAAGCAGGGGCAATTGCTCGGCAATACGAACAAGGGCAGTGCGGTGCGGGTGACGAACGGGATGAATTTCTCGTATCCGGGTTACAACGAGCTGCTCTGTGGGTTTCCTGACCGGCGGATCAACAGCAATGCGAAGCGGCCGAATCCGAATGTGACGATGCTGGAATGGTTGAATGGCAAGCCGGCGTTCAAGGGCAAGGTGGTGGCGTTCACTTGCTGGGATGTGTTTCCGTATATCTTCAACGTGGAGCGGAGCGGCCTGCCGGTATATTCCGATATCGAGTCGTTTCAGAAGCTGCCTAAAGGTGGCAACAATGATCTTTTGCGCGAATTGTCAGCTGATTCGGTCCAGGTCTTTAAAGGGGTGTTACCCGATTCGTTTATGTTTCATGCAGCAATCGAGAACCTACGCACGCTGAAGCCACGGCTGATGTATCTGTCGTTTGGCGATACGGATGATTGGGCGCATGAAGGTCGTTATGATCTGGTGCTGGAATCGGCGCGACGGGCGGATGGGATGATCAAGAAGTTGTGGGAGACGGTGCAATCGCTGCCGGAATACAAGGACAAGACAACGTTTGTCATCACGGTGGATCATGGCCGGGGAGCGGGTAAGAGCGACTGGAAAAATCACGGTGCAGCCATCATCGGTGCGGACCATATCTGGCTGGGCGCGTTGGGGCCAGACACACCGGCGTTGGGTGAGCGGACGAATCTCAGCAACTACGGACAGAACCAGGTTGCGGCAACGGTGGCTGCTTTCCTCGGGCTGGATTATTGCGCGGAGGTGCCGCAGGCGGGGAAGCCGGTGGGGGAGTTGATTGGGAGAAAATAGATCACCACTGAGACACGGAGGGCACAGAGAGAATTGTTTTTAGCCACAGATGGAACACGGATTCACACGGATCGTGGGGAGCATCGAGAAGAGCTAAAAAGTATCGTAGAAAGCGGAAAATTTTTTATTGGCAGGTGTGTCATTTGGTGCGCTAGCAATTTATCCCCAAGCAGACAAGTTTTCCACATAGGCAGCAGAACCATCGCGGAGCCAACCATCGAGTTGGGCCGGGTCTTTGAGCTGCTGACCGCGTGAGCGAGGGACGACGACGAAGCGGCTGTCGACCTCCGGCAGGGCGGTGAGGTCGCCCCAGAGTTTTTCAAACTGGGCGACGGGGAAGACGTCTTCCTGGCCATGGCCCCAGCGTTTTTTAACATCTTTCAACGTGATGTAGGTAGGGAGCTTAGCCGCGAGTGTGCGAATGGCGGCGGTGATCTTTTGGTCATCGGCTGAAATGATGTCTTCTCGGGTCAGGCCCAGCACGGCGAGGAATTTATCGAGGTGAATCCACGCGGTGTTCGAGTTGTAGTAGCTCAGGCGAAACTCGGCTTCTTCGCGCGGCATGGCGAGACCTTCGACGAAACGCACGCGGCCGTTCACCTTGGCCAGACCGCCACCGCGATCTTCCAGACGGCGGGTGATGACTTCAAAGGTGAGACACGCACCACTCTGGATGTGCTGGCCGAGCAGGGCGGGATCGGGATTGGCGCCGAGCGTATCGATGTTGTGCAGCATCAGATACTTGAGCTGTGGACGTCCTTTCAGCAAGGCGGCCATCACGCCATTGCGCAGTAGATTCGGCACTTCGTAGAAGTGGCCGACGGGGTGCAGGCATTGGAGCGGGAGATTGTCCGTGTAATCGCTGGCTTCACCGGCTCCACGGGCCCAATTCATCAGGGCATGGCGCAGGCTGTCGCGGACTTTTTGTTGCTGCTCATCAAGACGTTGCTGCGGCATCTCTTCCCATTGGAAGCGGAGGTCGCGTACGGTCGGAATGAAGCGTTGGCCGACACTTTTTCCAGGAGAGAGATGGAGCGGGCCTTCGTAACCGTAGTTCTTAACACGGTTCAGGAAATCGACGGTGGGCTGATGTGTGAGATAGCCCGTGGTGAAGACGTGCGGGATGCTGGTGCCGTATTTCTGTGATGCCTGGCGTGACTTGGCCAGGTGCGTCTCTATAAACGTGCGGTGTTTGCCAGCCAGCTTGGCAAAGGGGTGCAGGGCTTTGCACGTGCCAGCACCACCGGTCCAGCGGGAACCGGCACCAGCAGCAAGGCTGATGATGGCGAGTTCGCCATTGC
This sequence comes from uncultured Verrucomicrobiota bacterium, assembly GCA_964589735.1. Lineage (GTDB taxonomy): Bacteria > Verrucomicrobiota > Verrucomicrobiia > Limisphaerales > JAEYXS01 > JAEYXS01. The sequence goes on along the minus strand of CAZPUL010000008.1, from coordinate 40,730 downwards.
GGAGAGCCTGCTCACCTAGATTTATGATTTCGGATTTACGATTTACGAGATCGGCTGAGAGTTCGGTGACTTCACTGCTGGCCAAGTCTTCGATTTGCGTGTCGGCGCGGAGGCGGTTTTGGGCCAGGCCGATGCGGCCTTCTTTGAGATCGGTGCGGATCTGTTCGTGCTGGTTGCGGTCGAAGCCATTTTGTTCGAGCAGTTCGTCGAGCGAGGCGCCTTGCGTCTTCTCGGACTTGCCTTTGGGCAGGAGGATGTCGAAGAGATTTTGCACCATGCCGCGCAGTTCGGGCTTGTTGCGGGCGGCGGCACCGAATTTATCGAGTTCAGCGCGGCGGGAAATGGGCAGAGATTGAAGGTCTTGACGCAACATGCCGGGAACGGTGAGCGCGTAATAGTTCGCGGGCATGATGGCGTGATCGCCATGCAGGAGGTCCGCGACAGTGCCGTGCTCGTTGATGCTGTAATCGAAGACCACGGGGTCCATGGCGAAGGGCAGGGCGTGCTGCAGTTCGCGCTTGGTCTCCAGCATGATCTGCTGCATGCGTTGCTGGGCTTCGCGTTTGCGTTCGGGTGCGAAGATGAAGCCCATGCCTCCGCCGCTCATGCCGCCAAGCATCCAGAAGCCCCAGAAATCCCGGCCAAAGGCGGCTTCAGCTTTCGCGATCAATTGCTCAGTGAAATAGGTAGAGGCCCACGGGATGATGGTCTGGATGGGCTGGCGGAAATTACGTGTGGTGGCGGCACCGACGGCTTTGATGTCGCCGCGCTTCAAGGCGCTGATGACTTCGTCGAGCACGCTGAGGGCTTCCTGGCGGCCATGCCATTCTGCTTCGCTACGGAGCAGGTATTTCTCGGTGACCATCTCGAGGATGGGGCCGACGTTTTGCGCCATGCCGCCGTGGACGACGACGAGGGAATCTTGCAACGCCTGACGCGCGGAATCGGGAATCTCATCGCGGCTGAAGACGTGGTGGGTGGGCATCAGGCGCCCGCGGGAGATGCTGAATTCAGGGTCTTCCTCATGTGCGGCGACGCCGGTGATGAGCTTGATGCCGGGCCACACACCGCCGGAGTCTTGCCAGCCGCCGCCGGAGCCGCCGAGCCATTCACCCAACAAGGCACGAGCGAGGACGAGGCGGCGTTCAGATTCTTCCAGCGGACCAGTCAATGAAGCGGCTTGGCCGGTAGCACGCATGCAAACGCTGATGAGGGAGCCGAGGAGATTCGTGCTGACGGCAAGACGTGAACCTTTCGGGATGTCGTTCACGCAGGAGACGATCTCCAAGCCTTTGCCGGGTCCGACGATGCGGGCGAGGAGTTCAGCAAGCGATTGGCCGGAGCCTTCGATGCCGGGTGGCACGATGCCGGAGGCGATGACGGCGGCTTTCAGCAGGCCGAGGTAATCTTTGGCGAAATCGAAGATGTCGCTGAGGGAATTGATATCCGCAGTGGCACCGAGGTCCACGGAGGTGAGGCGCAAGACGGGTTCATCGATGACGCGGAGCCAGGCGCTGACGGGCGGGCGCGTAGCGTTATCGCGGCCGTGCACGCCGAGGTCAACGGAGATATTCAGTACTTTCGCGCCTTCAGGATAATCCATCCCGAGGAAGAAGATGTCTGACCACGCGGAGTGCGTGAGGTCCATGCGCACGGGCGTTTGCTCGCGCAGAATGGGGTAGGTGCCGTCACTGGCGCGGTGCAAGAGTTCGGGGCGGAGGCGGAGCGGTTGATCGGCGGGATGGCCCATGCGGAACATCCATTGATTGCCACGCACGGAACGGACACTGCGGCGGACTTGATCGGCCAGCGTTTGGAAAGCGAGGCGATGATAGGCGGCGGCGAGGGCGGAGCTGATGCCGTCGCTGGGGCCATCGGTGGACTGGGATTTCAGGAAGATGTCGATGGCTTCTTCAAAGCGGCGGTTCAATAGCTGTTCGTAGCCGGGGAAGGGGATTTGAGCGTTGCTGTTTTCGTTCCGTAGATTCGCTGACCCAAGTTTATTTGGGATATGAAAGCGATGCAGGGCGTAGAGGAAGAACAGGGCGCGGACGCGTTCGTAGAGGTTGTCCGCCCGGCGGCGGAAGGTGTCGAGCTCGGCGCAGGCGGTGAGCAGTTCGTCTAGCGATGCAGTGCGGGCGAAGGCGTCGAGGGATTGATTGCGCGTGGCGGCGTCGGGCGAGGTGATGAGGTTTAGCAAAGAACTCATGGTGGCGTTCAGGTTCTTTGCTTTACTTGGCGCGTTGGGCGAGAAGTTCGAGGAGTTGCGCGAGGACTTCGCTACGGTCCTTGCCTTCGAGGGCGAGGGCGAGCTGGGCGTTCAGGACGCCGTAACGCGACCCGAGATCGTAACGCGCCCCAGCGACTTCGTAGGCGAGGTAGTGTTCCTGCCGTGCCAGTTGGGCGAGGGCGGAAGAGAGCGGGAGTTTCTCACCAGCTTTCAAGGCGTTAAGCTGTTTCTCCAAGATGCTGAAGATCGTGGGAGTGATGACATGCAGGCCGAAGAGACAGAGGTAATGGCCCGCGCGCAAGCCGGGGACGACGAGTTGCTGCTCGGCCAAAGTGGGCGTGGGCTTCTCCAGCACGTTCTGAACTTCGTAGAGGCCTTGGCTGCCGGAGACGAGCTTGCCGCCGATGGCACCGTAGTTGGGCAGTTCGCGTTCCTTGGTCGGTTGTACGCCGGAGACGGCACATTCCTGTTGGGCGGCGATGGTGACGAGTTGCTTGGCACAACTGACATCCGAGCGGCTGACCCATAGGTGGTCGCCGACGAGGTGAAGGAAGGATTGGTCACCGACAAACTCGCGGGTGCAGAAGATGGCATGGCCGTAGCCGCGCGGCTCGTGCTGTTCCACAAAGCGCACCTTCCGGGCATGTTCGCCAGCGGCAGTGGCGTAGGCGGAGGCATCGCCGGGAGCGATGACCACGGCGATCTCCTCGCAACCGGCGCTGACGGCCTCGTTCAAGAGGATGTGCAGGGCGGTGCGGGATTCGCCATCGCGATCCACGAGGGTTTGGAGGGCGAGCGCACGCTGGTTGCGGCCGGCGGCGGTGATGACTGCTTTCCTGATTTCACGCATAGCGTTGAGCCGGATGATGCCGAATCAGGGGCCGGGATGGCGATGGAAAATTAAGGGTGAATTACTTGTCATTAACTGAATCTGAAGCAATATATGGTCGTCTAAGCCCTAGTGAATTTTATGCCGTTTGACCGGAACATGGAACAGGAAGCAGGCCAAGAGCGCATCTCTTTGCCAAAGAAGGGCTTTGCGTGGGGTGCGAAAGCCATGGCGGATGCTTTCGGCAGACTGTTTTCATTGTCACGCGGGAATGTCGTTTGGATGCTTGCTTTGGTATGCATTTTAGCAGACCAAGCAAGCCTCCAGGCGGCAGATAAAAAGAAGCCCTCGGGTGCGGAAATCTACCGCAAGCAGTGCGCGAGCTGCCATGGTAAGGCGGGCGAGGGTGTGCACGGCAAGTATGACGAGGCGCTGCATGGGGACTGGTCCATCGACAAGCTGGCCCGGGTCATTGACCGCACGATGCCGGAGGACAAGCCGGAAATGCTGGATGCGGCGGGTTCCCTGGCAGTGGCTCAGTATATTTATGATGCGTTTTACTCGCGGATCGCCCAGCACCGGAACAATCCGGCCCGGGTCGAACTGGTGCGGCTGACGAACCGCCAGTATGTGAACACGGTGGCGGATTTGTTAAAGAGCTTCTCCACGGATGAAGGAAAGATCGGGCCGGAACGGGGATTGCGCGGGTCTTATTTCAATTCGCGCGGCTTCGGGCGGAAGATGTTCGATCGCGTGGATACGCAGATCAATTTTGACTATGGCACCGAGAATCCCGATCCAAGGGTCACCGGTACGAACGAGTTCTCCATCCGCTGGCAGGGGTCGCTCATTGCGGAGGAGTCGGGTACGTATGAGTTCATCCTGAAGACGCCGAACGGGACTCGGTTGTGGGTCAACGATACGGATAACCCGCTGATCGATGCGTGGGTGGCCTCCGGCCAGTCGGAGCACAAAGCGACCATCAAGCTCATCGGCGGGCGGACTTATCCGTTGATGCTGGATGTGTTCAAGTTCAAGGACAAGACGGCGTCCATCTCGCTGCAATGGGTGCCGCCGCATGGCGCACAGCAAGTGGTCCCGATGCGGAACTTGGCGACAACGCAGGTGCGCTCGACGTTTGTGCTCAACACGCCCTTCCCGCCGGATGACAGCAGCGTGGGATATGAGCGAGGCGTGGGCATCTCGAAAGCGTGGGATGAGGCGACGACACAGGCGGGCATCGAGGTGGCGAATTACGTGATCGCGCGGCTGGACCGTTTCACCCGCAGCAAGCCGGGTGATGCGGACCGGGCGGCGAAGGTTGAGGCGTTCTGCAAGGAATTCGTGCAGGCGGCGTTCCGGCAGCCGCTGACGGAAGAGCAGAAGCAGACCTACGTGGGCGCGCATTTCGCGGGAGCGAAGGATTTGGACACCGCCGTGAAGCGGGTGGTGTTGCTGGCGTTGAAGTCACCGCAGTTCCTGTACTTGGGTTTGGAGACGGATAAGATGAATCCTTATGCGGTGGCGACACGGCTGTCATACGGACTGTGGGATTCCATGCCGGACAAGGAACTTTTGAAGGCCGCAGCGGAAGGCAAGCTGGCGACGCAGGAATTGGTGGCGCAGCAGGCGAAGCGGATGCTGGCGGACCAGCGGGCAAAGTCCAAGATGCAGTATTTCCTGCATCACTGGTTGCAGATGGATCATGTGGAAGATGTCTCCAAGGACAGCAAACTGTATCCCGGGTTCACGCCGGAGATCATCGCGGATCTGCGGACATCACTGAACCTGTTCCTCGATGATGTGGTGTGGGGCAGCACGGGCGATTACCGGCAGTTGCTGCTCTCCGACAGCCTCTACATGAACGGGCGGCTGGCGGAATTCTACGGGGTCAAGACGGAGGCGAAAGAGGATTTCGTCAAAGTGAAGCTGGACCCGACGCAGCGCTCCGGCGTGGTGACGCATCCGTATCTGCTGGCGGCGTTCTCGTATCAGAAGTCCACCTCGCCCATCCATCGCGGGGTGTTCCTGACGCGGAAGATCGTGGGCCGGGCGCTCAAGCCGCCTCCGATTGCCGTGGCGTTCGAGGATACCAAATTCGCGCCGAATCTCTCCATGCGGGAGAAAGTCGCCGAGCTGACCAAGTCGCAGAACTGCCAGACCTGCCATGCGGTGATCAATCCGCTGGGCTTCAGCCTGGAGCTGTATGATGCGGTGGGCCGCTTCCGCACGACGGAGAATGGCAAGCCCGTAAATGCCGTGAGTGATTACATCACCGACGAAGGCGAGAAGGTGCGCTTGGCCGGGGCGCGGGATGTGGCGGAATTCGCCGTTAGCAGCGATCTGGCCCAGAACGGTTTTATCGAACAATTGTTCCACCAGATCGTCAAACAACCGATGATGGCTTATGGGCCGGAGCACATGGACCGTTTGCGCCGGTCGTTTGCCGAGTCGGGTTACAATATCCAGAAGCTGGTGGTGGACATTGCCACGCTGGCCGCCACGCACGATCCAGACAAGAACGTCAGCTCGAAGAAAAAGACATGAACACGATACATCGCCGTGAATTTATCAAGCGGGTAGGGCTCTCGACCGCCGCCCTGCCGTTCCTGATGGGCCTGCCAAGCCTCGGTCTGGCCGCTCCGGCCCGGCCGCGCCAGCGTCTGGTCATCATGTTCAGCCCGAACGGGACGATTCCGTCCGCGTTCTGGCCGGATGAGGTCGGCAGCGAGTTCAAGCTGAAGGAGATCGTGTCCCCGCTGGAGGAGTTCAAGGACAAGCTGCTCATCCTGAACGGCGTGGCCAACCGGGTGCGCGGAGATGGCGACAGCCACATGCGCGGTATGAGCTGCCTGCTCACAGGCATCGAGCTGTTCCCGGGCAATGTGCAGGGTGGTGGCGGTGCGCCCGCGGGTTGGGCGAGCGGCATTTCCATCGACCAGGAGCTGAAGAATTATTTCCAGAGCAAGGAAGAGACCAAGACACGTTTTGGCTCGTTGGAATTTGGTGTGGGTGTCACGGACCGGGCGGATCCTTGGACGCGCATGTCCTATGCTGGACCGAACCAACCGGTCGCGCCGATCTCGGACCCGTATCAGATGTATCAGAAGCTCTACGGCCAGTTGAAGGACAAGGAGAGCTTGCAGAGCATCTTGGACGATGTGCAGACGGACTTGAAGAAGATCCGCAAGATGATCAGCGCGGAAGACCGGCGGATGCTGGAGCAGCATGAGACACTGGTGCGCCAGATGGAGAAGGATCTGAAAGAAAGCGACAAGCAGAAGGTGCTGGCCCCGGCGCCGACACTGGCAGGTGGGGTGTCAGCGGGCCAGAACGACGATGTGCCGCGCTTGAGCCGGATGCAGGTGGATTTGCTGATCAACAGCTTCGTGAACGACATGGCTCGCGTGGCGACGTTGCAATACACGAAGTCCGTCGGTCAGGCGCGGATGAACTGGCTGGACATCAAGGACGGTCACCATGGCCTGTCCCATGAGCCCGACAGCGACGAAGTGGCGAAGCAGAAGCTGATCAAGATCAACAAGTGGTTCGCGGGTGAATTGAACTACTTGTTGAAGCGGTTGGCGGAAACACCGGAGCCGGGCAGCACGGGTTCGATGCTGGACAACACGCTGGTGATCTGGACGAACGAGCTGGGCAAGGGCAATTCCCATACGCTGAACGACATCCCGTTCGTGATGGCGGGTGGCGGGTTCGGGTTCAAGATGGGCCGGTCGCTGAAGTTCGACAAGGTGCCGCACAACCGGTTGCATCTCGCGCTGGCGCACGCGGTGGGGCATAACATCGCGACCTTCGGCAACAAGGAACTGAGCCAGAACGGGCCGTTGGATCTGGCCTGATAGCAATTAGCTTACAGGGAAGGCTGGCAGCAATGGCTGCCAGCCTTTTCTTTTATAGAGGTGGTACACTAACTTTGTTTCTCCGTTGGCAATTCAGGGCGGGGTTGCTTACATATCGCCATGAACCTCCTGCGCTTGTGCCTGCTGGCGTTCGCTTTTGTCGCTTTACCTTTCGGCGTTTTTGGAGCTGACCGCCCGAATGTGATCCTCGTGATTTCCGATGATCAGGGCATCGGTGATTTGGGGCTTCATGGAAATGAAAAGATCAAGACTCCAAATCTGGATAAGTTCGGTCGCGAGGGCATCCGGCTGACGCGCTTCTATGTGAGCCCGGTGTGTGCGCCGACGCGGGCGGCTTTGATGACGGGGCGGTTTCAGTATCGTACAGGCGTCATCCATACTTCACGCGGCGGTGCGAAGATGCACGGGGACGAGACGACGGTTGCGGAACTGCTGGGCAAGGGTGGCTATCGCACGGGCATCTTTGGCAAGTGGCATCTGGGGGATAATTATCCGATGCGGCCGCAGGACCAAGGTTTTCAGGAAGTGTTGATGCACAAGTCCGGGGGCATCACGCAGCCGCCCGTTCAGCCGAACAGCTACTTCGATCCATTCCTTTGGCATAATGGCAAGCGCATCCAGGCGAAGGGTTATTGCACGGATGTGTTCTTCAACGCTGCGATGGAATTCGCCACGGCGAGCCAGACGAAACCATTCTTCGCTTACATCCCCTTGAATGCCCCGCACACGCCCTTGGAGGTGAGTGAGGATTATGTGAAGCCGTATCGCGAGCTGGGGCTGGATGAGACGACGGCGAAGGTCTATGGGATGGTGCAGAATCTGGACGAGAATTTCGGGCGGCTCATCGCGCATCTGGAGAAGCTGAAACTGCGCGACAATACGCTGGTGATTTTCATGACGGATAACGGGCCGCAACAGGCGCGTTACACCATGAACCTGCGCGGGCGCAAGAGCATGACCTATGAGGGCGGAATCCGGGTGCCGTTCTTCGTCCAATGGCCGGCGAAGTGGAAGGGGGCAAGGACGATTGATCGCATCGCGGCGGACATGGATGTTCTGCCCACCTTGCTCAGCGTGTGTGGTGTGACGGCACCGGCGGAGCTGAAGCTGGACGGGATGAATCTGGAGCCGTTGCTGTCGGGGAGCAAGGCGGTGGAACTGGTGGATCGCAATCTGTTCTTCCAGGTGCATCGCGGGCTGACCCCTCACGCGTATCAGAACATGGCGGTGATCAACCAACGGTGGAAGCTGGTGGGTTCACCGGGTTCGTTCAACAAAGAGGAGAATGTGGTGACGGCTAATGGGCCGGTGCTGGAGCTGTATGATCTGGCAGAGGACCCGGCGGAGGAAAAGAATCTGGCCAAGGAACAGCCGGAGCAATTACGGAAAATGCGGGGGGCGTATGAGAAATGGTTCGCGGAGGTGAAAGGGACACGAGGGTTCAAGCCAGGTGACATCCACATCGGCAATGCGGCGGAAAATCCGGTGCATCTCTGTTATTACCAAGACCTCACGTGGGCGGGCAAAGATCCGAAGGGCTGGCAGGTGGTGGTGGAGCAGGCCGGGAAATATCAGATGAGCAGTGCGCGGGAATCGATTCCGGCTGGCACCATGATGGCGGTGGTGTGGCAGGGGAAGACGGTGAAGCAGCCGCTAAAGGATGGGCGAACGGTGTTTGAACTGGCCAGAGGAGCGGGTCAACTTGAAGTGTGGCTGGAGGACAAAACCGGGCAGAAACTGGCGATTGATGCGGGCGGTATCCAAGGGGATGTGACGGTGGAGCGGTTGTGAGTGGGGCTTGGCGTCAGCGAATTTCTCTGACGCTTCCCAAGCGGCAGTCATACTCTCTGCGGAGCTGGGGGAATCGTACACCGGTGTTGTTTAGGGATTTCGCATGCGAGACGCACCGTGCGCCAAGTTTTTCTAGGAACCGGCGGCTTCGTCCATCTTGTGTGCGGCATGGATGACGAGGTCGTTCCAGTTGGCCTTGATGGTCTGGGGCAGGGCGGTGGGCAGGGGCAGTTCGCTGATTTTACCGCTCTTCCAGGTCATGATTCGGCAAAAAGCGTCTTCGCCCGTCAAATTGCCGGTCGCGGCGTGAACCACCTGGCCTTCGCGGAAATAGACAACCCCGCGTACGCCTTCCTTGGTGAAAAATTCCAAGCCCATCTTGGCGTGGGAGAGGCATTTCAACTGGACGAGATCGATGGGGGTCAGGCAGCTCAGCAGGCCTTCGAAAGCGTTGGGTTGCTGCTCCGGCGCGGGCTGAAGCGCCAGAATCTCCCGAACGACAACCGCAAATTCCTTGGATTTCACCGGTTTCTCAAAAAAGCGGACGGCACCGGCGTTTTGGGCCCGTTGGCGCAACTCCGGGACCTTGCTGGCGGTCATGAAGATGGCGCGCGGAATGGTGACGTGCTCTTTTTGCAGGGCGTCCAGAAAATCGATGCTGTTGCCGTCAGGCAACTGGATGTCGAGGATGAAGAGGTCGAAGGCTTGCTCGGCAACCTTTTGGCTGGCTTCTTTAATGGTGATGGCCGGAACAAACTTAACATCGGGCAGCTCACGGGACAGGGTGCTGATCAGGAAATTAGAGGCGACCAGATTGTCCTCAAGGAACAGGATGTTGAATTTGTGTCCGGGCATAACCTTAAGTTGACGGCGACCGGGCAAGATTGGCGGGAAAGGGGGCGAGTGTCGAGTCTGGAAGGGGGCAAGGGAAAAGTCCACTGAGCGGTCTGTTGCGCGAGGTGGACGTGTCTTATCACGGCGATTTTGGAAGGTGAGACATTTTGTCGCAGGCTGGCGCGGCGCAGAATCCGGTGTGAACGTGAGTCAAAATGGCACAGTTTGAGGTAGTCATCATTTAACGCAGATTTTTTTGAAACTTTTCCACTGCTCAGGAGTCTATATAAAGAGACGTGAAAAGGAGCGTGTCAGAGAGGCCGAAACAGGCCGCGAGAAGAAACAGGTGGGCAAACCGGGTTTCAACGAAAACTATTTCACCAACAGAAAATACTCCGCACCAAGGAATTGCAGCCTTGTGAGGAGGCGGTTTTCTGGGGTTACATCAAGCATCATCATGATTATGAGCGGTAAAAGCACCAAAACATTTTCCCGGCGGATGGCAATCAAGGCAGGGGTCGGATTTGCCTTGGGAGCACCATGCATCCTGCGCGCAGAGACAGGTAAGGCCGAAGCCGCAACGCAGTCGGCGCATGAGGAGATGTGGCGGCGATTGATCGACAAGCATGATGTCATGCTCGATTTCGCGGATGAGCAGGGGAAGGTCATCATCCCTACGCCGGAGGAGTGCCGCTTAGGGAAACCGAATGCGTTGGGTTGGTGGAGTCCGATCGAGAACGGAGGATTCTTCAACGGCTTGTATATCGATGCGATGGTCGATCGTTGGCAGATCACCAAAGCCAAGGCAGATGCGGAGAAGGTGCGGCGGATGGCGCGGGGGTTGATGAAGCTGGCATCGGTGAGCGAGGTGAAGGGTTTCGTGGCGCGCGGTATGGGGACGGATGGCATGAGTCATTATCCGATGGGCTCGAACGATCAGACGGCCCCATGGCTGTTCGGGATGTGGCGGTATCTGCAAACGGATCTGCCAGACAAGGCGGAGCGGGCGCGGATCGTGGCCAAGGTGACGGAGATGGTGGACGTGATCATCGCCTTGGGCTGGAAGATGCCGGCGGAGGAGCCGTTCAAGATCCGGGGACAGTTCCATGAGATCTCCTGGGAGAGTTCGCCGCGGGTGCTGTTTGTGCTGAAATGGATGCATCAGCTCACGGGTGACAGCAAATGGGACAAGATGTATCGGCAATCGATGCTGGAGGTGGGCGGCAAGAAGAACATCACACGATTGGCCGCGTGTGAGGGCGGTATGATCTTTGAGCACGGCGCGCGGCATTCCTGGACGGCATCGATTCCGAACGCGTGCTTGCGGGCGCTGTGGGAGATGGAGGCGGACAAGGATTTGAAGACGGCGTATGCGAAGGGCTTGCAGGCGGGGGCGGTGGTGGCGCTGGAGAGCCTGCCCATCGGCATGAAATTCGATAACGAGGATGTGAAAAAATTTGAACACGACTGGCGGGTGATGAACCAGTGGTGGAAGCCGCAACAGACGGAACAAGAATCGGTGGCGCTGGCGCAGATGCAGTTGCGCGAATTCGGAAAGGTGGCGCCGCGTCGCGGGCAGGAAGTGAACGGGGTGAGGGAACCGGCCTTCGCTGCGTGGGTGGTGGCGTTGGCACCGGACAAGGCTATCTTGAGGGAGCGGCGGGCGGAGTTGGAGAAGATCGTGGCGCATTACCGGTATGAGCGGTTGTTATATTCGCAGTTCTTCCCGCTGGAGAATGTGTGGTGGAAGCTGCGGCGAGAGCTGGCATAGAAGGGAAGAACGAAACCAATGAATCACGGCCCGTGAGATCGGGAAGGACTGGGAATAGGGAATAAGAAGTATGGAAGCGGGTGTTCGCAAAATGGATTTGAACCAGTGGCTGGAACGTTTCAGCCAGCCGAAGGTGCTGTTCGTGGCCAGTCTGCTGCTGCATGTGGTCGCGGTGCTGGCGGTTGGTCATTATCGGCATCCCATGACGTGGGAGAACGGAGGCATCGCGGATTATCTGCTGGCCGGAAAAGGTTTTGCTCATGATTTTTCGCGGGCAGCCGCGCCGACGAGCTGGCAGGCACCGGGTTATCCTTATCTGCTCTACTGGATGGGCAGCCTGTTCGGGAAAACACCGCTTGCCTATCTGCTTATCAGCCTGGGGCAAGCTGCGGTGGCGGCCTCCATGGTTTTTCCGCTGAGCTGGCTGGCGGCGCGGTGGTTCGGGGAGGAGACAGCGCGGTGGGCGAGGTTGATCGTTTGCGTGATGCCGTTGCTCTATTGGTATCCGACGCGCATCCATCACACGGCCATCGTCATGGCGTTTCATCCGTGGCTTTTGTGGGGCTGGCTTACATTGGGCGAGAATCCGAAAGGCGGTTGGCGCGCGGCATTGACCGGTGTGGCGACCGGAGTGGCCGGTCTGTTTCAACCAGTGTTGCTGGCGGTGTTCGGACTCTTGTCAGGTATCCTGCTCTTGAACGCACTCCGCCAGCGGCTCAATGCCCGGGCGGCATGGATCTTTGGGGCGGGCCTGCTCACGTTGCTGGTGCTGACGCCTTGGACCATCCGGAACCATCAAGTACATGGTCGCCTGCTGCTGGTGAAGAACAGTTTCGGCAAGGAGTTTTGGATGGGGAACAACCCGCGCGCGACGGGGACGGCTTTTGTGGAAGGCGGCGGCGAAGAGGTCACCAACCAGTATCCGCCTAAAGCTTTCGAGTTGCGTGGCAAGGTCTCCGAGATGGAGCTGATGCAGGCGATGCAGGACGAAGCGATGGAGTATGTGCGGGCGGAGCCGGTGGCCTTTGTGCAGCGTACGCTCAAAAAGATGCTGTGGCTCTGGACGATGCCTCCGGCGCGTTACTTGCGGAGTTCCGGTGAGGCGGAGGCCCTGACCATGCGCTGGTTGCACATCGGTTATTGGGCGGTCTTTTTGGTGCTCACCGCGGTTGCCTTGCGGGGGCCGAAGGTTTGGCCTTTCGAATACAAAGGTGTGCTGGGGCTTTATTGCGTGGTCTATTCACTGGTTTACGGATTGACGCATGTGGGCCAGGCCAGATTCCGCGGCGAGATCGAATTCATCTTTGTGCCCGCCGTGGCTTTGGGCTGGGCGGCGTGCTGGCAGTTCTGGCAACAGAAACGGAAAGCACAGCGGGGACGAGGTAAGCGATGACAAAGCGTGCTACATGGAGCAGTGGTTGGGCGGCGATGGCCTGCCTGCTAGCGCTGTGCCTTGGATCACTCCAAGCAGCGGAGCTGACGCGAGTGGCCTCGTATCCTATCAGCCCGGTGATCCAGGCGATCGAATGGGCACCGACGAACAGCATCATCATCCAGGCACGCGATGGGGATAACTGGCCGGTGACGTGGGCGCAGGATGATGCGATCTACACGACGTGGGGTGATGGCACGGGCTTTGTGCCGAAGGTGGAGAAGAAGCTGAGCTGCGGATTCGCGAAGGTCACGGGCGGGCCGGAGAATTTTAAAGGGGTGAACATCCGTTCCGACGCGGAGCAGTTGGGACAAGGACGCGCTGGGTTGAAGGGCTGGGGAATGCTGTCGGTGGAGGGCGTGCTGTATCTGTGGTTCGGGCACGCGGACAAGAAGGGCGGCGAAGCGCAGCTTGCGTGGTCGAAAGATCAGGCCAGGACGTGGACTTTTGCGGAGTGGAGGTTTCCAGAGTTCGGACTGATCGGGTTTGTGAATTACGGGAAGGATTATCAGGGAGCGCGCGATGGGTTTGTGTATGCCTATTCTCATGATGGTCCGAAAGCAGATACGCCGGCGGATCAGTTCATCCTGATGCGGGTGCCGAAGGGCAAGCTCACGGAGAGGAGCGCGTGGGAGTTCTATGAGAAACTGGGGGCGGATGGGAAACCGGTGTGGACACGCGAAATTGCGAAGCGGGGCAGCGTCTTTCAGCATCGCGACGGGTGCCTAAGATCGGCGATGACTTACAATGCGGGATTGAAGCGTTACCTTTGGTGGCAGCAGATACCGCAGCCGGAAGGGGCTACCAAGGATCGAGGCGATACGCGGTTCACGGGCGGGTTCGGCATCTATGATGCGCCAGAGCCATGGGGTCCGTGGACGACGGCATACTTCACCAAAGAATGGGATTTAGGCCCGGGAGAACATGCGGATTTTCCAGCAAAGTGGATGAGCGCGGATGGTCAGACGCTGCATCTGGTGTTCTCGGGAGCGGATGCGTTTTGTGTGCGGAAGGCAACCGTGAAGCTGAAGGAAAAAGCGAAATGACGGCTGCACTTGGCGGTTGCGTGCAGAAAAACGAACGGAGATAATTTTGAGAACCATGAATCATCTGAAATTGATTTTGCTCGCGGTGTTTTGCGTGGCAGCAAGTCAGGCCGTCACAGCCGCCGAGAAGCCGAAGCTTTCACCGTATCATGAGGTGCAGGCGGGAGTGCCGACGGGGACCATCACGAAGTACACAAACTTCACCTCGCAGATCTTCACGAACACCACGCGTGACTGGTGGGTCTATGTGCCGGCGCAATACAAGAAGGAGAAGCCGGCGTGCGTGATGGTGTTCCAGGACGGGCACGACTATGTGAACTTGAAGGGCAACTGGCGTGTGCCGACGGTGTTCGACAATCTGATCGCGAAGGGTGAGATGCCGGTGACCATCGCGATTTTCATCAACCCGGGGCACAACGGCAACTACAAGCCGGAGAATGCGTGGCGCGTGAGCAATCGCAGCTTCGAGTATGATTCGCTGGGTGACCGCTATGCGCGGTTCCTCGTGGAGGAGATTCTGCCGGAGGTGAAGAAGCAGGGCTATAACATCACGGACGATCCAGAGGGGCGGGCGATTTCTGGTGCGAGCTCGGGCGGCATCTGCTCCTTCACGGTGGCGTGGGAACGACCGGACCAGTTCCGCAAAGTGCTGACCACCATCGGCAGCTTCGTGGATCTCCGCGGCGGGCATGTGTATCCGTATCTCATCCGCAAGACGGAGAAAAAACCGATCCGCGTATATCTGCAGGACGGCAAGAATGATTTGGACAATCCTTTCGGCAACTGGCCGCTGGCGAACCAGATGATGGCGTCTTCACTGAAGTATATGAAGTATGACTACCGCTTCGATTTCACGGAAGGGGAGCATAACAGCAATGCGGCGGGGCCGTTGCTGCCGGAGGCGTTGAAGTGGTTGTGGGCGGGCTATAAGAATTAATCGCGGTACTGATTTGGTTATGAAATTTAAATTGGCGATCATGGCGGCGGTTTTTGGGGTAACGTCACTTTCTTCGATTAAAGCCCAGGACCTGGGCGGCGACATGACGTTGCATCGGCTGGTTCTGCCGGACACGAAATGGGAGGTGGTGGCGGAGGGATTGGGTTTTGCCGATGCGCCGATGTCGGATGACAAAGGAAATTTCTACTTCTGCGACATGCGCAGCACGCCGCCGGTGATCTGGAAGGTGGCGCCGGATGGCAAGAAATCCAAGGTGATCGAGGGCATTCCGGTGAGCGGCATGAAGTTCGGGCCGGATGGCCGGCTCTATGCCGGAGCGGGCACAGGCAAGGACAAGCATCTGTCCGCTTTCGAATTGCCCAGCGGCAAAGAGACGGTGCTTGCCAGCGATGTGGCGCCGAACGATCTGGTGGTGACGCACAAGGGCTACATCTATTTCACGGAGTCGGGTAAAAAGCAGGTGGTGTTTGTGAACGCGAAAACAGGGGAGATGAAGGTGGTGGATTCAGGTGTGCTCACCACGCCGAACGGTATCGCTCTCTCGCCGGACCAGCGGACGCTGGCGGTATCGGATTCACGCGGCAAATATGTGTGGACCTACAGCATCGAACCGGACGGCAAGCTGACTCCTGCGGTGCCGTATATGACGATGCGGACGGAGGTGGATCAGAATGCGAAGAGCCAGGATGGGCGATCGCCGGTTTACAAGGTGGCGAGCGGCGGGGATGGCATGAGTTCGGACCTGTATGGGCGCTTCTATGTGTCCTCAGCGCTGGGCGTGCAGGTGTTTGATCCTACGGGTCGTGAGTGTGGTCTGCTGCCGAAGCCTTATGAGAAGGGCATGACGAGCGTGCACGTCGGTGGGCCAGGCGGGGAATACATCTATGTGACCCAATGGGACAAGGTGCTGCGACGCAAAGCGAACGTGAAGGCGTTCTATCCGTGGCTTGGGCCGGTGGAGGCGATTCCTTTGCCGGTGAAGTGATTTTTGAAGAGTCGTACGATATGAGCAGCAAACGCATACCGACGGATGGTGGGTCGGCCCTGAGCCATAATCCTTTTGGTGCGCTCTCCAGCGAAGGTTTGCCGGAGGCGCCGAGTTCTCCGCTAGCGCCGTCTCCGCAGGCTGCGCCGGAAACGAAGCCGAAGAAAAACCGCGGGCGGGTGGACATAATCCGGCAAAAAGCAGGGCGCAGTGGCAAGACGGTTACGGTGGTGACGGGTTTTGTGGGCATCGGGCTGCCGGAGAAGGAACAG
Source organism: uncultured Verrucomicrobiota bacterium (assembly GCA_964589735.1). Classification (GTDB taxonomy): domain Bacteria; phylum Verrucomicrobiota; class Verrucomicrobiia; order Limisphaerales; family JAEYXS01; genus JAEYXS01. The sequence continues at coordinate 24,701 of CAZPUL010000008.1, read as the reverse complement.
CTCGCCAAGAAGATGCAGAAGATGTGCGGCGTGGGTGGCACAGTGAAGGATGGACAGATCGAGATCCAAGGGGACAAACGGGAAGAGGCGGCGAAGATCTTGGAGGAGGCGGGATTTAGACCGGTGTTTGCGGGTGGGTAAGAGAATTTGCGAGTCACGCAACCGCTTGTTCCGCATGCAGGTGCTTGCACTCCTTATTGATTATCCGCGCCGGGTCGGAGACCGGCGCTCCACCGCTAGGCTATCAACTCGCCTTCCAATATCGGACGTGGGTCTTTGGTATTCCTGATTTTGCTGATGCTGCTGAGGAAGCTGATGGAGATTTTCTTTCCGTCGATCTTACAAGTGATAGTGTCGTGGTGGGGAGTTTCGTAGTAGCGAACGATGAACTCGAGGGTTTTATCATCCTTCCAGACGGTGCGACTAGCCACTTTGTGCTTCGTCCCTTGCTTGGGCGTTCCACCGCCGATGATGCGTGGTGCAGGCAGAGTGGTTTCATGACGGGACCATCCGTTCGGGCTGGCTGAAATGATGGCTCCAGTTTCGCCGAATTCTAGAACGTAAGTGTTGGCGTTGAAAGTAAGGGTCCCAATTTTGAAGCCCAAATTATTAGGTTTTAGATTGAAGACGCCTTGGCCGATGAGCGTGGACAAATCCCGCGCAGGTTGGCCTTCTGGAATGGGCAATGTTAATCCGGCCAATGTTTGCTTCAACTGAACTCGGGCAGATGGATTGGCTGAAAGCGTTTCTTTCTTCAGGGCTGGCAACAGATGCTCCCAAACAAGATCCAATTCACCCTGCATGTTCGGGCTTTCACCGGTCATCACCACGACGGCATCTTGCTCTGGGAAAACGATGGTGTATTGCCCGAAAGCACCGTCACCACGATAAACACCAGTTTGCTGACAGCGCCAGAACTGATAGCCGTAGCCTTGCAGCCAGTCGTTCTTAGCATTCGGGCGAGATGGCTTGGCGGGAGGAGTCTGCAAAATGTGACGACTGGTCGCTTCTTCTACCCAAGCAGCAGGGATGATTTGTCGCCCTTGCCATATTCCCTTTTGTAGAAAGAGCTGGCCGAACTTGGCGAGGGTTTCGGTCTGTACGCTTAAGCCCCAGCCGCCCGTATTGATGCCACGTGGGCATTCTTCCCAAGTCGCCTTGGTGATGTTCAGCGGTTCGAAGAGGCGTGGACGCAAATAGTCGATGATCTTGTGGCCCGTCACCTTTTGCACAATCGCCGAGCACATATACGTGGCAGCGCTGTTGTAGAGGAAGACTGTGCCGGGCTTGTGGATGATGTTTTGGGCGAGGAAGGTCTTCACCCAGTTCTCGCTCGCGACGGTAACGCCAGTGGGTTCCTTCTCGTTACCTACAGACATCGTGAGCAGATCTTTCACGCGCAGGGCGGCGAGGTTGTCACTGACCTTCGCCGGTAACTCGTCGGGGAAGAAAGAGATGACTTTGTCTTCCACCGTCAGTCGTCCTTCAGCCACGGCAAAACCGACGGTGGTGGAGGTGAAGCTCTTGCTCATGGAATACATGGTGTGCACGTATTCCGGACCGTATGGGGCCCACCAGCCTTCGGCGATGACATGGCCGTGGCGCAGCATCATGAAGCTGTGCAGCTCGTGATTACTCTTCGCGATGGCATCGAGGAACGCCTGAACACCGGTGGAGGAAACGCCTTGAGCTTCGGGTGTGCTGCGGGGGAGTGAAGCGCTGGCTGGACGGGGCGGTTTCGATGTTTGGCATCCGGGAGTGAGAGAAATCAGGCCAAGACCCAAACCGGCATAGCCGGTCTGCTGGAGGAACGTGCGGCGATTCAGGGGCATGCGGAGAGAATTTCTGTCCGGCGTCCTGATTGCAAAAGAAAAAAGCCGCCAATTGCTTGGCGGCTTGGTTTGGTAAAGTGGTCAGCAATGCTTACGCAAACTCCGGTTCGATAATCTCTTTCGGTGCCTTATGCAGCGGTGTGCCGTCGATGGCTTCCGGGTATTCGAACACCTTGCCTTCGAAATTGCGGATGACCACGCGGTCGGCGTTGTGGCTGAGGACATAGCCGGGATTGACCGGCACCTTGCCACCGCCACCGGGGGCATCGATGACGTATTGCGGTACCGCATAGCCCGTCGTGTGACCGCGCAATTGCTCCATGATCTCCAATCCACGACGCACGCTGGTGCGCAGATGCGCGGAACCGGCGATGAGATCGCACTGATAGATGTAGTAGGGGCGCACGCGGCACATGAGCAGCTTTTGCACATGTGCCTTCATGATCTCCGGCGTGTCATTCACATGCTTGAGCAGCACGGACTGGTTGCCTAGCGGGATGCCGGCATCAACCAAACGCCCCAGCGCGTCACGGACCTCGGTGGTAAGCTCGCGCGGATGATTCGAGTGCACGCTCATGAAGAGCGGGTGATACTGCTTGAGCATCGCGCAGAGTTCGGCGGTGATGCGTTGCGGCAGGAAGATGGGGATGCGCGTGCCGATGCGGATGAACTCCACATGCGGGATGGCACGGAGCTGGCTCAAGAGATACTCGAGCTTCTCATCGCTGAAGAGCAGGGGATCGCCGCCGCTCAGGAGCACGTCACGGATCGTGGTAGTCTTGCGGATGTAGTCGATCTGCTTGTCGAACTCCGCGTGAAAATCGTAACCCGTGGCATTGCTCACCAGACGGGCGCGGGTGCAATACCGGCAATAAGAGGCGCAACGGTCCGTGACGAGGAACAGGACGCGATCGGGATAACGGTGCACCAGACCGGACACAGGTGAATGCGAATCCTCACCACAGGGATCGGACATCTCCCAAGAGGCCGTTTGGGTCTCTTCTTCACGGGGGATGACCTGACGGCGGATGGGGCAATTCACGTCATCCACGTCGATCAGGCTGAAAAAGTGCGGTGTGATGGCCATGGCCAATTTGGTGTTGGCCAGTTTGGCCCCCGCGTATTCCTCGGTGGTCAGATTGGGGATGAGTTTTTGGAGCTGTTCGACGGTGGTGACGCGGTTCTTAAGCTGCCAGCGCCAGTCGTTCCAATCCTTGTCCGAGACGTGCGCCCAAGCATTACGTCCAGAAGGGCGAAACTGTTTAAGCTGTTGGAGTTCCACGGAAGGGTCAGGGTCTCCCTTCGAAGCGTCCGAGGTATTAGTCGACATTGTTCGGCACTATATGTGCGAGGAACCGCATGTCAAGGGGTGGACTTGGGGAATTCTGTGACCCGGTCCTGAGTCACTGCCTCGGCTGGGATGTCAGAAATACCGATTCGGGCGAAATCCTCGCGTAAAATCTCCAGAAACTCCAATTGCTGGAGGGCCTCCCTGACCACCGGCTTGGCGGTGGAGGCTGCCACTGTGCGGGATTTTTTGCCGGAGGTTGAAAGTTGTTCGCGATTATAGAGATAGGTAGCCAGCGTGATGTGGTAATCGTAAACTAATTTTAAAAGGTCGGGCGGCAGGTTCCATTGGAGCTGCTGGAGCTGGGCTACGACCTGTTGCAAGACCGGTCGTTGCTGCTCGAAGTCCACCTCGGTGATGAGCCGTTTAATGGTGTAGGTCTCTTTGACCGGCAGGGAATCGGTCCCCAGGCGGATCTGAACTTGGGGTTGCAGGATTTCGTTCAGTTTGCCCAAGGCATTCTTTTCCGGCCAGCGGGCGTTGTCTTCGCGGCTGATCAAGTTGAACTGCGCGAGCGACCACCATTTTTCCACATCCAGCGGGGAGGAGAAGTGCTCGCGGAACGCGTGCAGGAAGGCGAATTGCGGGTGGGAGAAATGAGGCAGATTCTGGACAAAGGTGCGGAGCTTGCCGCTGCCATCGGGCAAAGTGAGCAACTCACTGGTGAAAAGGTGGGCACAGGATTGGAAGTGTTCCAGCCCGACACTGGCGATCTGGTCATCCACCGGCACGCTCAGATCGGAAAAGGACAGGGGCGGGGTGGCTTTAAGCCGCTCGCGAACCAGGCTGAACGGGTCTTTCCACACCTTCTCGGTAGTGGTGCCGGGCTTCAAGATCCAGAATTGGGGATTGCCACGCTCCTGGATGCCGGTGGCTTCGGCGATGATGCCGGGACCATCGCGGTTGAGCAGGATTTCGGTCAGCCCTTCGCGCAGCCACATGGGGACATCCACGGTGTTCGTCTCGCGGTTGTTCCGGTTGCCGATCTCCACCAGGCAGACTTGCACGAGGGCGCGCAGGAGTTTGCGCCGTTCGACGTACTCCGGCACCTGGAGTTCGTAGAGCCAGTTGTATTGCAGACCGTTTTTGAACTGGATGGAGTTGATCAGGATCGGAGCTTGCGGCGGGATCTGCGGGTTGATGTGCAAGCGCACCCGGTTTTTCCACCGGTCACCGGCATCCAACTGCAAGAGCAGGCCGAATTTGACCTGCTCACAACTGATGGCCAGCTCAGCGGCACTCACCCGGATGACATCCTTCAAGTTTGGGTTGTCCTTCGGATTGTCTCTGGGAAGCCGGGAAGTGTAGGGCTGTAACGGGCTGATGACCACGAACTGCGTCGATCGGCTCTGCGTGGACATGGTGGTGTCCACCGCGGCCGCCTCACCGCGCACAGCGGCCAGCAGCGCTCCCAGGAGCACCAGCGAGCACAGGCGGGTGGACGCTGAACGTAAGAACTTCAAGTCTTCTTGGCTTTCGCTGGTTTGGCCGGTTTATCGCTGCTGGCGGCTTTGGTCTCAGCCGGCTTGCTGGTGCCGGCACTGCTGCCAGCGTCCGCCTTGGCGGCCTGTTTGTAACCCTCGCTGCGGTAATCGGTGATGTAGAAACCGCTCCCTTTGAAGATCAGGCCGGCACCAGAACCCATCAGACGTTTGACCTTCCCCTTGCCCCAGGTCTTCTTGCAGCAGAGGTCTTTCGGACAAACCGTCAGGGCGGCATCCTTCATGGACTGGAACTTCTCAAAAGCGTGACCGCACTTCTCACAGGCGTATTCGTATGTCGGCATAGATACTGCAAAAAACAAAAAAGTATTGCCCCTCAAGTAAGCACAGGGGAGATGGCAGAGTCAAGGGGCGCAAAAAACACTCGCCAAAAGGGGGGATTTGCCCAAATCTCGCCCTCCATTTGTTACAAATGTTTACTGGAACCTATACTGCGATTGTAACGCCGTTCAAGAATGGCGTCCTCGACGAAGCTGCGCTGGAGCGCCTCATCAAGCTCCAGATCAAAGGCGGCGTCGATGGCATCGTCCCTGTGGGCACCACGGGCGAGTCGCCAACCGTTGATTATGATGAACATATCCGCATCATCGAGCTGGCGGTGAAGTTCGCCAAGGGTAAGGTGAAGGTGATGGCGGGCACGGGGGCAAATTCCACGAAGGAAGCCATTTCCCTGACCCAGCGCGCCGAGGAAGTGGGCGCGGATGGTTCCTTGCAGGTCGCGCCGTATTACAACAAGCCGACACAGGAAGGTTTGTTCCAGCATTTTTCCGCCATCGCGAAGGCCACGAAGCTGCCACTGGTGCTCTATAGCATTCCCGGCCGTTGCGGTATCGAGATCGGCATCGACACGGTGAAGCGCCTCGCGGCTGCCCATAAGAACATCGTGGGCATCAAGGAAGCGGGCGGCACGCCGGAGCGCGTGAGCCAGCTTCGCCAGGTGTTGCCGAAGGACTTCGTCATCCTGAGCGGTGATGATTCGTTGACGCTGGCCTTTATGGCGGTGGGCGCGGATGGCGTGGTGAGTGTGGCCTCCAACGTTATCCCGAAGGAAGTCAGCCACATGGTGAAGGCGTTTGCCATCGGCAAGCCCGCCGTGGCGCTGAAGTTGCACGCGAAGTATTATCCGTTGTTCAAGGACTTGTTCATCGAATCAAATCCGGTGCCCGTGAAGGCGGCGCTGGAGATGATGGGCCTCATCGAGGGCGGCGTGCGTCTGCCTTTGGTCTCGCTCAGCGCGAAGAACCGGGAAACGCTGGCCGCGACGATGAAAGCGACGGGAGTGATCAAGTAAGGAGCGCGCATGAGCACGACGAAGATCATCATCACGGGTGCCAAAGGCCGCATGGGGGTGGCTTTGCAGACGTGTGCGAAGAGTTTTGCGGGGTTGGAAATCGTCGGCCTGGTCGATCAGGGCGATGATATCGCGACGGTCATCGACAAGTGCGATGCGGTGATCGATTTCAGCTTTCACAATGCGACGGCGGGCATCGCGGAATTGTGCGCGAAGCACAAGAAGGCGCTGGTCATCGGCACGACGGGGCATAACGAGGAAGACAAGAAACGCATCACGGCCTGCAAGGCGACGGTGCCGATCGTGTGGGCCTCGAACTATTCCACGGGCGTGAACACGCTGTTCTGGCTCACGCGCAAAGCGGCGGAGATTCTCGGGCCAAGCTTCGATCTCGAAGTGGTGGAGATGCATCATCGCTTGAAGAAGGATGCTCCGAGCGGCACGGCCACGACGTTGCTGGAGATCCTTGGTGATGTGCGGAAGGTGCAGCTCGAAGAGGAATTGCGGCACGGACGCAAAGGTATCGTGGGCGAGCGTACGAGCAGCGAGATCGGCATCCATGCGGTGCGCGGTGGCGATGTGGTGGGTGATCACACGGTCATCTTCGCGGCCAATGGCGAGCGGGTGGAATTGACGCACAAGGCGTCGAGCCGCGATACGTTTGCGAATGGTGCGTTGCGCGCCTCGCAGTGGGTCGTGGGCAAGGCACCGGGGATCTATAGCATGCAGGATGTTCTCGGGCTCAAATAAATGACGAAGCCCGAATGACGAGAGTCGTTCAGATGATAGTTATGCAAAACATGGCTTTCATCGCGTTGGGTTCGAACCTCGGGGATTCGGTATCTATTTTGCAGGAAGCGATGAAGCGGCTGGCTGAGTTATCAGACCAGCCGCTTTTGCGTTCCAGTTTGTGGGCGACTTCGCCGGTGGATTGCCCGCCAGGTTCTCTGGACTTTGTGAATGCGGTGGCGGGGCTGATGCCGCTGCCGGGTGAGACGCCGGAGAGTTTGCTGGGCAAGTTGCAGGCATTGGAAAAGGAGTTAGGTCGGAGGCCTAAGAAGGTGATGAATGAGCCGAGGCCGTTGGATCTGGATATCATCGTCTTTGGGGATGAAGTGCGGAACACGGTGAAATTGGTGATACCACATCCGCGGGCGCATCTGAGGCAGTTTGTTTTAGCTCCGTTGGTGGAGATTGCGCCGGAGCTGGTTTTACCAGGGCAATCGAAGGCGGTTGCGGAATTGCAGCGCGAGTTGCTGACTGCAGAAGAGATTCGGCGGTTGTCATGAAGCTTCTTTAGCCTTGGACGGTTTGGTGGAGGTGCTAGAACAGTGGCATGCTTTCCCAGAGTGAACACGTGTCCCGGCGCAGGTTTATTGAGCGAACTGGCGTGGCTACTTTGGCACTGGCCACCGCTTCAGTTGATTCTTTGGCGTTGGAGAAGCCTTATCCCATCGCGGCGTTTGAGAAGGCATTGCAGCATCTGCCTGTCGAGCAGATGGCGGATATGCTGGCAGAGTTGGGTTTTATGGGGGTGGCGACGGCATTGCGTCCGAAAGGGCGTGTCTTGCCGGAACGGGTGGAGGAGGATTTGCCAAAGTTTTTGGAGGTGCTGGCGAAACGGAAGCTGGAGATCACCGAACTCACCACGGCGATAACGAATGCTTCCGACCCGCTGACACAGAAGGCGCTGCGAACGGCGGCGAAGCTCGGGGTGAAGCGATATCGCCTGGGCGCGTGGAAGTATGATTCGAAAAAGCCTATCGCCGAGCAGGTGGAGGCGATGAAGCCGGTGGTGAAAGACATCGTGGCGTTGAACAAGGAGCTGGGGTTGGGCGCGGTGTATCAGGTGCATTCGGGGGCGAATTATTTCGGTTCGCCGGTGTGGGACATCTATCAGCTCTTCAAGGAGTATGACCCGAAGCAAATCGCCATCGCGTTCGATATCCGGCATGCGACAGTGGAGGGAGGGACGGCTTGGGAGCTGAATTTTAATCTCATCAAGACGCATCTTGGGCTGGTGTATGCGAAGGACTTCGCTTGGCAGGACAAGAGGGCGCTGAATGTGCCGCTGGGCGAGGGGATGGTGAATCCGAAATTCTACCAGATGGTGAAGGCGAGCGGGTATAGCCAGCCAGTGTTGCTGCATGTGGAGTACGCTCTGCCGGAGGATGCGAAGAGCCTGCGGGAGGCGTATCGGAGAGATCTGACTGTCCTGCGCGGGTATCTGGAGGCGAAAGCTTGAGCGGGCGCGGGAAAGATTGGTGGGATTGGCTGGCGGCGCGTCCCCTAGGGCGACGAGTGCTGATCAAGGGCCTGCTGTTGGGGCTGTTCACGCTGGTGGTTTTCTTTCCGCGACCGGATCAGTTTATGAAGCAGATTCCGCGCTGGAAGAATCCCGATTCATTGATCGAGACGAATGCACTGTTTCTTACGGAGATAAACCAGAAGATCGATGAGCAGTTAAAGCCGGAGGGGACGAAGAAGGAGGAGTTGAAAGCGGTGGAGCGCTTCGTGTATCGCGAAATCAAATATGGTTACGATTGGGATGTGTGGGGCAATACGGACTACTGGCCGACGGTGGCGGAGGTGTGGGAAAACAAGCGGGAGGATTGCGACGGGCAGGCGGTGTTGGCGGCGAGCATCCTGCGTTCGCGCGGGTTTGAAGATGTGCGGATCGTGGGAAATCTCAGCCATGTATGGGTGGCGGCGGGGACGAATGAGGTGATGAGCCCGCAGGCGGACAAGAATTTCCAGCGGGTGGACGGCAAGCTGAAGGTGAAACTGCCGGGGGTGAATACGTTTTTGCTGACTTGGGCGCATATCAACAAGTTTCCGGCGATGCGCTCACTGCTATTGCTGATGGCGGTGCTGATTTTAATGCTGCATCCGGTGTGGGATATCAAGCAATGGTGGATGACGTTCGGTATCGGCGCGGCGGGGTTGTTGCTGCTCTATGACTGGGGCGGGAAATATCTGCAAAGCAGCGCGGCGGGCGCTGGTTCAGACTTCTGGGCGGGCAACCTACTGGTATTGCTGGCCATCGGGCTGGCGTATTACACGAAGCGGCCAGTCCGCCAGCCGGGATAAAGGTTTTGCAAGATTTCCTTGTCGAAAAAGGCGGTTTGGCGCATTAAGGATGAAATCATGAAAAAGCCCTTCATCATCGGTATCCTTGTTTTCATCGGATTGCTCGCCGGAGGTTATGCCCTGGTCGTTTCGGACTTGAGCGGTCCCAAGGTGCAAGGCAAACGGGTGGTCACTTGGATGGATGAACTGGCCTCGCGGGAAACCTCAATCCGAGACAAGGCCAAGCAGACGATCCAAGCCAACGGGAAGGATTTCCTGCCACACTTGGTGGCCATGATGAAAGCTCAGGATTCCGAACAGCGGCAGAAATGGGCGACGGTGCTGAACGTGGAATATCCGCCGTCTTATACACTGCGCCTTGGTGCGGTGCGTGGCTTTAATGTGTTGGGAGCTGCCGCAGCCCCGGCCATCCCTGAATTGCTGCCGTTGTTGGCGGTGCAGGATTCCGGGCTGGATGTGGCGGCCGCCTTTGGTTCCATCGGCAAAGACGCGGTGACTCCACTAGTGCAAAAGCTTTCCGACCCTGACAAGCAGGTGCGAGCCATGGCGGCCGCGTCCCTTTCGCGGATGAAAGCCGGGGAAGCCACGGGTGCGGCCGATGCTTTGCTCAAAGGGTTGCAGGATGCGGAGGGAAGCGTCCGCAGTTGGATGGCCACCGCAGTGGGCAAGAGCCAGGTCAAGGGCGAGCTGGCCATCCCGATACTGATCACGATGCTGGAGGACAAGGACACTTCCGTGGTGGCTTCGTCGGCGTCAGCCCTGGGCCTCTACGGTCCCGCGGCCAAGGAAGCCCTGCCCAAGCTGGAGAAGCTGGCCAAAGTCCGTAACGAGGAGATCAGTGGGGCCGCGCAGAATTCGTTGTTGCAGATCAACCAAGTCTCCGAAGCAAAGAAGGACAATGAATAAGCGGCCAGCCATTCAGGCAAGGTCGGCAAGCTTCCAGATCCTGCTGGGAGTTTGGCTGGTCGCAGTTTGGCTGGTAAACGCCGGGGCCCAGGCGGCAGAGAGCCGTCCGCCCAATGTGGTCATCATCTTCACGGATGATCTGGGTTATGCGGATGTCGGAGTGTTTGGGGCGAAAGGCTATAAGACGCCGCATCTGGACCGGATGGCGAAGGAGGGCATTCGTTTCGTCAATTTCCATGTGAGCCAGGCGGTTTGCTCGGCTTCCCGCGCGGCCTTGCTGACGGGGTGTTACAATAATCGCGTGGGCATCCACGGGGCGCTGGGACCGGGGGCAAAGATTGGATTGAACCCGGCAGAGATGACCATCGCGGAGGTGGTGAAGCAAAAGGGGTACGCGACGGGGATGTTCGGTAAATGGCACTTGGGAGATCATCCTTCGTTGCTGCCGGTTAGGCAGGGTTTCGATGAGTATTACGGGCTGCCGTATTCCAACGACATGTGGCCGTATCATCCGGACCTCGTCGATCTGCCTGCGGATTCGCCCAAGAAGAAGCGCTATCCGGCGCTGCCGATGATTGAAGGGGACAAGATCGTTGATCCTGAAATCACACCGGAGGAGCAGACGCAACTGACGACTTCGTATACTGAACGGGCGGTGAAGTTCATCGAGAAGAACAAGGCAAAGCCATTTTTCCTCTACCTGGCGCATAACATGCCGCATGTGCCGTTGTATGTGTCGGACAAGTTCAAGGGCAAATCGGCAACGGGCATCCATGGTGATGTGCTGATGGAGATCGACTGGTCCGTGGGCGAGATATTGAAGGCGCTGTCGCAGAACGGGCTGGATGACAACACGCTGGTGATCTTCACATCGGATAATGGTCCATGGCTTTCCTACGGCACGCATGCGGGTTCGGCGGGGCCGTTGCGCGAAGGCAAGGGGACATCGTGGGAGGGCGGTGTGCGGGTGCCGTTCATCGCGCGGTGGCCGGGCAAGATCCCGCAGAACCGGGTGAGCGGCTTGCCGGCGATGACGATCGATCTGCTGCCGACAATCGCCGGACTGGTGGGGGCGCCGTTGCCGGAGAAGAAGATCGACGGCAAGGACATCTGGTCGTTGCTGAAGGGTGATGCCACCGCGAAGAGTCCGCAGGAGGCATATTACATCTATTACGCGAACAACCAGTTGCAGGCAGTGATCAGCGGGCGCTGGAAGCTGTTTTTCCCCCATACGTATCGCACGTTGGCGGGCAAACCGGGCGGCACAGACGGCAAACCAGCCAATTACGAGAATGCGAAGACGGAGCTGGAGCTTTACGATCTGCAGAACGACTTGAGCGAGACCACCAACGTGGCGGCGAAGAACCCGGAGGTGGTAGAGCGCTTGCAAAAGCTGGCGGAACTGATGCGGGAAGACTTGGGAGATTCGCTGACGCAGCGCAAGGGGGCGGGCGTGCGGGAGCCGGGGCGGGTGGCGGCGCAGTAACGGAGCGGAAAGGTCTGCCCGCTGGTCACGGTTCAGTCGTTTTATGACGCCGAGGGTTTTATCATGTACAAAGCATTATTAGCTGTTGTCCTGTTCGTTATGGTGACGACAGAAGGCTGGGCGGCGGCGTCCCTGGCTGAAATCCAAAAGGCAGCGTTTTTGCCCAAGCTGACCGTTCACTTCAAATTCGATTTCGAGGCCGCATCGAAGTTCGACTTCAACAAGGCCAAAGGGACTGAGATACCGCAAAAAAAGAAGGCGGCGGAAGAGATGGAAGCGAAGCTGGGGGAGCAAGGTGAAAATATCCAGTTTTTGCTGAAACTGGCCAATACTTGGGATGAGGTGGACGAAGAGGAAAAATCGAAGGCGATCTATCGCAAACTTCAAGAGACCCTTTCCAAGTCAGGCAAAAATGACACAGAAACCAAACAGTTGCTCATGGAGGCGGCGAAGAATTTGGGCGATTTTGACGAGACGGAAAAAGTGGCGACCGAATTATTGATGCGGGACGCGCGAAATGCCTCTGCCAGATTGACGCTGGCCGACGTTCAATTCACACAGGCACGGCAGTTGGTCACGCCGGGGCAAAGGAGGTCAACTTTGGAAGAACTGTTAAACGGCATCATACAGGTGCCTGAAGCCCAGTTAGAGAAGCTGGACCGTCTTTTGAAAGCAGCCGCGTCGAATTATGAGCAAGGGCTGGAACTGGCAACGAATGAGTTTGGCCGTTATCATGGGCGTGCTTGTGTCCTGGCGATGGCGGATGTACTGAAGGGCCGGATCAATGGTCGGCAGGGGGAGTTCAATGCGACCTTGTTTCTGGTCAAAAGCATCAAAGACGAGGAAATCAGAAAGATCGCTGCAGCTCATCAGGATGATGTTTCGGTACTGGTCTGGTTGATAACCATGGCAACCATGAAAACCAGCGGTGAAAGTCCCTCCGCAGACGAATTGCCCGGTCGCCTACAATGGCTGGAAAAAGATCCTCATCTGATACCGCGATTGGAACATTTTTTAGAAAAGGGCGATCACGGAAATCATGAGATGGTGGGAAAAGCACTGATGCTTTATGCCATCCAGGCAAAAGCCTACCAGAAGGGATCGGCCTACACCAAACGGCTCACGGAATTGATGCCGGAGGATATCCATCACTGGAGAAGCTACCTGAACTTTTTGGAATACAGCGGCAAGTATGAGCAACTCATCCAGGAAGCCAAAGGTGCCAAACGATATGAGAGAGATGCCTGGACGCATCTAAAAATGGCCAAGGCTTATGAAATGTTGCGAAAGCCAGACAATGTTTCCGAAGAGATCGAACTGGCCACGCGCTTGGCGCCTGATGACCAGCTAGTGAAGCTGTTCGCGTGTTTTTGGGTGATAAAAAATAGTGATCCGAAAGGGGATGATTTCTCAAACTACGGGGGCATTTTGGCGCAACTGGACCAGATGTCAGATGGCGATGACAACTGGGTGGCCAGCATCGCCTATACCCGGGGGCTGTACTATGCCCTACGCGGTATCACAGTGCTGGCGGAGCAGCAGTTCGAGCGTGCGGAAAAGGCCCGGCCAGGAAGCGAAGATGTGGCCAGACTCCGGGAATTACTCAAGTAAGGGCCAGTTAAACCACAGTCACATCAAGGCCAGAGCATGATGTAGAAGAAGGCGGCGATGACACCGCCGATGATGGGGCCGACAATAGGCACCCAGGCGTAGCTCCAGTCGGAACTTCCTTTGCCGGCGATGGGCAGGAGGGCGTGGGCGATACGTGGTCCGAGGTCACGCGCGGGGTTGATGGCGTAGCCGGTGGGGCCGCCGAGCGAGAGGCCGATGGCCCAGACGATGATGCCGACGAGGAAGGGGCCGAAGCCGACATCGAAGCCGGAGTTGGGAACGAGATTGGCGGGGTTGAGAATCGCGAGCACGCCCAGCACGAGCATGAAGGTGCCGATGACTTCGGTGATCATGTTGGAGGCGGGTTTGCGCACAGCCGGGCCGGTGCAGAAGACGGCGAGCTTGGCACCCGGGTCTTTGGTCAGTTCCCAGTGCGGCAGGTAGGCGAGCCAGACAAGGACAGCACCCAAGAAGGCCCCGAGCATCTGCGCGGCGATGTACACGGGCACCATATCCCAAGACAGCTTGCCGATGCTGGCCACGGCGATGGTGACGGCCGGATTCAGGTGAGCGCCGCTGATGGAGCCGACGCAGTAAACCGCAAAGGTGACCGCGAGGGCCCACCCGGTGGTGATGACCATCCAACCGCCGTTCTGGCCTTTGGATTGTTGAAGCACGACGTTCGCGACCACGCCATCACCTAAAATGATGAGGAGCATGGTCCCAATCAATTCGGCAGCGAATGGGCTCATGAGAGATTTGTTTGTGGAACGAAGGAAACGCTAGCGCGGATGGGGCAGGGCGTCGATGGGAAAAATAGGGGTAGCTCAAAATTCAAAGCTCAAAGTCCAAAAAAAGTTCCAATGGTAAAGCTTGGGACTCAGGTTGGAGTCATGGCTGAATTCAACCGTCAAGCATGGCTCAATCTTGAAGGAGTGAGGGAGAGCATGGCAGCAAGATGCTGCCATAACCCGCAGGCTGGAAGCCTGCGTTACGGTGGTGGGGCGGAGACGGGCGCTCTGCTCAAACTTTATCCGGGGTGGGGTGAGTCCACGGAGCGCGGTAAGTGCGCATGAGAAGTTTGTTGGCTTCGGGGTCGTTGACGATCTGGCCTTTGACGGCATCCCATTGCAGGGAGCGGCCGGCTTCCAGCGAGACGTTCGCGAGGATACTGGCGATGCTGGAGATGACGCCTTGCTCGATGTCCGCGACGGGCTTGCTGCGGCTCTCGATGGCGGCGAGGAAGTCTTTCATGTGGCCACGGATCGCGGGGGCGACGTGTTTCTCCAAATCTTTCTCGTCTTTGTCCTCGGGATATTGTTCCAGCTCCATAACGACATCTTTCTTGATGGCCTGGCCTTTGCCGCGCGGGATGAAATCGTATTTGTTCACACTGGCTTTGAGGGTGCCGTTTTCGCCGTAGATGATGGCGGCCCAAGGATACTCGGGGTCAGGGGGTGCGCCCCAGGTGCGATGAGTCCAGACAACGTTGAGGCCGGGGAATTCAAAGGTGGCGGTCTGGGTGTCCGAGATGTTCGCCTTGCTCTGCTTGTCCATGAGGATGCCGCCGCTGGAGCTGACGCGATGGGGCGCGCCGAGATCGAGCATCCAGCGGACCATGTCGAGCATGTGGATGCACATATCGCCCACGATGCCATTTCCGTATTCCATGAAGGCGCGCCAACGACGGGGGTGAATGAGGTCGTTATAAGGACGCATCGGTGCAGGGCCAGTCCACATCTCGTAGTCGAGATTTTCCGGCGGTGCGATGTCCGGCGGATTATTCCGCGCGCGCATCTGGTAGTAGCAGCAGATCTCCACGTGGGCGATCTTGCCGAGCTTGCCGGTCTTGATGATCTGGTCGCGGGCCTCGATGAGATGCGGCGTGCTGCGGCGTTGGGTGCCGACTTGCACGACGCGTTTATACTTGCGAGCGGCGGCGAGCATGGCCTGGCTTTCGACGACGTCCACGCTGGTGGGTTTTTGAACATAGACATCGGCACCGGCTTTCACGGCATCGATCATGGCCAGGGCGTGCCAGTGATCGGGGGTGGCGATGAGGACGATATCGAGATCTTTTTCCGCGAGCATCTTGCGGTAGTCCGCGTAGGTGCGCGGCTTTTTCTTCGAGGCCTGGCGGGTGGAGACGAGGTCGGCGCAGTCGTTCAACATGTTCTTATCGACGTCGCAGAGCGAGACGACTTCGACGGGGGCGACTTGCACGAGGCGCAGGAGATCGCTTTTACCATACCAGCCGCAGCCGATGAGGCCGACGCGTTTGGGCTTGTCGGCGGCAAAGGTGGTGGGGACGTAACTGGCGGCGGCAGTCAAGGCGACGGCGGCAGAGCTGTCACGGAGAAATTGGCGGCGGTTCATGGGGAATATGGGAAAGGAAATGGGGGGAAGTTCAAAGCTCAAAGTTCAAGCCGGTTTTAACAGGAGACAACAGAGAAAACATAGGGGAATTGTGGCGGTGGGATTTTTTGAATTATTTTTCCAGTATGACAGCGGATGTCATACTGGGCTTGGTAAGGTGCGAGGTATGAAGAACGAGAAAAGGGATTCGAGAACGCCCCGACCTGACGGCACGGGGTTCAGGACGAGAACGAAAGGCGGGGGAAAATGGGGGTAACCGTGCCTTGCATGAGGGCGTCTGATAATGGTAGTGGTGATGAGTCACCAATACTTTTTTGCGCCCGGATACGGAGAAGAAGTTCGTTGAAGGAACTAGGGTGTGAAAACGTCGAATTGAGAGAGTCATGAGCCAAAATCGACCACGTACATCGGCTTGCAGCAGCTATCTGCAAACCCAAATGTCTCGCCGCCAAATACTTAAGGTGGGCGGGCTAGGCATGCTGGGGATGACGTTGCCGGGGCTTTTGCGGGCGGAGGCGGTCAAAAAGACGCTTAAGTCGAAGGCGAAGTCGGTCATTTTTCTTTTCCAATGGGGTGGGCCGAGTCATGTGGACATGTTCGACCGGAAGCCTAATGCGCCGGAAGGGGTGCGGGGACCGCTTTCAGCGATCAAGACATCGGTGCCAGGTCTGCATTTGTGTGAGGGGCTGGAGCGGTTGGCGAAGGTGATGGACAAGGTGACGGTCGTGCGGTCGGTGTATCACACGATGAAGAACCACAACTCGGCCGGGTATTACGCGCTGACGGGGCGTTCGCCGGTGGTGGATGACCAGCGGTTGCGGGATTCGATCGAGCTGTTCCCGGCTTATGGGTCGGTGGTGGATGCCTTGGCGCCGAATCGCGGCGAGATGCCGACCTCGATCGCGTATCCGTATGTGATCTCGGATGGCTCGGTGACGCCGGGCCAGCACGCGAGCTTTTTGGGCAAGGAACATGATCCGTATCTCTTCACGCAGGATCCGAACTCCGCGAACTTTGCGCTGCCGGAGTTGAGCCTGCCGGCGAATCTCTCGATGGAGCGGTTGCGGGACCGGCGGCAGTTGCAGCAGATCATCGACAAGCAGTCGCGGTTAAACGAGATCTCGGCGACGGCGAAGGGGCTGGATGCGTATTACGAGAAGGCGTTCGGGATGCTGGACTCCACGCAATTGCGGGATGCGTTCAACATCGCAGCGGAGCCGCAGAAGGTGCGGGATTCGTATGGGCGCTCGACCTACGGGCAAAGCTGCCTGCTGGCGCGGCGGTTGACAGAGGCGGGGGCGAAGTTCACGACGGTCTATTTTTCATCGAGCATCGGCGGGCGCAGCGATACCTCAGGCGGCTGGGACACGCATGGGTTTGATAACACACGGATGTTCCCGATCATCCAGAAGTATCATCTGCCGATGACGGACCAGACGCTGCCGACGTTGCTCATTGACCTGGAAGAGCGCGGGATGCTGGATTCCACGCTGGTGGTGTGGATGGGCGAGTTCGGGCGCACGCCGTTCATCAACAAGGACGTGAGCCGCGACCACTGGCCGCAATGCTACTCGGTGTTGCTGGCGGGTGGGGGCATCAAGCGCGGGCATATCTACGGTGCCTCCGACAAGAACGGCGCGTATCCGGCGGAGAATCCAGTGCGGCCGGATGACATCGCGGCGACGATGTATTATCTGCTGGGCATCGATCCGCATACGGAGGTTCACGATGCCGCGAACCGGCCCTTGGCCATCACTACGGGCAAACCGATCATGGATATCATGGCATGAGGACATAATCTTCAGGGGGATGTGTGTAATGTGGGGATTGAGCGACAGATTCAGCCGGATGACAAAAGGGGTGTGGGCGATTTTTTCCAGCATGGCATTCATCGGGGTGGCTTGTGCCCAGGAGCGGCTGCCCAATGAGCCGATGGTGCTGAAGCCGGGCGAATGGACCATTTCCAAGGGGGCAGCGGCCAAGCTGCTGAGTCAGGTAAAGTTCTGGACGAGTTTTCCCATCGAGATGGAGGCCAAAGAGGGGGAATCGCGGATGCGTCCGGCGAAGGAAGCGCCGCTCGGAATCCATTTTTTGCGTGCCTTCACAGGAGACAACGTCACGCCCTGGCAAACCGTCATCATCGATGATTTGCCGTTGGTGGCACGGAAAGATCGCGGCAACGACGCGCGCGCCAAGGCGTTGGAACTGAAGGGAGCGTTAATCCTGACGGGAACGATTCAGGCGAACAAAAGCGAGTTCTATAAAGTGAAGCTGGCGGCGGGCGAAGCGGTCACGATGGAAGTGCTGGCGCAGCGCCTGCTCTCGAAGCTGGACCCGATGATCCGCGTGCTGGATGAGCAGGGACGGCAACTGGCCTTCAATGAAGATGAGCCGGGCTTGGGGAAGGACAGCCGATTGCGTTACACAGCGAAAAAAGAGCAGACGATCATCATAGAAGTGCGGGACAGCTTTTATCAGGGTGGTGACCAGCATGTATATGCCTTGCGCTTGGGGGATATCCCGCAGGTTAATTTCGTCTATCGCAATGCGAAGGGAGAATCGGTCTGGTACGGGCCGGATGCGACGAGCAAAGGATTGGCCAGCAAGCCGTCGCCGGTCGGCATCGCGCAATGGCACGCGCCGCGTCTGGCAGCGGGCAAGCCGGCGGCGTTAGTGACGATACCGATCGACGCAACGGATGTGCAGAGCGAGACGGAACCGAATGATCAGCAAGCCAAGGCGAATGCCTTGTCGGGAACCGCCGAGGTGTCAGGCCGATTTGAGCAGACAGGCGATGTGGACTGGTTCGCGTGGGAGGCGAAGAAGGGCGAGAAGTTTCGGGTGCAGGCGCAGACGAGGCGCTTGGGGCTGCCCTCTGATGTGAGATTGAGCGCGCATAGTGCCGATGGCAAGGAATTGGCGACGAGCAAAGTGGCGGCCGAGGATGAAGGCGGCTTGGAAACGACGGCCAGTGCGGAGGGGAAACTGTTCCTGCGGGTGAGCCACATCGCGCGACTTAGCGGGCCGGAGCAAGGATACCGGTTGAGCATCCGACCGTCCAAGACCGTCTTTGTGGCGACGAATGAGACGGGCAAAGTGGTCGTGGCCCAAGGCGGCACGGCGGAGCTAAAAGTGGGCGTGGAGCGATTGGGTTATGACGAAGCGATTGAGTTTGCCATGGAGCCGAAGGTCGAAGGGTTGACTTTGTCCAAGGCGGTCATCGAAGCGAAGAAGAAGGAGGGGACGTTGCAGTTCAAAGCGGACGACAGTCTGGTGCCGGGGAGCATTTATCAAGTCCGGGTGGAGAGCATCAAGCCGGTGGGGGGTGGCCGGGTGCAGACTTACAGCAGCCTGACCAATCAATGGGGTACGTCATCCACGATGGCGGCGACTTTGGACGGTTGGATCACGGTGGCCATCAAGGCGAAATCTGCGGAGGCGGCGGAGAAGCCGAAGTCGCCATGAGACTAGCGAAAGATAAGGACGGGCAAAGGGTTGCCATTGACAAGCAAGCGCGGGCTGGCTACCTCAGCGGCATGTCTCACCACCGCTGCCTCATCGCAGCCGTGCTCTGCCTGCTCCTCGCGGGTATGGTACGGGCCGATGACTGGCCCCGGTTTCGCGGTCCCCATCAGAATGGCATCTCGACGGAAACCGGCTGGAGCTGGAACTGGCCGGCCAATGGTCCCAAGCGGTTGTGGAAAGCGGCTGTGGGCCAAGGGTTTTCGGGCGTGGCGGTGGCGAATGGACGCGTGTTCACGCTGGGCAGTGAAGGGGATACTGCCACGGTCTATTGTCTGGATGCGAGCAGCGGGAAGGAGATCTGGAAGCACAGTTATCCCGAGCCGCTGAACGCGCATTATTACGAAGGCGGCACAAGCACGACCCCGACGATCGAGGGCGAGGTCGCTTATGTGCTGGGACGGCAGGGGGAGATGTTTGCCTTCAATGCGGCCACGGGAAAGATTTTGTGGCAAAAGAACTTGGCGCAGGAAGTCGGAGCCAAAGTGCCGGAATGGGGTTTTGCGGGAGCACCGTTGGTGGAAGGGCGGTCGCTGATCTTGAACATGGGCAGTGCGGGCGTGGCCATCAATAAAACGAATGGCAAAGTGCTTTGGGCCTCGACGAATGGTCCAGCAGCTTATGCCTCGCCGCTGCCGTTCAGCGCCAGCCAGCAACGGCCAGCATTGATCTTGTCGCATCGCGAACTGGTGGCGGTGGATATGAAGAACGGGAAGGAGCTGTGGCGGTTTCCCTTCCAGACGGAGTATGACACGAACGCGACGGACCCGTTGATCTATGGCGGGCGGATTTTTCTGTCATCACACAGCCAGCCGGGGTTGCTGTTAAAAATATTGGATGGCCGCCCGGAAGTGTTGTGGCGCTCGGAAGATACACGAGTGCATATGAATGCCGGGGTGCTGTTCCAAGACCACATGTATGTCTTCCATGGTTCGGCGGGCAAGCCGGGTGATTTACGATGCCTGGACTTGCGTAGTGGTGAGGTGAAGTGGAAGCAGGACGGATTGGGAGTAGGGGCGCTGAGCGCCACGGCGAACAACAAACTGATCGTGCTGAGTGAAAAGGGCGAGTTGCTGGTGGTGGAAGCAGCGCCGGAGGGGTTCAAGCCGTTGGCCCGGGCGCAGGTGCTGGGGGGCAAGTGCTGGACCGCCCCGGTGCTGGCGAATGGCAAGATTTTTGCCCGCAACGCCAAGGGTGACTTGGTGTGCGTGGACGTAAGCCGCTGATTTAAAGGACGTAACAGGCGGCCGGGAAAATTTGGGTGTGTCACTTGACCGGAAGGGGCGGACCCAAGATATTGCCCAGTGATTGGGCAGATAGAGCAGACCCGTTGAACTGAGGTAACTATGGCCAAGTCCAAAGCCAAAGCGAAAAAGGTCGTTCAAAAGAAAGCTGCCACCCGCAAGCCCGCGAAAGCGGTGCGCAAGGCCAAGGCCAAGCCCATGCCGTCCAAGAAGCCGTTGAAGGCCAAGGCGAGAAATGGCAAGCCCGCGAAGGCGGAGCTGTCGGTACCGGTCAAGGGTAAGGTCACGGTCCCAACGGCACGCAAAGCTGCGCCAGACGACATGTCTCAGGCGAAGCTGGAGGCGGCTCTGGCGGCCGCCCCATTGCCAAACTTGAACGGAGATGGAGCGGTGCATATCGCCGAGCCATTCCGCAGCCAGGCGGGAGTTGATCTCACGGAAAAACTGAAGGAACTGCTGCGGTTGGCGCAGGAGCAGGGCTACCTGACGCATGGCGATATCAGTGATGCCTTGCCGGACAACCTCGTCACCCGGGAAGATCTGGACGAGGTGTGCAGCCGCCTGCGCGGTCTGGAGGTGGACATCGTGGATCAGGCGGAGGTGGATCAGGTGAAGCAGGCGGAACCTGAGGAGGAGTTTGAAAAGGGGAAGATGGACATCCTCGATGACCCGGTCCGGATGTACCTCAAGCAGATGGGGCAGGTGGCGCTCCTGACGCGAGAGCAGGAGGTGGAGATATCCAAGCGGATCGAGGATGCGGAGGCGGAAGTCACGCGGATCATCCACAGTTTTGGTTTTGCGGGGAAAGAGCACATCGCACTGGCAGAGAAGCTGATCTGCGAGCCGCCCAAGGAACGCTTCGACCGGGTCATCCAGGACAAAAAGATCGAAGGCCGGGAGAAACACACCAAGGCGTTGCGCAAACTGGTGAAGGATGTGCGGGCGGTGGACCAGCAGGTGGATGAGGCGTACGCCGACTGGCGGACGGCCGAAGGCAAGGCCAGCCAGAAAAAACTCACGCGGCTGGAAGAGGAGTTCCGCCGACTGGATACCAAACTGCAACGGACGTTCGGCAAATTCTTCTACAAGCAGAAGGTCATCGAGGAGATGACGGTGGTGGCGGAAAACATCCATGACAAGATCCAGGCCAGTCGCAAACTGATCGCCGAGCTGCAAAAACAGAGGAAATCGGCACAGGTGCAATTGATCATGCACGGGGAGGAAAAAAAGATACAAGCCTTGGAAGATTTTGTGCGGATGCCGGCAGATGCCTATCTGAAACTCTATCAGGGATTGCTGGAGTGGTCGGCCAAGGCCTTGCAGGCCAAGACGGAAATGGTGGAGGCCAATCTCCGGCTGGTCATTTCCATCGCCAAGAAATATACGAATCGTGGGCTGTCCTTCCTCGACCTTATCCAGGAGGGCAACATGGGGCTCATGAAGGCGGTGGAGAAATTCGAATATCGTCGCGGGTACAAGTTCTCCACTTATGCGACGTGGTGGATCCGGCAGGCGATCACGCGGTCTATCGCGGATCAGGCGCGGACCATCCGCATACCTGTACACATGATCGAGACGATCAACAAGCTGATGCGGGTGCAGAAGCAACTGGTGCAGGATTTCGGCCGGGAACCCACACCGGAGGAAGTGGCGGATGACATGAATCTGCCGGTGGAACGGGTGCGGGCCATCTTGAAGATGGCGCAGCAACCGATCTCACTGCAATCGCCGGTGGGTGACAGTGACGATACCAGCTTCGGTGATTTCATCGAGGACAAGGCGGCGCAGAATCCCTCGGATGTCACGAGCTACAGCCTCTTGAAAGACCGGATGGGCAACGTGCTGGACAGCCTCTCGGAGCGGGAGCGCAAGGTGCTCGAACTGCGTTTCGGACTGGGAGATGGCTACGCGCGGACGTTGGAGGAAGTGGGCAAGCAGTTCAAGGTGACGCGCGAACGCATCCGGCAGATCGAGGCGAAAGCACTCAGGAAGATGCGGCACCCCACGCGTATCCGGCAGCTGCAAGGATTTATCGAAGCGCAGGGCCTGCAGATCTGATCAGGCGGGCAACTGATCGATCTGTGCGATCAGCTTGTCCAGCGGGCAGGGTTTGGGGATGACATCCACCCAGAGATTGTGTTCCTTGAGCTTGTTCTCCAAGTCGCCAGAGACGTCACCGGTGAGCAGCAGGACCGGCACGCCGGGATTCAACTCGCGCATCTGCTTGAGCAACTGGACGCCATCCATGATGGGCATGCGGAAATCGCTGAGGACGGCGCCGAGTTCGCGGTGAAAGCGGGAGAACATCTTCCAGGCGGACTGGCCATCATCGGCGGTCAGCACCTCATAGCCGGCCTTGATGAGGGCGGCCTTGATCACTTCACGCACGAGCGGGTCGTCATCGACCATGAGCACGCGTTTGCGCTGGCCGTTTCTCTCCTGAGGCCGTGCGGTGGTGTCCGGAGCGGGGGCAGCAGGCTTGGGAGTGAGAAATTGCCGGGGCAGCCAGATGGTGACCTGAGTGCCTTCATTGGGTGCAGAAACAAGGTCGATCTGTCCGCCGTGCAGGTACGTGATGCTGTGGCAGGCGGTGAGGCCCAAGCCTTGGGCCGCACCTTTGGGACGGTTGGTAAAAAATGGTTCGAAGGCCCGGGCGATCGTTTCGGGGGACATGCCGAAACCGTCGTCGGAAATGCGCAAACGGATCACCTGACCTTCCGGCAGTCCCAAGTCGCTCCTTTCCGGTGGGGTCAAATCAACCAACTCGACCAGGACGGAAATGCGCCCGCCAATGGCGCAACCATAGCGGGCATTGTTCAAGAGATGCCGGAGCGCCACCCGCCAGTGATATTCATCTGCGACCAAAGTGCAAGGAACGGTCTGGACTTGCAGGTCGATGCCGACGGTCACGGGCAGTTCGGCCCGCCATTTGGCGGCTTCGGCGGCGATGAGCTGGTCGAAGGATAGTTCCTGCGGGGAGAAGCGTCTTTGCGGCCGGGTGGCCAGCAGAGTCTGCTCGAGGATTTTTTCGGCCCGGCGCGCGGCCGTTTCCAGTGAGGTGGCGAACTGCTGGCCGGTGGATTCGTTCGGGAACTCTTCCTTGATCAGGGTGGAATAACCGAGGATGGGGGCGAGCAGGTTGTTGAAATCATGAGCCAACTGCCCGGCCAACAGCCCCAGCGAGGCCAGGCTGTCATCACGGGAACGCAGATCACGGCGTTGAGGTTCTGGGCGGGGAATGACAGTAGGGAACATGTAGGCGTGTAGTTCAGCCTGCCTGATTGCTGACCCGGCGGACTTCCATGAGCAACTGGTCCAAGGGCAGCGTCTTGCTGACGTAGCCTGAGGCTTTTTTCGCCAAGGCCTCCTTGAGCAGGTCGTCATCGAAGCCCATGCCAGTGAGGATGATGACCGGGAGTTTGGGGTGGTCTTTCTTGACGCTCTCGAGCAGTTCCAAGCCGTCGGCGTCAGCGAGGGCGATGTCGAGGATCATGACATCCACCGAGATCTCGTCCAGAGACCTGATGGCCTCGGAACCCGTAGCGGCAGCAGTGACCGCATATCCGCGCTTCTGAAAGTAACTGGAAAGCAATTCACGAATGGGGGCTTCATCGTCCACCACCAAGATGCGTTGGCTCATGAGGGTATCTAACGCTTTGAGAGCTGGATTGGCAAGGTTACAACCATCTGCGCAAAGCGATTGGCAAAAAATGTTTGGAAGGCTTTTCGCCGGACGTTGGCCTGGCTTGGGTGAAGGCAGCTTGGGGCGGTCGAAATCTGGACGACAGGTTGCCGGGCTGACAGGGTGAGGTGCCTGGGGGAGACTGAGTTGGGCTATTGTCTTGCGCGGCCAGTTCGCTAATGATGCTGCGTGAAATGCAGAGCGAGCGACCTCAACAGCCAAAGCTGGGCCTGATCATTCCTTGCTACAACGAGGAAGCGGTGCTGCCCCAGTTGCTGGCGGGGTTGGCGCGGATGCGGCAGCAGGCCAATTGTGCGATCCACATCCTGTTCATCGATGACGGCAGCCGGGACCGTACGTTCGAGCTTATCACGCTGGCTTCCGTGAAAGACCCGGGCATCGCGTGCCTGCGGTTCTCACGGAATTTTGGGCATCAGACGGCAGTGGCAGCAGGGCTGCGTTATGTAGAGGGGGATGTCATCGGCGTGCTGGATGCGGATCTGCAAGATCCGCCGGAAGTCATGCTCATGATGGTGGATAAATGGCGGGAAGGCTTCGATGTGGTCTATGGCGTGCGGCAGAATCGCAAGGAGGGGGTGCTGTTGCGCGGGGCGTATGCCTTGTTTTACCGGTTGCTGAAACGGGTGGCGAATGTGGAGCTGCCGCTGGATGCAGGTGATTTCTGCGTGATGGACCGGCGGGTGGTGGATTGCCTGAAGCGGATGCCGGAGCATGCACCGTTCATCCGGGGACTGCGCGCGTGGGTGAGCCCCCAGCGCCCATCCCGCCCGCAGAAGGGGCACGGTCCCTC
>CAZPUL010000007.1:0-131006 GCA_964589735.1 uncultured Verrucomicrobiota bacterium | reverse complement strand
CAGGTCATCACCACGCCCACGAATGGGGGAAAGGTGCGCATCGAGTATCCGTACCTATCCAGCGGGGCACCGGCGGAGGTGATCGGCTTCCGGGTGCAGCAGGTGGAGGCGGGTGAGATGGTCCAGCTTGGAGGCACGACGGTCCAGTTGCGCCGCATCGGTCATGTGTGGTTGCCGCCCAAGACGAACGCCACCAGCCATTATCTGGGAAATGTGCCAGCGACATTTTACGGACCGGACCTGCAATTGCTGAGTGATGCCGCCGTGGCGCAAGCGCTGCCAGAACGCTGGCAGCGGAACGCGGATTGCCGTGATAACGTCAACGGTTACCGGTTCGACGTGGAGATCAAGGGCGGATCTTGGAAGGTGCTGGGCGCCAATCTGTATGATGCCCGCACGCAGACACTGTTGACGATGGGCTCCAGCTCGCGCACGCCGGCGGAGGGTTATCAGGTCAATCTGGAGCCCTTTCTCTGGCACCAGGCGCCGGTGGAGCTGGTGCTGGAACTCGCGACCGGGCCGGGTGAGAGCGTGGAGATCCCTGTCCAGACCGGGGCATCCTTTGACATCGGCCCGTGCCGCTACCACCTGATCTATGCGGGCAGCAAGTTGTCCGGCAACTATTACAGCAGCGGGTCCAACGGAAAAACGGGCTATGTGGAATTGGCCCCGCCCCCGGCGCATCAACGGATCCAGAAGGAATCGGTGCTGATCTTCATCGGCCAGCCCCAGGCGGCGCACACGGCTTTCGAGCTGGAGTTTCTGGATGCGATGGGTAAGCCCTTGCCGACGGCTGGGGGCGGCACCTCGGGCGGACGGCTCATCCAAGGGGTGACAGCCGAACTGGCGGACATCAAAACGATCCGGGTGCGGAAATGGACGACGGGGCATCGCCTGTTCATCCGGCTGCCGGAGCTGCCGGGCTTGCCGGTGCAAAACCAGAACGTGGACAATCTCTTCCGGGTGCGGGTGCCGATGCTGCGGTTTGACCGGGAGTATGAGCAGGAGGAATTCATCAAGCGCGTGGCCCAATTGGAGCTGGCCTCGCTGCCCTTTACCAACCTGCCGTCCGGGACGTATCCGCGTTGGTTCACGAACGCGACGGTCATGGAGGTGCTGGAAGATTATGCACAGGTGCGGGGTGTGCCGGGGCAGTTTTACGTGGATCAGGAGAAGCTCATGATCGAGAGAGGACAGCGCCCCTGGCCGCTGGAGGTGCAGGAGAAAATGCTTAAGCTGTGGAAGAAGCTGCGGGGGCCGTGAGGGGCAGTTCACTTCAGCCGATACGCTTCCGCCAGCTTCGTGAACTCCATTACCTGTTGCTGCGCCCAGGCGTCGTCTTTGCCGAGTTCGTGCTGCATGAGGGCGGCGACGCGCGGGGCGGATTCCACGGCGGCGGGCGCATCCAGCAATAACGCACGCAGGCGGCGGCTGAGGACGTCTTCTACGGTGCGGGCCATCTCTTCGCGGGTGGCCCAGAGGACTTCGCCGACGCGGCAGGGCAGGCGCGGGTGCAACGGTTCCAGGCCATCGGGCAGTTCGCGGCAAACCTTTTCCACGGACAAGCCCAGGCTGCCATAGACGGAGGTCCATTCGAGGGGATCGGTGCCGGCCATGCTGCCGTAGAGGCGCAGCTCGCGGGTGCGACAGGGCTTGGGCTCGAGGTGGGCGACCTCGATCGCGCGGTTCACGGTGTCCTCGGCCATCTTGCGGTAGGTGGTCCATTTGCCGCCGGTGATGGTGATGAGGCCGGAATCGGAAACGACGATGGTGTGATCGCGCGCGAGGGTGGAAGTGATCGCGCCTTCGCCACCTTTCACCAAGGGCCGTAAGCCGGTGAACACGCTGCGGACATCGGCGCGGGTGGGTTTGCGGGCGAGATAACGCGCGGCGTAGTCGAGCAAGTAGGCGATCTCTTCTGCCAACGGCTTGGGCTCCAGTTCGGCGTTGGGCCGTGGGATGTCCGTGGTGCCGAGGAGGAGCTTGCCGTGCCAGGGGATGACGAAGAGGACGCGGCCATCATCCGTCTTCGGCACCATGAGCGCAGTATCGGCGGAGAGAAAGGAGGCATCGAGCACGAGGTGGATGCCCTGGCTCACGGCGAGCATAGGGCGCACGGCGGAATTGTCCATGCGGCGGATGTCATCGGTGAAGATGCCGGTGGCGTTGATGACGGATTTCGCACGCAGTTCATACGTGCGACCCGTCTCGGTGTCTTCCGCGAGCACACCGACGGTGCGTTGGTTCTCTTTGATGAGCTGGACCACGCGCACGTAGTTGAGCGCGAGGCCACCGCATTCTTCGGTTGTTTGCGCTAACGTGAGGGCAAGACGGGCGTCATCGAACTGGCCGTCAAAATATTGGATGCCACCTTGCAGGCCTTGCGTGTTGATGCCGGGCAATTTCTCCTGCACGCCCGCCTGATCCAGCCAGAAGGTGGAGGCGATGCCGAGGCTTCCGGCCATCTTGTCGTAAACGGTGAGGCCGAGACCGTAGTAGGCTTTCTCCCACCACTTGTAGGCGGGGACGATGAAGGGCAGCGGATGCACCAGGTGCGGCGCATTGCGGAGCAGGAGGCCGCGCTCATGCAGGGATTCGCGCACGAGGGAGACGTTGCCCTGCTTGAGATAACGGAAGCCGCCGTGGATGAGTTTGGTGCTGCGGCTGGAGGTGGCTTTCGCGAAATCGCTCTGCTCAAGGAGAACGGTGCGATAACCCCGCGCGGCGGCATCGAGCGCCGTGCCGAGACCGGTCGCACCACCGCCAATGACGATGATGTCCCAAGCTGTGGGTTCAGCGGCGAGACGCGCGAGCTGGGTGGTGCGGTTCACGAGAAGTTTTTAGCCACGGATCAACACGGACAAAACACAGATGGGGCTGGCCGAGATAAGATGAAAGGCGATGGGATTTAGCAAATCTAAGCTGTCCTTGCTGGAGAACATCACCTTCCCCCTCACCCCGGGCCCTCTCGCCGAAGCTCGGCCTGCCATTGGGGAGAGGGAGAATCTCTCGGCGCTCTTCAAGCGATTTGGCGTTTGCCGGTTTATTCGTGGGTATCCCATTGCTTTGACTAAAATATCAGATCCGCCCGTAAAGCGGACCTCTGAAATCGTAAATTCCCTTACGCTTCTTCCCACTTCGCGGCGCGGCCGAGGGCTTTGTTCCAGCCGGTGAGGAGTTGTTTGCGTTGGGCGGGTTTCATGGCGGGGCTGAAGCGGCGGTCGGCCTGCCATTGGGAGGCGATGTCGTTCACGCTCTTCCAGTAGCCGACGGCGAGGCCAGCCAGATACGCCGCACCGAGCGCGGTGGTCTCGGTGACCTTGGGACGGGTGACGGGGACTTTGAGGATGTCCGATTGGAACTGCATGAGCAGATTGTTCGCACACGCACCGCCATCGACTCGGAGTTCTTTCAGCTTCACACCGGAATCGGCTTCCATGGCGTGCAGGACGTCCTGCACCTGATAGGCGATGCCTTCCAGTGCGGCGCGGGCGATCTGCGGGCGGCCGGAGCCGCGCGTGAGGCCTACGATGGTGCCACGGGCGTATTGATCCCAGTGCGGGGCGCCGAGTCCAGCGAAGGCGGGGACGAGATACACACCGCCATTGTCAGCGGCTTGGGAAGCGAGCGCTTCGACCTCGCTGGAGGAACGGATGATGCCGAGGCCGTCGCGCAACCATTGCACCACGGCGCCAGCGATGAAGATGCTGCCTTCCAGCGCGTATTCGGTCTTGTTGCCGATCTTCCAAGCGACGGTCGTGAGCAGATTGTTCTTCGAGGCGATGGGCTTGGTGCCGGTGTTCATCAGCATGAAGCAACCGGTGCCGTAGGTGTTCTTCACCATGCCGGGCTGGGTGCAGACCTGGCCGAAGAGTGCGGCCTGCTGATCACCGGCGATGCCCGCGATGGGGATGGGGCTGCCGAAGAGGTTCGTCTCGCCATACACTTCACTGCTGCTGCGCACTTCGGGTAAAATGGAACGCGGGATGCCGAAGAGCTTCAGCAGATCGTCATCCCAATCGCCCTTGCGGATGTCATAGAGCATCGTGCGCGAGGCGTTGCTCACATCGGTGACATGCTTGCGGCCGCTGGTGAGGTTCCAGATGAGCCAGGAATCGATGGTGCCGAAGGCGAGTTCGCCGCGCTTGGCCTTCTCTTTCGCACCGGGGACATTCTGCAGGAGCCATTGGAGCTTGGTGCCGGAGAAGTAGGCGTCCACTACAAGCCCCGTCTTCTTCTTGATCATCGGGGCGAGTTTGCGCTTTTTCAACTGGTCGCAGGCCTTGGCGGTGCGGCGGTCCTGCCAGACGATGGCGTTGTGGATGGGTTTGCCGGTGCCCTTGTCCCAGACCAAGGTGGTCTCGCGCTGGTTGGTGATGCCGATGGCGGCGACATCGCGCGCGGTGAGCCCGGCCTTCAGGATGGCCTCGGCGGCGACGTTCGATTGGGTGGCCCAGATCTCGCGCGGATCATGTTCCACCCAGCCCGGCTGCGGAAAGATCTGGCGGAACTCCTGTTGCGCGACGGAGACGATGGCGCCGCGGTGGTCGAAAACGATGGCGCGCGAACTGGTGGTGCCCTGATCCAAAGCGAGGACGTATTTCATGCGATGACGGGAAAGGTTGTGGTTCGCGCTCTATTTCGCATGAAAGGGGATTCTGTGCAAAGGGAAATGAAGAGGGGATTAAACCGCAGAAGACGCGGAATACACGGAAGGAGGCAAGCGGGTGCGGGCTTTGCCAGCAACAAACAGGATAAGCAACAAGAGCACTGTTCCAAAGAGAGCGCCCAAGCCAGCAACCAACCACGCTGAGGCATGGACTCTGAAGCTGGATGAGCCCATGTGGACACTTGTGAATCTCTGCTGCGTGCCGTTCTTTTCATTCTGCTCATCCAAGTTCATGATCCTAGAACCGCGAGCATCTTCCCACCAGCTTTGCTGTGAAAGGCCAAACCGGTGAGAATGGATGACGATGGTCCAATCGCGTTCGTATCTCACGCCACCCGCATAGGTATGCACCGAGTAAATGGTCTGGGCCTGGGCTGATGAGCACAGCAGGAGGAGCAGGAGAAGAGCGGTGAGCCGTTCGATTGGTGATGGGCAGGGGTGCATCAGCTTCAGCCCGACTTACAGGCAATATTACCGTTTGATCGTCCCGGCTTTCGCATCCACTTGCGCGCCGGAAACGGTGAGGATTTGACGTGAGGTTTTCATATTGGCAGAGGGTCTGATTTTTCTGACCATCAAAAGCAGTGTGGCTGGCGTGGGTCTCTTTTGAGGTCAGGCCGCACGCCGGTTTGAAGCAGGTCCAAATAATGATGAGCCAGAGCCTTTAGCCGATCATCCGAGGTTTGGGCGAGAACTAGCTCAAGCTTGCCCTTGGCTTCGTTGGTGCGACCCAGTTCGTACAACAATTTTCCATCCTGCAACAGGATGCTGTCGGAAGAGGAGGTGTGAGGCGAGCTGGGACTTCTGCTCGTGCAGCCGGAGCACACGCAGAGAATGACCGCGGCAAGAAGCCCTACCGCACGGAATTTCTCCCGAGATATTATGCCGCCTAGTTTCACGCTGAATCCTCTGGTCCCGGTGACTAACTGCATCTTCAACTGGAACGCCTTGCATTTTAGCATCGGTGTCAATCATCACGGCTTATTAAGGATATATGGCGCCTTGAGTCGTTCAGTGGATGTCATGCTCGATATGCTATTACGACGGGAGGTTCTGGGAATTTTGTAGAAAACCTCGGCACTTGTGTACATGTGCCGAGGTGGGGCGGGGAGCAACTAAAGCTCAAAGTTCAAAACTGAAAGCTCAAACATGGGGGTGGGACATTTTGGCGCAGTTGGCGCATAGGCAATTTGGGTGAGGAAAAGTGGGACGATTTGGCGCAGTACGTGAGACATTTTGGCACAGTGATTTTCGTGAGATTTTTTGGATTATTTTTGAAACTTTTTCGGGTGCGCGGAGTCTATATAGACAGGCAAGGAGTGTGTGTGCGGTCAGTGAAGCGCGCCCCCACTGAGAAGAACTATGAGGAGGATGTTTATCATCAAGGAGTTCGAGCGGAGCAGGCTGGGAGAGACTGGTCGGCGGCGGGAGTTTATCGTTCAAAAGCGGCTGAGAGCGAGGACGACAACGAACCGGGGCAGACGCATCAAAGAAAGGAACACGGTGGTGGGAAAGCGTGCGAGCAAAGGGGGATGGCAAATTGCTTACGGACGGTACCTTCCCCCTCACCCCGGCCCTCTCGCCGAAGCTCGGCCTGCCATTGAGGAGAGGGGGGCACCATTTGCCGCCGGTGAGACAGATTGTCAGCGGCTTGGCTGGCGTCGGTATGACTGGCAGTTGCCGAGCAGCCATTTCGGACAGGTAAATCAGCACGCTGGATCACGAAGGGGGCTGCACTTGCGCTGGACGGCGGACCGGGTATGCTTGGGCGAAATCCCTGAAACTTACGGACGCGGCGTAGCGTCTGAGAGAGAACACCTTATGAAATCTCAAATCCAAAGCTCCAAGCTCCAGAGAAGATCCAATAGCAAAGCTCCAATGGGGCAAGGCGTGCGGCAGGTTTTATGTTTGGTGTTTCTCTGTAGCTTGGTGTTAGGGGTTTGGAGCTTCTCCGCCGAGGCGGCGGCGACGGCGAAGAAGCCGAACATCATCTTCATCATGGCGGATGATCTCGGCTACACGGATGTGGCGTGCTACGGGAGCAAGTATTACGAGACGCCGAACATCGACAAGCTGGCGACGCAGGGAATGAAGCTGCTGAATTATCATCACTGCCAGAACTGCCAGCCGACGCGCGCGGCGCTCTTGAGCGGGCAGTATGCGCCTCGCACGGGCATCTATACGGTGGGCGGCATCGACCGTTTCGAATGGGAACAACGGCCATTGCGCCCCGTGGACAATGTGCAGAACCTGCCGCTGGAGAAAATCACGATCGCGCAGTCGCTGAAGAAGGCGGGTTACGCGACGGCGATGTTCGGCAAGTGGCACTTGGGCAATGGCGACGAGTATCATCCGGGCAAGCGCGGGTTTGATGAAGCGATCAGTTCGGCGGGGAAGCATTTTGATTTCGCGACCTCACCGAAGACGGAGTATCCGAAGGGACAGTATCTGGCGGATTTCCTGACGGACAAAGCGGTGGACTTCATCAAGCGCAAGAAGGATGAGAATTTCTTCCTGTATCTGCCGCATTTCGGGGTGCATTCGCCGTATCAGGCCAAGCCGGAACTGATCGAGAAGTTCAAGAAGAAAGAGGGCGTGGGTGGTCATAATGATCCGACCTACGCGGCGATGATCTATAGCGTGGATGAGAGTGTGGGTCGCGTGATGGCGACGCTGAAGGAGCTCAAGCTGGAGGAGAATACGGTGCTGATCTTCACAAGCGATAATGGCGGCGTGGGCGGTTATGTGCGCGAGGGCATCAAGAAATCGAAGGACACGACGGATAATGCGCCGCTGCGCAGCGGCAAGGGCAGTCTCTACGAAGGCGGCACGCGCGAGCCGTTCATCGTGCGCTGGCCGGGTCAGGTGAAGGCGGGTGCGACGTGCAACGTGCCGGGCATCCACGTGGATATCTATCCGACGCTGCTGGAACTGGCGGGCGGCAAGAAGCCGGAGAATTACATTTTGGATGGCGAGAGCCTGGTGCCGCTCTTCAAGGACGGGAACGCGAAGTTGAAGCGTGAAGCGATCTTCCAACATTTCCCGGGTTATCTCGGCGCGGGTGAGAACACGTGGCGCACGACGCCGGTGGGGTTGATCCAGGCGGGGGATTGGAAGCTGATGGAGTTCTTTGAGGATGGGCGGTTGGAGTTGTATAACTTGAAGGACGATATCGGGGAGCAGAACAACTTGGCGGCGAAGAATCCGGAGAAGGTGAAGGAGTTGCACGCGAAGATGATCGCTTGGCGGAAGGAAGTGGGCGCGAAGATGCCGACGAAGAATGATTCGACCGCCGCGAAGCCGGAAGCGGACAAGGGTGGGAAGAAGAAAAAGAACAAGAAGAAGGCGGAGGACGAATGAGATCGAGCACTCAATTTGAATTCTCACCCCTCACCCCGGCCCTCTCCCCATTGAGGGGAGAGGGAGAAGAAGGCGCTGGGCATTCTAGCGCGTCAGGCAAAAGGAAAAGGATTGCAGATATGAAAAAGCATTTGTTACTGGTCATTACTTTGCTGGCTTCATTGGTGGCAGCCAGTGCGGCGGAGACCAAGCCGAACATCCTGTTCATCGTGGGCGATGACATGGGGTATGCGGATGTGGGTTTTCATGGGTGCAAAGATATTCCCACGCCAAATTTGGATGCGCTGGCGAAGGAGGGGGTGCGGTTCACGAGCGGGTATGTCACAGGACCGTATTGCTCACCGACGCGTGCGGGGTTGTTGACGGGGCGTTACCAGACGCGGTTCGGGCATGAGTTCAATCCGGGCAGCGGGACCAGCGGCATGCCGGTGACAGAGAGCACGATTGCGGATCGATTGAAAGCGGCGGGTTATGCGACCGCGCTGGTGGGCAAGTGGCACTTGGGTTCGCAGGAAATGATGCATCCGCAGAAGCGTGGGTTCGAGGAGTTCTATGGGTTTCTCGGCGGGGCGCACAGTTTTTTTGATGCGGGCGGGATCATGCGTGGAACCACGCCGGTGAAGGAGATGGATTACACGACGGATGCCTTCGGGCGGGAAGCGGTGGCTTTCGTGGAGAAGAATAAAGAGAAACCGTGGTTCCTGTATCTGGCGTTCAACGCGGTGCACACGCCGATGCACGCCACGGAGGATCGGCTGGCGAAGTTCGCGGGCATCGCGGACAAGCAGCGTCGCACGTATGCGGCGATGATGTTCGCGATGGATGAGGCGATCGGCAAGGTGCGGAAATCACTCGCCGCCACGGGCCAGGAGAAGCGGACGTTGATATGCTTCATCAGCGATAACGGCGGGCCGACGATGAACGGCGTGACGGTGAATGGCTCGGTGAACACGCCGCTGCGCGGGTCCAAGCGGACTACGCTGGAGGGCGGGGTGCGGGTGCCGTTTCTGGTGACGTGGCCGGGACAGATCAAGCCGGGCGTGTATGAGAAGCCAGTGATCCAATTGGATCTGCATGCGACGGCGTTGGCGGTCGCGGGCGTGAGCGCGAAATCGGAGTGGAAGCTGGAAGGCGTGAACTTGTTGCCGTTCATAGCAGGCAAGGACAAGGGCACACCGCATGAGGCGTTGTATTGGCGGTTCGGTGAGCAGATGGCCATCCGCAAGGGTGACTTCAAGTTAGTGAAGTATGATCTGGCGGCGGAAGGCGGCAAGGGGGCGAGCGCGGTGAAGCTGTATGATCTGGGCAAGGACATCGGCGAGGTGAAGGACCTGACGGCGACGATGCCGGAGAAGGTGAAGGAATTGCAGATGGCGTGGAGTGAGTGGGACAAGGCGAATGTGAAACCGCTTTGGGGCGGTGGGAAAGCGGATAACGACGGCGCGGAGCCGGGTGCACCGGCGACGAAGAAGAAAAAGAAGAAACAGGAGTGAAAATTTACCATGAATAGAAGTCATTCAAATTTGTTCCTATTGCTAGTGCTGGGACTTCTATCAGTTGGTTGTCGAACAGCAGAAGAACGAACAGTCATGCGCGGCGTAAAGAAGTATTGTCGGGAAAAGTATTCGGAAATGCCCGAGAGAATCGTGCTGGTAGGAAAGAAAGAAACGTATTGGGAAGTGGAAATTGGACCTGAGTCGCATGCTAAAACTGTGGATGTTGATCCTAAGAGTGGTGAAATCATGAAAGTATATCCGGGGTTTTAACGGAAATTAAAAATGAAGCACTCCTTACTGACACTGACTTTGATCGGCGTGGGCGTTTCGCTCGTCACCGCCACGGCGGCGGATTGGAACCAATGGCGTGGGCCGGGTCGCAATGGCGTTCTGCCCGAGAGTCCGAAGCTGGCGGACACTTGGCCGGCGGAGGGGCCGAAGAAACTTTGGGAGAGCGAGATGATCCCAGGCAATGACGAGGGCGGTCACGGCAGCGCAGTCGTCGCGGGCAAACGCGCGTATCTATCCGTGGTTTGGCATACGGATGTG
The DNA here is from genome assembly GCA_964589735.1 of uncultured Verrucomicrobiota bacterium. Taxonomy (GTDB): domain Bacteria; phylum Verrucomicrobiota; class Verrucomicrobiia; order Limisphaerales; family JAEYXS01; genus JAEYXS01. The sequence continues at coordinate 120,932 of CAZPUL010000007.1, read as the reverse complement.
CCGTCCGAGACGCGCACGATCACGGACCTGGTGATGCGGAATCTCGGCTACCAGAATCCCGGTGGGCTCGGGAAGGAACTGGCCGCGAAGATGGAGGCGGATCGCGAGGCGCTGAGTCCGCAGATGCGCGGCAAGAAGCTGGATGACTACGTCGCGGAATGGATCGAGGCGAACTTGAACAAGCGGCAGAAGCAGTTGATGGGCGGGTTTGTGTCCGGGCGCTTCAAGAAGGGCAAGCTGGCGATACCGCTGCCGGATTACGAGAAGTTGAACGCGATGCAAGACAAGCCGTTCGCTACGGATGCGGCGTTCAAGAAGTGGCTGGATGAATCGGGTTTTGCCGAGCACGTGAAGAAAGAGGTCATCGAAAAAGTGCCGCCGACGCAGCGGGTGGCGGAAGATGTGGTGATCTGCCTGGATATCGAGACGGGCAAGACGATCTGGAAGGCGGCTGCGCCAGGCGAGCCGAAGGGACGCAACTGCTCCAGCACACCAGTGGTGGCGGATGGCAAGGTCTTCGCGATGGGCAGCACGCATCTTTACGCGGTGGATGCGGACAAAGGCAAGATCCTTTGGTCCACGCCGTTGCCTGCGAAGGCGCCCGGTTCCTCGCCGCTCTACGTGGAGGGCGTGGTGGTGATCAATGCGGGCAAGCTTACGGCCTATGATGCCGCGACGGGCAAGCAGCTCTGGCAGCCGGACAAGATTGGTGGCGGGCAATCCTCACCGGTCGCATGGAAGAAGGACGGGAAGACGCTGGTGATCTTCAACGGGCGGAATGAATTGACGGCGCATGACTTGAAGACGGGCACCATCGCCTGGCGCACGACCGGAGGCGGAGATGCGACGCCATCCATCGTGGATGACGTGCTGGCGGTGCAGACGAAGAACGCGGCGCAGGGATTGGTGGCGTTCAAGCTGAAGTCGGATGGTGTGGAGGAATTGTGGAAGTTCCCGCTGGATGTGGTCCGCACGCAGTCGAGCCCGGTCATCTACAATGGTAACGTGTATCTGATGGATGACGGGTATCACTATTGCGTGTCACTCGCGAGCGGGGAGGTGCGGTGGAAGCATCCGGTGCCCTCGACGATTTCATCACCGCTCATCGCGGACGGGAAGGTGTTCGTGATGATGAACAACGGGAACAATCTGCAGATGTTGAAAGCGACGGCGGATCAGCGCGTGGAACTGGGTAAGGCGAACGTGCGGGCGTTGTGGTGCCCGTCACCGACGATCTCGCAGGGCAAGCTGCTGGTGCGAACGAAAGATCGCGTGGTGTGCTATGATCTGCGGGAGAGCTGAGGAGAAAGCGCAAGGTTCAAAGCTCCAACACCATGATGGGACGGCAACCTTGAGTTTTGGGCGGAATGTGTGGCCAGCGGCACGAAGGCCGAGCGGTTGCCCGGCCGGGAATTTGCGCTGAACGTGTTTGCCAGCGGCGGGCCGTTCATTATGCTCCGTGCATGAAGTCGTTTTTCCGTTCACTGCTGCTCGTGGCTGCCTTGCTGTCATTCACGAGCTGCAAGTCCACCGGTCCAGAGAGCATGCCGCCGTCCGTGAAGGATGACGCCTACCAGTTCTTCAAGCACAACAACGTGGAGCTGTTCTGGGTGCCTTCCAGCGGTTCGTTCGCGGATTCGACTTTCAACGCCGTCTCGAAGACGGCCCCCTCCCAACTGGCCATGACGCTCTCGCGGATCATGGCGCGCGGCGGGTTGAAGCAGGTGGATCTCGCCATCTCCGGGCCGAACAGCGAGAAGGTGCGGCGGGTGATCCGGGATGCTTTCAAGGAACAGGTCACGCGGCTGCCGAAGCTTTACGTGCTGTATATCGGGGAGCCGCAGGAACTGGACGAACTGGAGAAACTGGCGACGGAGCTGAACGTGCGGTTCTACTACATCGCCAAGGCACCGGGTGAGCTGGGGGGCAAGGCACCGACGCCGGCGAAGGAGTAGTTCACGCCAGACACCTCCACGGATTGGCGGAAAACACCGAGCAGGCTCACCAAGGCTGCCGCCAGCCGTGTTTCACGAGGAAGTAGAGGAAAAAGGCGATGTTCCCGGCCCAGAGGCCCAGCAAAAGGAGCTGCACCGGGCGGTTGACCGGGGCTTGCTCGGGCACTGTGGTTGAGATTGCTTTGTTCATTTTGCGTTTCACTTTAGGACCGGGTCACCGGCCGGTTCACGCGGAACCGGACCCACTTCTCGAATCCTACGATCCAGAAGGCGGCCAGGCCCACACCGACGACCCTTAACCACTCATCGGCACCCAGCGGCGCGGTCTGAAACAATTTGTTCATCACGGACAAGTGGGTAAAGGCCACCTGCGCCAGCACCATCGCCCCGATGCCGCCCAGCAACCACCGGTTGCTGAACCAGCCCAGTGAATGCACCGAGCACGTAAGAGACCTACAGTTTAACAGGTAAAATAGCTCTACCATGACGATGGTATTTACCACTAGGGTTCTTGCCTGTTCGATCGATGCCCCATTCACCTGTTGCTCCCACATAAAGAGCCCAAAAGACCCCGTCAGCAGGATGAGCGTGACCAGGCCGGTGCGCATGAAGAGCGGGTGCGTGAGGATGGGCTCCTGCGGGTTGCGCGGCTGGCGCTCCATGAGGTTCGGCTCCTTCGGCTCGAAGACGAGGGTGAGGCCGAGGAAGGCGGCGGTCATCATGTTCACCCAGAGCAATTGCACGGGCAGCGCGGGCAGTTCCATGCCGAGAAAGATGGCCAGGAGGAGGATCAAGCCCTCGCCAAGATTCGTGGGAATGGTCCAGACGATGAACTTGGTGAGGTTGTCGAAGACGCCCCGGCCTTCTTCCACCGCCGCTTCGATGGAGGCGAAATTGTCATCGGTGAGCAGCATGTCGGCAGCGCCCTTGGCGACATCGGTGCCCGACTTGCCCATGGCGATGCCGATGTCCGCCTGCTTGAGCGCGGGGGCATCGTTCACGCCGTCACCGGTCATGGCCACGACGTGGCCTTGCGCCTGCAAGGCTTTCACGAGCCGCAGCTTTTGTTCCGGGGCGACGCGGGCGAAGACGCTGGCCTCCTGGGCGATGGTTTGCAGCGCAGTGTCATCGAGCTTTTCCAGTTCCCGGCCGGACACGGCGCGCAGGAGGCCGTGGGCATCCCGCGCACCTTGCAGGCCGACCTTGCCGGCGATGGCGGCGGCGGTGATCGCATGGTCGCCAGTGATCATCTTCACGGCGATGCCCGCCTTTTGACAACGCCCCACGGCCTGAACTGCCTCTGCTCGCGGTGGATCGATCATGCCTTGCAGGCCGAGGAAGGTGAGCCCGCTCTTGAGCTGATGATGCTTCAGGGTCGCATGTTCCGGGGCGACTTCGCGGCGGGCAAAGGCGAGGACACGCAAGCCCTTGGCCGCCATCTGACCGGCGAGGGCATGGATAGCCCCGCGATCGATCGGCACCAGTTCGCCCGTGGCCGAGAGCAGGTGATCGCTGTGCTCCAGCAGACGTTCCACCGCACCTTTCTTATAGATGACACGGCCATGGCGGCCACCGTGATGCAGCGTGGCCATGAACTGTTGCTCGGACTCGAAGGGGATGGAATCAATGCGGCCATGGGCATCACGGACAGCGGCGGCGACGAGGCCGCCCTTGCGCGCGGCGACGAGCAGGGCGGCCTCCGTTGGATCACCCTGGACAGTTAGGCGGCCGGCGTCGCGTTGGAACTGGGAATCATTGCAGAGCAAGCCGGCCTTGAGCACTTCATGCAGGGCGGTGTTCATTTGCGCCTGCACGCCTGCACCTTCGTGCTTCACTTCGCCCTCTGCTTCGTAGCCGGTGCCGGTGACTTCAAAGAGGCGGCCACCGGCCCAGACCTCCTGCACGGTCATCTGGTTCTCGGTGAGGGTGCCGGTCTTGTCCGAGCAGATGACGGTGGTGCTGCCGAGGGTTTCCACGGCGGGCAGCTTCCGGATGATAGCCTGGCGCTTCGCCATCCGGGACACCCCGATGGCGAGCGTGATGGTCACGGCCGCAGGCAAGCCTTCCGGGATCGCGCCGACGGCGAGGGCCACGGCGGCCATGAACATCTCCACGACCGGTTCGCCACGCAGAATGCCGACCGCAAAGGTCAGCACCGCGAGGCCCATGATGATCCAGAGCAGCAGCTTGCTGAACTCGGCGATCTTGCGCGTGAGCGGCGTGGACATCTCCACGGCATCCTCGATCAAGGTGGCGATGCGGCCGGTCTCGGTCTGATGGCCGATGGCCCACACGACGCCTTCGGCCTGGCCATAGGTGACGAGTGTCCCCGCGTAAGCGAGATTCTTGCGCTCAGCGAGAATGGTATCGAGGGCGAGGACATCACTGTGCTTGCTCACGGGGACGGATTCGCCGGTGAGGGCGGATTCGTCCACTTGCAGATTGCGTACGGAGAAGAGACGGAGATCGGCGGGGACTTTGTCGCCAGATTGCAAGAGGACGACGTCGCCGGGGACGAGGGCTTGCGAGTGGATGCGGAGTTTCTGACCATCACGACGGACAGTAGTTTCCGTGACAACCATGCGGGCGAGGGCATCGATGGCCTTCTCCGCCTTGGTCTCCTGGAGGTAGCCGACGATGGCGTTGACCAGCACGACGCCGAAGATGACGGAACTGTCCACTAATTCGTGGAGGTAGAAGGTGACGGCGGAGGCGGCGAGCAGCAGGTAGATGAGCGGCTGGTTGAATTGATGGAGGAAGCGCAGCCACGCGGGGGTCTGGCGGCCGGCCCGCAAGGTGTTCGGCCCGTGGATCTTCTGACGCCGTTGCACCTCAGCAGTGGTGAGTCCGCTTTCGGCCGCCGTATCCAGCAATTGGATGACCTCACTGGCGGCGAGCTGATGCCAGTGTTTGTGGTCTTGGCCTGGCGGCGGATGTTTCATCGGTTGATACTAACCTATATCGCCAGAATCACCGCGCTTTACTCGCGCTGCAAAAAGCAGACCGGATTTTGCAGCGACGAAAAAAGGAAAAGGTTTGCCCGCCAAAGCCGCCGCTTTTCATTTGGCGGGCAATCATTAGAGTGGTCGCCACATGCAGAATGCAGATCCGATAGTTGAGTTCATCGCGAAGACGGAAACGAGCCTTCGGGATGGCACGTTTGTCCGCCTCGTCCTTTCCGGGCCCACGCAGCCGGATGATGGCGTGGAGCGGATCACGGTGCGGCGGGTGCAGATCCGCCAGGTGCCGCATCTGGCCATGACGTTCACGCGGCGGACGAATGACATCGCGAAGAACATCCCGCTGGAGAAGGGCATGGGCTGGGTGGAGGAGCAGTTGCACGGGGTGTGGAAGAACGCGCTGCTGGGCACGACGCAGAAGGACTGGCAGTTGCATTTCCCGCGCAAGGGCGGCCAGCCGCAGCTCTCGAACCACAAGCCGGCGGTGGTGACGGCTCCGGCGGTGGCGCACGACCGTGAGCGGGTGCGGCTGCTGGATGCGACGGCGAATGACTGGTTGGTGGCGCTCGGTGTGGTGGAGGCGACGGGCAAGGTGTTGCCGTCCATGGCGGACAAGCATCGGCAGATCAACCGCTATCTGGAGATCTTGTCGCATCTGCTGGATGATTGCGGGTGGAAGCCGGGGCAGCCGTTGAACATCGCGGACATGGGTTGCGGGAAGGGTTATCTGACGTTCGCGGCGTGGCAGTGGTTGCGGCGCACGAAGCATTCACCGGTGGAAGTCTTGGGTGTGGAGTCGCGCGCGGACCTGGTGGAGAAGACGAACGGCATCGCGCAGGAGATCAAGGCGGAGGGGCTGACCTTCATGGAAGGCACCATCGACCAGGCGCGGGTGAAGGACATCGAGGTGCTGATCGCGCTGCACGCGTGCAATACGGCCACGGATGAGGCGATCTTGCGGGGTGTCGAGATGCGGGCGAAGCTGATCGTGGTGGCGCCGTGCTGCCACAAGGAAGTGCGGCCGCAGTTATTGCATCCTACCGTGCTCGCGCCGGTCTTGCGGCATGGCGTGATGGAGGAACGCATGGCGGAATGGGCGACGGACGGCTTGCGCGCGCTGTATCTGGAATGGGCGGGTTACAAGACGAAGGTGTTCGAGTTCGTCTCGTCCGAGCACACGCCGAAGAACCTGATGATCGCGGCGGTGCGTGATGGGGAGCCGTTCACAAATCCGGCGGCGCGCGAGCGCATCGAGGAGTTCAAACACTTCTTCGGCATCAAGAAGCACAGTCTGGATGCGCTCCTGCGGTTGCCGACACCGGCGGCCTGAGTTGTTTTTCAGGCGATCTCTTAGATCAGCACTTCATCCACGTGACGGCGCGGGGTGGGTTTCACCTCGCTGGCGAAGCCGAGGCGGAGGATGAGCTGGGGCGAGCCGCAGCGGTCGAGCAGTTGCACCAGATTGCCACGCAGTGCGGGGACTTCGATGGGCTGGTTGAGGAAGGAGGCCCAGACATCTTCCACGCGGGCGCGCAAGAGCACATGGGCGAGCGCCTGACCGGCGAGGAGCCAGTCGCGCGGCGTATCCTCCGATGTGCCGATGATGGCGAGGCCCGGTGAGTGGCGGGCGATCTCGGCGTTCTTCGCGGCCTGGCCGTCACCGAGGTCAAAAGTGCGGACCACCAGCGGACCCATGTAGGAAAGGATGTCGTCGACGTCCTGCGCGTAACCCGGGATGCCATCCCGGGCGGCGCTGTGATTGGAGTGCACCCAGGCGGCGAGTTCGAGGCGGAAGCGTTTGTCCGCCCATTGTTGCCGGTCCGCTTGACCGATGAGTTCCGCCAGGGCCAGGCGTTGGTCTTCCCCCTCCACGTAATGCAGCCAGGCACCTTCATGGAAAATGGCGGTGTGCAACTCGGCCAGCAACCGGGGCGGCAAGGGATCATTCTGGAAACGCTGGCGATTGGTGCGCCGCTTGGGGATGGAGTGGAACATCAGGGTCTCCTCGGGCGAGTGGGCTCCGGCGGTGCCGATCCAGACGCGTGCAAGGAGGTCCGGGTCGTTCTGGTCCGGCAGCAGGTCCACATGGTCGAAGAGATTGAAATGACGCAGGGCCAGCCGCAGATGGAACAGGGCGGCGCCGCAACTGATGACGAGTTCGCGGTCGGTCGGATCGCAAACTTTCAGCGAACGGGTGCGATCAGCATAGAGGTCGATATGGTCGCCGCGAATGGCGAACAACCAAGGCTGGGTGTTATGACTGGAGGGGGCGAGCACGGCGTAGCCGAGCACGAATTCCAGTTTCTCCGCCAAGGTGGCGTTCAGGGGGAAGTTCTGCTCAGCAATCGCCCAAGGTGTCTCCATCGTCTTCATAGCGGCCTCACGTTCTGCGTTGTGTTCGCAGAGTGAAGATGCGCCGCAGAACCCGGACCGGCTCCCCCCGGTTTGCCGGGAAGTGGGCCGATATTGTCCACCGCGGGCGGGCGGGAGATCAGCCTACGGGCCGGGGGAGGGTGCGCCAGCGGACGACGACGCCGTTCTGGAAAACGATCTCGGAGCTGATGTAATCGCGGGAATTGTAATCGCGGTCCAGATAGCGTTCGAGATACACGCGGCCATCGCGGGAGACTTCGCGATAGGACCAATAGCGGTTCTCTTCCAGCATCGTGCCGTGATAGAGCCACGTGGTGGCGCGGCCGCTCTGGTCCTCGCTGGTGACGATCTGCGTGGGCTTGCCCCAAGCGATGTAAACGGCATCTTCCGTCATGCCCACCTTGATCTGGCCCTTGTCCACCAGTTCACGCTGGTCGGCGGGCAAGGCGGTGTAGGCACCTTGGCGTTCAGTGCGCCGGGTCTCCACCGTGCTGGACTTGCAGCCCGTTAATACCAAGGCACTTGCCAGCAAGACTGTCAGATAATGCTTCACGATATCGTTTGGACGCCATCCCGGTCAGCGGGATTCAGCGAATCAGTTTAATGTATGCCCACAAACCATTTGCTGTAAAGGGCACCCGGGGCTAGATTTCGCACCATTATGGCGACTGATAGTTCTGCAAATTCGAGCCAGGCGTGGCTTTACTTCTCATTGATGACGGTCTTTTGCTGGGGTGTTTACGGGCTCCTGCTGCACACGGGCCAGTTAAGTATCAATCCCGGCGGGGATGCGACGATGAACCGTTACAAGGCGTTCCTGTTCGTGGGCATCGCCTACTTCCTGGTCGCGGTGTTGGCGCCGCTGGTTTTGCTGATGATGAAGGGCGCGGCTTTCTCGGGGTACGCCAGCAAGGGCATGTGGTGGTCGCTCATCGCCGGCATCGCAGGTGCGATCGGCGCGTTCGGGGTGCTGCTGGCCTTCGGGGCCAAGGGCTCGCCGACGGTGGTCATGTCCATCATCTTCGCCGGGGCGCCGATCGTGAACGCGATCGTGGCCATCATCCTGCATCCGCCCGCCGGTGGCTTGGGCACCATCAAGTGGCAGTTTTATGTGGGCATCATTTTGGCGGCCGTGGGCGCCACGATGGCGACTTATTTCAAGCCCGGGCCGCCGCCGAGCAAACCTGCCGTGACGCAGACCGCTACGGCTCCAACGCAACCCGCCAAATAATCTGGCGTGATGACCAACGGCTTTCCCAACCGTGATGTCATCGCGCAGGAACAGCTTGCGTCCCTGAACCGGCTGCTGGAGATCATCCACGCCGGGAACGCGTTTTATCAGGATAAGTTCGCCGCCGTAGATGCGCCGCATCGCGTGGGTTCGCTGGCGGATTTCAGCGCGCGCTTTCCCTTCACGACGAAGACGGAACTGGTGAGCGATCAGGCGGAGCATCCGCCCTTCGGCACGAACCTGTCCTACCCGCTCGAGCGCTACACGCGTACGCACCAGACCAGCGGCACCACGGGCACTCCGATCCGCTGGCTGGACACGCCGGAGAATTGGGACTGGATGGTGACGAACTGGGCGGAGGTCTTTCTCGCGGCGGACATCACGAGCAAGGATCGCATCTTTTTCGCCTTCTCCTTCGGCCCGTTCATCGGGTTTTGGCTGGCGTTCGAGGCTGGTGGACGCATTGGTGCGCTGTCTATTCCTGGCGGCGGCCTCAGCACGGCCGCGCGATTGCGCTCCATGATCGCCCACCAAGCGACCGTCCTCTGCTGCACGCCCACATATGCGCTGCATCTGGCGGAAGTGGCGGTGCAGGAAAAGATCGATCTTACCCAGATCCCGCTGCGCACCATCGTGGTGGCGGGCGAACCGGGTGGCAGCATCCCGGCCACGCGCGAGCGATTGAGCAAGCTCTGGCACGGCGCGCGCATCTTCGATCATCACGGCATGACGGAGGTGGGCCCGGTGACCTTTGAGTGCCCCAAGCAAGCCGGTGTATTGCACGTGATGGAACCCGCTTTCTACGCGGAGGTAATTGATCCGCAAACGGGTTCACCGGCTGTCCGGGGTGAATTGGTGCTCACGACTTTGGGCCGCACGGGTTCGCCGCTCTTGCGTTATCGCACGGGCGATCTCGTGCAGGCACAAGTGCGTGAAGCGGGGAAAGCGTGCGCATGCGGCCGTCATTCGCTGGCGCTGGCGGGCGGCATCCTTGGACGCGTGGATGACATGATCGTGGTGCGCGGGGTGAACGTGTATCCCACGGCGGTGGAATCCATCGTGCGCGATTTTCCCGAAGTGGCGGAATACCGGGTGCGCGTGATGAAGGTGCAATCGCTGACCGAGCTGAAGCTGGAGATCGAGCCGGTGGCGGAATGCACCGACACGAAGTCTTTGGTGCAACGCATGCAAAAAGCGTTTCAGGAATCGCTGGCGTTGCGGGTGCCGATCGAAGTGGCGGCGAGCGGGGCGTTGCCGCGGTATGAATTGAAGGCGAAGCGGTGGGTGGTGGAGTAGCTGGCCTATTCCATCACGCGGGCATCGACCATCACTTGCAGGCCGCGATAGTGCATCGGGTAACCGGTGAAGAGGCCGCCGACGGGGACAGCTTGAGCGGGGGTGCGGGTCACCGCCACGCGCACATGGGAATCGGCAGCAAGGATGCCGCAGGTGGGATCGAAACCGCGCCAGCCCGCGCCGGGCAGATAGATCTCCGCCCACGCGTGGGTCGCGCCCAAGGCCGACTCATGCACACTGCCCGCAGCCTGACAAAGATAACCGCTCACGAAACGCGCCGCCAAGCCCATGGACCGCGCGGCCTCCATCAGCAGCAGCGCGAAATCACGACAGGAACCGGAACGATGGCTCAGCGTCTGACCGGGGCTTTGCACCCCCGGCTCTTCACGCCGCCGGTAGGTGAAGATCATCGGCACGGACTTGTTCAGCGCGATGAGGAATTCCAAGGTCTTGCCGCGTCCCTGCACGTTCAGGAAGGGTCGCAGCCAATGACGGATGGGCTGGTCATCGCCGGGATATTGGCGTTGCAGATAGGGCGAGAGGTCCGGCATCTCATCCGGCTGATAATAGAAGGGCAGCTCGGCAGCGCTGGGGTCGAGAACGAAATCGAACGGGTTCGTGTTGTATTGCTCGACGGTGACGACGCTCTCCACACGCAGCTCGGCGGCGGGCGCGAGGAAATCGACGAGCGCAATGGAGTTCCCGAAGATGTCATGGATCCAGCGCACGCGGTTCTCCGGGCTGATGTTCAGCGTGGATGACCGGATCTGCACGTCATGCCCCTCCCGTGGCCGCACCATGAGGCGGTGCGGCCCCAGCGAGACGGGCTCGCTGTAGCGATAGACGGTGATGTGCGAGATGCTTAAGAGCATGACCGGCCCAAAGTCCCTGATAACCGGGGGAATGCCAATAACCGATTCAGGGGGTGAATACCGGAGGTGGGCGGGGAGGTGCGAATTCGATGGATTGAAAAGAAAGAGTTTTGGCCGGATGGTTTACTGCGAAGCTGGCCCGGTTTTGCTCAGGTACGTTGCTGCGGGTTGGGACAACCCGCGCCCCAGGAGAGTGAGGGCGTGGCTTATTCGGCTTGCTTTTTCTTCTTGGCTTTCTTGGGGGCGGCAGGGTCGGCGACGGGTGGCTTGGGCAGATGGGCGGGGCGGGCGTTGGCGTATTGGTCGAGCGCGCCTTGGAGGAGTTTGGCGGCTTTCGCGGCTTCACCTTTCAGGTCGGCGACTTTGAGGGCAGACATCTCTTCGATGTCTTTGCCCAGATCGTAGAAGTTACCGTTACGGTAGAGTTTGTAGCGCTGGTTGAAGGCGAATTCGCGGAGGTTTTCCTGACGCGGTGAGTACCAGGAGTAGATCCACTCGCGCGGCTGGCCTTTATCACCGCGCACTTGGGGCAGGAAGCTCTGGCCATCGAGGACGAAATTAGAGGGGAGTTTGATGCCGGCGGCGGCGCAGATGGTGGGCAGGAAGTCTGTGCTGGCGACCAGATCGTGAGAGACTTTGCCTTTCGCCGCACCTGCAGGCCAACTGACGATGAGGGGCACATGCATGCCGGAGGCTTTCGTCTGGCCTTTGCCGCCGATGACGACTTTGTCGCCCATCATGGATTTGGTGCCGGCACCCGTGCCGTTATCACCGAGGAAGATGAGCAACGTGTTCTCGCGGAGGCCCAACTTGTCGAGCTGGGTGACGACGCGGCCGATCATCTTGTCCATGTAGGTGACCATCTCGCCGAAGTGTTTATCGTGTTTGTTCACGTTTTCGCCTTTGGCTTTCGGATCCCAGTCCTTGCTATCAGGAGTGGGCTGATACGGCGAGTGGGTGAGGATCATGGGGTAGTAAAGGAAGAAGGGCTTGTCCTTCTGGCGGCCGAGGTAATCGAGGACGAAGCGGTTCACTTCCTCGGGGCCGTATTCGCCGTTGGAATAATCTTTTTTCACGCCATTGATCTCAAGTCCGGCGTTGGCATAGCGCGGGGGGCGATGGGTGTGCTGCCAGAGGCAGTGTTCCTGGAAGCCATACTTCTTGGGTAGCTCGGGGTCCTGACCGAGCTGCCATTTGCCGGCGATGGCGGTGGCGTAGCCGGCTTGCTGGAAGAGGTTGCCGAAGGTGACGGCCTTGGGGTCCATGTCGCCGAAGTCCACGTAATTGCGGACGTTGTATTTGCCGGTCATCAACTGCACGCGCGTGGGCGTGCAGAGCGGTTGCACGTAGCATTGAGTGAAACGCACGCCGTTCGCGGCGAGCTTATCGAGCACAGGCGTGGGATACGACGTGCCGCCATTCGCGCCGATGGTCTCGTAGCCGAGGTCATCGGCCATGATGAGGATGACATTGGGTTTCTTGGCATCCGCAGCGGTGAGCGCGGAGGGGAGGAGAAAACACACCGCGGCGGCGAGCAGACAAAGCAGAGGAGTCTTCATGGGTACAAGGATGAGACGCGACATCCGCAGGGAAGGTTTCGGGTTCACGGAAGAAGTATGAGTGATGGCTGATGATTTATGAAGGGAAAAGGGGATTCGTAATGCGTAAAGGGCAGGAGAAGTGGAGGGTGTTTTTGACTGGGTTAACAAGGTTTGCAGGATGGGGAGAGGGGAGTTTTTGCCCGCTAAAGACACGAAACAAGGACGGAAAAGGAGAAATGCGAATTCCGCTGATTTCCGCGAATTATTTGCCGGGAATTTTGAGGTTTGGCGACGATTTTTGGTGCATCTGGCTGATTTTCAAGCGGTTAAGTCGGTTTGAAATATTTTTAGGAAAAGGGGACCTAGGACAGCGGTTGTCCTAGTGACCCGGATAAGATGGGTGGCGTGATAGTTGAAATAGGACGGATGAAGAAGGAATGGATGGCCAAGGATGAAGCGAAGAAAAACGGGAATGGATGGCGGAGCGAAAATTGAGAAGGACAAGAAAGACAAAGGAGCTAATATGATGAGGAAACCAACCATGAGCTTGAACGAACTGCCGGAGGCGTTGCAGCACACGATGTTGATCGAACTGGCGCAGGTGTTTTGCCGTCGCTTCGGACGGCCACGGGCGAACGATCTGGAGTTGGCCGGCTTCCATGATCTGTCGGACCTGCTTTTGCGTGGATGGATCTTGCGCGAGCCGGGCCGGTACAGCATCGGGTATCAGCCGGGCGAGGCGGTGATCCGCGAGATGTGGCAACTGGATTCGACACTGTGCTCCGTGCTGCGCCTGCCGCTGCCGCTGGTGAGCAGTGTGGAGGGAGTGGATGCGACCCGGATGGCGGCATGAGGGGAATAGGAAAACACCGAACATCCAACATCGAACTCTGAACATCGAAAGAGGGGGGAAATAAGTCGGCGGGCTGGACGCACATTGAGGGAAAGGGCAATCGTATGGGAATGGAAGCACAGGTGAATCGACGGGCGGAGGTGGAGGATCTGGACCGCTTGCTGCCGGTGGTGGAGCAGTTCTATGCGCATTTCGGTTTCGCGTGGGACGCGGTGAAGAAGCGGCGGTTGCTGGCGGAGTTCTTGCAACGGCCGGAGGCGGGTCGGCTCTGGGTGGCGCAGGTGGAGGGGCGCATCGTGGGGTATGCGCTGGTGCCGTTCTATTTCGCACTGGAGTTCGATGGGCCGGTGGGATTGCTGGACGAGTTCTTCGTGATACCGGAGATGCGCGGTCGAGGTGCGGGCGCGAAGTTGTTGAGCGAGGTGATGGCGGCCTTGCTGGGCGAAGGGATTCGGCGCCTGCGGCTGGAGGTGGATGAGAAACATCCGGAGGCGGGGGAGTTGTATGCGAGGTTGGGATTCATCAAGGACGGACGGGAGACGTGGAGCAAGGTGATGTAAAAACAACATTGGCGAAGGTATGACTTGCCATTGAAGGGGAAAATATTTTAAGAAGGTGAAAATTGCCGATGAGGTTATTCCAGCCAGCTTGCCTGCGCGGTCATGTGGCCGGTGGTGCAATCTGGATGGATTGATCAAAAGGAAAACCGATCCCAACCGATGAAAATCATTAACATCCTGTTGTTGACTGTGGCACTGATCATCAGCGGCTGCGCCACGGGGGCCAAGTTCGACGTGGACAAGACCAAGAACATCAAACGCGGCGAGACGGTGCCGACCGAATTGACGGAGTGGTTTGGGAAACCTTGGACCGTGCGTAAAAAGAAAGACGGCTTACAGGAGTATATCTGGCAATATACGAGGGGAACAATCGGCGGTCTGCTGGAACAGCAGGAACTCCGGGTCTTCGTGGGGCCCGACGGAAAGGTGAAGGATTTTGTGCTCAAACAAATATAGGCGGCATGTGCACCAGGCCGGGGCCGCTGCTTGGTTAAAGCAGGGTCCCGAAGCCAGACAAGGAGACGGTGGCAGGGCATCCCATCCGGGTGGCAGTCAGGGAATTCCCCTTTGACATACCCCGGCGTGGTTGGCATCGTTCGGCCTCTGTTTTGGGGCCTTTTTCCCAATGGAAATGGGGTCCGGTGCGGTCAATGAGCGAAGTAACTTTTTGAATTTATGGCAGATCTGGTTGGAAATCTATTGGTGGCCCAGTCCGGCGGGCCGACGTGCGTGATCAATGCCAGTGTGGCGGGTGTGGTCCAGGAAGCGGGCAAGCATCCCGACCAGATCGAAGAGATCTACGGCGGCATGAACGGCATCCTCGGCATCTTGAACGAGGAGATCATCGACCTGCAGGAGGAGAAGGCCTCGGCCATCGAAGGGCTGAAGTACACGCCCGCCGCCGCGCTCGGCACGTGCCGTTACAAGATCAATTTCCAGAAGAAGCCCGAGCAGGCCGCGAAGGACATGGATCGTTTGTTCGAGGTCTTTCAGGCGCACAACATCCGTTACTTCTTCTACGCGGGCGGCAATGACTCGCAGGACACCGCGCACAAGATCCATCTCGAAGCCGTGAAGCGCGGTTACGAGATGCGCGTGAACGGCGTGCCGAAGACGATCGATAACGATCTGCCGCACACGGATCACTGCCCCGGCTACGGTTCGGTGATCAAATACAATTCCACGACCGTGACGGAGATCGGCTTCGACGTGGGCAGCATGGCCACGGATGACGGCTCTTGCTGCATCGTCGAGGTGATGGGCCGCGCGGCTGGCTGGATCGCGGCGGGTACCGTTCTGGCGAAGCAAGGCAACCCGGCGAATCCGCCGCATATCATTTTGCTGCCGGAGATTCCGTTCAATCAGGAGAAGTTCCTCGCGAAGGTCAAAGAGACGGTGGATGCCTACAAGTATTGCATCGTGGTCTGCGGCGAAGGCGTGAAAGACGAGAAAGGCGAAGAGATCGGCGCGGACAAGACGCGCCTGGACGCTTTCGGTCACGCAGTGCTCGCCGGTGCCAGCGAAGTGTTGAAGGGCATCGTGCAGGAGAAGTTGAATCTCAAGACGCGCACGGTGTTGCTCGGCTATGCGCAACGCGCTGCGGCCCACTACGCCAGCGCGACGGATGCGGAAGAAGCTTACGCGTGCGGTGCGGCAGCGGTGAAGGCGGCCATCGAGGGCAAGAGCGGTTACATGCCGAAGATCGTCCGCGTCAGCTCCAATCCTTACAAGTGGACCATCGGCCTGCAGCCGTTGGAAGACATCGCGAACGTGGAGCATTTCCTGCCGCGCGATTGGGTGAGCGAAGACGGCTTCCTGCCGAACGAGAAGTTCGTGGAGTACGCCTCCCCGCTCATCGCCGGTGAGACGAAGGTGCCGACGGAGAACGGTCTGCCGAAGTACGTGGTGCTGGAGAAATCCAAGATTGAGAAGAAGCTCCCGGCCCGCGTGAAGTAAGCACGGCGAAAAGTGATTGAATTCAAGCAAGGCCCCGGACGATATCGTCCGGGGTTTTGCTTTTCAGGCCTTGGTTTGCCGCAAGGAGCGGATCAGGCGCAAGCCTGCAAACCCCGCGCAAAGGGCCACTGCCATCACGGTGCTGCCGACCTCCGGGAGCTTGGACTTGAATTTTATATCATGGATGGCGATGACCTGCTCCTGCGGGTCACCGGACAAGATGGTGCCAGTATTTCCGATGGTGAAAGAAAACTCGTTCACGTTGTTTGACCCGTAATTGATGCTCACATTGCCTGCCCCGGAACCGGCCCCCGTGTCATTGGCCAGGTCATTGCCGGTGACGGTCTGGTTGGTGCCGGAACCGGCCGTGGAATTGGCGGTGCCAGCAGCGAGGGCGGCGGCAATCAAGCTGTTGTCTCCAGTGGCCGAGAGCTCGCTGAGGTGGTCGCGGAAGCGGTAATTCGAGCTGGCACCGACCTGGTCGCCATCCACGTCGAACAGGGAAAAACTGACATTGGTGGCACCAACATAATAGTAGTGAAACTGGACCGTCACAGTGATGCTTTGGGAAGGGTTGGCAAAGTCTAACCTAAGCAGCAACGTGTCATCAGCACTGCCCAACCCGCCCTGTAAACCTGTCCCGATGCTCGGGTAACCTGAGACTAAAGCGGTGGTATCCCCGGAAATGGTGATGGTGATGTCATCGAAGTCATCCCCGTCCAGATTGTAAGTTTGTGTTAAGGACCCAGGCGTCCATGACACATTGCTCCAGTCCAAAACAGTTCCATATGCCGGCGCAACAAGCAGCAAGCACAGCGTTATGAGCGTCAATAAAAAGTGACTAGTCATTTCTTGCTCTGAGATTAGAAAATCAAAATAATTAGCCTTTGCAAAGCATTAGGATTATTTAAATTGATAGGTCCATTTGGCATTATGGGTGATGCGTTTGCGAGGGGTGCAGGTGGTTTAAGGGCATGTCGGAAACCTCGACATCTGAGCTGGTTCTGGTTAATTCCACACTTCGCGTGATGATAATCAAACTATCGGGCGTCTAACGAAGAATGGCAGCGGAGGCACATGCACGTCCCCGGGTGACGGTGGATGGAAAATTCTTTCGGCTGGGGGCTGCAAAGTTCCACGTCAAAGGCGTGGCCTATGGTCCCTTCGCGCCGAACGGAAACGGCGAGGCATTTGCTTCGTCGGAGCAGACCACGCAGGATTTCAAGCTGATCAAGTTGCTGGGGGCAAACCTTGTCCGGGTCTATCACGTGCCGCCGAAGTGGCTGCTAGATCTCGCCGAAATGGCGGGACTCAAGGTGCTGGTGGACATCCCCTGGGGCAAGCATCTGTGCTTCTTGGATTCCGCCGAGCTTATGCAGAAAGGCCGGGATGCCGTGCGCAAGGCGGCGGAATCCTGCGCGGGCCATCCCGCCACCTTCGCCCTTTCCGTCGTGAACGAGATCCCGCCCGACGTGGTCCGCTGGAGCGGGGCAACAGCGGTGGGCGAGTTCATCGACGAGCTGGTGGATATCGTGAAATCGATTGACCCGAACTGCCTCTGCACGTTCGCCAATTATCCGCCCACCGAATTTCTCCACTCACAACGGGTCGACTTCCTTTGCTTCAATCTCTATCTGCACAAGCCGGGGCCGTTTGCCAATTATCTCGCGCGTTTGCAGATGATCGCGGATACAAAACCGCTGCTGCTCGGCGAGTTCGGCATGGATTCGTTGCGCGAGGGCGAGGAGGCGCAAGGGCAGTTCCTCGAGTCGCAGATCCAGACGGCCTTTCGTTCCGGACTCGCCGGCGTGGTAGTGTTCAGCTTCACGGATGACTGGCATACGGGCGGGCATCAGATCGAGAACTGGGCCTTCGGCCTCACGACCCGGGACCGCTCACCCAAGGCTTCGTATGCCGTGGTGCAGCAGCAGTTCCAGCAAGCGCCGTATTACCCGCTGCCCTATCAGCCGAAAGTCTCCGTGGTGGTGGCCAGCTACAATGGCGCACGCACGCTCCGGACCTGCCTCGAATCGCTCCAGCATCTCAACTACACGAACTACGAGGTCATCCTGGTGGATGACGGTTCCACGGATGAGACTGAACTCATCGCGAAAAGTTTTCCCTACGCGCGATATATCCGCCATCAGGTGAACCAAGGGCTCTCCGTGGCCCGCAATACCGGTATCCAGGCCGCCACGGGGGAGATCGTGGCGTTTACCGATTCCGACTGCCGCGCAGATGAGGACTGGCTGCATTATTTGGTTGGCGATCTGCTGAACTCACGCTTCGTGGGCATCGGCGGACATAACTTCCTCCCGTTGGAAGATGGCTGGATTGCCTCGGCGGTCATGATGTCGCCTGGCGGCCCGGCGCATGTGATGCTGACCGACCGCATCGCCGAGCATATCCCCGGTTGCAACATGGCGTTCTACAAATGGGCGCTTGATGAGATCGGGGGCTTTGACCCCATCTTCCGCGCGGCCGGTGATGACGTGGACATCTGCTGGCGTTTGCAACAGCGCGGCTATCGCATCGGGTTCAGCCCGGCGGGCTTCGTGTGGCATTACCGTCGCTCGAACGTACGCGCGTATCTCAAGCAGCAGCACGGCTATGGTGAGGCGGAGGCCCTGCTCGTGCGCAAGCATCCGGAATATTTCAACTCGCTCGGCAACAGCATCTGGCAAGGGCGCATCTACACGCCCGCCAAGCTGGGCATCGTGACGCGTTCCCCGGTCATCTACCACGGCGTGTTCGGCAGCGCGTTCTTCCAGTCGATCTACACTTCGGAAGCCTCCGTAGCGCTCATGCTGCTGACGAGCCTGGAATTTCACGTGCTGGTGACTCTGCCCCTGTTCGTTCTGGGCGGGGTGCTGGAGCATCTGATGCCGCTGGGCTGGGCCGCGTTATTCACTTCGCTGGGCATGTGCATCACGGCGGCCGTGCAGGCAGAAATGCCCAAGACGAAAAAACATTGGGCCTTTCGTCCGCTGGTGGCCCTGCTCTTCTTCCTGCAACCGATCACGCGCGGCTGGGCCCGCTACCGTGGCCGCCTGCTCTTGAGGCCCACCCCGCTCTCGCACCGGGAGAGCATGAACACGCTTGATCCCAAGCACGAGGGCAAGAGTTTTCAGATCGCGCAATACTGGACGAAGGCACCCGTGACCCGCGTCCAGTTCCTCAGCGCGATCCTTGAGGAACTGGACAAGCATAGCTGGCCGAACAAGGCGGACGTGGGCTGGAACGACTACGATATCGAGATCTACGGCAGCCGTTGGTGCTCGGTGCAGCTCACCACCGTGGCCGAGGGCCATAAGGACGGGGCGCAACTGTTCCGCTGCCGCCTGAAGACGGTGCCCAGCTTGCTGGCAGAAACGGTCGTGGCCTTGACCATCGCTTTCGAGATAATCCTGATCAGCATTTTCGAAGGCAAAGCTCTCTGGTTCGTGCTCATCCTCTCCGTGGTCGGTCTTTACTGGCTGCTGCGCTCGGAGGCGCAGGACCTCCGGCGCATCCTCTCGGTGTTCCTGGATTCTGTCGCACCCAAGCTGGGCCTGACCCGGATTGAACTTACCGATACGCCACCCACGCCGGTCAAGACTCCACCACCGGGCAACCTCCGGCAGGGTTGATGGAATAAGCGCTTGCGATGCGGTGCCGGGGGCCTAACCTTGCCGCACTGATTCGGCGCTATGGTCCAATATCTGCAACTTCTAAAACTGGTCCTCGAAAAGGGCAAATTCAAAGGTGACCGCACCGGCACCGGCACTTACTCGCTCTTCGGTGCGCAAGCCCGCTACGATCTCCGTGAGGGCTTCCCGCTCGTCACCACCAAGAAGACGCATCTCAAATCCATCATCCATGAGCTGCTCTGGTTTCTGAAGGGCGAAACGAACGTCAAATACCTGCGCGACAATGGCGTGACCATCTGGGACGAATGGGCGAAGGAAGATGGCAGCCTCGGTCGCGTCTATGGTGCGCAATGGTGCGACTGGCGCACCGTGGATGGCCGGTCCATCAACCAGATCGACCAGGTCATCGAGCAGATCAAAAAGAATCCGAACAGCCGCCGCCACATCGTGAGCGCGTGGAATGTTGGCGAGATCGAGCAGATGGCGCTGCCGCCCTGCCATGCGTTCTTCCAGTTCTACGTGCAGGATGGCGAACTGAGCTGCCAGCTCTACCAGCGCAGTGCAGATCTCTTCCTGGGCGTGCCGTTCAACATCGCCTCCTATGCGCTGCTCACCATGATGGTCGCGCAGGCGTGCGAGCTGAAGCCCGGTGATTTCGTGCACACGTTCGGCGATCTGCACCTGTATTCGAATCATCTGGACCAGGCGAAGCTGCAGCTCTCGCGCCTGCCTCGGCCCCTGCCGCAGATGAAGCTGAATCCGGCGGTGAAGAACATCCACGATTTCAAATACGAGGATTTTGAGCTGGTCGGATACGATCCGCATCCGGGCATCAAGGCACCGATCGCGGTGTGATTTTTACGGCTCGTTGAGTCGCATCGACTTTGTATCCGTAGTGGTGGAAATCCATCCCCAGCCGGTTTACGTTAATTGCGAACCATGAACGAGCTGCTCCTCACCCTTAAACCTCTGGCGCTGGCCTTGGGGCTGGGACTGCTCGTGGGTTTGCAACGGGAGCGAACCAACACACCGCTCGCGGGCTTCCGCACCTTTCCGCTCATCACGCTTGCGGGTGCCTTGGGTGCGATTCTGGCCAAAGACTTCGGCGGCTGGACGGTGGCCATGGGGTTCGTGGTCTTGGGGGTGATGATCGTGGTGGGCAATCTGGCAGAGTTGAAGAAGCCGCACCCCGATACAGGTCTCACGACGGAGGCGGCCATGCTGGTGATGTATGGCGTGGGGGCTTACCTCGTGGTGGGTTCGACCACGGTGGCCATCATTCTCGGGGCGGTGGTGGCGGTCCTGCTGCATCTGAAGCCGCAGATGCAGAGCTTTGCCGGCAAGCTGGGGGATGAAGATTTCAAGGCCATCATGCAGTTCGTGGTCATCACCATGCTTATCTTGCCGCTTCTGCCGAGTGAGTATTACGGCCCGTTCAAAGTGCTGAATCCGTTCAAGCTCTGGCTCATGGTGGTGCTGATCGTCGGTATCAGCCTGACGGGGTACATCATCTACAAATTCTTCGGGGAAAAGGCGGGCACCTTGGCGGGCGGCATCTTGGGCGGGCTGATCTCCAGCACGGCCACCACGGTGAGTTACGCGCGGCGCACGCGGGAGAATCCGCAGACCGCGGCGCTCGCGGCGGTCGTCATCATGATGGCGTCCGCCATCGTCTTCGCCCGCGTGCTGTTGCTCATCAGTACGACGGCCCCAACGTTCTTCAGCCAGGCCAGCGGACCGCTGGGCGTGATGCTCATGGTGACTCTGGTACTCGCGGGCATCGCCTGGAGCATGGCGCGGGGTGAGAAATCGGAGATGCCCAAGCAAAGCAATCCGTCCGAGCTCAAGGCGGCGCTGGTCTTCGGTGCCTTGTATGGTGTGGTGTTGCTCGCGGTGGCGGCCGCGAAAGAGTATTTCGGCCAGAGCGGGCTCTATGTGGTGGCGGTGCTGTCCGGTCTGACGGACATGGATGCCATCACGCTGTCTGTGGCGGAGCTGGTCCATCAGGACAAGCTCGATGCTCCGACCGGTTGGCGGCTGGTGCTGACGGCGTCGCTCTCCAACTTGGTCTTCAAAACCGGCGTGGTAGCCGTGCTGGCGAACCGGGCCTTGCTTGGACGGGTCGCCTTGCTGTTCGGTGCCGCGTTCCTCGGTGGGCTCGCCATCATCCTCTTCTGGCCGTGATTTGCAGCTATTCAGAGCCGTAGCGATTCTTGGCTTGGGTGAATCAAGATAGTTTCAGTGCGGCAAATGAGGTGGATTAGTTGCGCAAAAGTATGTGTCGCCCAGTTCGCGCCTCTTTCATTCTCCGACAACGACTTGGGTGTTTTACATCATCAACACTACTCAATTTGCCATTTTTAGATTAAACCAGCTAATCCTCCAGATATGTACCATGGCAGGCAAAATGCGGTGAGCCGCTGCCATCGGTTTCTCCGATACATGAGGCAGTCATAAAGGACTGACCGATGCCCTCAAGACTGACAGAGCGGGAACTGCCCAGTTCCTCGGAGCAAGCAACACTGCCTATCGCAGTGGCGTGCGCGCATTGTGGCACGGTGTGCGGCCCCGCCCCGCTGATGAAAGCGGAGCGCCCGTTCTGCTGTCAGGGCTGTCTGCTGGTGTTCGAGCTGCTCACGGAGAATGGTCTCGGTAACTTCTACGAGTTGAGCGAGAACGCGGGCGTACGCATCGGCGGACCGGCCAAGGTGGAGCAATACCAGTATCTGGATGAACCGGCGGTGCGTGAGCACCTGGTGGATTTCAGCAACGAACGTATCACGCGTATCACCTTCCGCATTCCCGCCATCCACTGCATAGCGTGCGTTTGGCTGTTGGAGAATCTTTACCGGCTGAATCCGCAGATCGGCGAATCGCGGGTCAATTTCCCGCGTAAAGAGATCGCACTCTCCTTCGCTACGGATCAGGTGAAGCTGAGCGAAGTGGTGACGTTGCTGGCGTCACTCGGCTATGAGCCGGAACTGAAACTGGCGGACCTCGAAGCGCGGCCCAAGGGCATCGTGAGCCGCAAGCTGTGGTTGCAAGTCGGCATCGCGGGTTTTGCGTTCGGCAACACGATGCTGTTCAGCCTGGCCTCGTATCTCGGCCTCGATAGCGCCAGTGAGCCTTATTTCCACAAGATTTTCGGATGGTTCAGCCTGGCGCTCTCGCTGCCCGTGGTGATCTATAGCGCGCAGGATTACTGGCGCGCGGCGTGGGTGAGTCTGCGCCAGAAGCTGCTGACCATCGAGGTGCCGATCGCGGCGGGCATCGTCGCCATCTTCCTGCAAAGCACGTATGAAGTCGTGAGCGGGACGGGTGAAGGCTACTTCGATTCGCTCGCGGGCCTGCTGTTCTTCCTCTTGAGCGGCCGCATCTTCCAGCAGAAGACGTATGACCGGCTGGCGTTTGACCGGGATTACAAGTCGTTCTTTCCGCTCTCGGTGGTGCGGAAAATTCCGGCAACGAATGGCCATCGTGGTGAAATTGAACGCTCCCTTCCCCCTCACCCCGGCCCTCTCCCTTGGGGAGAGGGAGAAGTGGATGGCCGTCGCAACCTGGATTGTGGAAGCACACCAATGCGGGCGTATGCTGTTCCCTCTCCTCGGGGAGAGGGTCAGGGTGAGGGGAAAGGAACTTTCCGCAGTTCCAACGCGTCCTTTGAATCAAACGAAGAACGCATCGCGCTCTCGCAGATCCAGACGGGTGATCATCTCATCCTGCGCAATGGCGAGCTGATCCCTGCTGATGCGCGGCTGGTCGCGGGACCGGCGGTGATCGATTACAGCTTCGTCACGGGGGAATCGGAACCGGTGGAGAAGCAGGCGGGTGAGTACCTTTACGCGGGCGGACGCCAGATCGGCGGGGCCATCGAAGTGGAGACGGTGAAGGCGGTCTCGCAAAGTTACCTGACCTCGCTCTGGAACCAGGAAGCCTTCCGCAAGGAAGACCGTGACAGCCTCGACAACCTGACGAACGAATACAGCCAGCGTTTCACCAAGCTGGTGCTGGCCATCGCGCTCGGGGCGGCGGCGTATTGGGCGGTCTTCAATCCCGCGCTCGCACTGAAATCCTTCACCGCCGTGCTCATCGTGGCATGCCCTTGTGCGCTGGCGCTGGCCGCGCCGTTCACCTTGGGGACAGCGCATCGCTGGCTGGCGAAGTGGAATGCGTTCCTGAAGAGCGCGGGCATCATCGAGCGGCTGGCGCGGGTGGACACAATCGTGTTCGACAAGACCGGCACGTTGACGGCTGCCGGTGGTGGTCTGGTGAAGTTCCATGGCGAACCCTTGAGTGAGGCGGAGGAACGGGCGCTCTTCTCCATGACCCGGCACAGCACGCATCCGTTGGCGGTGCGCCTAGGCCACGCCATCGCGGGAAATCATTTCCCCGATACCGTGCGGTCCTTCTTGGAAACGGCCGGTTGTGGCATGGAAGGCCAGGTCAACCGGCAGGAGATTTGGATGGGCTCAGCCGCGTGGCTGCAATCACGCGGGCTGAAGCCGATGAGCGCGATGGCAGAAAGCGGCAGCGTCATCCATGTGGCCATCAACGGCCAGTATCGCGGCTGCTATGTGCTGCAGAACGCGTTGCGCCCGGAGACGGACCGGCTCATCAAGAACCTTACCGACCATTACGAACTCGCGCTGTTGAGTGGGGACAATGAACGTGAACGTGAACGTTTCACTGAGATCTTCGGCGCGCAGGCGCATCTGCAATTCAACCAGAGCCCTCTGAACAAACTCGGTTTCATCCGTGACCTGCAACAGCAGGGCAAGACGGTGATGATGGTAGGTGATGGATTGAATGACGCCGGGGCGCTTAAACAGAGCGATGTGGGTGTGGCGGTGGTGGAGGACATGAGCGCCTTCTCACCGGCCAGCGACATGATTCTCTCGGCGCGATTGGTACCGCGTATCGATGCCATCCTGCGTTTCGCGAAGAGCGCGGTGCGGGTCATCAAAGCGAGTTTTCTCGTATCTGCTGCTTACAACGTCATCGGCCTGGCCTTGGCCGTGCAAGGGCTGCTCTCGCCCGTCGTGTGCGCGATCTTGATGCCGGTGAGCTCCATCACCGTGGTGGGCTTTGCCTGTCTGATGACGGGATGGATGGCCAAGCGCGAAGGTATCGGCGCAACCATGGAGGAAACCCGATGAGCGTCATCTTTCTATTGATTCCGCTGAGCATCATCGCCGCCACCGGCTTTCTCTTCGCCTTCGTGTGGGCAGTGCGCAGCGGCCAGTACGAGGATACCGCCACACCCTCCATGCGCGTGCTGCTGGATGACCCGGCCAAGCCGACGAAGAAAAACGATTTAGCGACCAACCCTGAAAAGACTGAACCATGAACCTGGAAACGTTTAAATACGATAACCGGATCGTCCGCGCCTTTGCGATCGCCACCGTGATATGGGGCATCGTGGGCATGAGCGCCGGACTGCTGGCGGCCGTGCAACTCTTCTGGCCGGAAGCCAACCTGCAACTGCAATTCGTGAGCTTCGGCCGCTTACGACCACTGCATACGAATGCCGTCATCTTCGCCTTCGTGGGCAACGGCATGTTCATGGGCATCTACTACTCGCTCCAGCGGCTGTGCAAGGCGCGCATGTTCAATGACACGTTGAGTTGGATCAATTTCTGGGGCTGGAACGCGATCATCGTGGCCGCCGCGGTCACACTTCCGCTCGGGCTCACGACGAGCAAGGAATACGCGGAGCTGGAATGGCCGATCGATATCGCCATCGCGCTGGTGTGGGTGGTTTTCACGGTGAACCTGCTGGGCACCATCATCAAGCGCCGGGAGAAGCACATGTATGTGGCCGTCTGGTTCTTCATCGCCACCGCGCTGACGGTCGCGATGCTGCACATCGTGAACTCGCTCGAGGTTCCCGCGAGCGCATTCAAGAGTTATCCGATCTATGCGGGCGTGCAGGACGCATTGGTGCAATGGTGGTACGGGCACAACGCCGTGGCGTTCTTCCTGACCACGCCTTATCTCGGCCTGATGTACTATTTCCTGCCGAAGGCGGCGGAGCGGCCGGTGTTCTCCTACCGGCTGTCCATCATCCATTTCTGGGCGCTCATCTTCATCTACATCTGGGCGGGGCCGCACCATCTGCTCTTCACGGCGCTGCCGGACTGGGCGCAATCATTGGGCATGGTTTTCTCCCTGATGCTGATCGCCCCGAGCTGGGGCGGCATGTTGAACGGTCTGCTTACCTTGCGCGGTGCGTGGGACAAGGTGCGCCAGGAGCCGATGTTAAAATTCATGGTGGTCGCGGTGACGGCCTACGGCATGGCGACCCTCGAAGGGCCGCTGCTCTCCATCAAGAGCGTCAACTCCCTCTCACACTACACCGACTGGACGGTGGCGCATGTGCACACGGGCGCGCTGGGCTGGAACGGGTTCCTGACCTTCTCCATGCTCTACTGGCTGTTCCCGCGCCTGTATAATACGCCGTTGTGGTCCAAGAAGCTGGCGAACTGGCATTTCTGGATCTCGCTCACCGGCATGATGTTCTACGTCATCCCGATGTATTGGAGCGGCATCACGCAGGGCTTGATGTGGAAGCAGTTCACGCCGGAAGGTTTCCTGAAGTATGCGAACTTCCTGGAGACGGTGATCCAGCTTATCCCGATGTTCATGCTGCGGGCATTGGGCGGTCTGCTCTACATCCTCGGAGCCTTCCTGATGGCTTACAACCTGTGGAAGACAGCCAAGTCCGGCGTGTTCGTGCCGGACGTCGAAGCGCAAGCCGCTCCGATCAAGAGCCAGGAGGATCATCAGCACGGGGTGCAAGACCCGTGGAAACACCGCTGGCTGGAGGCCAAGCCAATCACCTTCACCGTGCTGTCCCTCGTGGCGGTGGCCATCGGCGGGCTGGTGGAGATCGTGCCGCTGTATCTCATCAAGGAGAACGTGCCGACCATCTCCAGTGTTAAACCTTACACCCCGCTGGAAGTGCTGGGCCGCGACATCTACATCCGCGAGGGCTGCGTGGGCTGCCACTCGCAGATGATCCGTCCGTTCCGCTCGGAAACGGAACGTTACGGCGAATACTCGAAGGCGGGCGAGTTCGTCTATGATCATCCGTTCCTGTGGGGTTCCAAGCGCACCGGTCCGGACCTGCATCGCGTGGGCGCGAAGTATCCGGATGCGTGGCACTACAACCATATGGACGATCCGCGCCTCACCTCGCCCGGTTCCATCATGCCGCGTTATCCGTGGCTGCTGACGCAGAAGCTGGACACCAAGTCCCTGCCAGCCCGCATCTCGGCCTTACGCAAGGTGGGCGTGCCGTATCCGCAAGGTTATGAGAACGGCGAGGCGCTCAAGGACCTGGAGAAACAGGCGGAGACCATCGTGACGAATCTGAAGGTCGGTTCCGTCGAGGCGCAACCGGACAAGGAGATCATCGCGATGATCGCTTATCTGCAACGGCTCGGCACGGACATCAAGGCGCAAGCCGCTGCGGCCCCGGCACCTGTCACCTCCAACTGAAAAAGGCATTTTATGATCAAGAATGTTCTGACCCACATCGGCGGTGTCGAGAATTTCGGCATCATCTCGATCCTGCTGTTCTTCGCGGTCTTCACGGGCGCGATGATCTATGCGGCGTGCCTGAAGAAACCTTTCCTCAACAAGATGAGCCAGCTTCCGCTGGAAGATGGCACCAAGAAAACGGAGGCCAGCCATGAATAACGACCCGAAACAACCCATCCTGCTCGAACACGAGGCGGATGGCATCAAGGAACTCGACAATCTGCTGCCGCGCTGGTGGGTGTGGCTGTTCTACATCTGTGTGGCGTATGCCGTCGCCTACCTGCTGTACTATCATGTCTTCAACATGGGTGACTTGCAGGCGGCCGCCTATGCCAAGGAGCAGAAGATCGGTGATGACATCAAGGCGGCATCCATCGCGAAGTTCGAGGCGAACATCGCCACGCTGGAGCCTTCCAAGGACAAGGCGGTGCTCGCGCAGGGTTTGCAGGTCTATTCTACCTACTGCATGCCCTGCCACCGACCGGATGGCGGCGGCATCGTGGGGCCGAACCTGACGGATGACTTCTGGATCCATGGTTCCAACTACGTGGACTCGGTGAAGGTCATCATCAATGGCGTGCCGGACAAAGGCATGCTCACCTGGCGTGGTGTGCTGAAACCGGAAGAGATCACTTCTGTCGCCAGCTACATCTACACGCTGCGGGGCACCAAGCCGCCCAATCCGAAACCGCCGGAGAACCTGCCGAAGGGCCCGGAGAAGCCGAGCGAGTTCGAGTAGGCGCAATGACGAATGCCCTAGCACGAATGACGAAGGAATGTCCAATGACTAAGCACCAGACAGTCTCAGCGGGTATCTGCTTAAGTCATTTGCCACTTCGCCATTCCTTGGGCATTCGGATTTCGTCATTGGTCATTTGCATCAAAGGGCATGTCGTATGAGTGCACCAAAGAAACCGGAACCAACGGACCCCCATGATCCGCTGGCTGCGCAACAGACGGTCAACATGGCCGACTTCCGCGATCACATCGCGACGGCCGACCTGAAGGGCTATCGCAAGTGGATCTATCCGAAGAAGGTGGACGGAAAATGGTTCCGCTGGCGCACCTGGATGAGCTGGGTGCTGCTGGCCACCATGTTCGTCGGCCCCTTCGTCCGCATCAACGGCAACCCGCTCCTGATGATCAACATCGTGGAGCGGAAATTCTCCATCCTGGGCCAGATCTTTTGGCCGCAGGATACGTTCATCTTCGCGGTGGCGATGCTGGTGTTCTTCGTGGGCATCATGATCTTCACCACGGCGTTCGGACGGTTGTGGTGCGGGTGGACCTGTCCGCAGACGGTGATGATGGAGATGGTGTTCCGGAAGATCGAATACTGGATCGACGGCGATGCGCATGAGCAGAAGGCGCTCGCTGCCGCTCCGTGGAGCCCGCACAAGATCTGGAAGCGGGTGAGCAAGTATGGCGTGTTCTTCATCCTGTCCTTCATCGTGGGCAACACGCTGTTCAGCTACATCGTGGGCAGCGACAAGCTGTTCCAGATCATCACGGATGATCCGCGAAACCACGTGACGGGGCTGACGTTCATGATCCTGTTCACGCTTTTGTTCTTCGCGATCTTCGCGCGGTTCCGTGAACAGGCGTGCACGTTCATCTGTCCGTATGGCCGGTTTCAATCCGCTCTGCTCGATGAGAACACGATGGTGGTGGCGTATGACTACAAGCGCGGCGAAGGCCGGGCGCCCTTGAAGCGCGACCAGACGCCGGAGGCGCGCAAGGCGGAGGGCAAAGGCGATTGCGTGAACTGCCATCAATGCGTGGCGGTCTGTCCCACGGGCATCGACATCCGCAACGGCGTGCAGATGGAATGCGTGAACTGCACGGCGTGCATCGATGCGTGCGACACGGTGATGGACAAGGTGGGCAAGCCGCGCGGGCTGATCCGCTACGCCTCGCTGAACGGCATCGAAAAAGGGCAGGCGCTGAAATTCACCGCCCGCATGAAGCTGTATTCCGTCATCCTGACGGCGTTGATCACGCTCTTCCTGGTGCTGGTGTTCACCCGGTCCGATGTGGAGACGGCTCTGTTGCGCGCGCCGGGCTCGATGTTCCAGAAGCTGGGGGATGACCGCATCAGCAACATCTACACGCTGCGCGTGGTGAACAAGACGGGCCATGACATCCCGGTGGAGCTGCGCTTACTCAATAGCGAGGGCAAGATCCAGGTGCTGGGCGCGGGCGAATTCATCGTGCCCAAGGAGAATTCCTCGCAGACCTCCGTCCTGATCGAGCTGGAAGAAGATGATTTGGACGGGGCCAGCACGCATCTGGAGATCGGCGTGTATTCACAGGGCAAACTTTTGGAGACGGTGAAGACGGCCTTTGTAGGGCCGCGAAAGGAACATCATGAACACGGCGACAAAGACTGAACACAAACCACGCAATCCCTGGCCGTATGCCATCATCGCGTGGTTCGTCATCTTCATCACGGCGATGGTGTCGTGGGCGGTGGTAGCCACGCATAACAGCATGGACCTGGTGCGGAAGGATTATTACGAGGAAGAACTGCGGCACCAGCAGCAGATCGACCGCGTGAACCGCACCGCCCAAGTCCGGCAGGACATCACGGTGACGACCGATGCGACAAGTCTGACCTTCAAGCTGCCGACGGAACATGCAGCCGGCAAACCGACGGGTGAGGTGCAACTGTATCGCCCCTCCGATGCCAGCCTGGACAAGAAGCTGGTACTGGCGGTGAATGAGAGCGGGCTGCAACGCATCGACGCCTCCGAACTCAAGGGCGGGCTGTGGAAGCTGCGCGTGCACTGGAAGCTGGGCGAGGCGGAGTATTTCTTCGATCAATCGGTGGTGCTGGTCGGCAAGTTGTGAGGGGACCGTTATGGAACTTTGGACCGCATTCATGCTCGGACTCGTCGGCAGCCTGCATTGTGCAGGCATGTGCGGTCCCTTGGCGCTGGCGTTGCCGGTGGCGGGCAAGACGCGGAGTGATTTCGTGCTGGGGCGGGTGTTGTATAATCTCGGGCGCATCCTGACCTATGCCGGCATCGGTGCGGTGTTTGGGTTGGTGGGGCAAAGCTTCGCACTGGCGGGTTTTCAGAAGTGGGTGTCGCTGGTGGCGGGCGTGGCAATTTTGCTGGGCTTGGTGGCCTCGACACGGATCGGACTGGGTCTGCCGATCACGAAGAGTGTGATGTGGTTGAAGTCCAGCGTCGGGCGTCTCCTGCAACAACGCACGTTTGGTTCGCTCTTTCTGCTGGGTTCCTTGAACGGGCTCCTGCCGTGTGGATTGGTGTATGTGGCGGCAGCAGCGGCTGCGGCGACCGGCAGTTTGCAGCTCGGTGTGCTCTCCATGGCGATGTTCGGGTTGGGGACGTTGCCGGTGATGCTGGGCTTGGGATTGGCCGGGCGGAAGCTGCAAGGGATTTTCAGTTTCAGGCTGCAGAATTTGGTGCCGATCTCCTTGGCGGTGCTCGGGGTATTGCTGATCCTGCGCGGGATGGAACTGGGCATACCGTATATCAGTCCGGTGCTGGGGGTGGATGGCGGCGGGGTGGCGTGTCATTGAGCCAGGCGCTTGCAACTTGGGCGGGATTGGTTGATGGTTAGGGGAGCAATCTCCTGAAAGACATGAACCACCGGTTTTCATGTTCCGTTGCGGTCAACCCTCAGCCCCTGTTGTCTATGTGTCTCTTACCCTTCGTGAACTCGTGGCGTTTGAGTCTCATCACCTTGATCGCCTTTCTCGGACTGGCCCAAACCATGCAGGCGGCGGATGTGTCCGCGGAGCAAAAGAAGCTTATGGGCGTCTGGCAAGGCGCGGCAGTGGATGGCGATGGCTCCAAGCCCGGCAGCACCCGGGCCAAGATCAGCGAACTGGTCATCACGGCGGACAAAGTCACCGCCAAGGATGGTCAGGGAAACAGCATGGGTGAAGGGACTTACAAACTGGGCAAGAGCGGCAACTTCCTCACGATCGATAATGTGGCCACCAAAGGACAACTGGTGGGCAAAAGCTATCAGGGCATCCTGCTGCTGGAGGGGGACAATCTGAAATGGTGCTCCAATAACCCGGGCCAGCCGCGGCCGACCGCTTTCAAAACGACTCCTCCCGGCGCCTTCCTGATGGTGCTGACGCGCAAGAAGTAGCCGATTGCATCGGCACGCACCTTGCCAAACAGCCGAAATGTCTCACTGGACCTAAAATCCAGCGGGTTACGTTTTCGTGGCATTTGTGCCCCTTGCCCCGGCGTTTTGGTAGGGGTTTGCGGCCGTAAGCCTTTTGTTGAAAACTTCTCCTTCCCATTCTTGGCCGTTCGGTGTTTCATCCGGGGCGTTTTGACTGGTCGGGCGCAACCCGTGGAGCGGGCCGTCTGACGTCGTCAAAGCGAGAGATTTTTGTAACATGCCAAAGCGCACAGACATCCATTCGGTTCTTATCATCGGCGCGGGGCCGATCATCATCGGCCAGGCGTGCGAGTTTGACTACTCCGGCACCCAGGCCTGCAAGGCCCTGCGCGAGGAAGGCTACCGCGTCATCCTCGTGAACTCCAACCCGGCCACCATCATGACGGACCCGGAGTTCGCTGATCGCACGTATATCGAACCGATTACGCCAGAGGCAGTTGAGAAGATCATCGTGCGCGAACTGGACGAGCTGAAGCGCCTTGGTGCCACGGGCAAATTGGTGCTGCTCCCTACGCTCGGCGGCCAGACGGCGTTGAACACCGCGATGTCCCTGCATCGCAAGGGCATCCTGGAGAAATACGGCGTGGAGATGATCGGCGCGAAGGCCGAGGCCATCACGAAGGGCGAAGACCGCCAGATTTTCAAAGACCTGATGCTCCAGATCGGTCTGGATGTCCCCATTTCCGGTACGTCGCATAACATGCAGGAAGCCTGGGCGGTGGCGGAAAAGATTGGTCGCTTCCCGCTCATTATCCGGCCCGCGTTCACGCTGGGCGGCACGGGTGGCGGCATCGCTTACAACCGCGATGAGTTTGAAGAGATCGCCAAGCGCGGCATGGACCTCTCCCCGGTCAGCGAGATCCTCATCGAGGAATCGTTGCTCGGCTGGAAGGAATACGAGATGGAAGTGATGCGCGACAAGGCGGACAACTGCGTCATCATCTGCTCCATCGAGAACTTCGACCCCATGGGCGTCCATACGGGCGATTCCATCACCGTGGCGCCCATCCAGACGCTGACGGACAAGGAATACCAGATCATGCGCGATGCCTCGTTCGCCGTGATCCGCGCCGTTGGTGTCGAGACGGGTGGTTCGAACATCCAGTTCTCCGTGGACCCGCAGACGGGCCGCATGATCGTCATCGAGATGAACCCGCGCGTGAGCCGCAGTTCCGCGCTGGCCTCCAAGGCTACGGGCTTCCCCATCGCCAAGATCGCCGCGAAGCTGGCCGTGGGCTACCTGCTGGACGAGATCAAGAACGACATCACGCGCGAAACCCCCGCGAGCTTCGAGCCGACCATCGATTACGTCGTTACGAAGATCCCGCGCTTTGCTTTCGAGAAGTTCCCGCAGGCGGATGCCACGCTCACCACCCAGATGAAGTCCGTGGGCGAAGCCATGGCCATCGGCCGCACGTTCAAGGAATCGCTGCAAAAGTGCCTGCGCTCCCTGGAGATCGGCCGCAGCGGGTTGGGCGGCGACGGCAAGGCCTGGCGCGTGGGCACCGAGGTGTATGGCGACCGCGACATCCTGCCGAAGGACGTCATCAGCCGCAAACTGACCGTGCCGAACGCGGAACGCATCTTCTTCATCCGCCACGCCATGCGCGCCGGGATGACCGTCGAGGATATCTTCAACCTGACGAAGATCGACCGGTGGTTCCTCACCCAGATCAAAGAGATCGTGGACGTGGAGGAAGAACTGGCGGCAAGTGTGGCGTAAGACGCGTTACGTCTCCGAATATTTTCAGCAAGCGGCGGTCACTTGACCGCCCCTTTGACTTTTATAAATCCAAAAACGAATGCGCCTCTGATCAGGGCCACAACAGGCTGCTGAATTTCTTTTGCAGGGCGGGCTTGAGCTTCGGATATTCCTTCGCGCGGAAGTTGGCCCAGTCGAGGGTGGAGCCGAGGCGTTTGCCATCGGGAGCGCAGACCCAGAGGCGCACGGGGATGCGGCCTTCGCAGAGGCGCGGGTGGTCCTTGAGGGCGAAGCATTCGGTGATCTTCACCGGTAGTTCGGGCAAAATGGGCCACTCGGAGTTCCTCTCTTCGTTCTCCACGTATTGCAGCTTGGCGGGTTTGCCTGCACCCCAAGGGATGGTGTTGGGTGCGAGTTCATTCAGCCAATCCCACTGGCCTTTCGGCCAGTGTTTCAGGAAGGCATCCTTGAGGTTGGTGGCCTGCGCTTCTTTGGCGAGGGTCTGGCCGTGGAAGGCTTCGGCCAGGCAGCTGATGATGGCGGGTTCATCGAAGGGTTTCAGTTCCAGTTCGGGCTGGATGCTGCAGATGAGGTTCACGCGATTGATCAGTTGCTTGATCTCGTGATTGAAGAGCGGGAGCTCGAACCATTGCTTGCGCGCGGCTTCGGCGAGGCAACGGGCGGAACCGGCGGGGTCCACCTCGCGCTGGTGCTCGTGCGAGATGACAAGGTCCTGGAAGCGCACGAGTTTCACGGCGGCGACGCGTTTGTGGCCGCGGTCGTAGAGGTGCTCGATCTTGGTATCCAACTGTTCCGGAAAGGTCTCTGCTAGCCACTCGGGTTTGATGTGCGTGGCCATGCCGAGCAAGGTCATGTGGCCAGTGCGCCCACTGACTTCGCGAATGGTGGCGACGACGAAGAGGATGGATTGCTGCACGACGCTCTCGCGCATGAGGGTGCCGGTGCGGCCTTCGGTCAGGTCGCATTCGAGCGTGCCTTTGTCGCGGCGGATGCAGAGCTGGTCGATGAAGCCGGTCATCAGACAGCGTTGCAACGAGGTGTCATCGGTCTTCGGCGGTGCTTCATCGGGCGAGATCTCGTGGAACTTCTGGCGGCGGCAGATCTCGACGAATTGCAGGTAGGTCTGCTCGATCTCGCGGGCGGAGCGGGCGTTGATGCCGTAGCGGCGGCAGGTGTCGATGTTGAAGCCGTTCTTCCGCGCGAACTGATAGGCGCGCATGAGGGTGAAGAAATCGGAGTCCTGGCTGCCCTCGAAAAGTTCACGATTCTCCGCGATGTGTTTTTCATCACGCCCAATGCGGGTGAGGAGATCGCGACCGCTCACCAAGGCGGCGCACAAGGCTGCCGCAGATACGCAACCACGTTTCTGCGCCTCCACGAGCATGCGCGAATAGCGCGGGTGCATGGGCAGGCGCATCATCTGGCGGCCGATGGGCGTGAGGTCGCTCTCGATGCGGTCGATGTCAGGGTCGTCGTTCTTCGCAGCGCCAGGACGCAAG
This sequence comes from uncultured Verrucomicrobiota bacterium, assembly GCA_964589735.1. Classification (GTDB taxonomy): domain Bacteria; phylum Verrucomicrobiota; class Verrucomicrobiia; order Limisphaerales; family JAEYXS01; genus JAEYXS01. Next base: position 86,775 of record CAZPUL010000007.1, on the reverse strand, counting down.
GCGCCCAAGGTGTGCAGCAGCATCTCGGCACGTTCCACGGCGACGGGATCGGGCTTATCAAGCCAATCGAAACCGGCGGCGTGTTTGATGCCGAGGGAGTGCAAGAGCAAAACGACTTCCGCCATGTCGGCGCGTTGAATCTGCGGCGTGTTGCGCTCCGGGCGATTCAGGTGGCCGCTCTCCGTCCACAGGCGGTAGCACACACCGGGGGCAGTGCGCCCAGCGCGGCCTTTGCGCTGATCCGCAGAGGCGCGACTGATCTCCTCGAGATGCAAGGTGCTGATGCCGCGTTCGGCATCGTAACGGGCGACACGGGCGAGGCCGCTATCCACGACGGAACACACGCCATCGATGGTGACGGAGGTTTCGGCGACGTTGGTGGCGACGACGACTTTGCGACGGTCACTGGGTTTAAAGGCGAGGTCTTGCTGGTCGGGGGTGAGTTCACCGTGGAGCGGGATGCAGAGCAGTTTCTCAGAGACGCGGATGCTGTGCAGTGCGCCGATGGTGGCGTTGATCTCCGCCATGCCGGGCATGAAGACGAGGATGTCGCCGGGTTCATGTGCGTTGATGATCTTCTCCACGGCATCGGCGGCCTGTTCGGTGATGTTCCGCTCGTCCTTGTAGTCGATGTATTGGACCATCACGGGGTAGCTGCGGCCTTCGGAGATGCAGATGGGGCAATCGTCCAGATACTTCTTCACGGGCTCGGCATCCAGCGTGGCGGACATGACGAGGAGATGCAGGTCCGGACGTTTGTGCGTTTGCAGACGCTTCACCAAAGCGAGGGCGACATCGCTGAGCAAGTTGCGCTCATGAAATTCGTCGAAGAGGATCGCGCCGACATCGGCGAGCGTGGGGTCATCTTGCAGCCAGCGGAGTAAAATGCCTTCCGTGATGAAACAGATGCGCGTGCCGAGCGAGGTGTGGTCGTCGAAACGGACTTGGTAGCCGACTTCCTGACCGAGCGGCACATTGCGTTCCCAAGCGACGCGGGCGGCCACCGTGCGAGCGGCGACGCGACGTGGTTGGAGGACGATGATCTTCTTGTCACCGGCGAGCCCGGCATCAAGGACCATCTGGGGGACTTGGGTCGATTTGCCAGAGCCGGTAGGCGCGACGAGCACCAACCGATGCGCCACGCGCAACGCTTCAACAATCTGTGACTGGACCTGCCAAATGGGCAGCGATTTCGGTTCCACGGCGGCGTAGTGTAGTGAGGGGGCGAGTTATAGCCACAAAGAATCTTGGGTGAATCGCGGAAGATGCAGAATGGCCGCAAAGAGGCGCAGAAGGCACAAAAAGGGGAATACGGTATGTCGGTGCTGATATTTTCTGATGCCCCTTGAATGATGAACATTGAAGCGGCTTAAAAGCCGCGCTCCTAAAACAAAATCCCCGGTGAATCGCTTCACCGGGGATCGCGAAATGGTTGTGCCGTCGCTCAGGCGAGGTTCGGCAGTTCGCCGGTGCTGTCGCCGAGCTGGGCGGTCTTGATGTCCATGCGGTTGAGCATGGAGAGCCAGAGGTTGTTCAGCGGCGTGCGGTTCGGGTAAACCACATGGCGACCGGTCTTGATGGTGCCGCAGCCCTTGCCCGCGACGAGGATCGGCAAATCGTCGTGGTTATGGCGGTTGCCGTCCGAGTTGCCGGAGCCGTAGCAGAGCATCGTGTGATCCAGCAGCGTACCATCGCCTTCCTTGATGGACTTCATGCGCTCGATGATGTAGGCGAGCTGCGTGACATGGAAGCGGTTGATCTCGGCGATCTTGGCCTTCTTCTCCGCGCTGTTGCCGTGATGGGAAAGATCGTGGTGACCTTCCTTCACGCCGATGAACGGATACGCTTTGCCGCTGCCCTCGTTCGCGAGAACAAACGTGCACACGCGGGTGGCGTCCGTCTGGAAAGCGAGAATCATCAGCTCGCCCATGATGCGGATGTGTTCCTCATAGCTCGCCGGGACGCCGGCGGGCAGCGCGAAGTTCTCCGGGGCCTTCAGGTCAGGCATGTTCGCAGCGCGCTCGATGCGCAATTCCAGATCGCGCACGGCGGAGAAATACTCGTCCAGCTTGCGCTGGTCGGACTTGCCCAGCTTGCCGTTCAATTCACCGAAATCTTCCTTCACCAGGTCCAGCACGCTCTTGCGTTGGGCGTCGCGCTTCATGCGTTCGGCCTTGGAACCGGAGCCGAACATGCGCTCGAAAACCAGCTTCGGATTCACTTCCTTCGGCAACGGTTGCGTGGCGGAGCGCCAGGCCATCGTGGAGGAGTAAACGCAGCTGTAACCGGAATCGCAATTGCCCGCCATGGAACCGGGCTCCGTGCCGAGTTCCAGCGAGGCGAGGCGCGTCTTGTCCGCAAGGCGGGCGGCAGCCACCTGATCCACGGAGATGCCGGCGCGGATATCCGTGCCATCCGTCTTGCGCGGCTGGCAGCCGGTGAGGAAAGCCGAGAGCGCACGGGCATGATCGCCGCCGCCATCACCGTTGGCGAACGCCTTGTCCGCGGTCAGACCGGTCAAAAGGGAGAAATCCTGCTTATGCGCATCCAGCGGCTGGAGGATCTTCGGCAGGTCGCGCAGCGCGCCTTCGTAGCCGGGCTTCCAGTCGTCCATGTTGATGCCGTTGGGCACATACAGGAAGGCCATGCGGTTCGGCGCGGCCTGGCTCGCCTTGGTGTCGGCGGCCCAACCGGTCATCGGCCCCATGGCTTCCAGCCACGGCAGGGCGAGGGAGGCCCCCAGACCCCGGAGCAGCGTACGACGTGAGATAAGCATGCGGTTTTCCATAAACAACTTATGTTAGAGCGGCTGACTGGTTCTATTATTCACCCAAATCGTTCTTTTCTTTCAACTCTTTCCCGCGCCGGAGGCGGAACGGATCGCTCTGCACGATGGAGGTCACCAACGTGGAGAATTTATAATCATTTTGCGCCATGTCATTCACGACCTGCTTGATCGTGCGTTCGTCATAATATTCCAAACCCCGGCCCAGCGCATAGGTCATGAGTTTCTCCGTCACGTTGCGTGCCACCAGGTCTTTCTTGCCGATGAGGATGCTCTTCAGCTCGGCGGCGCCTTTGAAGCTCTGGCCATCTGGCAGGGTGCCGGAAGGATCGATGACATCCGCACCATCTTTCGCGCGGAAACGGCCGACCGCGTCGAAATTCTCAAAGGCAAAGCCCAGTGCATCCATCTGCTTGTGACAGTTCGCGCAGGCGGGGTTCGCCCGGTGCTGCTCCATCCGCTGGCGCAGGGAGCCGGTCAGCTCTTTCTGTTCTTCCAGGCCCAGCACGCCCGGCGGTGCCGGCGGTGGCGGCGTGCCGAGGATTTGTTCCAGCACCCACTTGCCGCGCTTGACCGGCGAGGTGCGGGTGGGGTTGGAGGTCACCGTCAGGATGCTCGCCTGGGTCATCAGGCCGCCCCGGCTCCTGTCCGGCAGGGTCACACGGACGAACTCATCACCACCCCGGTCACGGCGGCCAAACCGCCCATCCCGTCCGGAGCCGCCAGGATTGTTGAACACCTTTTCATCGATGCCATAATGGCGTGCCAGCGTGCGGTTCAGGTAGGTGAAGTCTGCGTCCACCAAGGTCAGCACGCTGAGGTCTTCCCGGATGATCTCGCCCAAGAACAATTCCGTTTCTTTCATCATCGACTTGCGTAGCCGCTCGTCGAAGCTTGGGAACAGCGAGTTGTCCGGAGCGAAGGTCGCCAGCCGCTGAAGCTGGAGCCATTGCATGCCGAAGTTGCTCACCAGCGAAGTTGCTTTCGGGTCCTTCAACATGCGCTTCACTTGCGCGTCCAGGTTCGCCGTGAGCTGTTTTTTCGCGGCGAGGGCGAGGAGTTCCTCATCCGGCATGCTGCTCCAGAGGAAATAGCTCAGGCGCGAGGCCAGTTGATACTCATCCAGCGGGTGCGCGTCCTTAACCTTCGGCCGGTCATCCAGTTCCGTGCGGAAGAGGAACTTCGGCGAGCATAGCGTCACTTTGACCAGTTGTTGCAGACCGGCGGCGAAACGGTTCGTGTGCGCCTCCATGCCGGACTGGAACGCCCGCACATAGCGGGCCGTCTCATCCTTCGTCGCTGGCCGACGAAACGCCTGACCCAGAAACCACTCGGTTACTTCTTGGATACGTTGCGCCTCGGGTTTGTCCGTGCCCACGGCATCCACCCGCTTCATGAATTCCGACCGCGTATCTGCCGGGCCGATGATCTGGAAGCCGTTCACATACAGCATCCGGTTCGTCACCTCACCGCGTTGCTGGTTCAGGTAACGCAGGGTAAACCGGTGCTCGCCGGTGCTGACCATGCTCAGGGGCACCTCAAAGCTCCGCCAGCCGCCCCGGCTTCGCCGCTGGCCGTCAGTGTTGTTGTTGGTCTCGGCCGTCCAGGTGAACTTGCCGATCTCCTTCTCGTCCACCAGCAGCGCGAATTGCGGCGGCTCGGCATCCGGTGCGTTCGTGCCCCGCACCCGTACGCGGAAGACGTATTCACCGGCTTTTTCCAGACGTTCATTGTAATACACATCCGGCTCCGCATTCGTCATCGGCCGGTTGGAATCTTCCGAGCCGTAACGCGGGCTCAGGAAATTGGCGGATCGCTCCCGGTTGTTCGGCCGGGGCAGGGTCAGGAACACGGAACGTTGCGCGATCCCTTCCGCCGCATCCAGATACCGCTCCAGATGCACCGGCGAGATGTTCAGCACATCACCGATGTTGTCGAAGCCATGCCCGATGTCATCCGCCGGGAAATTCTCCGCCGGGAAATAATCCACCCCGGTCAGATCTCGCACTGTGTTGTTGTATTCCACCTTGTTCAGGCGGCGCATCGTCACATGACCCGGGTCCGGCTTCAGCTTGGCCTCGGCCTTGGCGAAAGATTCCGTGAGCGAGTTGTTGAATTTCTCGATGTCTGCCGGCGTGGGCTTGTGCGCGAATTTCTTCGGCGGCATCTCGCCGGAGTTCACCTGCTGGAGCACGCCGCGCCAGAGCTTGTGGTTCTCCAGGATGTTCTTGTCATCCTTGATCGCCTTCAGGTCCAGATCGGCTTTTGTGCTCTTGCCGCCATGGCATTCGTAGCAATACTTCTCCATGAACGGCACAGCGGCCTTACGGAAGTCCAGCGAGGCAGCGCCCTGCACCGGTGTGGTGGCCAGCAAAAGCCCCACCGCACCGCCCGCCAGCGCCAGATTTTTCATTAACGACAACATCACGTTTATCAGACTAGGTGTAGTGATACTTATTCAACACTTTCCGCCCTATTAGCAAAGCCGAAATTGCGCAAAACCCACCTGCCCTTACTCCGTCTTTTTTGTTCCTGTCGCCCCATCATCTGCAAACCCTCAGGATGATTCTCAGCGTCCTGCCTCATGACATGGCGAGCGGTAGGGTACGCTGCTCCACCCTTGGGGTTGCAGATCCCTCACCTTGACACGCATGTTCCACGGCCCGGCGCATCTGGCCGAACCACCAACTTGCCTGCGACACCTGCCGATGCCGACGGGAGACCGGGCGGCAGCCGGTTGACACCTTCAATTCGCTCTGTTCTTTCAGTTTCATAGTAGACCTTTTGTTTAATGTTCTGCGTCCACTATGAAGCGGGCACTAGGACATCCGCTGTCCTAGGTCCCCTTTTCTAGAAAATATTTTTAAAAATTGTAAATAATTGAAAACAAGTAACTTATGGCGATAATTAACCGCAAAAACCAATTTTCCCTCAAAAAAATTCGCGACAATTCGCGAAATTAGCATCACCCCGCCCCCTCCCTTTTTCTCTTCATAATTCATCCCTCATAAATCATGCTTCCCCCCGTGAACTGGACCCCGTCCTTGGCCGTCGCCGCCGATATTCCCGCCTTGGAGGAACTCATCCCGCTCTCCGTCCGCGTCCTGCAATCGCCGTGGTATTCGACCGCCCAGATGGAAGCTGCCCTCGGCCCCGTCTTCGGCGTGGACCGCCAGCTCATCGCAGACGGCACCTATTACGTCATCCGGCATGAGGGGCAGATTGTCGGTGCGGGTGGATGGAGCCGTCGCAAATCCCTCTTCGGCGGTGACCAAGGTCGCACCGCTCCCGATCCCGAATTGGACCCGGCCCATGATCCCGCCCGCATCCGCGCTTTCTTCGTCCATCCAGACTGGGCGCGCCAGGGCATTGGTCGCTGCCTCCTCATTGCTTGTGAAAACGCCATCCGCCAAGCTGGCTTCCGGAGCATCGACCTCGTCGCCACTTTGGCTGGCGAACCGCTCTACGCCTCTGCGGGCTACCAAGTCGTGCGCCGCTTCGACATCCCCTTGCGCGACGGCTTGCTGCTACCGGGAGTGCAGATGAGCAAGCGCTTATGACACCGGGGCATTATTAGTTGCTTTAAAAGCCTGCTTCAGCCTGTCTTTTCCCGATAAAACTCCCCTTTACATTCCGTCCCGGCCCGGCAATCTACGCGGCAGTTATGAATTGGGAAACATTCTGGAGTGTTGGTGCGATGCCCATCGGGCTGATTGTTTGCTTTGCCCCCGCCATCCTTGTGTGGATCAAGATGGGTGCGGGCTCGAAGGATTCGTCGGAAGACTGATCCTGCCGCAGGCATTGAATTGAAAATCTCATCCGCCTCGCCTCCGAGGCGGATTTTTCTTTCCCCCTCAACCGTAGCAGCCGACGTGAGGAGGCTCTGACCTAATCTTTGGATGTTCAGAGTTCGATGTTGGATGTTCGATGTTTTGGTTTAACCTTCGCCCCAACGCATGAGCATCCGCTTGGAAATGTTACAGGTCGCCCGCGTCGCTCCCAAGGCCCTGGGCGACTCCGCCGATCTCGTGCGCGACTTCCTCCTCGCCCAGCAAAATCCCGATGGTGGCTTTCGCGATCGTACCGGCACCAGCGATCTCTACTACACCGTCTTCGGCCTGGAGGGACTGCTCGCTCTCCGCGCGGATATCCGTGTGCCCGCCGTGGCCGCTTATCTGGTGAGTCAAGGCTGCGGTGAACGGCTGGATTTTGTGCACCTCTGCTGCCTCGCCCGCTGCTGGGCCGCCCTTGCGAACCAGCAACCGGACATCCTCTCGCAACGTCCCGTTGATTTCGTCTCTCGTGTGGCGGCGCGTATCGAAGAATTCCGCACCACCGATGGCGGTTATCATCCGCTCCCCAAGAGCCAGTTCGGTACTGCTTACGGCTGCTTCCTCGCCCTCGCCGCGTATCAAGACCTCGGCGTGGAATTGCCCGAGCCCCTACGCGTGGTGCAATGCCTGAAATTCTTGGAAACTCCCGATGGCGGCTGGACAAATGAACGTGGCATGAAGTTCGGCGCGACGAATTCCACCGCTGCCGCTGTCACCCTGTTGCGTCACCTGCATCTGCCCATCACCGCGCAAGTCGGCCAATGGCTGCTCCAGCAGGCCCATCCACAAGGCGGCTTCCTCGCCATCCCCGGTGCGCCCATCCCCGATCTGCTCTCCACCGCCACCGCTTTGCATGCGCTCTCCGGACTCGAAGTCTCCTTCGATCCCATCCGGGAAAAGTGCCTCGATTTCATCGATACGCTCTGGACCGCCGAAGGCTCCTTCCACGGCAACTGGACCGACGACCACCTCGACTGCGAATACACCTACTACGGTCTGCTGGCGCTAGGGCACTTGAGCCTCTAGCCAGTGGGGCGCGGGTTGTCCCAACCCGCAGCAACGTCCAGATTCACCGCTAGCATCAAAAATTTCGCGCCCATCAAATCACCAGTTCCGTTTTCTCATCACGAAATCTCGCACTGCTCCACATCCACTTTGACGCTTCTTCAACCAAACCTGCCTTGCTTGGATTATTCTCGATATAGCGAATCACTTTTTGCAAGTGCTCCGAATCCCTTATGTAAACATCCCAATAATCTTCCTCCCAAAACGCGCCTTTCCGTTTCAGAAACCGGTTGGCCTCACGAGCTGTGTAACGTTTCCACTCTTTGATGATGACTGACATCGGCGTATCACCAGTTTTGAACAGAACATGCACATGATTCGGCATGATGCTCCAAGCTTTCAGTTCATAACTCGTTGAGTGCTTATGCAGAAATGCCTGCTGAACAATTTCCGCTACAGCTGGAGCCGACAGATGGCAAGCCCCTCTACCTTTGTCCAAATACGTCTCAAGCTGACGTCTTTTCTCCACTTTATCTTCCACCGCCAGCATAGCCATCCACTCCGCTCTTAAACTTTTCGGGAATGCATCAGCTAGGTGAAACGTTACGAATTGGGTTAACCCTGGTTCATCGCGATGAGGCAAATAACCGCGCTCATGCCAAACTGAGAATCCTTCAGGCAATGCATCAGCCTCTGGAGAACGCGACCACTTCTTCAATCCTTCTACTAGCTTTAGTACACCCGGATTGTAGGGGATCTGACGACGGCCTGATTTCTCTTCCTTGCTCACGCTCTTCAGTAAAACGGAATGATAACATTTGAAAAGCCACAATTGAACCGCCAGCACCCAATCGGCTGGGGCGCGGGTTGTCCCAACCCGCAGCAACTTCCTCACACCAGCCTGGGTAAAATGCAATTGAACCTCCCACTCTTTAAGAAATCCCTTTCCTGTCGGCTTGCCTTGTCCTTTGACGATCTGAACACCTCCTTTGCTTAAGTACGTTGCTGCGGGTTGGGACAACCCGCGCCCCACACCTCTCCGCATTTGACCGCATCCGCCCGGCAGCATACAAACTCTGCGTGGCTCCCATGAATCTGTTCCATCGCCTGGCGCTTGTCGCTGGTCTGTCACTTTCCCTTACTGCCCACGCGCAACTGGCCCCGCCCAAGCCGGAGCCGGTTGTCGGCGCGCGCCAGCCCGCTCTGAGCCCGGATGGCAAACGTCTCGCGTTCGTCTATCGCGGCGATATCTGGCTGGCTTCCAGCGAGGGCGGTCGCGCCCTGCCGCTTACGCAACACGTGGAGAGTGATGGTTACCCTAGGTTTTCGCCCGATGGCAAATGGATCGCCTTCGCCAGCCGTCGCGAGGGGAGTTGGGACATCTATGTGATCCCCAGTGAAGGTGGCGAGGCCCAGCGTCTCACCTGGCACGGCGGCGCGGACCTGCCCACCGGCTGGAGCCCGGATGGCAAACAGGTGCTCTTCACCGGCAAACGCGATTCCGCGAACTTCGGCATCTACAGCGTGGACGTGGAGAACTTCGGGCTGACGCGTTATGCGGAGGATTACGCCAAACTCGACTCGGCCACTTTTTCGCCCGATGGCCGCCAGATCCTTTATGGCCGCTATGGCTTCCCGTGGTATCGGCCGCGCTACACGGGCTCCGCTGCTGAGCAGATCTGGGTGATGAATGTCGGCTCGGAATCGCGCCGGCCCGTGACGAAGAATGACTTCCAGCAGCTCTGGCCGCAGTTCCTGCCGGACGGCAAACGTATGATCGCGGTGTCCATCGGTGAAGCGACCCCCAGCACGACGAAGCTCGGCGAGACCATACCCAAGATCACCGATAACGTCGATCGCACGCCGAACCTCTGGTTCATCGAACCTGATGGCACGCGCAAGCGCTGGAGCAATTTCGTCGGTGGCGGTGTCCGCTGGCCGAGTGTGGCGTCGAAGTCCGCCGATGTGGCCTTCGAATACGGCCCGGACATCTGGCTCATCAAGCGCGGCTCCACCAAGTCGAACAAGCTCGCCCTCTACGTCTCTGTGGATTCCAAGCAGACGACGCGCCGTGGCGAGACGCTTTCCAAAGACGTGACCGAGGCCGAGCCTTCACCCGATGGCAAGACTTTCGCCTTCGGCCTGCGCGGCGATATCTGGACGATCGCCATGGAGAAATCCAAGGGCCCGGATGCGCGGAACAGCGAGTTCGCCCGCCGCCTCACCGAATGGGCCGGGGATGACTCGGACTTCAACTGGTCGCCCGATGGCAAGAAGCTCTACTTCACTTCCGACCGCGAATTTAACGTGCGCATCTACGAGCTGGCGATGGATACGCTCAAGGTGACTTCCCTTTGGGACCGGCCCGAGGACGTGACGCAGACTCGCGTTTCGCCCGATGGCAAGCAGATGGCCTTTTGGGTGGCGGGCTCAGATGGCGGCCTCTACGTGCTCACGCTCGCGAACAAGGCCGTGAAGAAAGTCGTGCCGCTGCCCGCCCCGCAATGGAACGGCATCGGCGGCGGGGACATAGCCTGGTCGCCGGACAACCAATGGCTCTGCTATGCCGCCGAATCCGTCGGGCGCTCCTGGAATCTCTTCGTCGTGCCGGCGCAGGGCGGTGAAGCGGTGAACGTCACGCGCCTGAACGCCTATCATGGCAGCCCCGAGTGGTCGCCGGACGGCAAGTATCTCTTTTTCCGCAGCACCCGCGATGGCAACGGCCTCTTCGTGCTGCCGTTGCAAAAAGAGGAAGCCCGCGTGGACGATGCCGAACTGAAGTTCGTGAAGCCCAATGGCGACCTGAAGGTGGACATCGATTTCACCGACATCACCCGCCGCATCCGCCGCGTGGCCACGCAGTATCCCGAAGGCAACATCATGGTGACGAGCAAGGGCGTGATCCTTTTCCAGTCCGAGCGCGACCTCTGGTCTGTGACCTATGACGGCAAGACCACCAAGCGCCTGACCACCGGCGGGAACAAGTTCGCCTTCCGCGTCTCCAAGGACGGCAACACGGTCTATTTCGTGAACAACGGCGAGCTGTTCAAAGCCCGCCTGCCCGATGCGACCAACCCTGAGAAAGTCAGCTTCCTCGCCGAGTGGGAACGCGACGTGGCCGATGAACGCCGCGCGGCCTTCACCCAGTTCTGGCGCTCTTACAATCGCGGCTTCTACGATCCCAATTTTCATGGTCGCGACTGGACCGCCATTCGCAAGCAATACGAACCGCTGCTGAATTCCATCGATACCAACGATGAGTTCGCCTCCTTGTTGAACCAGATGATCGGCGAACTCGAAGCTTCGCACAGCGAGGTGAATCCCGCGACGAACTCCATCCGTAACGCCACCACCCCGCATCTCGGTTTCGAGATCGATTACGCGCACAAAGGCCCCGGCCTGCGCGTCGCCCGCGTGCCGGAAGGCGCACCCGGCTCCTTCGAGAAGACACGCATCCAGCCCGGCGAATACGTCGTAGCGATCAACGGTCTGGACGTGAAACCCAGCGAAGCCCTCTACGAGGCCATCAATGACAAGGGCGACCGCCTTTTCGAATTCCTCGTGAACACCAAGCCCACCCGCGAAGGCGCGCGCGCTGTGAAGTATCGTCCGCTCAAGGGCAACGACTGGGAAAACCTGCTCTACAACAACCGCATCGAACGCCTCCGCCGCGAGACGGAAGAGAAGAGCGGTGGCAAGATCGGTTACCTGCACATCTCCGCCATGGGCCGCGATGACCAGACCCGTTTCGAGCGCGAGGTGTATGAATACATCGCGGGCAAGGAAGCCCTCGTCATCGATGTGCGCTTCAACCGCGGCGGCAACATCTCGGACACGCTCATCGACTGGCTGGAGCGCAAGCAGCACGCGTGGTTCCGTCCGCGTGATGGCGCACCGGAGCCGGGCCCTTCCCGCGCCTGGGACAAGCCCGTCATCGTGCTCATGAACGAGCACAGCTACTCGAACGGCGAGATGTTCCCGAACGCCATGCGCACACGCGGGCTCGCCAAGCTGGTCGGCATGCCCACGCCCGGTTACGTCATCTGGACCATGTCCATGCGCCTTGTGGATGGCACGAACGCGCGCATGCCCCAGAGCGGCGTCTACCGGCTGGACGGCACGCCCATGGAGAACCTCGGCGAAGCACCGGATGTCCGTGTGCCCATGGCCCCGGACGACTGGCTGAGCGACCGCGATCCGCAACTGGACAAGGCGATCGAGATGTTGAAACAGAAATAGCGCGCTTGTCTTCAAGCGCAGTTCGGCCAAAGTATGCGGCGTTGATGAAAGGTCATGTTATGCGCCGTATCTTGAATGTTTTGCTGTTCGCCGCGGGCACTTCGCTGGCTTCCGCCCAGGCCCCGGCGGTGCCAGAGGTTCCGCAACTGGTGCCCGGTGTGCGGGAGATCATGTATCAGGGCTGGAAGAAATCGCTCGTGATGGAGGCGCCGGATGCGGACATCAAAGTGGTGGTGGTGCCGGAAGTGGGCGGGCGCATCATGGAGTTCTCCTACGAGGGCAATAACATCATGTGGATGGCCCCGGATGCCCCGGGTCGTACGCTGACCACGCATCCCAAAGGTTTTTCCTCCGGCGGACATCAGGCGGACATCGGACCGGAACTGCGGACCCCGGTGATCCCGAACCGGCAGGCCTTGTTCATCGGGCCATACAAAGGCTCCACGCCTCGTGAGCTGACGGTGAAGGTGGAGAGCGAGGAGCACAAGGCCACGGGCGTGCAACTCATCCGCGAGCTGGTGCTGGACCCGATCAACGGCGAGCTGGGCGTGCTCCAGACCATCAAGAACATCTCGGCCACGAATGTCTCCTACTGCGTGTGGGACCGTACGTTGTGCCAGGGGGGCGGCTTCGCGTTCTTCCCGTTGCCCAAAAAGAGCAAGTTCCCCGCGAAGTGGGCCGTGCGCGGCCAGGCGGAAGGCAAGTATTTCTACGACGGCATCAATCCGCAGCACGAGAACGTGAAGATCATCAAGAACACGCTCGTGGCTTATTGCAAAGGTCCACAGGCCAAGATCGGCTCGGACAGCGATGCGGGCTGGCTGGCGTATGTGAAGGGCAATCTGCTCTTCGTGAAATACTTCCCGTATTCACCCAAGGGCCGCTACTCGGACGGTGGCAATTCCGTGGAAGTGTATTGGAACGAGAACTTCGCGGAGATCGAGCCGTTGAGCCCCGAGGCCATGATCGCGCCGGGGGAGAGTTATTCTTTTCCGGAGAAGTGGCTGCTCATCGAGCTGGACAGTGACGTCCACACGCACCAGCAGGCGGCGGAGTTGGTGAAGCAGATCCCGGTGTTCAAGTTTTAAGGCAGCCGCTTCAGCCACAAGCGATTGAGCTTCATCAGCTCAGTGCCGGGGGCGTCTAGCACTTCGGCCCGCAGGATGGCCGGGCCCGGGCGCAAGTTGACGGTGCCTAGGGTATGGCGATGGAACACATTCCCGGACGGGGTGGCGTGCGGGCTGAATTCCACTGATTGCCTGCCTAAGCTCAACTTAAGTTTGCCGCCTTCATCCACCGCGCGACAGGCGTAGGCGAGGCTCAGTTCATAGCGACCACCCCGAGCCACTTCGAGCTGCCACTCGGCTGAGTCACCGGGCTTCGCCCAGCCTTCGATGGTATCCCAGTCGTAGCCTTCGAAGACGTAATTGGTCTGCTCACCTTTGAGCATGGCCCAGCTTCCTTGCAGTTCCACCTCCTCACCCATCATGTGGCCGATGGGAATGGGCACGGGTGCATACTTCACATCCTTGGTCACTTCGCCGAACCAGCGCAGGAACTCGGCGCGCAAGGCTTTCACCTTGTCGGGATGCTTGGCGGCGAGGTTTTTCTGCTCACCCGGATCGTTCACGAGGTCGAACAACTGCCACTTGGCCGGGTCCACGGCGGCCTTGCTGCCGAACTGGGCGACGAGCTTGAACTGCGGATCGCTGATGGCCCAGCGCTCATCGGCATCGGGAAAGAAACGGTTCCATGTGTGATAGACATACGGCTGATGCGCCTCACCCCTACCGGCCTTGAGCAAGGGGACGAGGCTGCGGCCATCGATGGTGCGGTCTTTAGGCACCGTAGCACCGGCCAGTTCGCAGAAGGTAGGCAACAGATCCACGTGGGAGGTTTGGGCGGTGACTTTGCCACCTTTCGGGAATTGGCCGGGCCAGCGCACGAAGAGCGGTGAGCGCACGCCGCCTTCATAGACGCCCGCTTTGTTACCACGCATTCCGCCCTGCCAATGTTTGCTCACGCCGCCGTTATCGCTCATGAAAGCGATTACGGTATTCTCGGCGAGCCCCTTCGTTTGCAGATGGGCGAGGAGCTTGCCGATGTTTTGGTCGATGCGTTCCACCTGCGCGTAGATGCGCGCTTCGTGGATGGGCAGGCCGAGCTTCAGATACTTCTCGATTAGCGCATCGCCTTTCGGCTGATTCAAATGCGAGGTGTCGAGGATGTGCGGCGAGTGGGGCGCATTGAAAGCGAGGTAACAGAAGAAGGGAGCCTGGTGTGTGCGCTTGGTGGTGTCGATGAACTCCATGGCCGTCTCGGTGAAGAGATCGGTCACGTAACCGCGCGTCTCCACAGGCTTGCCATTATGCACAAGCTGGTCGGCGAATTCATAACGCTCGATGTGCCCGTGATAATGACCGAGGAATTCATCGAAGCCGCGTTGCTGGGGCTGATACCCGTGATACTGGCCTAGATGCCACTTGCCGAAGAGCCCGGTGCGATAGCCTTCCTTTTTCAGCAACTCAGCCACCGTCGTCTCACCCAAGCCAAGCGAATCGCCGCCGAAACGGGTGTTGTAGAGTCCGGTGCGGAGGTAATAGCGACCGGTCATCAGGCCCGCCCGTGTGGGTGCGCAGACCGGCTGGACGTAGAAGCGGGTGAACTGGACGCCATCGCGCGCGAGCGAATCCAGATTCGGCGTGGTGATATGTGGATTGCCGGTGGCGCCGAGATCCCAGTAGCCCTGGTCATCCGTGACGATGAGCAGGATGTTCGGGCGCGAATCGGCGGCCAGCACTGGCTGGCAGCAAAGCCAGAGCAGGAGGAACCACAGGGATTTTCGCATGCTGTTGGTTTACCACAGCAGTGCGAGATTGGGAACTACCTTTGCCGCCACTTTGCGAGGTCTTCATCCAGCTGGCGAATCTGGCCGGGCTTGGGGGGAGGCGGGCCGGGCAGTATTTCCATGGGCTTTTGCTCGCGCTGGAATTGGGCATCGTATTTGCGCGTGGTCTCGAGCAAGCGTTGCACGATCTCGGGATGGTCGGCGGCGAGGTCCTTGGTTTCGCCCGGGTCGGCGGTGAGGTCGTAAAGCACGGGCTTGGGCCAGAGGCGATGCTGGCGTTCGAAGAGGGCGGGCTGGTGCACAAACCACAGGCTGGGCGGCACAGGCGAGGGGTAATCGGAGATCGGTACTAGTAATTTCCAACGATCATCACGAACGGCCTGTAATTGCGTACCGAAGTAGTGATAGAGCGTGCGCGGCGAACTCTTCACCGCGCCGGTCAATAGCGGCAGGATGTCCGTGCCGTCGAGGGTCAGCTTGGGCGGGACTTGGCCACCCGCGAGCTTCACGAATGTGGGCCACCAATCCATCATGGATACCGGCGCGGATTCCACCCGGCCACCGCCGATCTGCGCCGGCCAGCGTATAAGGCAGGGCACTCGCACGCCCCCCTCGAAGGTAGTGCCTTTGCCAGCGCGCAACTGACCATTGCTGCCGCCGAGGTCATGACCGGGGAAGCGGCTGTTGCTCTTCGCTTTCGCCTTCGCGTTGGGGTTCGCATTGACGAGTTTTAGCGCCGCGCCGTTATCCGAGGTGAAGACGACGATGGTGTTCTGGTCCAGCTTCAATTCCTGCAACGTATCGAGAATGACCCCGGTGCTGTGGTCGAGTTCTTCGATGACATCGCCGTAAAGGCCGCCCTTGGATTTGCCAGCGAATTGAGGGGAAGCGTATTGCGGGACATGTGGCATAGTGTGCGGCAGGTAAAGGAAGAAGGGCCGATCGCGGTGTTGGCGGATGAATTGCACTGCCCGCTCCGTGTAACGGCGCGTAAGCGTGGACTGGTCCACGGGCGCTTCGACAATCTGGTTGCCGTCCATGAGCGGCAACGGCTCGACGCCGAAGATCTGGAGGAACGGTTCGCCGACGGGCCATTCATTCGAATCATTGCTGTAAGGCAGGCCAAAAAACTCATCGAAGCCCTGTTGTTGCGGACGGAGCACCTTGTCCCAGCCGAGGTGCCACTTGCCGATGCACGCGGTGGCGTAGCCCCGGGCTTTCAAGGCCTCAGCCAGAGTGATCTCTTCTGGCGGCAATCCGGTGTGCTCGGTGGGGAACAGGACATAGGGCACGCCGCAACGCGCAGGGAGACGCCCGGTGAGCAGGGCAGCGCGCGAAGGGCTGCAAAACGGCGAGGCAGAATAGTAGTCGGTGAAGCGGATGCCCTCTTTCGCCAGCCGGTCGAGGCGAGGGGTGGCGATGTTGGTGGAACCATAGCAACTGAGGTCGCCGTAACCCAAGTCGTCTGCGAGGATGAAAATGATGTTTGGTGGAGTGGCGGCCAGCACTGGCTGGCAGCACAGCCAGAGCAGGAGGAACCACAGGGATTTTTGCATGGAAAGTCACTAGCAGAACCAGCCGTGATTTGGAACAAACTTTACGGGAGCATTCTGCGGTGTGATCCGTCCAATCTTCCATGAGCGCAAGACTCGACATCAACAGTTTGCAGGTGGCTACGCCCTGTCCGGCACGGTGGGAGGACATGAAGGGGGATGACCGGGCGCGGTTCTGCCGCCATTGCCAGAAGCATGTGTACAATTTCTCAAGCATGACGGCCACGGAGGTGGAACACTTGGTGCTCGCGCAGGAGGGGAACCTGTGCGGGCGGATGTTTCGCCGAAAGGATGGGACGGTGATCACGGCGGATTGCCCGACGGGGCGGTCAATAGTGAAACGGAAGCGGTGGCAGTGGGCGGGCGGAGTGACGGCAGGGTTGCTGCTGCTGGTATCAGCGCTCTGGGCGCGGGCGATGAAGACGGACGAGGAAGCAGAGGATGGACGCATCACCATGGAGATCAAGGCCCGTTGGTATGATCTGAAGGTGAAGCTGGGACTGGAACAAAGGCCGGTGGCCATCGCGGGAGCGATCGCCTTGCCAGTGAACCCGTCGCCGGTGGGGAACAACATCCCGCCATCACCGCTGTCTGGGGGAGCGGTGAAGGGGACGGCGACACCATAAATTTCAAAAAACTGCGAATTTTGTCTCCATGGAGCGCACCGGGCGCACTGAAGGCTAACGGGACAGGAAAAATGTGGTTAAGGTCAAATCCATGAAAAATAGTGTGAGCGTAGTGGTGTACAGCGAGCCTAGTGATAACGGAGGGCGGAGAGATGGGGTAGTTTGTGGGTGATGTGAGAGCGAACTGGAGTAACTCTGGACAGCGAGCGCGGGATGAAGCAGAGCCTCGTGCCTCGGCTGAGGATGGAGCGGCCGGCTGAGGACAGCCAGCCCTACCAACCACGGCGAGGACGACGACGAGAACGATCACGAATTTGAATGTGTATGAAGACGAAACTGGTTAGTATGGGAAGCGTCATGAAAACGATGCTGGCTTTGGCCGTGGTCACTTTCTTTGCGGCCCTTTCCCTCCATTCCCAAACGGCGGCAGAGTATGCGCCGCTCAAGGCGGAGGCGGAGAAGTTCATCGCCGAGAAATCGTACGCGAAGGCGAACGAAGTCTATCTGAAGGCCAAGGCGCTGTCGCTCTCCGCGGCGGATGCGAAGTGGGTCGAGTTCCGCCTGTCAGATACCCAATGGCGCTCGGCGGCCGCCACGCAACAGGCAGACACGACCAAGCAAGATCAGGCACGGCAGGCGCTGGAGACCATGGTGCGCGACATCACCCGCGAGGAGGACAAGGACCGCGTGTGGGTGGAGGTGAAGGAATCACTGGGTGATTTCTGGTGGATGCGGCGGAACAGCGTGAACTGGCATCCGGCGTGGGCGAATTACCAGCAGGCGCTGGACTGGTGGGCCGGAGCCAAGGATATCAACGAGGCGCGGGAACGCTATCTCAGCATCATCCGCCGGGCGGCACGTCCGGCCCAGGCGGAGCGGTATTATTACTACGGCTATTACGGGAATTCGCTCCCGCTGCCGGTGCTGGAGAACACCTTGAAGATCGCGCAGACGGATACGGACAAGGCCCTCGCGCATTATCTCATCGCGATGACGATCAAGAACCAGGGCGGCAGTTTCGAGCAGCGCCAGCGCGTGCCCGAGGAGTTCGAGGCGGCGGTGAAGTTCGGCAAGGCCAATGACTGGTATGATGACGCGCTCTATCATTACGCGGAGTGGATGATGCAGCAGGGCCGCTTTATTCCCACGGAGAACGGCAGCTACCGTCAGGAACCGGACAACAAGAAGGCGCTGGAGATGTTTCGCAAGCTGGTGAACGAGTTCAAGAAAGGCGAGACGCGTTACTTTGAGCAGGCGCAAAACCAGATCAATTACATCACGGGCGTGCAACTGGGCATGGGTGTTTCCCACATCTTCCTGCCGGGCTCGGAGGTGCAGTACCATCTGAACTGGCGCAATGTGAAGGAGATCGAACTCGCGCTCTATCCCGTGAACCTCACGAAGGATGTGCAGATGGCGGGCAATGAAGAGAAGCGGCAGTACTGGCTGCAATCCATCGAGCTGAATGGCCGCGAGAAAGTGAAGACCTGGAAGCACGATACGAAGGACAAGGGCGACTATAATCCGGGCAATGCGCAACTGCGCTACGAAGGCAAACTGCCTCCCGGTGCTTATGTGCTGGAAGCCAAGGCGGGCGGCAAATCCGCGCGTGAGATCGTGCTGGTCACGGATGCCTCCATCGTGCTTAAGACCGCAGGCAAGCAGGCGCTCGTCTATTTCTGCAATGCGCTGGATGGTTCACCGCTGGTGAACAGCCCGGTGACGTTGTGGCAGCGTTTCCACACGGGGAACAATTGGGAGTGGAGCCAGCTCAACAAGACCACGGACAAGGATGGACTGGCGCTGTTTGACATGAGGGACACAGCGAACAACATCGAACTGTTCGTCGGTGCGGCAGCGAAGGACCGGCAGGCGTTCAGCACGGGCAACAGCTATCGCTATGGTCGCGACAACCAGCCGTGGCGCATCTACGCCTTCACGGACCGTCCGGCGTATCGCCCTAAGGAGCACGTGGAGTGGAAGGTCATCGCGCGGCGTGACAATGGTTCCGTGTATGCCACCCCGGCGAATGAGACCATCTGGTATCGCATCGAAGGACCGGACAATGCGCTGGTGAAGGAAGGCGAATTGAAGCTGAACGAGTTCGGCAGTGCTTCCGCCTCGGTAGCGCTGACGGAGAGCATGCGCCTCGGCGAGTACCGCATCAGCTTCCGCGACAAGAGCAAGAACAGCCATATCGGTGACGCGCAGTTGTTCCGGTTGGAAGAATACAAACTGCCCGAGTTCAAGGTGGCCGTGCAGACGCCGGAAGCGGATGGCCAGCGCAAGATCTTCCGCGTGGGCGAACAGGTGGAAGCCAGCATCCAGGCGGATTATTACTTCGGCGGACCGGTGGCGAATGCGAGCGTGGAAGTGGTGGTGTATCAGAATCCGTATTATTTCTACCGCCCGCAGCCGCGTGAGTTCCCGTGGTTTTACGAGGACATGGACACGCAGCAGAATCGCTGGAACCGCTGGGGCGGTCGCGGCCAGATCGTGAAACGCGAGACGCTGAAGACGGACGCCACCGGCAAGGCGCTGGTGAAGTTCGAGACACCCGCGAACAGCGGTCAGGACTTTGAATATCAGATCGAAGCGCGCGTCATCGATGCCTCCCGCCGTGAGATCACCGGCAATGGAACGGTGCGGGTGACGCGGCAGCGTTATTACCTGACGGCCAAGCCGGACCGCCAGGTCATCGCGCCGAAGGACCAGACGAAGGTGGAAATCACTGCGCTGGATGCGAATAACAATCCGGTGAAGACCGAGGGTGAGATCAGTGTGGTGCGCGAGTATTGGTGGGAGATCTGGCTCACGCCCGATGGCAAGGAAGTGAAGGGCGATGAACTCAAGCGCCTGAAAGCGCAAAGCAAGATCTGGCCGCCTTTGCCGACGCGTCCGGACCAGAAGGATTGGACGCTGAAGTTCCGTGGTTATGAGCGCGAAGACATCCTCAAACAACCGCTCAAGACCGATGCCGAAGGCAAGGCGGAGTTCGCCTTCAAACCGGAGAAGGAAGGTTATTACCGCATCGCCTATCTGACGAAGGACCAGGTGCCGAACCGTCTGCCGCAACCGATCAACACCGACACGACCGTGTGGGTGGCCAGCAATGCGACGACGGACACAGGTTATCGCACCGGCGGCATCTCGGTGATCGTGGACAAGGACACCTTCCGCGTAGGCAACGAAGCCTCGGTGATGCTGGTGGCGAACGGGGAGAACCGTTACGTGCTCTTCAGCATCGAGGGCGAGACGCTTGACAGCTATCGCCTCGTGAAGATGGATGGTCCGACGAAGATGTTGCATCTCCTGGTGGAAGAGAAGCATGTGCCGAATGTGTTCCTGAGCGCGGGGATGGTGCATGACAAGCAATTCCACATGGACACACGGCAGGTCATCGTGCCGCCGACAAAGAACTTCCTCACCGTGGATGTGAAGCCGGATCGCGAGCAATATCAGGCGCGGGAGAAGGGCTCCTTCAAGGTCACCACGAAAGATGACGCCGGCAAGCCGGTGAGCGCCGAGGTGTCCCTCGCGCTGGTGGATGAATCGGTCTATTACATCCAGAGCGATTACGCCGGGGACATGCGCCAATTCTTCTACGGCACGAAGCGGCCGCTGGTGGTCCAAACACAGAGCACCTTCAACCAGAAGAGTTACTTGAAGCTGGTCGAGGGCGAGAACAAGCAGCTCATCCCGGCCGATCAGGCCGAGCGCCTGCAGGCGCGCCGTTCAGCGGGGTACAAGGATGATTATGCGGAGTCCGATAAACTGGCCGAAACGGAGTCACGCCTGGAAGCGCAGACGGCCGCCAGCTCTCCCAGAGGTGGCGCGATGTTCAGAAATGCCGCACTGGCGGATGCCGCAGGTGCACCGATGGCCACCGCTGCGCCTGCTCCGGCGATGGAGATGGCGAAATCAATGGCCGGACCTGCTGCCAAAGCGGAACGCAAACTCAAGCAGGGCGCGGCGAATGAACCGGTAGAAGATCCCGCCGTACAGGTGCGCAACGATTTCCGCTCCACCATCCTCTGGCAGCCCACCGTGGTGACGGACACGAAGGGCGAAGCGACCGTGGAGGTCACGTATCCGGATTCCCTCACGGGTTGGAAGGCCACGGCCCGTGCGGTATCCAAGGGCAATCAGTTCGGCAGTGACGACGCGGACACGCGCACCAAGCAACCGCTCATCGTGCGTCTGCAAGCCCCGCGCTTCTTCGTGGTGGGTGATGACGTCGTCCTTTCCGCCGTGGTGAATAACAACACCGACCAGGAGCTGAGTGTGAAGGTCTCGTTGGACTCAGCATTCACCGGTGTCACCAATGAAATATACACGCGCCGGCCGGTTACACATCTCACATTCCAACTCAGTGACAATGATTACGGTTCCGCAGCCAAAGCAGTGACGCTGAAGATCCCCGCGAACAGCGAAGCGCGGGCGGATTGGAAAGCGCGCGTGAACAAGGACGGCCCCATCAAATTGAAGACCACGGCCATCGGCGGCAAATACTCCGATGCGATGGAGAAGGAATATGTGATCTACGAACACGGCATCGAGAAGTTCATCACCAAGGCCGGCAAAGTGCGCGGCAGCGAGATCACGCTGAAACTCGACATCCCGAAGGAGCGCAAGCACGAGACCACTTCCCTCACTGTGCAAGTCTCGCCTAGCATGGCCGTGACGATGCTCGATGCACTGCCGTATCTGATCGATTATCCCTACGGCTGCACTGAGCAGACCATGAGCCGCTTCCTCCCGGCAGTGGTGACAGCGAAGACGATGAAAGACCTCGGCCTGCAACCGGAAGATGTGATGGGCAAAGTCTTCGGCGGCATCGAGCAGGCGCATGTGGCGGCTACGCAACCCAAGGGCCAGAAAAACCTGGATCGCCTCGATGATATGGTGAAGGGCGGCCTCGCACGCCTCTATGACTTCCAACATGGCGATGGTGGTTGGGGTTGGTGGAAGCAGGGTGACAGCGATCGCTGGATGACGGCGTATGTCGTCTGGGGCCTGACGCTAGCGAAGCAATCCGGGACGGAGATCAAAGCCGATGTACTCGCCCGTGGTGCCGCTTATCTCGACAAAACACTCGTAGAAGAAGAGACGAATCCCGACATGCAGGCCTGGATGCTGCATGCGCTGGCGGTTTACATGAGCGCAGAGAAGACCGGCAAGATCTCGAAGTTCCAGCAAACCGCTTTCGATAACTTGTGGAAGAACCGCGAGCAGCTCAACGCTTACACTCGCGCGTTGTTCGCCTTGTCCGCGCATCACTTGGGCAAGGCGCCGGAGGCGAAAACGCTGATCCAGAACCTGGAGAACGGGGTAAAGCGCGATGAGCGTCCGGATGCTTCGATCTTGGTCGCGGGCACGCCGACGAATGCGGGTGTGATGGGCACGGCGCATTGGGGCGAGGACGGCGTGTGGTGGCGCTGGAGCGATGGGGGCATCGAAGCTACGGCCTGGGGCTTGCGCGCGTTGCTGACCATCGATCCGCAGAACAAGTTGATCGAGCCCGTGAGCAACTGGCTCATCAAGAATCGCCGTGGCGCACAGTGGAGCAACACGCGCGACACCGCGATGGTGGTGCTGGCGATGAACGATTACCTGCGCGTGAGCGGCGAGCTGAAGCCGGAGCTGGAATACGAGGTCTTCGTGAACGGCAAGAAAGTGGCGGACCGCAAGGTGAGTGGCACGGAGGTGTTCAGCGCGCCAAGCCGGTTCACGGTGCCTTCCGCTAGCATCAAGGATGGCGCGAATGATATTCGCATCAAGCGCAAGGGCGAGGGCGCGATCTACTTCGCGGCAGAAGCAAAGTTCTTCAGCCTGGAAGAACCGATCCCCGCTGCGGGTAATGAGATCTTCGTGAAGCGCGAATACTTCAAGCTCGTGGGCCGCCCGACGCTGCTCAAGGGCTTCGTGTATGACAAGGTGCCGCTGAAAGATGGCGAGAGCGTGAAGAGCGGCGAACGTATCGAAACGGTCATCACGGTGGAGACGAAGAACAACTACGAGTACCTGTTGTTTGAGGACCTGAAGCCGGCGGGCTTTGAAGCCGTGGAGATCCGCAGCGGGGAATCGCTCTACGCGCACGAATTGAAATCCGCGGCCGTGGAGCGCAAGCATGCGGCCGCGGAATCGGCGGTGAGCTCAAAGCTCAAAGCTCAAAGTTCAAAGGCAGCAGCCCCAGGCATTGCAGCGCGCAAAGGCAGTTCCCCGCGTCCGTTGCCGCCGCAGAACGACGATCACACGGGCCGTTCACGCTGGGTCTATCAGGAGTTGCGCGATCGCAAGGTGGCGCTGTTCATCGACAAATTGCCGGAAGGCGTGTGGGAGATCCGCTATGACTTCCGCGCGGAAGTGCCGGGCGTGTTCCATGCGCTGCCGGTCCTGGGCCATGCGATGTATGTGCCGGAGATCCGGTGCAATGGTGCGGAGCTGCGGGTGACCGTGGTGGAGGGCGAGAAGTAGTCTCGGCACGCCGTTCAGAAGACGATCAGGCGGCTTCTTCGGCCTCGGCGAGCTTGCGATAGAGGGTGGCCAAGCTCACGCCGAGCAACTCCGCCGCCTTCTCCTTGTCGTTGCCGGTGAAGGCGAGCACGCGCTGGAGATAAGCCACTTCCTGTTCGCGGAGGAAATTCTTCAGCGGGTTGAAGGCTCCTCCGGATATGCTGTTCGCGGTCGGGGCAGGTGCCGTAGTTGTCGGGGTATTGGCGGCGGGCCCCACGGTGCGGCCCGGGTAGAGGCCGGCGCCTTCGGGGACGTTCACCTTGGCCAGATGGGCCTCATCGCGGATGTCTTCCGGCTCGTTGGCATCGCCCAGCTTGTGCAGATGCGGCGGCAGGTCATCGAGCACGATAGTGTCGCCTTCGCAGAGGGCGGAGGCGCGCTCGATGGCGTTCTCCAGTTCACGCACATTGCCCGGCCACGAATGGGCCATGATGGCCGACATGGCCTTGCGCGTGAGGCGCAAGATATTGCCGGTGCGCGGCGAGACTTTTTGCCGCAGGAAATGGCCGACTAGCAACGCGATGTCATCGGTGCGTTCGCGCAAACTGGGAAGCTGGATGGAGATGACGTTCAGGCGGTAATAGAGGTCTTCCCGGAAAGTGCCGTCCTTGATCTTCTTCTCCAGCGGCTCATTGGTCGCCGCGACTACGCGGACATTCACATACACGGGGGCGTTGTCACCCACGCGGCGTACTTCCTTCTCCTGCAAAACGCGGAGCAGACGGCTTTGCAGGGTGGGGGACATGGAGCCGATCTCATCGAGGAAAATCGTTCCGCCATCGGCTTCCATGAAGAGGCCGACCTTGTCATTGATGGCCCCGGTGAAGGCGCCTTTGCGATGGCCGAACAGTTCGGACTCCAGCAAGTTCTCCGGCAGGGCGCTGCAATTGATCGGGATGAACGGGGCGAACTGGCGCGTGCTGTTGAAGTGCAGCGCACGCGCGACGAGTTCCTTGCCCGTGCCACTTTCGCCCAGGATGAGCACCGTGCTGTCGGTCGAGGCCACGCGTTCCACCATCTTGAACACGCCCTGCATCTTGTCCGAGTTGCCGATGATCTGGTTGAACTGGTACTTCTTCTTGAGCTGCTTGCGGAGATAGACGTTTTCGGAAATGGCCTGGTTGTAGGAGAGCGCGCGTTGGATGCACAGTCGCAATTCGTCCAGTTTGAAGGGCTTCTCCAGATAATCGTAGGCCCCCAGCTTCATCGCCTCCACGGCCGTATCGATGCTGCCGAAGCCGGTGATCATGATGACACTGGCGGGCGGGTTCAGGGAACGGGCTTTTTTCAGGATCTCCAGGCCATGGGCGCGGGTGTTGTCCAGGTACAAGTCGGTGATGACCAGTTCCGGGGCCACCTCGGCGAGCGCCTCGAGCGCGGCGTTGCCGTTGGTGAAGGGGTGAACGTCGTGGCCCTCGGCGCGGAGCATCTCCGTCACCATTTGGACCATCGTCATTTCGTCGTCAACCAGAAGCACTTTGGCCATGCAAAAGCTAAGGTAAAAAAGAAGGAACGGGCCAGCAAGCCCGTTCCTTTCATTAATATTGTTGTTTCCCGGCCCGGCTTACTTGCCGGGAGGGTTGATGATTTCGCTCATCTTGAAGATGGGCATGAACATCGCGATCACCAGACCGCCGATCAGCACCCCCAGCACGACGATGAGCAAAGGCTCGATCAGGGAGGTCAAACCGGCCAGAATCACTTCAATCTCCTCATCCAAGAAGTCGGCCACGCGCTCCAGCATCTGGTCGATCTTACCGGTCTGTTCACCGGCCGTCATCATACGGATGATCATGACGGGGAAAATGGGGTGTTTGCCCAAAGCGGTGGAGATGCCCTCGCCACGTTCGATGTCGGACGCCGCCGTACGGATGGCTTTCTCCATCTGCACATGGCCGGAGGTGTTGGCCACGATGTTCAGCACTTCCAGGATCGGCACACCGGAACGGATCAGCGAGGCGAACGTGCGGGTGAACCGGGCCAGCACGATCTTATGCGCGATATGCCCGAAGACCGGCAGCTTGATGCGGGTGCGGTCCCAGAAAGCGCGTCCCGGCGGGGTCTTGATATACCAGAACCAGCCGTAAATCACCGCACCGGCCGCGAGACCGATGACCAGGAACCATTGCTTGATGAAATCGCTGAGGTCGATGACGAACTGCGTCGGGGCCGGCAATTTCGCACCGAACCCACTGAAAATCTCACCGAAGACCGGCACCACCTTCACCAGCAGGAAGACCGTGATGCTCACCGCCACCAAGCTGACGATGGTGGGATACATCATCGCCGACTTGATCTTCTTGTTCATCCGTTGGCGATTTTCCAGGAAGGTCGCCACACGGGACAGAATCTCCGCCAGCAAACCGCCTTTTTCACCGGCGTCCACCATGGAGACATAGAGGCGGTCAAAGGCCTTGGGATGCTTCTTGAGCGCCTCGGAAAAGTTATCGCCACCTTCCACCCGGTTGCAGACGTCCTTGATGATGTCGCGCATCACCTTGTTGGAGGTCTGCTCGGCCAGAGCCTGGAGGGACTGTACCATCGCCAGACCGGCATCGATCATCGTAGCGAGCTGACGGGTGAACATCACCACGTCGGCCAGAGCCACGGAACCGCCGGCAGTTTTGCCTTTGCGGGTCTTCTCCGTGATGCTGATAACCAGCATGTTACGGTTCAGCAAGGCAGCAATCGCCGCCTGCTCGGAAGACGCATCCAGACTGCTGCGGATCTCCCGGCCGCTGTTTGCGTCACGCGCAACGTAGGTAAAGGAAGGCATAATTCTCAGGCTGGTAAATATCAACTAGGGGACCAGTTTGCAAGCATTTGCGCAGCTTGACCTTGCCGTCAAAAGTTACCCGCTTGCGTTTACTCCTGCTAATGGTCCCGTAAGGCTCATTAAACTACCCTCCAGCCGGAACCACAAGAGCCAACTTTCACTCCCCGAAACAACCCTAAAAGGGGCTTGCAATCCACTTTTCCTTGGCTACTGTCCTTCCTCCGCTCGGATACCGGGCATAAATTTTAACCGTTTTTTAGCGATCGATTATGGCAACAACTTCGACCGACCTGCGTAAGGGCATGGCGATTAATTACAACGGTGACGTCTGCGTCATCCTGGATTTCACCCATCGCACGCCGGGCAATCTCCGCGCCTTTGTGCAGGCCACGCTTCGCAGCGTCCGCACCGGCAAGACCTCGGAAGTCCGTTTCAGCACCGCTGAACGTCTCCAGATCGTGCCCATGATGACCGTGAAGATGGAATTCAGCTACAAAGACGGTCAGGACTTCGTGTTCACCGACCCGGAAACCTACGAGACGGTGACCCTCACCCCGGAAGTGGTCGGTGATGCCGCCAAGTACCTCGTGGAGAATGGCGTGGCTACCGTCACCTTCGTGGAAGAGAAAGCCGTCACGGTGGAACTGCCCTCCTCGGTCACCCTGACCGTCACCGACGCGCCGGAAGGCGTCCGCGGCGACTCGGCCAACAATGTGCAGAAGACGGTCACCATGGAAACGGGCATCACCGTCCAGGCCCCGCTCTTCATCAAGACGGGTGAGAAGCTGAAGATCGATACCCGCACGGGCAAGTATATGGAACGCGCCTAAGCGTCGCCCTTCGGAAACAAGTTTCCAGTAAGCCCGCCTCACGGCGGGCTTATTTTTTGCCCAGATTCATTTTAGTCGGTAGATCCGGTAATGCTCATTGGTGGCCAGCAACTCATGCCGGGTGGACAGGTGGAGCATCAAATCTTTTTGCTGCAGCAGTTCCCACAGGTTGGTGATGATGAAATATTCCGCCTGAATCTCCTGCCGGTATTGCGCCAGCAGTTCCTCCCCGGATAACGCAAGTTGGCCGCGCAGTCTTTGGCCTTCCAGATCGGAAGTCATCGGCCAGGACCGGCCGGCGACTTCGCCATGATAATTCAAAGCGTTGGCGTAGTCACGGGTTAGAAAGATGCAATGGCGGCTGTGTCCCACCAGTTGCCCGATTTCCCGCAAGGCTTGGAAATGCTTCCGGGCCCGGTCTGGAGCGGGGTGGATCGCTTCCAGAAAGGCTTCATTGACGCCCCACCAGCGGCCCACCAGACGGCTGCGCGCTTTGCCTGTCTCCGTCGGCGCGCGCAGCGTCTGCCAGCAAACTTGCATCGACCAGACCAGCAGAAGCAGCAATGCTGCGGCTGCCGTCCAGACAACTTTTTCCCGCTGCGGTCTCAAGGCGGCCAATTGCTCCAGACCGGCCCCGAGGCTCAGGCCGATGATGGGCAACAGCGGCAGGGAATAGTAGTCATGCGTACTGATGTGGTAGTTGAAGACCAGACCGTATGCTAGATATCCCGCCCAAAGGCTGCCCAGAAACCATTTTCCGTTACGATCTTCCATCCTCAGCCAGCCCGTCAGACCCAGTAGCAAGGGGATCTGACCTGCGCATTCACCCAGCTTGCGCCACCACCCGGACAGATAATCGAGACTGAGATAAAGTTGAGGCACGAAACTCATCTCCGCCTGTTTACCCATGCTGGGAAAATATAGCGCCCGGTAAACATAATACCCGGACGCCAGCACCATCGGTAAAATCAGGCCCATCCACACCACCCGGCTTTGCAGCAGGGAGCGCCATGAGCAATGCACCCGCCAAAGCACTAACCCGGCCGGGACCACTATCAGCGGGCCGCACGTCGGTTTGACCAGTATGGCGGCAAAGCAAAAGGCCGCTAGGACCCGTATGCGCCCGGTATCCGGTTGCTGCTGCCAGCGCGCCAGCAACCACCATGTGCCCAGCAACAAGGCCGTCATCAACGCATCCGGCTGCGGCAACCGGCTCAGGCCTATACCAAAAGGAGCAAACAGGTAAAAGGCCGTGGCCGCCAGTGCGGCTGCCGGACTCAACCAGTTCCGGCCCAATCGGAACAAAAATACCACCCCCAACAACCAGGCCAAAACCGGCAGGAATTGCGCCACCCATATGCTTTCGTGACCTAGAGCCATATAAATCACCGCTGCGGCTGATGATTGGACGGGGAGCTCCAGCATGCTCCCTTCGCCGAAGAAATCGGCAGCCACTCCGGCCCGCCAAGCCTCGGCTGGTGGGTCCAACTGGAAATAGATATGCCGTGCCTGCATCAGGCCGATGTAGGGACGGGTGCTGCGGAAAAATGGCGGTTCGTGCAGGTTTGGCAGCCGCACCAGCAAGGCCGCCAGTACCAGCAGGCCTAGCAGCCAGTGTTGATAACGGGCTGCAAAATCGCTTTTCTGGACGTACTTTTCATCGGCACACGGCGTCATGTCATCGCCTTTCATACAGCCGCCGCAATTCCTCCGGTGACCTCCCCAGATGATACAGGAAAGTCACCCGCCACATCAGCCAGTAGGTACGCAGGACTCCGAACTGATGGAATCGCCGCGCAGAGGTGGAAACGGTGCCGGTGGACAGGGCGATGCGGCCCACGCGGCTTAACCGGCGGCACAGCTCAAACTCTTCCATCAGCGGTTGCACGGGGAAGCCGCCCACGGCCAGCAAGGCTTGCCGGCGCACGAAGATGGCCTGGTCACCCAGCACGCGGCGGGTGAGTTGCAGTCGCGTCCAGCACCGCCAGCGGGAACCGCGCATCAGCCAGTGCGGGTCACGGAATTTCTTCCAGCAACCACCACCCGCCACCGTCGGATCATGCAGGCAGCGTAAGACTGCTTCGCAGGTGGCGGAATCCAGCCAGGTATCGGCATGTAAGAAGAGCAGGGCATCGCCCGTGGCCGCTGCCGCACCAGCATGGAGTTGTTTGCCGCGGCCCGGTTCGCTGGTCACCACGCGGCAATCATGGGCGCGGGCGATCTTCACCGTATCATCCGTGCTGCCCCCATCCGCCACGATGATCTCCGTCACGCCGGGACATTGCTTGAGTGCGGCCAAAGTTGCCGGCAGAGCTTGAGCCTCATTCAATGCCGGTATGATGACGGACAAACTTTTCGGAGCGGTTTGGGCTGCCACCCGTTTCATGCGCTGGCGTTCGCGCAGAAAGGAGGCCCCACCCGCCAGCGCCCACGCCACATAGACGAGCAGCGTGAGCATGGAGGCGGCGACAGCTTCCGCAGACTCCACCCCGTAGAGTCCGAACAATATCATCGCCGCCCCCTCACGCACCCCAGCCCCGGCGATGGTCACCGGCATGGTGGCCGCGAAACCGATGGCGGGGAATGTCCAGGCGAGTTTAAGCCAGGGGATGGGTTCACTGGCGACGGCCTGAAGACAGGAGGCCATCACCCCGCAGAAGCAGACTTGCAGGAGAAAACCGAAGAGCAACCCGCGCCAGGCCGCTCCCGGGTCGTGACGCAATTGCCGCGCGGCTTCTTCCAGCGAGCTGGCGGTGCGGCCCAGAAAGGATTCCCGCTTCCGGCGTTTCCACCACCACACCACCAGTCCCAGCACGGCCAGCCCGCCTAGCACCCACGGCCAGGCGGGCCATTTCATGGCGAACCGGTTCAGTTGCTCGCCCCCATCCGCCAGCAAGGCGAGGGCGATTCCGCCCAAGGCCAGAAAGACCGAGCCCCCCACGCCGAGCAGACGGTCCAAGAACGAAGCCGCAACGACATTTGGCAGCGGCTGCTTGAACCACCGCGCATACAGGCCCGTTTTGATCAGGTCACCCCCTGCGGGACCAAGCAGGAGGGCGTTAAAGAAATTGCCGATGAAGGCAAAACGAAAACTTGCCCCCAGATGCACCACCGCCCCGGTGGCTTTCAGCATCCCATGCCACCGGAGGGCGGCGAAGAGGGTGGCCAAAGCGAAGAAACCAAAGGCCAGCAGCAGCCAGCCGGGTTTGGTGGTTCGCAGCACCTTGGCAAGCTCCCCTGCATCGAGCCGCCGCACGACGAGCCACAGCACGATGAGGGACACCCCCAGGCCGATCAGGCGTTGGGTGATGACCACAGGTGTGGCGGGCGTTTTCTGCACGATGCCGGGAGCTTAAGAGGCGGAGCCGAAATGGGAAGATTTCTGTTCGCGGCTTCCGTTGCGCATCCGCCGTGGGCTTGCTTCGTTTTTGGTTCCGGTTTACTTTTTGTCGCGTTACCAACCAATCCAAGCGAACCAACCTATCCCCATATGAAGCGTTTCCTGAAGACGACTCTGACTCTGCTCGTGTCCTGTCTGGCTCTTTCCAGCCAGGCGGCTGATGCCCAGAAACTGGAACTCAAAGACGGCAAGGTGAAGACCGGTGAAGGCGTCGGGGCCGATCTCGCCGGCTATGACGAGAATGAAGGCCGTATTTTCTTCTACGCCCCCGGGGCCGCAGAGTGGACCTTCAAGGTCGAGGCGGAAGGCGAATACACGCTGACGATCAAAGCCTCCTGCGACGCCGCCCAGAACGAGAACGCCAAGTTCAAGCTGACCATCAACGGCAAGGCGGATGAGAAAGAGACCACACTCAAGAACACCGAGGCCGAAGACGTCACGCTGACCATCAAGCTCAAGGCCGGGGAGAACAAACTCAGCATCGCCTTCACCAATGATGTGTACAAGGAAGGCGAATACGACCGGAACATGTACATCCATGCCGTGTCGGTGAAGGCCAAGAAATAAGGACGCACACGTTCTGACTCTGGTGTTTTCCTCTGGCAGGCGCACTCCGTCTGCCAGTTTTTTACTGCTATCACTTTGCTGGACGTTTGCGGCATTTCCATCGAAACTGCCCGCCACAGCGGTACATGAGCAGACCAGCCAAAATTCTCTGGGTTTCCTGTGTGGGCGAAAAAGGCGGGGCGGAGGTTTACATGAACAACCTCCTGCGCCGGCTGGACCGTACCCGCTTCGAGCCGCACGTGGCCTTGCTGCGGCCCGGTCCGCTGGCCCAGGAGTTGCGGGCCATGGATGTCCGTGTGCATGAGTTCAAGGCACACCGCATGCGTGAACTCGGCGCGGTGATAAGCACCATAAAGCAGTTGACGGAATTGATCCGCCGCGAGGGCATTGACCTGGTTCACAGCAATGGCTTCCGCGCGCATGTGTATGGCGGACTCGCGGCGTGGGGGGCGGAAGTCCCGGAATGTTGGCTGGTGCATACGGCGGAGGTGGCCCACTGGAGCACCCTGGCCATCCAATGCATCCCGACCACGCACGTGCAGGGTAACTGCCATCGTACGGTGGATTACTTTGTGGAACACGGTTTTCCCACCACCCTCATGTGGCCCAGCGTGGATCTGGAGCAACTTCAGCAGCAGACGTCACGCGCGGAACTGGCGCAGAAATTCTCCCTCCCGGCGGATACGCGCTGGCTCGTGATGGCCGCCCGTTTGCAGCGCTACAAAGGGCACGCGCATTTTCTGCAAGCACTGGCGATCCTGCCGGACGATGTGCAGGGCGTCATTCTCGGGGGCAGCCTCTTTGGCATGGAACCGGAATACCGGACGGAGCTGGAAGCACTCGCCGGGCAACTCGGCGTACGCGAGCGTGTCCGTTTCACCGGCTTCGTGACGGATGAGGAGTTGCATGGTTTTCTGGCCCAGGCCGAACTGGTGGTACACCCCGCATTGGATGAAGATTTCGGTCTGTCGGTGGCTGAGGCACAGGCCTTGGGCCGGCCGGTCATCGCCTTTGCCGCCCATGGCCCGGCGGCGATCATCGAGGATGAAGTGACCGGCAAACTCGTGCCCGTCGGCGATCAACGCGGGCTGGAGTGGGCCTTGGAACGGGCGCTGGATTCCCCCCAACGGCTCCAGTCCTGGGGGGCGGCCGCCCGCCAACGCGCCCAGGCGCGCTTCTCGGCGGCGGCGGCGGTGGCGCAATTGCAGGCGATTTACGCGGCTTGTCTCCGGCCGTCTTCGGCCGCACAATAGCGTGGCATGGGTCAGCGCAGCCAAACCGAAACCTCCCGCTTCCGTTACCGGAAGAAGGCACCCGCTGTGGAGGCCGGCTTGTCGCTCAAGGAGCGCCTGCTCGCGCTGGTGCATTCGAATCCGTTTGTGAACACCATCGTGGCCTTGGCCATCACGGTGGGTTTCTTCCATGGCTGGTTGAAGATCCGGTTTCCCAGTCCGGCCACCACGTTCCTTTTTGATGCGCTCCTCTGCCTGGCCCTGGTGCTGGTCTGGTTCCAGCAAAAGCGGCACGACGGGTTCATCCCCCGAGGTCCCGTCGGTCAGGCATTGAAAATCTTTTACGGCGTCTGCTGCCTCTACCTGTTGCTTCCCATGGGCGTGCCCAAGCTCATCAGTCTCGCCGCCATGCGCGGCTGGTGTTTCGCCACCCTGATGTTCAGTCTGGGCTATCAACTGACCAAGTCCATCAACCAGGTGAAGAGCTACTTCTACGTGCTGATCGTGCTCGGGCTCATCACGGCCGGCTACGGCCTGCAGCAAACGCCGCAGGAGGTGGAACATGAGATGGAGGAGAATGCGCTCTTTGCCGAGCGGTACCAGAACACCTACTATCACACCAGCAAGGGCCGCCAGTTGCGCATCTTTTCCACGTTCGTCTCCTCGGGTGCCTTTGCCGGCACCATGGCCTATGTGGCCATCTTTGCCCTCGCCCTGGCCACGGACAACAAAACGGGCAAGCGGGAACGCATCATTTTGTTCCTGATCACTTTCCCGATTGCCTATGCGATGCTCAAGAGCGGTGCCCGGAGCGCGCTGATCAGCTTCGGGGTCGGCTTTGCCGTCATTGCCTGGTACCGGCGAAATTTCCTTAACCTGGTGATGTTGCCGGTCGCTGTCGCCCTCGCCATCAAACTGGTGGCGGTCTCCACTGGTGGCTCCGCTGGTGAGCGGTTTCAGAGCATTCTCAAGTTCGATGAAGTGTTCGGCCGCATCAGCATTCCTACCCAGGTGGGCTGGAACTATATGAGCGATGGCAACTGGTTTGGCGGAGGCTTGGGCCGCAGTGGCCATAGCGTCCCCATGTTCCTGGCCACCCGCATGGATTTCCGCGGCTACGAATCGGCGGATGGTGATCTGGGTCGTTTGATGATCGAGATGGGGGTGATCGGCCTGATCGCTTTCGGCATCCTGATGTATCGCTGTCTGAAACTGGTCTATGACAGCCTGGAAGAACTCCGCGAGACCGAAGTCTCCACGGTCGGTCTGGCCAGCGGCGGTTGCGTGGTCATGGCCATCATCTCCATCCCCTCCGGTTCACCTTTCCTGGGCATCCCCATGGGGGCGCTGGTGTGGTTCTTTGTCGGCACCTTGCAGAAGCTCACGGATGAATACCGGCTCGGCACTTTGGCGGGTGTGACCGCCAAGCCCGAAGCTGCCCCGGCCGCGCAGAAACACTTTCGCTACCGCCGGACTTGATGCGCATGTCCACCCGTCATCAACGGCGCCAGCTCGCTCTGGTGGTTCACGATTTCTCGCCCGGCTTCGGGCATGGCCGCTACTGTGTGGAGCTTGCGCGGCGGCTCGCGCCGCAGCACGACTTGCGGATCTTGGCCAACCACTTCGGCGTCCCGTGTGAACCGGGCTGGACCTATCAGAAGGTTCCCGCCTGGCGGCGTTCGGCCCTGTTCACCATCCTGACGTTTCTGGCCCAGACACGGCGGTACCTGCAGCGCCAGCATTTTGACCTGGTCCATGCCCAGGGTCTTACCTGCTGGCAGGCTGATGTGATCACCGCCCATGTCTGCAATGCGGCCCGCGTGGAGCAGGATGCCTTGCGTTCTCCCCGGGAACGCCTCTTCGACACCTTGGTGGGCCAGTTGGAAACCGAGTTTTACCGGCAGAATCTCAGCGCACGCTGGATCGCAGTTTCCCGCCAGACCGCGCGTGACTTGCAGACCTGCCTTGAGCCGGTCCGGCCGGTCGAGGTCATTTACCACGGGGTGGATACGGAACAGTTCCGGCCCCTGTCAGGCACGTTGCTCAAGCAAGCCTTGCGCGAAGACCTCGGCCTGCCCACCGAGCGGTGGATCTGGCTCTTCGTCGGCGAAGCCAGCAAAGGATTGTTGCCCGCCCTCCAGGCGCTGCGGCATTTCCCGCAAGCCACTCTGCTGGTCATCTCCCGTTCCTCCGCAGCGGCCTGGCTGGGTATCGCGGCAAATCTCGGCGTGCTCTCCCAAGTGCTCTGGCCGGGACCGCAAGCTTCGCTCACCTCCTTTTATCAGGCGGCCGATGTCTTTGTATATCCCTCCGCGTATGACGCCTTCGGCATGGTCGTGGCCGAGGCGATGAGCGCTGGCTTGCCGGTGATCGTCAACGGACGTATCGGTGCCGCCGAGTGGATCCGTCATGGGGAGAACGGTCTGGTGGGCAACCTTGCCCAGCCGGAGGAATTGCGGTCACAATTACGACTGCTGGCCTCCCTGCCCGATCGCGGGGAACAGCTCGGCGCCAATGCCCGGCTCACCGCGCGGCATCATTCCTGGCAGCGTTGCGCCGAGGCCACCTTGCGCGTTTACGAAGAGACATGGAAAGCACCGACCTCATGATCCCACGCACTGCCCTGCTGATCCATGGTGGCCCGCAAAGCGTCGAAGCCATCCGCGCCCGTGGGTTGACGCAAGGCCTGCCGGCCGAGCGCCTGCTTTTCCTCTACCGCGAAGGCACGCGCCAGGAAACTTTGGCCCGCTGGGAAGAGGCCATCGCGGAATGGCAGCCGGACCTGCTCTATTTGCTGAACACCGCCATGCCCGGCTGCGCGCTGGCCCTGAAACTGAACTGGCTGAAAGGACAGCCTTACCTGCTGGACACCGGCGATGTCATCTACGAGATGGCCCAAAGCGCCGGGACGACTCCCTGGTGGAAGATCCCCGCCCTCGGTCTCATCGAGGAGCTCACCCAGGCCCGTGCAGCAGGCATCATCGTGCGTGGCAGCAAGCATCGCGATCACCTTGTGCAGAGCGGTTTCACCCAAGTGCATCTTATCCGGGATGGCTGCTCGCCCGCTCCCAGTCCGGCTCCCGCAGAAGTCAGTGAACTTAAAAAGAAATTGCGCCTCAATGCACCTTTGATCGTGGGCCTGATGGGCTCGCTGACGTTCAGTCCGGCGCTGCAGATCTGTTACGGCTGGGATTTGGTGGAAGCGCTGTCGCAATTGCCGGAAGACCAGGTGCAGTGCGTCATCATCGGCGATGGCAATGGCCGCGCCTGGCTGGAAGAAAAGGCGAAATCGTTGGGCGTGTGGTCCCGCATCCATTTTTGCGGCCGCATCCCTTACGAACAGGTGCCGCTCTACCTGCGCGTGTTGGATGTGGCGCTCTCCACGCAGACCAATAATCTCGCCGGACAAGTCCGCACCACGGGCAAGCTGCCTGAATACATGGCCGCCGGCTGCTACATCCTGGCGAGCCGCGTGGGGGATGCCGAGGTGCTGTTACCGCGCGGGATGACACTGGAATACCACGGCGCGGTGGATGCGCATTATCCAGCAAGGCTGGCGGCCCGCATCCATGAGTTGATCGATCATCCAGAACAGTTGCGCGAACGGGAAAAATTGCCAGCCTTGGCCCAAAAACATTGTGCTTACGAACGGCTGGCGGAAGAGTTTCGGCAGGTGTTGCGGGAGACGTGGAGCCGGCAAAAACAGAAACCGGCGAAGCGCTGAGCGCAGTCTCCTACAGCAGCCAGCCAATCAGGAGGAGTTGCAACAAAGTCACCACGACCAAGCCCGCCCAGACCAGGCGCTCCCGCCAGGCGAGGTTGCGCCGTTTCACCTCGGAGAGCCAGCATTGGAGTTTTACGGAACCGATCTCGAGGATGTCCCCGTTGCGCAGGCGGGCCTGTTCCACCGGTTCGCCATTCACCCGGAGCAAAGCCCCGGTGTGGCCGCTGAGGAGAAAACCTTCCTCGGCATCGAAGGTGACTTCCGCATGCTTGTCCCACACGCCCGCTTCTTCCAGGCGGATATCCGCACTGGCCGTGCGACCGATCTGGACGGGAAAAGATTCCGCCTCCCAAACAGTGGCTTGGCGGCTGCCTGCGATGGCCCGGAACTGGAGCATCAGATGATCCGCCGTTTCACGAGGATGCGGTCACCGGGATAAACCGGCAGGTCCAACTCCGGCTTCTTCTGCGCTTTGTTGGTGTCGATGACGAACTGCTTGCCATTTGCGCGGGTCAGCTCCACTTTTTTGCGGTCGGCAAAATCAGTGAATCCTTGCGCCGTGGCGATCGCCCGCGAAACCGTCAACTGGCCGGCATACACGTAGCGGTTGGGGAGTTTCACTTCGCCATCGACAAAGAAATAACGCTCCTCGGCCCGCACGGTGACCACCAGGCTGGGGTAAAATTTGGGCACGTAGGCCGCATGGATGTCACGCTGCAGTTCCCCCACCGTCTTGCCCGCGGCTTTGATGGCCCCGATATGTTTCAAGGTGATGGTGCCATCATCCTTGATCCGCTCCTCATGGTTGGTGAGGTCCGGAGCCCCTTGAAAAGCAGCACCGACCAAATCACCGACCCGCAAGGTGTCCGGTGGCGGCTGCGGCCCTGTGCCTGTGGTTGGTTGGGTACTGCTTCCGGTCGTGGCGCAACCTGCGCCTGTCAACACGAGCAACAGCAGCCAGACCCAGACCATTCTCCCGCTTAAAAACAGCTTAGCCATACTCCTCATAGACAGACGATTTATGCCGGTTGTTGCAAGGAACAATTAATACTTTTGCTTCACAGACACCTTTTCCTCGTCCGCCTTTTTGGGCGTGACCGGCTTGGTGGATTCCTTTTCTTCCAGTGAATCATCCGAGCGGGCGTAGTGGTTGTAATGATAGCCGCTGTGGTAATAGTAATAGGAATCCGAGGACAGGTTGATGTTGTTCAGCACCACGCCGAGCAGGTTGCCGCCCACCTTGTCGATGGTCAGCTTGGCCCGCACCGTCATCGGTTGCGGATACTTGCGGTACTGCACCACCAGCAGGGTCATATCCATCATGCTCACCAAAATGGAGGCATCACTGACACCCAGGATCGGCGGCGCATCGAAGAACACGAAGTCATACCGCGTTTTGACATCGTTGACGAAATCCTTCATCTGCGGCGAGTTCAGGATGCCCATGGCACTGGCGGGCAGGCGGCCGCTCGGCAGGAAGTCCAGGTTCTTCACCTGCGTCTTCTGGATCGTCTCCTCCAAGGTGCGTTGCCCCAGCAGGAAGCTGGTCAGGCCGATGCTGTTGGAGACATTGAAGGCTTTGTGCAGGCTGGGACGGCGCAGGTCGGTATCCACCAGCAGGATGCGGTGCCCGTTCTGGGCGAAGATGGTGGCGATGTTCATGATGGTGGTGGACTTGCCCTCACCCGCCCCACCGCTGACCACCGTGATAGTGTTCAACCGCTCATCCTTCCGGCCAAACAGCAAATTGGTCCGCAATACCCGGTACGCTTCGGCATGCGGACTGTCTTCACCTTCTTCGAAGAGCGGCCCGACATTTTGCGGGATGACTCCGACGACAGGCGCCTGCAAGGCCAGCTCCACGTCATCGATCGTCTTCATGCTGGTATCCAGATACTCGACGAAGAACGCCAGACCGACACCGACGACCAGGCCGACGACGATGCCCAAGGCGATGTTGAGCGGGACATTGGGCCGGTAGGGGGTCAGCGCCGGCGTCGCCTTGCTCACATCCTCCACCATGGATAGACGCGGCAGGCTGGCTTCAAATTCTTCCTGGCGGGTCTTGAACTGGAAGAGGCGGCGTACCTCCAACTTGTCTTCCAGATCGCGTTTTTTCTGGGCGTATGGGATTGATTTGGCCTGCATCGCCAGATCGGCTTGCTTGGCTTTCTCCACCTGGGTGGTGAGTTCTTCAAACTGGGCCCTGGCCGAGTCCACGCCTACTTGCAGGCCCAGCATGGTTTCCTTGACGGTTTTTTCGATGAGTTCTTTGTTTTTTGCCAAGCCGGCCTCGAGTTTGATCATTTCCGGGTGCGTAGGGGAGAATTCCGTGCTGGTGGACTTCTTGGTCAGCATTTCATCCCGGGCACGGAGCAGTCCGGTCAACTGATCGCCGTAGCTTACTTGGTTGACGGCCGTCGGCAGTTCGTCGGGCGGGACATTCTTTAGCTTGTCCATCTGCGTACGAAGCTTTTCGTAGATGGCCTTGGCTTCGATGCGTTGCCGTTCCCAAGTGCGCAAGGTCTCCGTGTCCAGGATCTGCACCATGGCCCCGCCGGCCCCGAAGTCACTGATCTCCGCCTCCCGGCGCAAGCGGTCCACGTCCTTCTGCAATTGCTCCACTTCGGCGTTCAAGGCGTTCTCTTCCTCTTGGTACTTGGCGATGCTGCTGGTCCCGTAGCGGAGCACCCGGTCCTGACGGATGGTGCGATAGACCTGCACGATCTTGTTGGCGATCTCTGCCGCCTCTTTTTTGTCTTCGCTGATGACCCCGATCTCGATGATGGTGGTGTTGCGCACATTGCGCACGCGCAGGCGTTTGCTCAGGATGTTGTAAGTCTCACGCGTCTCCAGCGGCCGTTCCATGCCGAAGCGTTTGGCCCAGCGCTCATTCAGATTCAGTTCCTTGTCCTCGATGACCTTGTCCAGGACTTCCGAGGACTGGATGCGTTCGAACTGGGTCTGGATGAAGAACATGTCGAACCCCGTCTGCATCTGCCGGCCCGGGATCAGGGAGACATCCGCCAGATCCTTGTCCACGGCGATGCTGGCCGCGCTGAGATAGGTCTTGGGCAGCCAGAAGGTGATGACGGTGGTGGTGGTCACCACCAGGAGGAACACCACCATGATCAGCACCTTGCGGACGCGCAGGATGCGCCAGTAGTCCAGAAAGTGCAGTTGCGCCTCGTTGTCTTTGGCCTGCGGGAGTGGTGGAACAGCTTCCATAATACGGCGAATAAAAATGGGGAGGCCAGTGTGATACCAGCCTCCCCTGATGGTTAAATCAAGTCTTAGTAACTGGCACGGATACCGATATAGACACGGTTACGAGTGTAGCTGCGGTTGCCGGTGCTGACATCCGAGTCCAACCGGTCATAGTTGTAACCGGTCTCGGCCGTAAGATACTGGTTGATCTCGTAGGACACATTGAGGCCCACGGTGAAGTAGTTGTCCGTGGCTCCGTCCTGCGGACCCTCGTTGAACTGCGAGAACTGATATTGGCCGAGCACATTGGCGGTCAGCTTGGGCGTGATGCGATGGTTCACTGAACCATACACCGAGGTGGCCTGCTGGTCCAACGAACTGTTGATGTCCGTGGAAGAACGGTTGTGCTTCACGCCGAGCTGGACGTAGCTGCCTTCGCCGTAGCTATAGCTCGCGTTCATGTCCACGTACGGGCTGATGGTGCTGTCGCTCACGCCCGGGATGGCGTTCGGATATTCCGTGTATTGACCGCCCACCCGGAAGGAACCGTTCAATTGCGGCGTGAACGTATGGTCGGCACCCACATATAGATAATGCGAGCGGCTGTTGCGGGTATCCGCTGAGACCAGTGCCGGTGGCACCGGGAAAATTGGCGAGGTGATCAGGTCACCCCCCTGATGCTCCGTGATGCCGAACTGATACCCAAAGATGCCAATCGTGGTCGGCCGGATGGTCCAGCGGGAGTTCAGGAAGGCCTGGTGCTCCATACGGTCCAAGCGGGCGGACAACGAGTTCGGCCCTTCCTGATCGTAATCGTAGAAGGAATTCTGGTAGCCGATCTCCAAGCCCAGCAGGCGGGTCAGATCCGCCCCGAAGGTGAACCCGGCAGTGTTGCGCATGTTATCGCCCTCGGAACGCAAGGGGCGGGTCAGTGTGGTCGGGTCCAGCAACTGCGGCTCCTGCGCGATGGCGAAGTTCTCCGAGACCTCCAGGCGGTAACGGGGGCTGAAATTGTGGTTCAACCGGGCCTGAAATTGATGGCTATGGTCGGCCGTGTCCTGCGGGCGGTCTTCGAAATACCGCATGCTGTAGGTGTAGCCGGCCGTCAGGGACGTCTGGTCGCGGCTCAGATTCAGGTTGGCGGAGGGGCTCAGCTCGAAACCCAAGCTGGACCGCGGCGTCGCCAAGCCCGGGGCCGGGTTGGACGGCGCGGTGGCATAGTTGTCATCGTAGAAGCCCCGCAACGTGGCGGAGACATTCCAGATTTTCTGCTGTGCCTCGGCGGTCTGGACCATCGCAAAACCGGCAGCCAGCACGCTTGTCGCGGCAAGAATTCGTTTAGTCATATAACAACTTCCCTCTTGGCCAACCTCAACCATGTAGTGTTTATGGACTAGGCAGCCTTGGTGTTCTAAACCGCCCCACTCAAAAGTCAACGCTTTAGAAAGTTACAGATTGGTGACTTTCGGCGTACCGGTATCCAGATGGATGCCTTGTGCATAACTCCCTTTTAAACCTCTTTCTGGAAATAAAGTTCCGCGATATTCCAGAAAAGCCGGTTGTTATGCTGCACCGTGGGTTGCAGGTTCGCCACAGTGTTCCGGATCCCCGCGAAAGCCAGCATCGCCGCCGTATAGATCATCGGTACCTGCTCGGACATGATGACCTGTACCTCGTTCACATACTTCTTCCGCTCGGCAAAATCCAAAGTCTTGAGCTGGAGGTTCATCAACTCGTCGATCCGCGCCTCCCAGGGCGTCGCAGGCGTCTTTTGCCGGGGATACCATTGATGGCTGAACCCGCTGGAGCGCAACACGTTAAGACTGCTTGTCGGCTCCGGTGAAGTGCTCGCCAAGCCGAGAAAGATGCATTCGTAGTCGAACGTGGCATCCAGCTTGGCGACGAGCGTATTGAAGTCCAGCGGCCGGTACGTGACCTTGATGCCCAACCGTTTCAAGTCCTCTTGTACCAGTACGGACCCCTTCTCCCGTCGGCTGTTGCCCGCATTGGTGTTCAGCTCGAACTCCACCGGATTGCCCGCTTCATCCTCCAGAAACCCGTCACCGTTCCGTTCCTTGATGCCGATCTCGGCCAAGAGTTGCTTCGCTTTGTTCAGGTCATACGCCTGCCGGGGGATCTGCTGGTTGAACCATTTGGGATTCGATTCGTTCCAAAACCCATAATTTGGTTTACCGAGACCATTTAAGGAGGACTTGATGATGCTCTCCCGGTCGATGGCATGCGAGATGGCCTGCCGGAATTTCGTGTTCTGGAACCACTTCAGCTTGTGCGGCGGGATGTAAGGTTTGCCGGATTTGTTGCTGCCCGGATTCTGGTTGAAGCTGATCAGGTCCATCTGGGAGGCCACGCCCAGTTCCAAGAGCTTGAACTTCCCGCTCGCCGCCTCCGCCTTGAAGCGCATCGCTTCCTCGGGCCGTACGAATTCCTGCACATCGCAGTCTCCTTTCAGGAAACGCAGCGAGATGGCGTTCTGATCCGGCACCACCGAATGCACCACGGTATCGAAGTAGGGCAATTGCTGGCCCTTCTTGTCCACCACGAAGAAGTATGGGTTTCGCTCTAGCAATGTGAATTCCGCCGCCTTGTATTGTTTGAGCCGGTATGGCCCGCTGCAGACCAGTTTCTCCGGCGGCGTGTTCACGCCATAGGCGGATTCGAAATTCTTCGGATTCTCCTTCACCAAGGCGCCCAGCACATGCTTCGGCAGGATGCGCACATCGCCGAAGAACTCGAGGAACGGCGCATAGATGTCGGGCGTCACCACCTTTACAGTCAGGTCGTCCACTTTGCTGACGGCGAAATCTTTCCCGTCGATGCGCAGCAGGTCCACGGTCACATTGACGATGTCCTTGTGATACACGCAGTCGTTCAGTGTGAAGACCACGTCGTCCGCCGTGATGGGCTGGCCATCGGACCACTTCAAGCCTTTGCGCAGGCGGATGGTCCACGTCTTCTTGTCTTCCGCCACGGACCACTCGGCGGCGAGCGCCGGATACAGCTCCTGCGTTGCCTGGTTTTTGCCGACCAGGCCGTAGAACATCATGTCGTTGACGTCGTTCGAGGAGGTCTCGTTGGCGGTGATGGGGTTGAAGGATTTGGGATCGCTGAAGTTGGCGATGACAAAGCGCCCGCCCTTGATGCCCGGCTCACATTGCGCCACGTATGGTTCTTCAATCGGTGGTTTGGCGGCCGCGCCTGCAGCCGTGTTCTCGGCGGGCTTCTTCTCTTTGCTGCCACCACAACCGCCCAAGAGTGCCGCACCGCTCGCCAGGGCCGCCGTCCCGATGAATGACCTGCGTGTAAGCTCTTTCATGATCACTTTTTTTCGAAATACAGTTCCTCGATGTTCCAGGTCACCCGATGGGAGCTGAGCACGGTGGGCTTGAGATTCCGCAACCGGTTGTCCACCGCCGTGTAGTTGTACTGGGAGGCAAGATAGATGAAGGGCGCCTCCCGGGCCATGATGACTTGCACCTCATCGAAATGCTGTTTGCGCTTGGCCTCATCCAGCGTGGTGCCTTGCAGGTTCATCAGCTCGTCCAGCCGCGCTTCCCACTCAAACGATGGCGTCTTCTGACGCGGGAACCAGAAGTGCGTGTAACCGTCGGATTTCACGACGTTCGCATTGGCCATGGGATCGGAAGCACCGCCGCCCAAGCCCAGGTATATGCATTCGTAATCATAGGAATTCTGGATCTTGTCCACCAGCGTGTTGAAATCCACGGGGCGATAATTGACTTTGCAGCCCAGCCGCT
This sequence comes from uncultured Verrucomicrobiota bacterium, assembly GCA_964589735.1. GTDB lineage: Bacteria > Verrucomicrobiota > Verrucomicrobiia > Limisphaerales > JAEYXS01 > JAEYXS01. The sequence goes on along the minus strand of CAZPUL010000007.1, from coordinate 43,858 downwards.
TGAGGTCCTCCTGCAACATCACCGAGATGCGTTCCCGCAGATTGTTGCCCGCATTGGTGTTCAGCTCAAACTCCAGCGGTTTGCCGTCGCGGTCCTCCAGGATGCCGTCCTTGTCCCGGTCTTCAAAACCGATCTCCTTCAGCAGGGCCTTGGCCTTGGCGACATCATACGGATATTTGGCCGTGTTCGGATTATACCATTTCTTGATCACCGGCGAGATGAAGCCGAAGTGGACTTCGCCCCGGCCGAAGAAGGCGCCTTTCACAATGCTGTCCCGGTCCACCGCATGGGCCATGGCCTGGCGGAATTTGGTGTCGCGGAACCATTTCAACTTATGCGGGGCCACGTAGGGCTTGCCGGTCTTGGGATTGCTCCCCGTATTCAGGTTGAACCAGAAGAAGGTCTTTTCCGGTCCGATGCCCAGATCCAGCAGCTTGAACTTGCCTTGGTCCGCCGCCTCTTTGAAGCGCGTGTATTCATCCGGCCGCACCACTTCCTGCACATGGGATTCGCCGGAAAGCGTGCGCAAGGAGATGGCGTTCATATCCGGCACGTTGGAGAAAACGACTTCATCCAGATACGGCAGGCGCTGGCCTTTGGCGTCCGTGCTGGCAAAGTACGGATTCCGCTCCAGCAAGACATACTGGGCCGGCTTCATCTCCTTCAAGCGGAAGGGACCGCTGCACACCAGTTCCTTCGGTGGCGTATTGATGCCATACGCGGAGGCAAACCGTTTTTCCTTCACGGCCGGTTCCAGGATGTGCTTGGGCAGGATCATCACCCCGCCGGCCGCGAACTCCAGGAACGGCGGATAGACTTCCGGCGTCACGATCTTCACCGTCAGGTCATCCACCTTGCTCACCTCAAACTTCTTGCCGTTCAGGATGAAAGCATCCCGGGTGACGTTGTCCACGTCGGGATTATAGATGATGTCATTCCAGGTGAAGACCACGTCGTCGGCCGTCAACGGCTGGCCATCGCTCCATTTCAAGTTCTTGCGCAGGGTGAAGGTCCAGGTCTTCTGGTCTTCACCCACCGTGTAGGAGGCGGCGAAACCGGGCAGCGCCTTTTGCGTGCGCCAGTCAAAGCCCATCAACGCCCCGAACAGCATCCGGATGATGTCGCTCGAAGTTTGCTCGTTCTCCGTGATGGGATTGAAAGTCTTGGGGTCGCCCTGGGTGGCGATGATCAACCGCCCGCCCGGAATCCCCGGCTCGCAATCCGCCGGCCATGCCGGTTCCGGCAGCGGATGCCCGTCATCCTTGGCCAGCTTCACCGCCGTGGCGGCTCCGCCACCACGGCTGCTCTTGGCCGTGTTGGATTCCGACTTCTTCCCGCAACCGCCCATCAACAGGGCCGTCACCAGTGCCATTCCGAAAAGAACTTTGGGCTGCAACATGGCTCTTACTTTTCCACGGAACCCCGAAAAGTCCAAGCCTAAGCGACGGGGTGGAGCATAACTCCGTGCCGGAAGATCTGGGCGCGGTCGGTCACCTCTGCTTCCACGTCAGCCACAGCCCCATGATGGCGAAGAACGCATTCGGCGACCACGCCGCCAGCCAGGCCGGGATGCGCCCGCTCGTCCCCAAGGCCAGCCCAAACCGCTGCATCACATAGAACGCGAAAAAGATCACGATGCTGCTCGCCACGCCCACGAACACATTGCGCCGGCCCGTGACCGCTCCGAAAGGCAGCGCGATCAGGATCACCACCAGACACGTCCACGGCGCCGCCAGCCGCCCATGAAGCTGGGTCAATAGCTTGGCGCGGTCCTTTGAACTGATGTCCACATCCAGCCGCAGGTACTCAGTGATTTCCTCGAGGGAAAGCACAATCTTCTTGGAGGCCGTGACGGAGCTCAGACTGCTCACTTTGTACTTGGCCCGGATCATCACCGGCGTCTCCGCAAAGAGCGGCATCTCCAGCCGGTTCGTGACCGGCAGATTCTCCGGCGCCGTGTTGGGCGTCACGAAGATGATCTGCAAGGCATTCGTGAACACCCACGTATCACCCTCATGGGCCCCGCTCTTGCCGATGATGACCTGCCGCGTGCCATCCGGCAGATTCCAAGTGACCTGGGCATCGCGAAATTCACTCGTCTCGAGATTATACATCCCGAAGTTCCAGACCCGCCCATCGCGCGAATTGCGGAAATTATAGTTCTTCAGCCACTGGCTGTCAGGATTCTCGCTGTTCTTCTTGTTGCGCGTGAGCAAGGCCTCCGCCTTCTCGTTGCAATTCGTCAGCAGGACATCGTTCAGGACAAACAACCCCAGGCTGAAGGCGATGCCGACCAGAAAATAGGGGACGCTCACCCGCCACAAGCTGATGCCTGCCGCCCGCATCGCCACCAGTTCATGGTTCCGGGCCAGATTCGTCAGCGTGTAGAGCATGCCCAGCAACAGCCCCACCGGCACGATGATGAGCAGCAGGTCCGGCAACCGGTAAGCGTAGAACAACAGCAGCCCGGAACCGTCCAGCCCGGCCTCGCGATAGTCAGAAAGGTTGCTGATGAGGTCGAAGGCGATCCAGAAAACCAGAAACGCGCTCAGGCAATAACTGAGCGGCACGGACAACTCACGCAGGAGATAGCGATCAAGCAAACGCATCGACACCGCAGCCTAGACGTCCGCAAGGGGAGAACGCAAGCACGCGCCCGGGCAAGGCGGGGACGGGAATTTCCTCCCAAGTCCTCCCTTGCCCGTCTTCCTCCGCTCAGGCTTAATCACCAGACGCATTTTGCCCAAAGTTTGAATGGTTGTCCGGCAGGGTCGTCCTTACTTGACGACGCTTTCTGGCCGGGTTGCTGCCAGCAAACCGTTGAGGCCCAATTTATCTATCGCATGAAACTGACGAAAACCTTCGCCGCACTGCTGGCCCTTGGGGCCGCACTCTTGATCGGCGCCACCACTGCCCGCGCGCAGTCCTTCGAACTCAAAGATGGGGACCGCGTGGTCTTCCTGGGCGATACTTTCATCGAGCGCGAACAGCACTATGGCTGGATCGAGCTGATGCTCACCACCCGTTTCCCGGACCGCAACGTCACTTTCCGCAATCTCGGCTGGTCCGCCGATACCCCCGTGGGCGATTCCCGGTTCGGCCTGAGCTTGTTGCAAGCAGGTCTCGAGCCCGCCGATGAAGGCTGGCGCTTGCTCCAGAAACAGATCGAGGAGACGAAGCCCACGGTGGTCGTCCTTGGCTACGGCATGGCGAACTCGTTCGCCGCTGAAGCGGGTCTGGGGAAGTTCAAGGCAGACTATCATCAACTGCTCGACACCATCCAGAAACTTTCCCCCGGCGCACGCTATCTGTTCCTCGGCCCCATCAAGCATGAGCAATTGCCCGCGCCCTGGCCCGATGCCAAAGCGCATAACGAGCAGCTCAAAACCTACTCGGCCGCCATCGCCGAGATCGCGAAGGCCAAGCAATCACCCTTCGTGCCGCTGCTCGATATCAAGCCGGTGTCGGATAACTACTTCATTTTGCCGTCCAAGCTGACCGAGAACGGCATCGTTCTCACGGATGCCGGTTATCGCACCGCCGCCAAGGAGATCGAGAAGTCGCTCTTCGGCAGCAACAGCGGCTGGGTTTCCAGCAAGGCCATTGAACCGCTCCGCCAGGTCATCCTGCGCAAGAACGAATGGTTCTTCCACCGCTCCCGACCGGCGAACATGGCTTACATCTTCGGCTTCCGGAAAAAGGAGCAAGGCCGCAACGCCACGGAGATCCCGCAGTTCGATCCGCTGATCGAAACGGAAGAGAAGAAGATCGCCGCGCTGCGCAAGCTGACGATTCCGAATCCACCCGCTGACTTGCAAGCGGCCAAGCCGCGTGAAGGTGCGGCCGCCGCGAAGTTCACCTCGCAGCCGCATCCAGACTTCACCGTGGCGGACAATCTCGAAGTCACGCTCTGGGCCGAGAACCCCCAGATGCACAAGCCCATCCAGATGAATTTCGACCCGCAAGGCCGCCTCTGGGTCGTCAGCTCAGAAGTCTATCCGCAGATCGAACCCGGTCAGGCCGCCACGGACAAAGTCATCGTGCTGGAAGACACGGACAAGGACGGCAAGGCCGACAAATCCACCATCTTCGCGAACGGTCTGCTCATCCCCACGGGACTAGAACCCGGTGATGGCGGCGTGTATGTCGCGCAGAGCACGGAGCTGCTGCATTTCAAAGATACTAACGGCGACGGCAAGGCCGATGAGAAGCGCGTCGTGCTCTCCAGCTTCGGCACGGAGGATACGCATCATAACCTGCACACCTTGCATTGGGGCCACGATGGCCGCCTCTACATGAGCCAGTCCATCTACACGCGCTCGGATGTGGAGACGCCGCACGGCGTCGTGCGCCTGAAGAGCGGTGGCGTGTTCCAGCTCGATACGCGCAATCTGCACATGGACATCCTCTTCCGCGGCTGGATCAACAGTTGGGGCCATCAGTTCGATGCCTACGGCCAGTCCTTCCTCACGGACGGTGCCGGCGGCCAGGGCATCAACTTCGGCGTGCCGGACGCGATGTATGTCACTTACGCCCGCGCCCGCCGTATCCTCGGCAGCGTGAGCCCGGGCAACTATCCGAAGTTCGCTGGCCTGGAAGTGGTGCATAGCGAACATTTCCCGGCGGATTGGCAGGGGAACCTGATCACGTGCGACTTCCGCGCGCACCGCATCGTGCGCTTCAGCATCAGCGATCAAGGCGCGGGTTACGTGACCAAGGAGATGCCGGACGTGATGCGCACGACGGCCGACTCCTTCCGCCCCATCGACGTGAAGATGGGACCGGATGGCGCGATCTACATCGCCGACTGGTCGAACCCCATCATCCAGCATGGTGAGGTGGACTTCCGCGATCCGCGCCGCGACCGTTCGCATGGCCGCATCTGGCGCGTGAGCTACAAGGGCAGCAAACCGCTGACGCTCCCGAACCTCGTGAAGGCAAGCAACACCGAACTCTTCGCGCAAACGCTCTCGCCGAATAATTTTAACCAGGAACAGGCCCGTCGCGTGCTCACCGAGCGCGGTGCGGACAAGGTCGCGAAAGACCTCGCCTCATGGACAAGGAAGCAGAAGGACGAGAACGCCCTGCTGCAAGCGCTCTGGCTGCATCAGACGTTCAACATCAGTAACCGCGCCTTGCTGGAGCAGGTGCTCGCGGCGAAGGACGGCCGCATCCGCGCCGCCGCCACGCGCGTGCTCGTGGAGTGGATCGAGTTGAAGCAATCGGGTGCCGATGACGCGAAGAACCTCGCCCTTCTCGAGAAGCTCGTGGCCGATGACCACGCTCGCGTGCGTCTCGAAGCTGTGCGTGCCCTGAGCCAGTTCCCCGGCGCCCGCTCCGCCGATCTCGCCCTCAGCGTGTTGACGAAGCCGATGGATAACTTTCTGGAATACGCCCTCTGGCTCACGATCAATGATCTCGCGAAGCCGTGGCTCGCCGAAGTGAAGTCCGGCAACTGGAAGGTGGAAGGCCGCGAAGCGCAACTTGAATACGGTCTGAAGGCGGTTGAACCTGCGCTCGCCACCGATGTACTCGCCGGTCTCTTCGCGAACAAGCCGCTCCCGCACAATGGCAGCGGTCCGTGGATCGAACTCGTCGGCCAGGCGGGTGGTCCCGCCGAACTGCGTCGCATGTTCGACCAGTTGTTGAAGGGTGAATTCGTGGAGCCCGCCGCCTTGCGCGTGTTCCAGTCGCTCGGTGAAGCCGCCCGTCTCCGTAATGTGCGTCCGACGGGCGATCTCGCCACATTCGGCCCGATGCTGAAAGCCACCGACAACAAAGTGCGCGCTGCGGCGATCAAGCTCGCAGGCACCTGGAAGGTCGGCGCGTTCGTGCCGCAAATGCTACAAGCCGCGGGTGACGTGAAAGCCCCTGCCGAAGTCCGCAATGCCGCCTTCGACGCCTTGCGCGACATGGGTGCGCAAGGTCCGGTGGTGAACGGCCTCAAAGAACTCACCGCCGCCACGCAACCCGCGGAGATCCGCCGTCAGGCGGTCGTGGTGTTCGCCGGATTGAACTTCAACAACGCGCAACCCGCCATCATCGAGACCTTGAAGGCCACGACGAACGATGCCGAGGCGCAGGCGCTCTGGCGTTCGCTGCTCGGCATTCGCGGAGCCGCGGACAAGCTCGCGGGAGCGTTGGCGAATGTGGAATTGTCCAAGGCCACGGCACTCGTCGGTCTGCGCGTGGCCCGTGAAGGCGCGCAGAATCAGGCGCTCGTTCCCGTGCTCTTGCAAAAAGCCGGTCTGACGCTCTCCGACAAGGAGTTGACCACGGCGGAGCTGCAAGCCATCGCCGCCGAAGCCATGCAGAAGGGTGATGCCGCCCGCGGTGAGCGCCTCTATCGCCGCGCGGAGCTGGCGTGCATCGCTTGTCACGCCATCGGCGGCGCGGGCGGCAAGGTCGGCCCTGACATGACGAGCATCGGTGCGAGTGCCCCGGCGGATTACCTCGTGGAATCGCTGCTCTATCCGAACCGCAAGATCAAAGAAGGCTATCACTCCATCCTTATCACCACGAAGGATGAGCAGGAGTTCAGCGGCATCCTCGTGCGCGAGACGGATCGCGAGATCATCGTGCGCAATGCGGCGAACCAAGAAGTCTCCGTGGCGAAGAACAACATCGCGCAACGGCGCAATGGCGCCTCCCTCATGCCGACCGGCCTGATCGATGCGCTGCTGCCGGAAGAGCGGCTGGACCTCATCAAGTTCCTTTCCATGCTCGGCAAGCCCGGCCAGTACGACGCCTCGAAAGGCAGCTCGCCGCGTCTGTGGCGCATCTACACGGTCACCAGCCCGAACCAGCACATCGGCGTGGAGCCGGTGGTGCGGGGTGACTTCACGCTCACCGACTGGGTGCCGGTCTTCGCCCGCGTGAGCGGTGCCTTGCCGAAGGAAGACATCGACGGCGCGATGACCTGGAAGCGCAATACACGCGGGGTCTTCGCCGCCACGCAGTTCTCCTCCGCCAAAGGCGGCGCGGCGACGTTCACCTTGAACGGCGGCCCGATCACCGATGGTTGGCTGAACGGCAAGCAGATCAAGCTCGGCAAAGAACTGCGCCTCACCCTGCAACCCGGCCTGAACACCCTGGTGCTCCAAGTGAGCGAGAGCGAATTGCCGGAAGTGATCCAGCTCAACTCCACGGATGTGTCATTCGTGGCGAACTGATCTTTGAGCAAGAAGGTTTCGCGAAAGCGCCGGTCTTCGGACCGGCGCTTTTTTGTTTTCACCCTGCGGCTTGCCAAAAGGCCGGACAGGTCCTTTAATCAGGTAGCAGCACAGAACGTCAGACACAGGAGAGACACAATGGCCTATACCATTCGTATCCAGGGTCGCGGCGATGAAATGATCTACACCGATGCCGAGGTGCGGCTGCCGATGGAGCGCACGCTCGAGTTCGGTCACCGCCTGTATTGCGACAACACCGCGCATCTCCCGCTCCCCAAGCGCCAGCAGATCGTCACGCATCTCTGCGAACATTTCCGCACCAAGGACGAACCGACCATCTTCGTCCTCGATGAGACGGACAAGGACCGCGACGCGATGGCCGCCTTCCTCACCGAACTTACCACCGCCGGCCACCAGCTTACCATCGAGCTGGACTCGGAGGAGAAGCGCCACGCCTTCGTCCAAAAGATCGCCACCGGCACCAAGGAACTGCGCGAAGAACGGTATGGACCGGATAGGCAGCTCAGGATGTTTTGAGGAGCATGCATGAAAAGAGCCGCCAAGATGATGGCCTCAGGGCTGCTGGTGTTCATCAGTCTGCTTGGCGTCTTGCTGTCCCTTATCGCCATCGCGGACCCGGTCGGCACCAAGATGGCGGATGACAACGACCCCTTTGGACCTCCGCCCAGCCGGATGGGGTCAGCGAGAATGATGGTCGTATTACTTGCCGTCGGCGCTCTCGGAATCTGCTGGGGATGCCACACGCTCGGTTCGAAACCGGAGTCCAACTGACCTGCCATGGATTATCCACGCATTAAACCCGTAACCCGCGCCGAGGTCGTTGTCCTCATTTGGTTCGTGGCTGGATCCTTCACCGCGATCGGCGGGTTCGCCCTCTGGAAGGCCGCCCAATTGCCGCCGGAAAAGGCGGAAGTCATCGCGGGCTTGAACCATTACGGCGGCTGGTCCTTGGGCATCGGGCTGGGGATCGTCGCCCTTTTCTTTCTGGTCCGGCGGTTTATGCCGTAAATGTTGACGCCGGTTTGACTTCGCGCCTTGCTGCGGCTCGGAGGGTCACGCACCACTTACCTTACCGTGACCACCGTCAACGCCACCGCTCCGACCACCGCGATCACGCCACCGATCAACGAACGCTTGGAAGGCCGTTCGCCTTCGATGAAGTAAGCGAACGGGATGACCGCCAGCGGAGTCAGGGCCACGATGGGCATCACCACGCCCGTGCCGTTGTTCAGGAGCGCCCATTGATAGCAACTCACGCCGAGCGTGGGACCGGCCAGGCCGTTGAGCACCATCCAGTACCAGCCCTTGCGCCAGCGGTCCGGGTTCACCTTGGGCAGATCTTCTGGATGCGTCGCACCCGGCAGTTGCGCCAGGATCTCCCGCCGTTTCACCACCAGCACGAACAAGCCGGAGACCAGCACCCCACCCACGATGCGTTGGAACGCGGCGGAGATGCCATCGATATGGCCGCCGGATTCATTGATGACCGCATACGCCTTGCGGCTCAACACCGCGCCGAACCCCTGACCGTAGGCCGCGATCAACCCGAAGATCACCCCTGTGATGAGTACTTGCTTCGGGATATGAAGATGCTCCTTGGGCGCGAGCGCGACGGCCACGCCCGTGAGGATGACCGCGCTGCAGACGATCTGCTGCCCGGTCATGGCGTGGTCCAGCCACAACCATTCCGTGATGGCCGCCATGGGCGCGGCCAGGGTCTGCACCAAAACCATCGTAAGCCGCGAACCGATGCGCGGATACGCTTGGAAGAGCGCGAGATCCCCCAGCCCGAAGCCGACGCAGCCGCTGATGAACAGGATATAAAAGCCCCCGCCCTCGAAACCTACGCCCCAGGTGAACGCATAGATGGCCAGCAACGAGGCCGCCAGCGAGGTACGCCAGAAGTTCGCCTCCGTGCCGCCCATGATCTTGGTGACCCGGGCGCCAGAGACGGCAGACATCGCAAACAACAGTGTCGTAAGGAACGACGGCAACATGGCGGCGGTAGTTTGCTGGTGCTGGTCCGCTTGTCACGGGCGAAATGACCGCTTTCAGGCAATCAGAGGGAAGCTCCGCGAGCGGGCGGGCATATCACGGTTGACAGGTCGGGTCTTGGAATTAATATGGTTCCCCTAATGGCGTGTTCGTCTATCGGTTAGGACACGGCCCTCTCAAGGCTGAAAGACGGGTTCGATTCCCGTACGCGCTACCATCTCCATTAGCACCGGGACGGTTCTGGCTATTCATCACACGTTGCCCTTGCACTTTTGGCATTAGCATTGAAACTTATGGTCATGCGTCACTTTCAGATCATCTTTAATCCGACGAGCGCGGCGGAATTGGCGAAGATGCCGAAGGAATTGCAGCTCGAGATCCTGGGCGAATTCCGGGGGCTGCCGCAGGAGTGCATCAGCACGGAGTTGGAGACATTTGGCAAGCTGGAGCGGGAGGGTAAGACCTTGCACCGCTTCCGGATTGGCGATTACCGGGTCTATTTTGAGCGGCATGACTTGGGGGTGGTGGTCCACCGCATCCTGAGCAAGAATTCGCTGAAAGATTTCCTGTTCCGGTCCAAATTGCCGACGGGTGAGGATGAAGCACTGCAGGATAATCCGAAGTTCTGGGAGCTTATCGAGGAAGCGAAGAAGACGGCGTAAGGGGAAGGGATTCGTTTAAAAAGTTAAATCGTGAAGAGGTTAAATCGTGAAGAGGTTAAAACGTGGCCACGTTTCACCATTTAACTATTCGACGATTTTAACCCTCGCTAACCGTCCTAGTCCTTCAACTCAACGTTCCAGTAGGCCACGTCGAGGAAGTGTTTCCAGTCATCGTGGCAGCGGGCGCTGAAATTGAACTGCACAAAGGGACGCCACTTGGGTTTCGTCGGCTTGCGTTTCAATTTGATACCGGCCTCCGCAGGCGTGCGGTTTGCTTTGCGCGTATTGCACGGGATGCAGGAACACACGATGTTTTCCCACGTGGTGGGGCCGCCCCGGTCGCGCGGGATGACGTGATCCAAGTTCAAATCCCTTCTGTCCATCTGCTTGTCGCAGTATTGGCAGGTGTTGTGGTCGCGTTCGAAGATGTTGTGGCGGGTGAACTTCACCTCCTGCTTGGGCAGGCGATCGAACACCAGCAGCATGATCACGCGCGGCACGCGGATGCGGAAGGAGATGGTGTGGACGCTTTCCTCATGGGGTTCCTGCTCGGAAAAGTCCTTCCACTGGGGGAAATTGTAGGTTTCAAAGGCACCATCCTGATCGCCAAAAACGACCTGCGCCTGGCCTTGAAAGAGAAGAGCAAGGGCACGACGCGCGCTGCAGACATTGACTGCCTGCCACAGGCGGTTCAGCACTAACACTTGCTGGTCTAGGTATGAACTCATAGGAACTCACTACCCGTATTGACGGCGCGGAACGTAGCATAAGGCAAATTCAGAAGTCAACGGCTGTCACGCAATCGTTACCGTTATTGCGGTTCAGCAGGTTACAACTTGCCACGGGGCGACACGCCTGAAAAATACCCGGTGCTGTTCCGGAAAATCGCTCCTATTTTAGCACGGGCGCAAGCACTTTCCACACATTCTCGGCGACCACTTCATGGCCTTTGGGAGTGGGGTGAATGCCGTCAGGCTGGTTCAGGTCCGCCTGGCCGCCCACGCCTTCCAGCAGGAACGGGATGAGGGTGGCCTGGTTCGCCTTGGCCACGGCAGGGAAGACTTCGGCGAAGGCTTTCGTATAATCCTCGCCCATGTTCGGCGGCATCTGCATCCCGGCGACAACCACGCGCACTTGCGGATACTTCTGCTTCGCCTTGTCGATGATGCCTTGCAGGTTCTTCTTGGTTTCGGCGGGCGGGATGCCGCGCAGCCCGTCGTTACCGCCCAGTTCCACGATAAGCACATCCACGGGCTGTTTCAGCATCCAATCGATGCGCCGCAGGCCGCCCGCCGTGGTATCGCCGCTTACGCCGCCATTGACGATGCGGTAGGGCAGTTTGGCGGCTTCGATCTTCTTCTGCAGCAAGGCAGGGAAGGCTTCCTCGCGTTGGATGCCATACCCGGCGGCCAGGCTGTCGCCGAGGATGAGCACATTCTTGGCCGTGGCGTTCTCTGCGGCCGGAATATTTCCCGCCAGCAGCATGAACAGAACGGCCAGCAGCAGGGTCCAAGCCCCGGCGCGGATAGGATAAAGGCGTGCCATTGACCGTAACGAACACGACGTTTGCTTCCGTGTCAACGCAGGTTGACGTTTGACCCGGCGGCAAACTCATGGAATGAACAGGCAGCACATGTCAGCCATTTTGGAAACCAAACAGCTCGGGAAGGAATTTCACGGCGGCGGTCATACCCTCGCGGTGCTGCAAGAGATCACCTTTGCCCTGCCGGCGGCAGCCACGTGCGCTATCGTCGGTCCTTCCGGCAGCGGGAAGACGACTTTGCTTGGTTTATGCGCGGGGCTGGACCAGCCGACCACCGGCAGCGTGCATCTCGCTGGGCATGACCTCGGCAAGCTCACGGAGGATGAACGTGCGCGGGTGAGGCGTGATCACGTTGGCTTCGTGTTCCAGAATTTCCAGCTCATCCCCACGCTCACCGCCTTGGAGAATGTGATGGTGCCCAAGGAACTCGCGGGTGACCGGCAGGTGCACGGGCTCGCGGTGGAATTGCTTGGTCGCGTCGGTCTAGCCGACCGTCTGCATCATTATCCCACACAACTCTCCGGTGGTGAGCAGCAACGCGTCGCGCTGGCGCGAGCCTTCATCAACCGCCCGCAGATCCTCTTCGCCGATGAACCCACCGGTAATCTGGATGGTGAGACCAGTGAGCGGATTGTCTCCATGCTGTTTGAACTGAACGAGGCAGCGGGCACGGCGCTGGTGCTGGTGACGCATGATCTGGACCTCGCCCGCCGCGCGCAGACCGTGATCCGGCTGCGCAATGGCCGGAGGGTGGAGGGCTGATGGCTGACGAATCCTCCAGCCGTCCGTCCCGTTCGCCGTGGTTCGATCCCTTTGTCTGGCGCATGGCGTGGCGCGACAGTCGCACGAGCCGCGGCCGTCTAATGTTCTTTGCACTGGCCATGCTCGTCGGCGTGGCGGCCATCGCCGGGGTCACGGCGTTCGGCGAGAATTTGCACCAGGCGGTCAATGACCAGTCCCGTTCCTTGCTCGGGGCGGATATGGTCGTCACCAGCCGTCGGCCGTTCTCGGATCAGCAGGTCAAATTGTTTGAATCGTTCAAGGGCGAGATGAGCGAGAGCGCCTACTTGTCGGCGATGATCTCCTTTCCCAAGAGCAACGATGGCCGGCTCATCCAGTTGCGCGCGGTGCCGGATGCCTTTCCCTACTATGGTGAACTGACCACGGAACCGCCGTCCGCGAAGGACACCTTCCGTCGTGGTGGCGTGTTGGTGGAGGAGAGCCTGCTGGCGCAGTACAACGCGCAGGTGGGCGATCCTATCAAACTGGGCCGCTGGACGGGTGTGATCGCGGGCAAGCTGCGACAGGTGCCCGGTGAGACGATGGCGTTCGGAGCCTTCGCACCGCGTGTTTACATCTCCGTGCAGGATCTCCAGCAGACCATGCTGCTCCGCCCGGAAAGTCTGGCCCGCTTCCGCGTCAGCTTTCGCTTCCCCGAGACGGTGAACGTGGATGAACTGGTGGAACAGGTGGAGCCGGAACTGGCCGCGATGCGTCTGGGTGTCGATACCGTGAAGGAACGGCGCGAAGAGCTCGGCCAGTCCATGACGAACCTCTACAATTTCCTGAACCTGTCCGGCTTCATCGCGCTATTGCTTGGCGGCATCGCGGTGGGCACGGCGTTGCAACTGCACATCCGGCACAAGCTCGCCACGGTCGCTACCTTGCGCTGTTTGGGCGTGGAAGCGGGCCGCACCATGGCCATCTATCTTGTGCAAGCGCTGGTCATCGGCCTGATCTGTGCACTGGGTGGAGCCTTTGCCGGGGTGGCGGTGCAAAAAGTGTTGCCCGATATCGTCCGCGATTTCCTGCCGTTCCCGGTCACGTTCCAGTTCTCGTGGGGTGCTTTGTTGCGCGCGGCGTTTTTCGGTCTGAGCTTCTGCGGTCTGTTCGCACTGCTGCCCTTGCTGCCGGTGAGGCTCATCCCGCCGCTGGCGGCCTTGCGCCGCAACTGGGAGGACAAACCCGTGAAGCTGGATGCCGCGCAATGGCTCGTCATCATGCTCTTGTGCGCGGGCGTCATCGGTTTCAGCGTGATGCAGAGCCATGACTGGCGTATCGGTCTCGGCATGGCGGGCGGACTGGCCGTGGCCATCGGCTTGCTGGCCTTGGTCGCCCAGGGGTTGCGTCGGCTGGCGCGCCAAGCCGGGCAGATCCGCCTGCCGTTCGTCTGGCGCCAAGGGCTCGCGAGCCTGCACCGGCCCAACAACCGCACGCTCATTCTGCTGTTGTCGCTGGGCTTGGGCGCCTTCCTGCTGCTGACATTGCGGCTTACCGAACACTCGTTATTGCACGGGCTCCTGCCGCAGGATGCAGCCGAGCGTCCGAATGCGATCCTCTTCGACATCCAAGCCGATCAGCGTGCCGGCGTGCAGGAGACGCTGGAGAAACAGGGCCTCAAAGTCATGGAACAGGTGCCCGTGGTGAACATGCGGCTGACCAGCATCAAGGGAACTTCCGTGGAAAACATCTTGAAAGATGACAAATCACCGATCCCCACCTGGACGATGCGGCGCGAATACCGCTCCACCTATCGGAATGACATCAACGACAGCGAAGAACTCGTGGCTGGTCAGTGGCCGCCGAAGAAGTTTGAGGCAGCGAAGCGGGTGCCCATCTCCTTGGAAGAGGGCATCGCCAAGGACATGCGCCTGGATTTGGGTGATGAACTGGTCTTCGACGTGCAGGGACTGCCCATGACGTGCCAGGTCGTGGCCTTGCGCAAAGTGGAATGGCGCCGTTTGGAGCCGAACTTCTTTGTGGTGTTCCCGCTGGGCGTGCTGGAGGACGCGCCAGGCTTTTACATCACGGCCACCTATGTCTCCACGCCGGAAGCCTCCGCCAAGATGCAGCGCGAGATCCTCCAGAAATATGCGAATGTCTCCATCATCGACCTGACGCTGATCTTGCATACGATGGATGACATCTTCACCAAAGTCTCTTCGGTCATCCGGTTCATGGCGCTCTTCACCGTGGCCACGGGCATCATCGTGCTGGCGGGCACATTGCTGGCCGCCCGCTTCCAACGCGTGCAGGAAAGTGTTTTGCTGCGCACCTTGGGTGCTTCCCGGCAGCAAGTGCAGCAGATCCAGTTCGTGGAGTATCTCTGCCTGGGGGCCTTGGCGGCGTTGACGGCCTGTGTCCTCGCCCTCGCGGCCAATGCCTCGCTGGCGTGGTGGGTCTTCAAGATGCCGTGGGTGGTGGACTGGTTGTCCGTGCTGCTGACGCTGGTGATCTTGCCGACCCTGACAATCGGCATCGGCTGGCTGACGAATCGCGGCGTGGCGAATCATCCGCCATTGGAGATCTTGCGGGCGGAGGCGTGAGCAGGGGAGCGCCGACCTCCGGTCCGGCGCGAAGCTGTGAGCAGATCAATCTGTATCATATCGTGGAAGAGACGCATCTTTTCCACAGGCCTCCATGTACTTCTTTTTGGAAACCTTCTTGCCGAAGAGCCAAAAAACATGAGGAACGGGTTTTCCATCCTCATGCCAAGTACGCTGTCTTCCACAAACCACCCCACGTACGAAGGAACACTCGGCTCGAAGGGTCCCATCTGGATACCACATTAAGGCCAAACCCGTACCTCCTCTCATTTCATATGAGCCGAGAAACTTGCCATCTGCCTCCCAATTCTTGACCACACCGTCCAGCAATCCGTCTTTGAGCGTAGCTTCTATGGCCAACACACCGTTTGAATGCCACCGACGGGACAATCCTTTTGCCACTCCGTTAACAAGCGTCAGCTCGGCCATCAATTGACCGTTCGGGTGATAGGTTCGCTTGATTTTCGTGTTCATTGAACTCTTGGGCTCACCCAAACAGATCCAACTGCGGGGGCGGTTCGAGCTGTTTCAGCTTCTCCCGGTCCTGATTCTTGCGCGTGACGTGGCGCACGTTGCCTTCGGGTGTCAGTTCGGAGTCTTCCAGGTTCACCAAGATCTGTTTCGCGCGCTCGATGACGGACTTGGGCACGCCCGCCAGCCGTGCCACTTGGATGCCGTAGCTCTTGTCCGTGCCGCCCTCCACGATCTTGCGCAGGAAGATGATCTGGTCGTTCCATTCGCGCACCGCTACGTTGTAGTTCTTCACGCGCGGCAGACGACCGGCCAGTTCGGTGAGTTCGTGGTAATGCGTGGCGAAGAGGGTCTTGGCCCCGGATTGGTTGTGCAGATGCTCCACGATGGACCATGCGAGGCTCAAACCATCGAACGTGCTCGTGCCCCGGCCGATCTCATCCAGGATGATGAGGCTGCGGGCGGTGGCGTTGTTCAGGATGTTCGCCGTTTCGCTCATCTCCACCATGAAGGTGGATTGCCCGCGCGCGATGTCGTCGCTGGCGCCGATGCGCGTGAAGATGCGGTCCACGAGATCAATCCGCGCCGAAGCCGCCGGTATGAAGGAGCCGGTATGCGCCATGAGCGTCAGCAGGGCCACTTGGCGGATGAACGTGCTCTTACCGGCCATGTTCGGCCCCGTGATGAGCGCGATCTGCTGCGTGGAGTTGCTCAGGTCCGTGTCATTCGGCACAAACCGCTCTTCGGTGACCGCCTGGTCCAGCACCGGATGCCGCCCATCGCGGATATTCAAGACACCTTCACTGCCTACTTCCGGCCGCACATGCTTGTAAAGGCGCGCAGTCTCAGCGAAAGAGGACAACACATCCACTTGCGCCAGTGCGCGGGCGGTTTCCTGGATCTCCGGCAGGCGCGCGATGACGGCTTCACGCACTTTCAAGAAGATCTCGTACTCCAGTTTCGTGCTGCGCTCCTCTGCGCCGAGGATCTTTCCCTCCATCTCCTTCAAAGCGGGCGTGATGAAGCGTTCACCATTCGCAATGGTCTGCTTGCGGATGTAATCGGCGGGCACTTTGTCCAGATTCGACCGCGTGATCTCGATGTAGTAGCCGAACACGGAGTTGAACCGCACCTTGAGCGAGGGGATGCCCGTGCGTTCGATCTCATCCTGCTGCAATTTGGCGATCCAATCCTTGCCATCGCGCGTCGCGGAGTGCAGTTCATCGAGATTGGCATCGTAACCGGTGCGGATAAGCCCGCCTTCCTTCACCGCGAGCGGCGGTTCATCGACGATCGCACGGGTGATTTCATCCACCACGTCGGGCAAATCGCTCAAACGCGAGGTCAGCTCGCCCAAAAGATGTGCCGCTCCGGATTTGCGGATGGTTTCGGTGTCGGAAGGCAGCTTCAGTTCGGCAGTGGAGGCCTTGGCGTTCACCGTCACCTGCTCCAAAAGGCCGCGCAAGCCGGGGACCTGTGCGAGAGCCAGCCGCAGAGCTTGCAGATCGCGGCCATTGCCACTGCCGAGGCTCAAACGGCCGATGGTGCGCTCCAGATCACGCACTTCCTTGAGGCTGGTCCGCAATTCTTCGAGCGAACGCCCACTGCGGATGAATGTATCCACGGCATCCTGCCGCCAATGGATGGCGGCGACGGAAGCGAGCGGTTGCGTGAGCCAGTCGCGCAGCCGGCGGGCGCCCATAGGCGTCACCGTGCGATTCAAGGCTCCAAAGAGCGAAGCATCGCGTGGCGCATCCTTATGCAAAGGCTCCAGGATCTCCAGATTGCGTAGCGAGATGGCATCCAGCGTGAGGTAATCACCGCATTCGTAGCAGGAAAGGCGGGTGAGATGGGAGACATCGCGCCGCAGATGCTGCGTGAGATAGTGCAGGATGGCCCCAGCGGCGCCCGTGGCGGCCTTACGCCCTTTGAGCCCAAAACCATCGAGCGAGGCCACCTTGAAATGTTCACGCACGGTGAATTGCGCCGTCTCC
Source organism: uncultured Verrucomicrobiota bacterium (assembly GCA_964589735.1). GTDB lineage: Bacteria > Verrucomicrobiota > Verrucomicrobiia > Limisphaerales > JAEYXS01 > JAEYXS01. Next base: position 26,674 of record CAZPUL010000007.1, on the reverse strand, counting down.
GTGGCGAAAACCCAGCCATCATAACCGCTCACAACGGCCAAAGTGCCGGGCAAAAGCTCGTTCAAGCTGCCATCTTCCGCCGGATGGATGATCTCCGCAGGCCGCAGACGTTCGAGTTCGCTCAACAAGGCCGCTTCGCTGCCCAGTTCGGTCACTTTGAAGTCGCCCGTGGTGAGATCGACGATAGCGAGGCCGATATTTTTGCCGCTGCGATAGAGGGCGGCGAGGTAGTTGTTGCGCTCGGCAGTGAGCATGCGCTCATCGAAGTGCGTGCCGGGACTGAGGATCTGCGTCACTTCACGCCGCACGAGCTGGCCGGGCTTCGCTTCTTCCACTTGATCGCAGATGGCGATCTTGCGCCCCGCTTTAAGGATGCGAGAGATGTAGTTGTTCGCGGCGTGAAAGGGGATGCCGCACATCGGAATCTCGCCACGTTTCGTCAAAGCGACGTTCAGAAGTTGCGCCCCGACCTGCGCATCCTCAAAAAACATTTCGTAGAAATCACCGAGACGAAACAGCAGCAACGCATCAGGAGGCAACTCACTTTTGATGCGGCGGTACTGGGCCATCATCGGTGTTAACTTCGTTTCGCGTGACATCGTGCGCGACAGTTTGCGCGAAATTATTTCAACGTCGAACGCAAAAAAGTTTGCAAAAAATTTTCAGCAGACTATGAACTACACCATAGACAGCCTCACAGACCCAGTTACAAACGCGTGACAAAGAAACAGACAGAACATTTTTTCTCCGGATTTTATCCGATGCCGATGGGGGGTGATTTCCGTGGCCGCTAAGAAAGTTGCAAAGAAAGCTGCGAAGAAACCCGCTGCTAAGAAAGCTGCAGCAAAGAAGAAGTAGTACTTCTTCCTTGTGATTAGATTCAGAGGGAAGTCCTGCTCAGAAACATCTGACAGGACTTCCTTTCGTTTTCAGACCCTGTCATCCTTCCGTCCGGCGCAAGCGCACACACCATGGCTACCCTCATCTTCGACATCGAAACCTCCGCCCTCGGACTCGAGCACTTCGACGACGTGCAGATCGAGTATCTTTTTCGCGAAGCTGAGAAAATCCCGGATGAAGTGGCGCGCGCCCAGCGCAAGACTGAGATTGAGCGCATGTTCAGCCTGTGGCCGTTGACCGCGCAAGTGGTCTGCATCGCCATGTTGAACGCCGATTCGCAGCGCGGGCAGGTGCTCTTTCTCGCGGATGACTATGAAGATGATACGGGTGAGTCCGGACCGGTCGAGTTTGTGCCGTTCGCGGACGAAGCCGAGCTGCTCACCGCCTTTTGGGACGTGGCGAAGCATTATGACTCCATCGTGACCTTCAATGGGCGCGGTTTTGACGTCCCTTTCGTGTATCTGCGTTCAGCGTTGCTGAATGTGCCTATCTCCAAGAAGAACTGGCTCGGTTACCGGTATCAGGTGGAACCGCATTGCGATCTGGCGGAGCAGCTTACCTTCTACAATGTCAGCGGGCGCGAAGGTGCGGCCCGCAAATTCAACCTGGATTTCTACTGCAAGGCCTTCGGCATCGACTCGCCCAAGGCCCATGGCGTGACCGGCATGGACGTGAGCACCATGATGCAGGCAGGCCAGCACCGCGAGATCGCCGAGTATTGCCTGCGGGACGTCCACGCGACGGTGTCCCTCTACAAGATCTGGAAAGATCGGCTCGCGGGGATCAAGTAGTGAAACGTTAAAACGGGGGACACTGCGAACCGTTTCTACGATTCAACCATTTTAACAATTCAACGATTTCTCTCCAGTCACGGAATTGTCACTAAAGTTCCGCTTGTCAGCGATGGATGTCGCTCCTAGATTTCGCTCGTGCCGTTAAGCCGGGTTTCTGCCAACCAAAGCTTGCCAAAGCTGAAGGCGCACTTTCTGTCCATCACTCCCCTGGTTCGGGCGACTGGTTCCCGCATTTACTCCGGTGTTCGTGCTCACGGCACTGATACTGACTTCAACCTGTGCCGTTTCCTGGTGCCGAGCTTTCGGGACACATGGAAAGGACTTACGCCCCAGCACGGCCGCCAACCGCACCTATGATACAACTTTACGGATTCGAATACAGCCCGTTCGTCATCGTCCAGCGCCGCATCCTCGAATTTGGCCGGGTCCCTTTCAAGAACATCAACGTCCCTTACCATGACCGCTCCGTCATCTGGAAGCTCACCAAGCAGCGTTATTACCAGGTGCCGGTGTTGAAGGATGGACGCCAGGTGCTCTTCGAGACCCAGGATGACTCCCAGGTCATCGCCAAGTATCTCGACAACAAGTTTGAACTCGGCCTCTTCCCGCGCGAACTGCGCGGTTTGCAGAGCATCCTCTGGCGGTACATTGAAAACGAGGTCGAAGGCCTCGGCTTCAAATTGAACGATGTCTACTACCGGGAATTCGTCCCCGTCGCCAGCCAGCTTGGTTTCCAGCGGCACAAAGAACGAAAGTTCGGCCGCGGCTGCCTGGATCTTTGGCGGGCCCAGCAGAAGCTGCTGGTGGCCGAACTCGGTGCCAAGCTCGCCCCTTTCGAGCAGATGCTGCTCGACCGTCCCTACCTGTTGGATAACCGGCCGCGCTTCGCCGACTTCGACCTGTTCGGCATGCTCGGAAACTACCTCTACTCCGGCCACTACCGCCTCCCCGCCGAGCATACCCAGCTCCAGGCGTGGTACAAGCGGATGGCCAAAATCAAACTGGCGGAATTGTCTAAGTGAAAAACTACATCCTCGACACCAACGTCCTCCTCCACGACCCCAACTCCCTCCTGAACTTTCAGGAGAACAATGTCTTCGTCCCCATCGAGGTGATTGAAGAGATTGACCGCTTCAAGCGCGAATCCTCCGAACTCGGCCAGCACGCGCGCATGGTCTCGCGCATGATGGACGGCTTCCGGGAGACCGGCAGCCTGAGCGAAGGGGTCAAGCTGCCCAACGGCGGACGGCTGCGCATCGTCTTCAAGGATAACAATGGCAACGGCCACGGCCGGCCCGCCATCAGCAACACGGTGGACAGCAAGATCGTCTCCTGCGCCCTCGATGTGCAGGCGGCGGACAAGAACATCCATACGGTGCTGGTCACCAAGGACATCAACCTGCGCATCAAGGCCGATGCCAGCGGACTGCCGGCGGAAGATTACGAGACCGATCTCGTCAATATCTCCGAGCTCTACACCGGCATGACGGAGAAGGCGGTCTCGCCCGAGGTGATGGCCAAGTTCCGCGCGAACGAGGAACTGGAACTGGATGCCTCGATGCGTTACAGCCCGAGCGAATACTGCACGTTGATCGATGAAGTAAACCCCAAGCGCACGGCGCTGACCAAGGTGGACCCCACGGGCAAGAAGCTTCTGCCCATCATCGATGTCCGTGAGGGCGTCTGGGGCATCAAGCCGCGCAATCGCGAGCAGCACTTCGCCTTCGATGCGCTGCTGGATGATCGCATCAAGATCGTCACGCTGATGGGCAAGGCCGGTACCGGCAAGACGCTCATGGCGATGGCCGCGGGTCTCAAGCGCACCATCATGGACCGCGAGTTCCGCCGCGTGATCGTCGCGCGCCCGACCATCTCGATGGGCAAGGAGATCGGCTTCCTGCCGGGCACGCTGGAAGAGAAGCTGAATCCCTGGATGCAACCCATCCATGATGCGCTCGAACTGCTCAGTGACTTGAACATGGGCAATGAACACCGTCGCAGCGGTGACCTGATGCGTTCCGGCTCCATCGTGGTGGAAGCGCTTAGTTTCATCCGTGGCCGCAGCATCGCGAACCAGTTCATGATCATCGATGAGGCGCAGAACCTGACCCCGCTGGAAGTGAAGACCATCATCACGCGTGCGGGTGAAGGCACGAAGATCATCCTCACGGGCGATCCCTACCAGATCGACAACCCGTATGTGGATTCTGCCTCGAACGGCTTCAACTACATCGTGAGCCGGTTCCGCCCGCATGCCATTGCGGCGCATATAGAACTGCAGAAGGGCGAGCGTTCCGAGCTGGCCGAACTGGCGGCGAATATCCTCTAGCCAGCGCGCGAGGTGCTACCAGAGACTACGGAGAAGCCGATGCAAACTTGCACCGGTAAGGCGCAAAATCCGGTTAGCACCGCCGGGGCCAAGGTGACATGGTGACTCTAGCTGACCCTAGGGATGGGGCCAAACTGGTTCCGTCCCTGAGCGATGAACAGCCAGAGACACATGGAACCGCAGACGCCCAAGAATGAAAGTCCACCAGCAGCCGCCGCGAACCGGCTGTTGAGCATCTATCTGTTGATCGGGTTTGCCTGGATATTGCTGAGCGATTACGCCGTCAATTTCCTCGTCCCCGTAGATCTGATGGGCCACGGTTTTCTGGATACGATCAAGGGGCTGGCTTTCGTCACCATCACCGGGCTGATCATGTTCAAGTGGCTGTTGCAGCGGGAACTGATTCGCCGCGAGCAGACCATGGAGGAGTTGCAGTTCGTCAAGCAGCTCAACGAACTGTCCAATGATCCGGTGTATGTCTTGGACCCGGCGGATGATTTCCGGATGGTCTATGTCAACGAGGCGGCGGTCCGGCATTTCGGTGTCAGCCGGGAAAAACTGCTGACCCTGCGGGTTCGGGACTGGGATCCGGCTTATGCAAAGGAGCGGGCGCAATCGAACTGGCAGAAACTGAAGGTGACCCGCTTCGCCGTTTTTGAAAGCGAACATCATCTGGCTGATGGACGGGTGGTGCCCGTGGAGATCTCCGCCAACTACATCCTGCACCGGGGCAAGGAATATGCGGGCGGCTATTTCCGCAACATTTCCGAGCGCAAAAAGGTGGAAGCAGAACTGCGTGAATCGCAGGAGCGTTATCATCTGGCCTTACACGGGGCGGAGTTGGGCACTTGGGACTGGAATGTTCAGACCGGAAAGACGGTCTTTAACCGGCGTTGGGCGGAGATGCTGGGCTACCGGCTGGAAGAGCTGGAACCCGATGTGAAGACTTGGGAAAAAATCGTGCATCCGGAGGATCTGCCGGAGGTGACCAAGAAGTTGCAGAACCATTTGCATGGCTACACCAGCTTTTATTCGGTCGAACACCGGCTGAAGACGAAATCGGGCGAGTGGCTCTGGGTGCTGGCCAGCGGCAGTGTCTTTGAACGCGATGTCAGTGGCCAGCCGGTGCGCGCGGTGGGCATCCATCTGGATATCGATGCCCGGAAGAATGCCGAACAGCATTTGCTGGAAAAGCAGACCATGCTGGAAGGCATCCTCAATTCGGTGCCTCAAGCTGTTTTCTGGAAGGACCGGGACAGCCGGTATCTGGGCTGCAACCGGGTCTTTGCACAGGCGGCTGGCTTTAAGGATACAGACCAGATCGTAGGCAAGACCGACTTTGAGCTGCCGTGGGGACCGCGCGAAGGCAAGGGTTACGTGGCCGATGACCAGCAGGTGATGTCTTCGAAAAAGGCAAAGTACAACATCATTGAACCCATCACGCTGGCGGATGCTTCCCAGCGCTGGCTGGAGACCTCCAAGACGCCCTTGCTGCGGCCAGATGGCGAGGTGTTCGGTGTGCTGGGAGTGTTCCAAGACATTACGGAGCGGAAGCAGATGGAACAGCAACTCCGGCAGGAACGTGATTTTTCCCAATGGACCATGGATGCGCTGCCGGGTGTATTCTATGTGCTGGAAAAGGACGGGCGCGTGCGGATGTGGAACCCGCAACTGGAGCGCGTCACGGGCCGCACCGCCGAACAGATCAACGGGGTGAACTGCCTGGAACTGCTACATCCGGACGACCACGCCAAAACGCTCAAAGCCATCGAAGGGGTGTTTCTCAAGGGCGAGGATCAGGTGGATGCGCGGCTGGTGGCGCTGGACGGCTCATCGCATCCGCATCATTTTCATGGACGGCGCATTGAGCTGGAAGGAAGGCAGTGCATCTTGGGCATCGGCATCGACATTTCCGGGCGGATGGAGATCGAGGCACAACTGGGCAATCAACTGCGTTTCCAGCAAACGCTCATGAGCACCATTCCGGTGCCGATTTTCACCAAGGACCTTGCCGGGCGTTTTCTGGATTGGAATCCGGCGTGTGAAAAATTCATGGCGATGAAGCGGGATGACATCCGCGGCAAAACAGTGGCGGACTTCGCCCCACCCGAGCTGGCGAAAGTATATCAGCAAAAAGATCAGGAGTTGCTGTCGCATGGGGGCATCCAGGCATACGAATGCAACGTGCGCAATGCGGCGGGAGAAATGCGCGACGCCATCTTCCATAAGGCCATCCTGACCGACCAAAGCGGCCAACCGGAAGGCATCATTGGTGCCATCCTGGATATCACCGAGCTGAAGAAAGTGCAGGAGCATCTTTTGCTGCAGGAGTCCGCGCTGAATGCGGCGGCGAACGGGATTGTGATCACGGATGCCACCGGGAAAATCTTGTGGGCGAATCCGGCCTTCACCACGTTGACCGGTTATGCCACTAAGGAAGTCACGGGGCTGACGCCGCAAGTGCTCAAGTCCGGTCGGCAGGGCACGGATTTTTACCAGTCGATGTGGCAGACCATTTCGTCCGGCCAGGTTTGGCGGGGTGATCTGGTCAATCGGCGCAAGGATGGTACGCTCTATGACGAGGAGATGACCATCACCCCGGTGCATGATGCGGCAGGCAAAATTACGAACTTCATCGCCATCAAACAGGACATCTCGCAACGTAAGCAGATGGAGGCGCAATATCTGCGGGCTCAGCGCATGGAGGGCATCGGCATGCTGGCGGGCGGCATCGCGCACGATCTGAATAACGTGCTGGCCCCCATCCTCATGTCCATCGAGCTGTTAAAGGATATCCACCCGGATAAAGAAACCCAGGATATCTTGCACAGCCTCCGGGATTCGGCGCAGCGCGGGGCGGACATCGTGCGACAAGTGCTGACGTTTGCCCGGGGCATCAAAGGCGAGCGGCTGTTGGTGGCGCCGAAGCATCTGATCAAGGACATGGGGCGGGTGGCGCAGGAGGCCTTTCCGCGGAACATCCGCGTGAGCACCGACGTCCCCATCAACCTCTGGAATGTCAGCGGCGATCCGACCCAGTTGCACCAGGTGCTGCTGAACCTGTGCATCAACGCCCGCGATGCCATGCCGGACGGTGGCACGCTCAGCATGGTGGCACGGAATGAGACGGTCAAAGACTTGCGGAGCGAAGTGGGCATCCAGATCGCTGATGGTGATTATGTGGTGATCGCGGTGAAGGATACCGGCATGGGCATCCCCCCGGCGCTGCATGAACGGATCTTTGAACCGTTCTTCACCACCAAGGAGCTGGGCAAGGGCACCGGGTTGGGCCTGTCCACCGTGATGGGCATCGTGAAGAGTCATCATGGCTACCTGCGGATCAACAGTGAGCCGGGCAAGGGCGCAGAGTTTCTCGTTTATCTGCCCGCGGTGAAAGACGTCTTGCCCGCGGCTGAAACCATGGAAAAAGCCGCCTTGCCACAAGGGGAGGGCGAGCTGGTGATGGTGGTGGATGATGAGCCGGCCATCACCGAGGTGGCCAAGGACATCTTGATCCGGAATGGCTACCGGGTATTGACCGCCTCGGATGGCACGGAGGCGATGGCCTTGGTGGCCCAAAACCAAGGCAAGGTGCACTTGGTGATCACGGACATCATGATGCCGTTCATGGACGGCGTGGCGCTGGTCCGCGGCCTGCGCAAGCTGGCCCCGGAAGTGAAGATCATCGCTTGCAGCGGACTGGCCTCGGGCGCTTCGATGATCAGCAAAGTCGATGAATTGCGCCGGCTGGGCGTGCCGCCGATCATGCACAAACCCTTTACGGCGCAGAAGCTGCTGGTGAACGTGAACCACATTCTCCACGACGAACCGATTGAGCCCGAAGAGGCCCATGGCTACAGTATTTGAAGCCTCCCCACGCGTTGACACTCTCCGGCCAGCATCTTAGGTTGGCTGGACGATATGAGCGCCTTACTCGATTCCTTGGTAGAGCTGATCCGCCGCACCTCGGCAGAGATCCCCGATGATGTGCAGAAAGCCATTTTGACGTCGCTGGAGAACGAGAAGAAAGGGACCATCGCCGAGTCCGCCTTCAAGATCATCGAGGCGAACATCAAGCTGGCCAAGCAGAAGTCCCAGCCCATCTGCCAGGACACCGGCAGCATCATCTTCTACGTGGAATGCCCGGTGGGCTTCGACCAGATCGCTTTCGAAGAGACCGCACGCATCGCGGTGACGCTCGCCACCAAGAAAGGTTATCTCCGCCAGAACTCGGTGGATTCGCTCACCGGCAAGAACGACGGTACGAACGTCGGTCCCGGTGCACCCACCGTTCATTGCCATCAGCATCGCTCGAACGAGATCAAGGTCTCGCTCATCCTCAAGGGTGGCGGTTGCGAGAATGTGGGCGCGCAATACTCGCTGCCGAGCGAGAAGCTCAAGGCGAATCGCGATCTGGATGGCTGCCGCAAGGTGATCCTCGATGCGGTGTTGCAGGCGCAGGGCAAGGGTTGCGGTCCGGGCATCTTGGGCGTGTGCATCGGTGGTGATCGCGCGACGGGTTATGAATTCAGCAAGCAGCAGTTCCTGCGGACGATCGAAGATCGCAATCCGAATCCGGAGCTGGACGCGCTGGAGCAGGACATCCTGAAGACGGCGAATGAATTGGGCATCGGCCCGATGGGGTTTGGCGGCAAGACGACGTTGCTGGGCGTGAAGATCTGCGCGGCGAACCGTTTGCCGGCGTCCTTCTTCGTGAGCATCAGTTACATGTGCTGGGCTTACCGGCGCCAAGGCGTGATCCTTTCCCACGAGTCGAAAATCGAGAAGTGGCTCTACTAACAGGCTTATGACTCATCTAACCGCTCCCTTTACCGAAGAAAAGATCCGCGCGCTCAAGGTGGGCGATGCGGTGGAGATCACCGGCATCCTCTATACGGGGCGCGATGCCGTGCATAAGTACCTGCATGAAGGCGGCACGTTGCCCGAGGGCGTGAGCTTCAAGGACGGCATCATCTATCACTGCGGTCCCGTGGTCATCAAAGACGAGCAAGGCAAGTGGAAGGTGACTGCGGCCGGGCCGACGACGTCCATCCGTGAGGAGCCTTATCAAGGGCATATCATCAAGGACTTCGGTCTGCGCGGAGTCATCGGCAAAGGTGGCATGGGCGATCGCACACTCGCGGCGAACAAGGAATACGGCTGCGTGTATCTGCACGCGATCGGCGGTGCAGCACAAGTGCTGGCCGAGTGCATCAAGTCCGTGCGGAATGTGTATTTCCTGGAGAAGTTCGGTTCACCGGAAGCGATTTGGGAATTGGAAGTGGAACGTTTCCCGGTAGTGGTGACGATGGATTCGCACGGCGGCTCACTGCATCAGGAGGTGTTTGCGGCGAGCCAGGCGGAACTGGCGAAACGCTTGTAAGCGTTGAATGGTTAAAAGTTAAATCGTTGAAACGTGAAACACGTTTCAACGGTTTTGCGTTTTAATTCGGTTAAGGAAAGAAGGCCAGTTCCGCCTCCTCACGTTGTCGGCTACGTTGCCACTGGAGCGGCGACTTCCTGCGGGCCTTTGCCCCCGTTCACCAGGAAGAGCACGGCCATGCGGACGGCGAGACCGTTCGTCACCTGCTGGAGGATCACCGATTGGTCACAGTCGGCCACCTGGCTGTCGATCTCAACACCGCGATTGATGGGGCCGGGATGCATGATCATCACATCCGGTTTCAGGCGCTTGAAGCGCGCCTTGTTGATGCCGAACAGGCTCGTGTATTCGCCGATGCTCGGGAACATCGCCTTGCGCTGGCGCTCGTGCTGGATGCGCAAGAGGTTCACCACATCGGCATCGCGAACACCGTCTTCCAAGTTCCACGTCACCCGGCAGCCCATCTTTTCGAACACTTTCGGGACGAGAGTGGAAGGACCGCACAGAGTCACATTCGCGCCGAGCTTGAGCAGCGCCCAGATGTTGGAGCGCGCCACGCGGCTATAGAGAATGTCACCGAGAATGGTGACGTTCAGGCCCTCGATCTTGCCCTTCTTTTCACGGATGGTGAAGGTGTCGAGCAGCGCTTGCGTTGGGTGTTCGTGGGCGCCATCACCGGCGTTCACCACGCTGGACTTCAGGAAGCGCGAGAGGAAGTGCGGAGCACCGGTGGCACTATGGCGGATGATGATGATATCCGCGTTTAAGGCTTCGAGATTGCGCGCGGTGTCTTTCAGCGTCTCGCCTTTCTTCAGTGAGGAAGCTTCGGCGGAGAAATTGATGACGTCGGCGGAGAGGCGTTGCGCGGCCAACTCGAAGCTGATGCGTGTGCGCGTGGAAGGTTCCACGAACAGGTTTACGACCGTCTTGCCGCGCAGGGCGGGCACTTTCTTGATGGCGCGCTCACCGACGGCTTTGAACGCGGTGGCGGTGTCGAGGATCGTGGTGATCTCGTGCGCGGTGAGCGATTCGATGTCCAGCAGATGACGTTTGGTCCAGCTCATAGGCGTTCCAGGTAAACGGTGTCGTCGCCGTTGTCTTCTTTCAATTTCACTTCCACATTCTCGCCGCGCGCGGTCGGAATGCTCTTACCCACGAAGTCCGCCTTGATGGGCAGTTCGCGATGGCCGCGATCCACGAGGACGGCGAGTTGGATGCGGCGGGGGCGGCCCAAATCCTTAAGCGCATCCATCGCGGCGCGCGTGGTGCGTCCGCTGAAGAGCACGTCATCCACGATCACCACCACCTTGCCGGTGATGTCGGCGGGGATCTGCGTGGGCTGGACATCTGGCGTGCGGTTCGTGTCGAGGTCGTCGCGATAGAAATTCACATCCAACGTGCCGGCGGGAACGGGGTGGCCGCAGATCGGTTCGAGCAAGGTGGCGAGGCGTTTGGCGAGATGCACGCCGCCGCGTTGCACGCCCACGATGATGAGGTCCGTGCTGGCGTCGTTCTTTTCCGCGATCTCATGGGCCATGCGGCTGAGCGTGCGCTGGAGCGCCGCCGGGTTCATGATGGTGATCCGTTCAGGCATAAGAAAAGGAAACGGGCCTGCCGTGTGACGGCAGACCCGTGAAATGATGGGCTAAATTCATGATTGTTCCTTGGCAGCCTCACAGGACCGCCTTAAAGGAAAGTTTCTCGCTCAGGAGACTCTAGGCAGCCTGGGATTGACGGGCTTTTCGCCACTTGGACCGGTGGTGAATGATCCAGTCCGTCAAGGCCCGTTCAAAGCCGATATCGTAGCCCGCTTTCTCGGACTCGATCCACTTGTGCCGCAGAATCTCTTCCCGCTCTGCCTGGAACTCGCGATAGAGCGACGAGTTCTTCAGCAAATCGTTCCCGCCCGTGGCGGTCTTTGTCTCGGTGGACATACGCGCTGTAAAAAATTAGGCGTCGAATTGTTGAGCGAATGTAACACTGTCCCGCCTGATGACAACCCTGAATTTAGGCTGGGTACAGCTACGTAGAGCCGTTTGCTAGTCCTTGCAAATCAAGGCTTAACCCGCTTAGCCCAATTGCGCGTGCAGTTTCTTGGCGGCTTCGATGAACGCCTGTCCGGGCGGCTTATCTGCGAGCGACACGGCCACGGGCAATCCCTGGTCGCCGCCCTCACGGATTTCCGTGAAAATGGGGATTTCGCCGAGGAAAGGAATTTCCAGCCGGGCGGCCTCACCGCGCCCACCGCCATGGCCGAAAATCTCCACCCGCTCGCCGTTCGACGTGGTGAAGTAACTCATGTTCTCGATGATGCCCAAGAGCGGGACATTCACCTTTTGGAACATCGCGATGCCTTTCCGCACGACGCCCAGTGACGCCTCCTGCGGCGTGGTGACGATGACGCCGCCATCGAGCGGGGCGGTCTGGCAAAGGGACAACTGGGCATCGCCGGTGCCAGGGGGCAAATCGACGAGCAGGTAATCCAAGGTGCCCCAATCCACCTGGCTGAAAAATTGTTGGATGGTCTTCTGGATCATCGGTCCACGCCAGATGACCGGCTGGTCCGGGTCCAGCAGAAAGCCCATGCTCATGAGCTTCACGCCATGATTGTAGAGCGGGACGAGTTTTTCATCCGGGCTGACGATCGGGCGCTCATGCACACCCATCATGAGCGGGATGCTGGGACCGTAAATGTCGCAATCGAGCAAGCCGACATCCAAGCCGAGCTTGGCGAGCGCGCACGCGAGATTCGCTGAGCAGGTGGATTTGCCTACGCCGCCCTTGCCGCTGGCGATTGCCACAATGCGCTTGATGCCCGGCACCTTGTTCGGTCCGGCGGCGACGTTACCGCCCGGAGCGCCCGTGGGCGATGCCCCGGGAGCGGGGCGCACATCCACATGCACCATGCGGATGTCCGGCAACGCCTGCAGGATCTTCGTGGCCTCGGCCTTGATCTGCTGGGCCGCGTCGGCGTTGTTGCCGGTGAGCTGCATGGCCACGTGGATCGCGCCATTGCTCACGGCCACCTGCTTCACGAGGCCAAACGAAACGATATCGCGCGAATAGCCGGGATACTTCACAGCTTTCAACGCGTTCAAAATGTCATTCTCAGTCACCATGATCGTCCGGCTACTGTGTGGGCAGAACGGTTGGGGCGCAAGAGGGAGAATTCAGTTGCTGGAGTGCGCCCGCCTGTCCCGTGCCATGGTCGGGACCCGGGCGCAGCAAGGTGAAATGCATGGATGGTTGGGGGGAATGAATTTCCGTTGCGTTTGCGGAGTCCATGGAGTTGCCTTTAGGCACAACCATGAAACATTTGTTGCCGCTTTCATTCTGTTTTTCTTTAGTCGCACTGCTCACGGTTCACGCCGATGGTCCGGCAGATAACTTGGAGACCAATGTCCGTCGGGTGCCGCCCATCGGCATCACGGTGCCGGACAAGGACCGGCAGGAACTGGAGCAAGGACTTGCCGCACTGGCGAAAGAGATTGAGAACACGAGGCAAGCGGTGGCGAAGAAGCCCGAGCTGCTGGCACTGTTGCCCGATGTGCAGATCTATCACAAGGCCGTGCGCTATGCGCTCACGTATCAGGAGGTACACAAGACCAATGAGCTTGCGGTGGCCAAGCAGCTTTTGCAGCAAGGCAGCGACCGGGCGAAGCAATTGCGTGAGGGCAAGCCGGCCTGGGCGAACGCGATCGGCCTCGTGGTCCGCGCCTTTGAATCGCGCATCGATGGTTCCGTGCAGCCTTACGGTCTCGTCGTTCCGGAAGCCGCGAGCACCAAGCTGCCGCTGCGCCTGGACATCTGGTTTCACGGTCGTGGCGAGGTGATGAGCGAGTTGAATTTCATCAATGACCGCCAGCGCAATGCGGGCCAGTTCACGCCCCCGAACACCATCGTGCTGCATGTGTATAACCGTTACTGCAATCCGGCGCGCTTTGCCGGGGAGACGGATGTCTTCGAGGCGCTGGCGCATGTGAAGAAGTTTTATGCGGTGGACGAGAACCGCATCTTGGTGCGCGGTTTCTCGATGGGCGGGGCTTCGTGCTGGAACTTCGCGGTGCATCATCCCGGCTTGTGGGCGGGCGCGCAACCCGGCGCGGGTTTTTCCGAGGCAGCGGAGTTTCTGCGCTTCTTTCAAAGCGAGACACTGAAGCCATATCCGTGGGAGGCGAAGCTCTGGCGCTGGCACGATGCCACCGAGCACGCCATCAATCTCTTCAATGTGCCGACGGTGGCATACAGCGGGGAGAAGGACCGGCAGAAGCAGGCGGCAGACTTGATGGAACAATTCGCCGCGAAGGAAGGCATCCGTCTCACCCATATCGTCGGGCCGAACACGGAGCACAAGTTCGAGCCCGGCGCGAAGCTGGAGGTGGAGCGGCGCATGGACGCCATCGCGGCAATTGGCCGCAACCCGGTGCCGCGCCAGGTGAAGTTCACCACGTTCACGCTGCGCTACAACGAGGCATTCTGGGTGACCATCGATGGCCTGGAGCAGCACTGGGAGCGCGGGCGGGTGGATGCGGAGTTCGACGTGGCCGCCAATCATATCAAGGTCAACACCAAAGGGGTCACCGGCATCACCCTCGCTTTCAAGTCCGGTGAGTATCCGCTGGATATCACGCGCCCAGCGACGGTCATTTTGGATGGGCAATCACTCGCTACGCTGCGGGCGTTTTCGGATCGCAGCTTCACCTCGAGTTTCCGGAAGGAAGGCAACCGGTGGCGGTTCGTGGAGGGCGTCAACACCGGTCTGAGCAAAAAGCACGGCCTGCAAGGACCGATCGATGACGCGTTCATGGATTCCTTTATGTTCGTACAGCCGACTGGTGTGGCGATGAATTCCAAGGTCGATCAGTGGGTGAAGGGCGAACTGGAGCATGCGGTCACCCACTGGCGGCAGCAGTTTCGTGGTGATGCGCGCTTGAAGAAGGATACGGAGATCACGGAAGCCGACATCGCGCAGCACAATCTCGTGCTCTGGGGTGATCCGCAGAGCAATGCGCTCCTGGCGAAGATCGCGGGCAAGCTGCCCCTCAAGTGGAGCAAACAGGGCCTGTGGGCGGGTGCGCTCAATCATTCCGCGGAGACGCATGTGCCGGTGATGATCTATCCGAACCCGTTGAACCCGGCGAAGTATGTGGTGATCAACAGCAGCTTCACCTATCGCGAGTATGATTACCTGAACAATGCGCGGCAGACACCGAAGCTGCCGGACTGGGCGGTGATCGATATCAGCAAGCCGGTGACGTCGCGCTGGCCGGGCGGCATCGTGGAGGCGGGCTTCTTTGGTGAACGGTGGGAACTGCTGCCACGGAAGTAAGGTGAATTAGAGAGTGCTGTAGAAAACAAACCGGGCGCGAGGTGATCGCGCCCGGTTGGGTGTTTTGAGTGCTGGTGGTGCGCTTATTGCGGGGCCAAGGAAACTTTGCGCGTCTGCGGATCGAGGACGAATTTTTGTCCGGCGGGGGGCGCAGGCAGAGCCCGGATGATCTTGTACTGCACCAGGAGCGAGAGGTCCGTCAGCATGGGCCAGTCTTGGGAGTCATCCGCTTTATACTTCCGCTCGCTCATGTAGTTCTGCACGGCGCGCTGCAGAAAATCCACTGGATCTTTCGGCAGAAAAACGTCGTCCTTGTCGTAGAAGAACACGTTGCCCGGATTGACCAGGCCTTGGAGCGGGCCGGCAGGGTTGGCAGGAGGCAAGCCGGGAGTGGCCGCCGCTGTCGCACCGGGGAGTTCCGCGACAGAGCGGGTAACCCCGGGTGGCGGTGGTAATGCCCCGCTGGCCGAGGTAGGGGTGCCGACCTCAATGGCGGATGGGGCTGGCGGTGGCGGAGCGCTGGGTTGTGTGGCCGGAGCGGCTGGAGGGGCATCATCCCCGCAACCGCTCCCGACCAGCAATCCGGCGGACAATGTCAGCAGGCAAACAAACGATCTGCTCATGTTCAAAGGGCGGCTGGATTAGTGCTTGGGATCGATGGTCCACTGGCCGCTCTGGCGGTTGTTCGTGGCGACCGGGTTCTGGACTTTCTTCATGTTGTTGTGCTCCACATGGCCGTCCACATAAAGGAAGTTGAACTGTTCGATACCGTGCAGGGCCTTCTCGTTCGGGCCCATGCTGTCCTGGGTGAGTTGTTGCTGGGCATTGGAGGTGCCCGCACCCCAGTGGGCATCGGGCCGGGCGATCTCAGCAGCAGTGATGGTGCCGAAGTAGTTGTTCGCGAGGATGCGTTCGGTGAGCATGAAGGTGTCTTCCGGTGCACGGATGATGGCGGTGTTCACGGCCGGCTGGCGGCTGATGCGGCCCACATTGGCGGCGGTTTCATCCCCGTTGAAAGTAAAGACAGCATTGGCGTTGTTGACGAGCGGCCGGGTGCTGTTGATGACCAAGCCCAAGGCGGTCTTGCTGGAGGGGTTGGGCGGCCAGTCATCCGTGGCCTTGCGGGTATAGCCCGTAGGGTCCCAGTTCCAAGGTGCGGCGATAGTGCCGCCGTTGTGCTGGGGCATGGAGTAGGAGCGGCGATAGTTGTAGCCGACCGTCGGATCACCTTCGAATACTGATAGCGCAGGCACTTTGTCCGAGGGGCATTTGATCCATTTTTCCGGCTGAGGCGACAGGGTGGAGTTGTTCACCGTTCCCGTGGGATCCCATTCCCAGGGACCGGTCCCGGTCGCGGTGGTGTTCCGGGTGGAGCCGAGGTAAGAGCCTATTTTTTTATCCCAAGCCATCTGACCGCCGCCGGTGACCGCCGCGTGCTGCAATCGGGCGTAAACGATTTTCTGGCTGTTGTCCCCAGTATACATGTTCATGGCCAACCCGATTTGCTTGAGGTTGTTGATGCAGCCTGTGAGGAGGGCTTTTTGTTTTGCCGAAGCCAACGCGGGGAGGAGCATCCCGGCCAAGATGGCGATGATGGCGATGACAACGAGTAATTCAATCAAGGTGAAGGCACGACGAGTATAGGCAGGCAAGCATAGCTTCATAAGGAACCTCTCTGATTAAGATTAGTTAATAAATTACCGCTTTTCAGTTTAATGGCTATAGCCCGTTTGGGTGATTTCGGGCCAATCCAAGAGCTGCATCGTGAAAAACGCCCAGAGGAGTCAATCCAAACCAAAGCGTTAACGTTAATTACTCTAAAACGGAATATATTGATTCACGGTTCCAAGAAATTCCTTCAGTTGGTGATAATCGTCCTCAGCTATAGGATGTTGTTCCGGCTGCTTATGCGTCATGCCACTTGCATCAGAGAGGATGGATCAGGCTGAAAGTGGTAGAAACCTCTGTCAAACAAGTCCATCTGGCGGCTGATTGCAGCCACTCAGATTCAGTTTGCCACAAGCAAGTTTCCCAAATGAACAAGGCGCGAGGTGATTGCGCCCGGTTGGGTGTTGTGAGAGCTGGTGGAGTGCTTACTGTGGGGCGAGGGAGACTTTACGGGTTTGCGGATCGAGGACGAATTTTTGTCCGGCGGGGGGTGCAGGCAGGGCCCGGATGATCTTGTACTGCACCAGGAGCGAGAGGTCCGTCAGCATGGGCCAGCCTTGGGAGTCATCCGCCTCTCGATACTTCCGCTCGCTCATGTAGTTCTGCACGGCGCGCTGCAGAAAATCCACTGGATCTTTCGGCAGAAAAACGTCGTCCTTGTCGTAGAAGAACACGTTGCCCGGATTGACCAGGCCTTGGAGCGGGCCGGCAGGGTTGGCAGGAGGCAAGCCGGGAGTGGCCGCCGCTGTCGCACCGGGGAGTTCCGCGACAGAGCGGGTAACCCCGGGTGGCGGTGGTAATGCCCCGCTGGCCGAGGTAGGGGTGCCGACCTCAATGGCGGATGGGGCTGGCGGTGGCGGAGCGCTGGGTTGTGTGGCCGGAGCGGCTGGAGGGGCATCATCCCCGCAACCGCTCCCGACCAGCAATCCGGCGGACAATGTCAGCAGGCAAACAAACGATCTGCTCATGTTCAAAGGGCGGCTGGATTAGTGCTTGGGATCGATGGTCCACTGGCCGCTCTGGCGGTTGTTCGTGGCGACCGGGTTCTGGACTTTCTTCATGTTGTTGTGCTCCACATGGCCGTCCACATAAAGGAAGTTGAACTGTTCGATACCGTGCAGGGCCTTCTCGTTCGGGCCCATGCTGTCCTGGGTGAGTTGTTGCTGGGCATTGGAGGTGCCCGCACCCCAGTGGGCATCGGGCCGGGCGATCTCAGCAGCAGTGATGGTGCCGAAGTAGTTGTTCGCGAGGATGCGTTCGGTGAGCATGAAGGTGTCTTCCGGTGCACGGATGATGGCGGTGTTCACGGCCGGCTGGCGGCTGATGCGGCCCACATTGGCGGCGGTTTCATCGCCATTGAAGGTAAAGACTGTTTTAGCACTGTTAACGTTGGGTTGCGCACTGTTGATGATCAGGCCCAAGGCGGTCTTGCTGGAGGGATTGGGCGGCCAGTCATCGGTAGGTTGCCGGGTGTAGCCGGTCGGGTTCCAGTTCCATCCGGGAGCAGTGCCGCCGTTGTGCTGGGGCATGGAGTAGGAGCGGCGATAGTTGAAGCCGACCGTCGGGTCGCCTTGCTCCACGGACAGCGCGGGCACTTTATCAGAGGGGCATTTGATCCATTTTTCCGGCTGAGCCGCCCGGGTGGAGTTGTTCACCGTTCCCGTGGGATCCCATTCCCAAGGGCCGGTGCCGGTCGCGTTTGCGTTCCGGGTGGAGCCGAGATAGGAACCCATTTTTTTGTCCCAAGACATCTGGCCACCGCCGGTGACGGCCCCGTGCTGCAAGCGAGCATAGACGATTTTCTGGCTGTTGTCCCCGACATACATGTTAAAAGCCAAGCCAATCTGCTTGAGGTTGTTGATACAGCCCGTTATGAGGGCTTTTTGTTTTGCCGAGGCCAACGCCGGCAGCAGCATGCCTGCTAGGATGGCGATGATGGCGATGACAACGAGCAATTCAATTAAGGTGAATCCTTGACGATTTGAGATAAGCTGGCGTTGACGCATAAGTGACCTCTCTGATAGGGATTAATAAAACTTTATCTTGTTATTGAAAATCTGCCATAGCCCATTTGGGTGATAGAACCATAGAAAGCCGTTCTTCTGGGGCGGATTTAGGGCAGGAAAAGGCAAAAATTATAAGATTAACGATAATCTTAATATTGATGGCCTAACGGAAAACGACATAATGGGGTGCTACAATCAACGAAGAACCACAAGGGGGTTGGGTATCGAAGAACGCGGGATGAGTTTAGGCCGGGGGCAACTGCTAGTCATCCTGCCAGACCGTCCAAATGCCGGCCGGAGCTGCTTTGGGGGAGGAGTTGCGGGTGTGGCGGCTGCGGGAGTAACTATCCTGCGGGGCCAAGTTCTCCACGTGGCCATCAGTCATCAGGTAGTTGAACTGGGCTTGGGCTGGCTGGCCGCCGGCTTCGCCGATATGGGCGGAGATATCTGAGATGGTGGCCCCGTTCCAAGAGCCGACCCGGTTGATGCGGTCGAAACGCTCGGTCATGAACAAGGTGTTGGGGGCATCCATGATCATGGTGTTCAGGTAGGCGGGCTGCCACTTGGGGGCTTTGGGGCCGCCGGGTTCGTCATCCATGTTCCAGCGGGGGGACAGGGCTGAGGGGCGGCCATCGAGCCGGATGCCGATGCCGGTGAGATTGACCGGGCAGGGCGGCCAGTCGGCAGCGGTGGCGGCCCGGTCGGCCAATTTCAGGAGGCCCAAGTTATGCTCGGGCAGGGCGTAGCTGCGGCGGGATTCCTTGCGGTGCAGATCATCGGTTGATTTCACGGGAAGGATATCCTGCGGGCAGAGGAGGAGTTTGAAGGAACCGCTGCCGGAAGCGCCGTCCTGGCCGCGCTGCTCCACGGTCATGTCGATGCCCAAGTAGGGGCCCATCAGGTCATCCCAGGCGAGGTGGTGTTCGGTGTTCCCGATGCTGTAACGCAGGGCGGCGTAAGGGATTTTGTCGTTGCTGTCCTGCAGGTACATGTTCAAGGCGGTGCCGATGTCCTGCAGATTGCTGACGCAACGATTGGAGCGCAGCTTGGACTGGGCCTTGGCCAGCGCCGGAAGGATCAGGACCATGAGGAGGGAAATCACGGCCACAGCCGCGACCAGCTCGATCAGGGTAAAGCCAGTGACCGACCGTTGGATACTTCTACGGCTTCCAGAGGGATGGGCATTCCTCGGATGCATGTGGCTGACCTTAATTGGGGAACTAATTGAGGCGACTATGCGCCTGCTGCTATTCAGCAGGCAATGAAAAACTTAGCTAATGGGGTGAATAAGCTTCTTATTTATTGTCCGGAGCTGGAAAACGGACCGGTGGCCGTGCCTATTTCAGTTCCCGCACCTTGATGTTCCGGAACCAGCACTCGTCCTTGTGGTCGGTGAGCAGGATATGTCCCGTGACCTTCTCGCCGAACTTCAGCACGCCCTTGAACTTCGTCTTGGCAACCTGTTCCAGCACCTTGGCATCGCCGCATTCATACTCCACCACCTTCGCACCGTTGAGCCAGTGCTCCACGTGATTGCCCTTCACCACGATGCGGGACTGGTTCCACTCGCCCATCGGCTTGGTGGGCTTGTCCGCCTTGGGCGCGAGGACGAGATAGAACGAGGCGGTGCTGGACAGGGCGTCCTTCACCGTTGTGTCATCGATCATCTGGTATTCATGACCGATGGCGGATTTGCGTTCCGGGATGATGAAATACTTCACGCCGTTATTGCCCTTCTCCGCGAGCTTCCATTCCCAGGAGAATTCAAAGTCGGTATAGGTCTGCTTCGTGAGCAGGTCGCCGGCGGGGACATTGGGGAGCTTGTGCAGGAGGCCATCCTCGACCTTCCAACCGTCACCGATCTTGCCGCCGTCTTTATACGTGCGCCAGCCATCGAAGGATTTGCCGTCGAAGAGCAGCTTCCAGCCGGCTGATTTTTCTTCGGCGGTCAAGGTATTGAGATCAGCTGCGCGGGTGAGGGCGGGCAGCAGGCAGGCGAGGGCGCAGGTGAGCGAGAGGAGGCGTTTCATGGTCGTGGCACTGGGTTGTTGCCGGCGAATGTAAGGCCCCGTTGTGGTTCCGTCACGCGCGAAGAGTAGCGGTGGTTGATGGACGAACTGCCTTCTTCGCCAGCCAGCCGAAGAAGAGGATGCCGAGGAAATCGAACGTCAGGTCCACCAGGTCAAACGTGCGGCTTGGCACCCAAGCTTGGGAAAGCTCTTCCAGAGACACAATCACGGCGACGATGGCACTGCCCCAGAGCCAGCGACGTTGGGCGAAGGTGAACTGCCGCAAGCCCAGGGCGAGATTGAGCGTGAAAGCGAACCCGCCCATCAGGAGAAAGTGGCCGATCTTGTCCGCGCCGGGGATGGAGCGCCACCAGCTAAACACGTAGGCAAAGCCGCCATCATTCGCGAGCCACACGATGACGCCGATGATCAGCGCGTAGAGACCGGCGAACCAGCGGAGCCTTACTGTGGATGTTGGCGACATTGGGTCACGCATTCCTCAAACGCGGTCTGCAAGCGCTGCGTCACGGGACCCGACTGGCCGCGCGCGACCGGGTGGCCGTTGATTTCTACCACCGGCATCACTTCCACGGTGGTGCCCATGAGGAAGACCTCATCGGCGGCCATCAGTTCGGTGAGGGTGAAAATCTCGTTGCGCCAGGGGATGTCCAGGTGTTCGCAGAGCTGCACGGTGAGTTGCCGCGTGATGCCGTTAAGAATGCGATTCGTGAGCGGGTGGGTCCGCACCACGCCATTCTGGACGATCGCCACATTGGAGCGGGAGGCTTCGGTGACCTGCTGGTCATCCCGTACGAGGATGGCTTCATCCGCGCCTTTTTCCCGGGCGGCCTGCGCGGCCAGGACGTTCGCGAGGAGGGCGATGGATTTGATATCGCACCGGGCCCAGCGCAGATCCGGGTGGATCACGGCGCGCACACCTTGCTTGAGCTTTTCGGGGCTGCGCGGGAGTTCGGTGACGTAGCCGTAAACGGTGGCCTCCATGCCTTCGGGGTAGGCGTGATTGCGCGGTGCCTCGCCCCGGGTGACCTGAAGGTAAACGTAGCCGTCTTTTCCCTCCATCTGGTTGCGGGCGATGAGTTCGCGGCAGACCTTTTCGTAATCCAGGGAGGCCGGGCGGGGCAGGCGCAATTCGGCGAGGCTGCGATCAAAGCGGGCCCAGTGCGGATTGGCCTCAAAGAGGCGGCCGCTATAAAAGCGGACGACTTCATACACGCCGTCGCCGAAGAGAAAACCCCGGTCATCGGGCGAGATGCGCGCCTCGGCCTTGGGCAGGAACTGGTGGTTGAGATAGACGGTCATGCAAATCCTGACATGGGGCAGTAAATAACAGGCGGGCCGGTTTGGAAAACCCTTTTCGTCGGCCTTTTCACAATAGCGGACGCGGCACAGCCTTCAACTGATCAACAACAAACGTGGCGACTGGCCGGGGAGGGTTTCCGGGGCGCGGTGGAGGCACGGGGGGACGAGGCTGTCCGGGTGCTGGATGGCGATGCGCCAGAGGTTGCCGTGGCCGAAGGAAAAAGGCCGGGCCTGCGGGGCCGGGGCGTAGTGAAGGTCGTAACAGTGGTCGCTCAGGTAGGCGAGGAAACCGGCGTCATCAGGGCCGCCGTATTCCTGGAGCAGGGCGGCGCGGGTGGCAGGGATGTCCACGTGGCGCTGGGCCTCGTCATTGCGCAGGCCTTCGCTGGCTGGGCCGAAGTAAGTGCAGAGGTAGGTATCGGCCTCCACCGGCGCACTGTCGGCGTGGAAGGAATAGACGTGGGTGGGCACGAGCGCGGATGCTTCGTCGCGCGGGTAGCCATGGATGCAGTCGAGGATGGGGGCCAGGCCGTGGGTGCGGAGGAGTTCCAGATCGGCAAGGAGGATGGCCACGGCCGCCTGGCCGGCCTCGCTCAAGGGAAGGGTGCGGAGGCTGGCTTCAGCGAGGGTGGTCATGCCTTCGCGATCGGGGTCGTGGACGCGGCTGACACGGTGGAGGCTGAGCTGGGCGACGACTTCGCTGAAATCACCGGGCAAGGTGCGCGGCCAGCAGAGGGCGTTGATGTCGCCGCTGAAGCGGGTGGTGACGAGTTCGGAAAAACTGTGCACCACCTTGATGCGGGGGTAGCCGGGCGGGAGGACATGGTCAGGGGGCAGGCTGCTCATGTCATGGCAGATTTCGGATCTGGGGTGTCAACAGCAGCACGAGGACAATGATGCTCATGAGGGTGCCCATCGGCAAATACCAAAGGCTCGCCACGGCGCAACCAAGAATGGCCCACCAGCCGGACGCCGGGCGCAGGACGAAAACCAGCAACGCGACGAGCCAGGCCAAACCCAGAAGCAAATGCAGGCACTTGATGAACGTGCTGCGCGGCGCAAATCCCAACGCTGACACAATCCGCGACCACGGGCCCAGTTGCCCGGCGTGTGGGCCAGAGCTGGGGGTGACATAATCCCCAACGATCAGGGCGCGGCTGCCATCGAAGAGGAGCCAGCCGCCCTGCAGGAGAGCCAAGGCCAGGATGATCCATTTGAACGTGTGCATGGGTGGTATGTGCTTAACGAGCTAATGCTGCGGCTGAGAAAAAGCCCCCTCGACATATAATTGCCGGGGGACTGGGCGCAGACTTAAGCGGCTCTGCCTGGGTCAAACACGGAAATCTCATGGCAAAACAAATGTATGCGACCGTCCTCGTAATCGCCCACTTCGAAACGAAGCTGCTCCCAGCCGCGCTCTTGAATGCTCTGAAAGTATAGGCCCATAATCTGGCCAAACCCTGAGAACGAAACGTCGGCGACGCGGTGAAAGCGGATGCCAATTTGAGCATGTGGCGAGTCGAACTCCTCCATCACAAGCTCGATGTCGCTCCACTGGTCGCCAAGCTCATCCTCGCGGCGACCGAAGTAACGAAACGCGTGGACGCGACTGAAATGAAAAAGCGGACGGCCAGCAATGATAGCGCTGACCCGCTCGAATCCCTCAAACTCCGAAACTTTGATGTCTTGCGCGTTGGTGCTCATGGCTGGCCGCGTTGTATCCAGCGGTCATACTGTACGAGGCGGTTGGTGTGGTCGAGCGTGATGATGAGCACGAGGCCCGCGAGTCCGACGGCCAGTGCGCCGAGGCCGGCCCGGGCGAGGCCGGGACAGCGATGCCGCAGGGCGAAGCCGAGACCTCCGCCGAGGGCGAGCGGCACGAAGAGGAGGAGGCACGTGAACGGTTCCCACCCAGTGTGACCCGAACTGTTACGGGCCTCGTACCCCGCGATGAGCGTGAGGGCGAGGAGGCCGAGCGCCGCCGAACTCCAGAGCAGATGGGGGAGAAAGCGGGTCATGGGTGTGGTGCGGGCTGATGATTCAATCCCTCGTCGCGGGATGCGGCATGGCGCTCATTTTGTCGTCGTCTTGTTCGTCTCTCCGCCACTCGTGTCACCAAGTTGGTCGAACACTGCAATCAGTGGGTCGAGCAACTCGGTGAGAGTGGTCGGGTTTTTGGGTATCCGCGTCCCGTCGGTAAGCATCCCTCGGTATGCCTCCTCCAGGCGTGGGGCCCAATGGCGCACCAATTCCGCCTCGCGTTGCCGAAGCGCCCGCGCTGCCAAGACTTCGCTGCCTTGATGATGCACCCATGCTGCGTAGCCAAGAGATGCGATGCTGAGAACCAGAGAAGTGTAAATGAGTGTGCGGTCTTTCATGTGGTATGCGTAAGGCCAGCTAGATCATACAGGTAAACCGTTGCTGATGAGTGCTGGTTAAAAGTTTAGCAAACAATTTCTTGGTTTTCCGCACCAGCGGTTTGCTGGAGCGTGCTGCGTTAGTCAGCATGGTCCGTAACACGCTCATTTCTGCTTTCCATTGGCCCTGGCTACCAGCGCCTGCACGTCTGCCACAGACAGTGTGCCCAGCCATTCGGGCATCAGCCAGATCACGTTGGAGCGAAACTTGCCCTGCTCGTCCTGCAAGCGGAAGGCGGTCGTATGATCGCGAGGGGCACGGTGGCCGCCGTAATCGCCGTGTGCGCCAAAGGCCGGAACCAACTCAGGGAATGCCTCGCGAATGACACGGCGCGCATGCGCCATCTCTTCCTTCGTGGCTTTCCGGTTGTGGTTTCCCATAATAGCAAGGTGTGGCGAGCTGGCTAACGGTCAAACTCAGCGACCGCCGTCCCGCAAGCGACGGGATCGGCTTCTGAAATCGCTGGAGCGTAATGGTTGGGCAACGTTTTCGTCATCTCACATCCCGGGTATGCCGCGAAAAACTCCGCCCTCGTCAACGAGCGCCGCAAACTCTTCAAAGCCCATGTTCGCAATCGAAAGGTTGTTGTCTATCGAAGCGACCTGGGTGGCGACCGCGCGGAACTGACGGCCCCGCTCCTCCAACAAATCCACGACGAGCAGGGGATGGTCGGGCTGCGAAAGCGCCGTGCCGTCCGCGACCACGATGAAGCTGTGGGGATAGTTCTCCGGCAGTGCCGCCAGCAATTGCTCAACGGTCGCGCCACTGTTCGCGCGGTCGTCCACAATCTCCATATTGAAGATAAAAGGGTCTTCCGGTTCGCTCACCGCAGCCAGGAGTTGCTGCCACGTGCTTTGCTCCGAGAAATCCGTGCGAATCAAGAGTGCGTTTTCTGAGGTGGGAAGGTTCATAGGTTGGTGGTTGCTGGTTTGGCGAACAAGTTTCTGGTTTGCCGCAGCGGCAGTTCGCTGCTGCGTAGTGGCTCGACCAGGTTATTTGAAAGTAATCTCCTTGAACCAGTCATGGGGTGCGCAGTGCACGGTTAGCACCCCAACCTCTTCTGAGAAGGGGCAATGACGCAAGCAACAAGGGATTTGGGTGGTGTGGCATATCAATGAGTTGCGTGTCTTGTTACTTATGAGGCGCTGCAAGTCTCATAAGTCGTAGAACTGTGTCCATATGTTTGGCATCACTTGAGGAGGCTCAAGTAATGGCGAAGAATCAAGCCACTCTGTGCGATCCGATGTAAGTGCTAATCCACGCACTTCCAGCGCACCTGTCACCGGCTTAACCTCCGTAACCCGGACTCTCCAAACCTCGTCGCCACGAGTCATAGCTCCACACATGCCGACGCGAATATCTGAAACTGGAGTACGAAACGAAATATCAGAGATGGAAAGGGAATGGTGAGAATATACGCGACCGTGGGCGCTCGCCCCAGAGACTGAGAATGACTCGTGACGCGTCGCACCCAGGGCGAGGTCTGTCACTGTATAAGTGACGCCAGTCTTGACTGTCAGTGCTTCAGTCATCGCATGTGCGCCTAACGGATAAGAGCTGAGCCACAGCCGGAAGAACCGACGGCTCGAAATGAGTACCGTGCTAAACCCAAGAGCGGGGCGGCTGTTGGCTCCAGCGATTTGTCAGGCGACCGCTTATTGTAATAAGTTAATAATCTCATCCTTAACCTGATTGTTGCTGATGTATTGCGCTAACTCAGTTGCGGTCTCACCCGAACCATCAAAGAAAAATCGGGCTTCTTTGTCAGCGCCTCGTTCCAACAGAAGTCGCACAACATCTGGATGACATAGTTCAACCGCATAATGCAAAGCTGTGAAGCCATCTTCTCCTCGCGCGTTAATATCCGCACCCGCATCAAGCAGCAAATTGACGGCCTGAATATCACCACGAAGAGCTGCGATGTGCAATGGTGTATCACCAACTCGGCTTCGAGTCTGAGGCCCAATCTCAGGCGCATCTTCGAATCCCGCAGCCATGCCTGCTAACTCATCATAAAAACTGTCTAAATACGGATTCTTCATGAGTGCGAACACGTTGACTAACAGGTATTAGACCGCAGATGGCGGTTAAGCCGAGTAGTTGATGGTTTGGAAAGGTTCACCTTTGTGGGTTCAGGTTAATGAGCATGGGTGGGCTGTCGAGGGAAAATGGGGAAATGTCCCGCCCCTACAGGGCTAGGCTTTTTGGCGCCAAAACCCAGGGCTTCGCCCGCTGGGGCGGGCTCCTCCCTGGGCTATAATATTGCGGGCCGTTGGCCCTGAAGAGAACTCGTCGTCGCTGCGCGACTAGACATTTCTTTGAGCCAGTTAAAGTGGATTGATGTTCGAGATAAGGGATTTTTGGTGAAAAAGGGAAAATCTTTGCTTGGATTTTCTTGTGTAAGAAGGGGTTGGGGGAAATGTCGCGTTTAGATAACAGATAGTGGTGGATTGAGTGGTGGGGATGTGGGAGATTTAGCGTGCTGGCAGCTCGCTGCTGGTAAAGGAGAGGCGGCAGA
>CAZPUL010000006.1:0-148912 GCA_964589735.1 uncultured Verrucomicrobiota bacterium | reverse complement strand
AGCAAACGGGTTACACGGCGAATGCCAGCACCATACCCCCTTTGTCCGCCACCAACCATGAAGAAATGCGCCGCCCCAATGTAAAATCCTGCCCCCAGCCCCTCCCGAGCCACCGCCTTCCCCCCGCCATTTCCACTCCCCACCTCAATCTTCATGCCCACCACTCTAAACCGGTCACTAGGACATCCGCTGTCCTAGGTCCCTTTTCTTGAAAATATTTTCAAAAAGCGCAACCAACTTATCACGAGCATCTTACGCATGAAAACCCGCTCAAAACCGGAAAATCCCGAAAAATAATTCCCGCCATTTAGCTAAATTCGCGTCCGCCAAACCATGCACTGGTAAGGATCGGTTCCACCCGGTCCCAAACCAAGGCCTTCACTGCCGCCTGTCCGTCATTTTGCCACCTTCCGAATCAACGCCCACCCTCAACCACCCCATTTCCAACCTCGGCACATGTACACAAGTGCCGAGGTTTTCTACCCATCCCCATCAAAGCTGACCGCCGATGCACTCCACCCCGTGCTGCCGTGCTTCCAGCCGGCAGTCCGTGACGCCCGACGAATCCCACGCCCCATCATCCATCCTATCTGCTTGGCTGATTCAGTCTCCCATCATCACTAACCGGCTTATCTTCGTCTCCGCCCCTATCCCAAAGGGATTCCATCAATCAGCCCAGCGGCCCGCTCGCGAAAGCCTTCGGAGTTGGTCTGCAACTCAGGGAGCAGACCTACCCCGGGTAATGCCCGAAAATGCCACTACCCGGAACGGGTTGCAGCAACTTTGCCGTGAGCGTCTCAATCCAAAGAAATTTAATTGTAGCGGTGCCTATTGAGAAACCTTAGAATCAGTTTGAAATTAAAGGGAGGACGCTTAAAAGCACTCTTGTGTTTAAAAGCGAAGTTTCCAAGGAAAAGGATTCAGACATGACAAAAGAGCGCCTTGATGAAGTCGGTTTCTGGACTGAATTGAAGCTCCAGATTCTTCAAGAATATGCCAACGCTTATGCACAGGTTCTTAAAAACCAGCGATCTATCAAGCACGTAGCATATATCGACGGATTTGCAGGAGCAGGCGCACACATCTCAAAGCAGAGCGGCGCAATCATCGAAGGCAGTCCCGCTCGTGCCCTATCGATCAAGCCGAGTTTTAGCCACTACCACTTTGTGGAAATGAATAAAGCACGTGCAGAACGTCTACGGTCTATGGGTGCCGATAACAACGTCACTGTTTACAATGGTGACTGCAACGAAGTGCTTTTGAAGGAGGTCTTTCCTCAGTGTCGTTACGAACAATATCGGCGAGCTTTGTGCCTGCTCGACCCATATGATCTCAATCCCGCTTGGGAAGTCGTAGAAACTGCCGGCAAAATGGGCAGCATAGAGATTTTTCTAAACTTCATGATCATGGATGCCAACATGAACGTCCTAAAAAGGAACCCAGAATCTGTTGCTCCAGAGCAAATTCAGCGGATGAACAAGTTCTGGGGGGATGATTCATGGCGTAAGCTAGCCTATCGGACCGAGCAAGGCCTCTTTGGTCCAATGGAAGAAAAGGACACCAACGAAACAGTGATTGAAGCTTATCGGGACCGACTCAGGAAAATTGCCGGATTCAAGTACGTTCCAAAGCCATTGCCCATGTGCAATACAAAAGGTCCTGTCGTCTATTACTTGTTTTTCGCTTCAAACAACGAGACCGGTAACAGGATTGCAGAGGCCATCTTTAAGAAGTATCGTGATCGTGTTACAGGAAAATGAGCGACAAATCAAAAATCGAGTGGACAGATTCGACGTGGAACCCGGTGCGTGGTTGCACAAAGATCAGTCCCGGTTGCCAACACTGCTACGCTGAAACTCTGGCTGAGCGTTTCCGTGGCGTTCCAGACCATCCGTTTGAGTTCGGTTTCGACTTGAGGCTTGTCCCTGAAAAGCTTGGCGACCCGCTTCGTTGGGGAACCTCCCGGATGATTTTCGTCAATTCGATGAGCGATCTCTTCCACAAGGACGTGCCAGATGACTACATCGTATCCGTGGCGCGAGTCATGACGCTCGCAAACTGGCATACCTATCAGGTTTTGACCAAGCGGGCAGACCGTCTTCAGGCACTTCTGAACGGCAAACTTCGGTTTGCCGCCAAACAAAACCACATTTGGTGGGGGGTAAGTGTTGAGAATCGCCGTCATGGCTTGCCTCGAATTGATTTACTCCGCGAGTCCACTGCCAGCGTACGTTTTCTCTCGGTCGAACCCCTCTTGGAGGATCTAGGCACGGTCAATCTGCGCGGTATAGATTGGGTGATCGTCGGTGGAGAGAGCGGCCCGGGCGCACGCCCGATGGATGCTGCATGGGTCCGCAATATTCAGGCGCAATGCAATGCCAGCGAAGTAGCATTTTTCTTTAAGCAATGGGGAGGAGTTCGAAAATCAGAAACGGGTAGATCCTTGGATGGCCGAACCTACAGTGAATTTCCAGAAAGACCTCTGATCGAACCACCAGCCTTGGATGTCCGGCGACAAAAGTTGCAACGGTTGGAAGCAGAACTTGTTTAGATTTTTTCCGGAAAGGCTATAGCTTCCGGAGCATCGCATTCCGCTCCCTTCCCCATTCCGTGTATTCCGCGTATTCTGCGGTTCTCTCCACCCTCCCCACTATTCCCCCTGCGCCGCCCCCACCCACTCACCCAGCGCCCGGTTTGCTTTACTGATCGCCTCGATCGCCGCCTCATCCGGTTTTTCCTTCGCATCGCGTAACGCCCGTTTGCGTATCTCATTGCGCAGATACGCGCCACACAGATGGTAGCCCACGCACCCAGGCACCTCGCGCAAGGCTTCCAGCATCTTCGCGTAACCCACCCCGTCATGGCGCGCCACCCCGTCCGGTTGCCGGATGATCGCCGCATGATCCGCCAGCAACACCGGCTTGCCCGTCTTTTGATGCCAATGATTCAGATTCGCCACCGCCTTGTCCGGCGTGGTGAAGTGCTGGAAGCTCAACACATCCACATACGGCTTCGCGGCCTCGATGACTTCTTCCGCCATCGGACGGGACGCCTCATAGCGGTCCCCCAGGATCAGGTGATGCTTGTCGTACCGGCGGATGGCGTCATGCGTGGTCCGGTAGTAGCTCGTCGCCAGCGCGTGCAGCTCCTTCCGCCCCGCCTCCGTCTTCAGTTTCTCCGGGTCGAACATCGGCCCTTTCCACGTGCTCTCCCGCGTCGTGTGGATCCAGGTCGGACAGTCCAGATAGAAGTAGCCGATGAGCTTCGGATCATCCTTCATCCGGGCGCAGTGCTCGCGCGCCACGTAATCGCACCAATCAGCAAACTCCGGGCTGTCCAGCTTCGGATGCCGCGTCTCCGCCTCCCATTGATGAAAATCCGCGAAGGGCAACTGGTGGCAGTACGGCAGGCCCAGCCACTGATACTCCTCGTAGGTGAAGGCCCGTGAATGGCGGTGGTTCGTAAGGCCGCGCGTGACCACCTCCTGCGTCCAGCCCACACTGTTGAATCCCCACGCCTTCAGGTCGGGCGCCACCGCCTCCTTCAACCACCGCTCCATCGAGTTTCCGTACTTGCGCTCCCACAGCTCGCCATTGGCCTCATAACGCAACGGCGCGGGATCGATGTGATTCAATCCCACCGAGAAAAAAGAACGCCCTTCCGGCGTCACGAACCACCACCGCCCCTTGCGCTGCGCCAGGGAGAAATAACGGTTCGCAACCCCGCCCGGTTGCGCCCACCCCAGCGAACTCCCCAGCAGCGCAACCGCAAGTGTCTTAAGATAAAGTCGGCGATTCATGGCTTCAAACTATCAGAGTTATCTCCGTGTATTCTGAGTATTCTGTGGTTCTCTCCCTCACCCCTCCGTCTAGCCCTTCAACACTCAAGTCCGATGCTGAGTGTAGTTGCCTGACTCTTATTGTGCGCTGGAGCATCAGCTTGCTGATCCGACGCTTATCCTTCTGGCTTTTCATTTTGTGGAGTCAGGCGGTTTCTGATCTTCTCCCGCCGCCCAATCGTCACTTCTTATCAATTCGACTTTGATGTCATTCCATTTTTCATCCAGCCGTTCCACCTGGCAAAGGGTGGAACAATATATCCTGAGGTGGTTGTTCGAGACCCATTCAACCTTTAACCGATGAGTTTTGGAACCTCGAAACACATTGCCTCGCGAACCTCTCGGCTCGGTAGCTTTTCTGATTTCAACCTCGGGGCTGTAGTCCACGGTGCCGCCAAAGTTGATCAATAAAAATGTCGCTACATGCTTGCGGTCAGGACTGTGATACTCCTTGAACTCCTCCACGTTCCCTTTACAACCCGCTTGCACCAATAGCACTAGACACAAAACCGGAAAGGCCAGCCGTACACTTCCGCAGCGAAATTTTTGTATGCACAGCATTCTTCATCTTCCTTAAAAAACACATAGAGCCAACTGAAACCATAAACGTTCCCCGTTCAAAGGTTATCGTCTCTAAAACCAGCTGATCAGCAAAGCAAATCCAACCCGACAAACCAGCCTCACCCCATCCTGTAGGCCAGCCGGTGCAACCGTTTCCGTTAATCCTGTCAAAGATCTCCCCACTTACGCATCACGCATCACCGCTCACCCCTCCGACTTGCACTTCAGCACACACGCCCGTTGCTCTCCTTCGTGCTTCGTCTGGATGATCGAAGGCGTCGCCTGCACCGTGCCGCCGAGCGCATCAAACAGTTCCGGACTGAACACGATCTCGCCGCCCTTCGCCCCGTCGCAATAGCGTGACGCCTTGTTCACCGTGTCGCCGATCACCGTGTATTCCAACCGCTCCTCCGCGCCGATGAAACCATGCAGCACCTCGCCCGTGTGCAGGCCGATGCCCAGTTCGCAATACGGCAGCCCTGCCGCCTTCCGTCGCGAATTCACCCGCTCCGCCGCCGCCTGCATCCCGATGGCCGCCCGCACCGCCTTCATCGCGTGATCCGGGTCGATCTCCGGACTGCCGAACACCGCCAGGATCGCGTCCCCCATGAACTTGTCCACCGTCCCGTCGTATTGGAAAACCACCTCGACCAGTGCCGAGAAATAATCATTCAACATCTCCACCACCGTCTCCGAGGGCAGACCCGTGCTCACCCGCGTGAACCCGCGCAAGTCCGAAAGCAAAATGGTCACCTGCGATTTCTGCCCGCCCGGCTTGAGCTTCCCCTCCTGCGCCTTCTGGAGCAGCGTGCTTCGCAGCTTCGGCGAAAAATTCGCCAGCAGATGCTCCATCGTCTTGTTCTTCTGCGCCAGGCTCACCTGCAAATGCTGGTTCGCCACCGCCGCCGCCGCATAATGCGCCACCGAGACCAGGAATTGCAGATCCTCTTTGCAAAATGCCGCCGATCGCTCCGGATTGTCCACACACAAGACGCCCATCGGGTTGCCCTGCCACAACAGCGGCACATACATGCCCGTGCGCACCCCGATGCGCTGGATGCTCTTGGTCAGGTCCTGCTCGCTTCCATCCGCGCTCCAGATGAAACCGTTCGCATCACTGATGGCCCGCTTGATGAGCGTCCGGCTGATGGGCGGATTGTCCAGCGGGATGCTCGCCCGCAAAGCCAGCTTGCCCGAGGCCGGTTCAAAGATGAGCAACGCCCCGCGCAACGCTCCGGGGATCAGGTCCACCACGCGATTCAGGATGAGATTGTAGAGCGCCTTCTCATTCCGCTCCGCTGCGAACTGCAACGGCAGATCATACAGCAGATTCAGCCGCGCCGTCGCATCATCCGCCAGTCCCGTCATCGGCAGGGGCGTCTTGTGCGCCAGACTCACCGAGTCCATGATCTTGATCGGCCCCGTCTCTCCCGGTGATGCTGCTGGATTCGCTTGCATGCTTTGAAATATGAAAACACCCGCGCGACACGATAACGCCCATCGCCCCGCTCCGTGTGACTGGACTAAAAAGCTAGAAGCGATTTCATTCCCGGTCAATCGCCGTCCATTCCCATTTTTTGCCAATCGCCACCATCGCGAACCTGCAGTTTGTTCCCATTTTGTCATTCGACATTTCTCATCCCACAGTCCCATTAGCAAAAGCTAACAGCGACCAAACTATCACGGGCACTGGAAATGTTACCTCCCTCTCCCCTCAACGGGGACTTCTGCTGCTTGGGAAGCAGCAGAAGGAATTTGCGATAGCAAAGGCCCTTTGGGCCGAGCGAGCGGGAGCGAGCGAGTCACTGGGCCGGGGTGAGGGGTGAGAATGCCAACAATCTTGAAACAGCTTAATGGATCGCCTGACGTCCGCCGTAGCCAACAGACTTGCCCATCCCCTCTCCTTCCTCCACTCTCCCCGCTGTAATCCCTATGAACCGCCGCGCTTTTTCACTACTGCTTTCAGGCACCGCCCTCTCCCTGTCCCTCAGTCTGCATGCCGCCACGGGCCCCAACGACTGGCCCGCCTGGCGCGGTCCCACGCGCGATGGCCTCGCCGCCCCCAATCAAAACCCGCCCACCACCTGGAGCGAAACGGAAAACGTCCTCTGGAAAGTGGCTATACCCGGACGTGGCCATGGCTCGCCCACCGTCGTCGGTGACCGCATCTACCTCCCCACCGCCGACCCCGTGAAGCGCACGCAATCCGTCCACTGCCTGAACCGCCTCGATGGCAAACTCCTCTGGCAGACCGAAGTCCACAGCTCTGGTGCCGAACCCGGCAAACAGGCCAACTCCTCCGCCGCCTCCGCTTCCGTGACTTACGATGGCGATCAGCTCTTCATCAATTTCCTCAACTCCGCTGCCGTTTACACCACCGCCCTCGATCTCAGCGGCAAAAAACTCTGGCAACAAAAGATCTGCGACTACGTCATCCACCAAGGCTTCGCCGCCTCACCGGTTGTCCATGAATCGCTCGTGCTCGTCGCTGCCGATCACAAAGGCGGCGGTGTCGTCTCCGCCTTGGATCGCCAGACCGGCAAAGTCGTCTGGAGCCAGCCACGTCCCAAACATCACAACTACACCACCCCCTCCATCGTGAAAGCCGCCGGTCGCACGCAGATGGTCATGGCCGGTGGCAATGTCATCGCCAGCTACGATCCCATGAACGGCAAGGTGATCTGGGAGATCGAAGGCTCCACCGAGGAATGCGTCACCACCATCGTCACCGATGGCACGCGCATCTTCGCCAGTGGCGGCTATCCCAAGAACCACGTCGCCGCCGTCATGGCCGATGGTTCCGGCAAGATCGCCTGGCAAAACATCGCCCGCGTCTATGTCCCCTCCATGATCGTGAAGGAAGGCCACCTCTACGCCGTGCTCGATGCCGGCATCGCCACCTGCTGGAAATCCGACACCGGCGAAGAGATGTGGAAGGAACGTCTCGGCGGTGATTTCTTCGGGTCGCCCGTGATGGTCGGCAACCGCATCTACGCCTCCAACGTCGCCGGTAAAACCTACGTGTATGAAGCCACTCCCAAAAGCTTCAAACTCCTCGCCCAAAACCAGCTCGGCGATCAGGCCTACGCCTCCCCCGTCATCTGCGGCAACCGCCTCTACCTGCGCGTCGCCACCAAGACCGAACCCCGTCAGGAATACCTCTACTGCGTCAGCGAGAAGAAGTGACCGCAGAAGCTCATTTGGATTCTTTCGCCAGCATGTCCTCGCTCACCTCATAAACCCTGAAAGTGTTCTCCTGCCCTTCCACCGCCAGCCATTTGCCATTGGGACTGAACGCCAGGCAAACAGGTGTCCCCCGCAAGCCGATGAAATGATTTACCATCTTCTTGGTCGTGTAATCCCACAGCTTCACTGAGCCATCCTTGGATGCTGTCGCCACCACGGGCCGCGTCGGGTGAAAGGCCACCACCATGATCTCGTCATCATGCGCCCGGAAAACCGTTCTTTCCTTCATCGTATCCGCCTCCAGCACATGCACCATCTGGTCACCGCCCACCAATGCCAGCAGGCTGCGATCTGGTGACACAGCCAGATCGGCGACCGAGTACTCCACCACATTGGTCTGCACCACCTTTCCCGTCTTGGCATCATGCCACTGCAGCAGATTTGCCGTGGACGCCGACGCTGTCGTCGTCTGCCGGTTGACCGGCAAGGTGACGACGCGGCCTTGGCTGCCAGCGAAGACCGCCTGCTCCACCCCGTTCTTGAATTTCGCGATCGTCTTGCCCGTCGCCACGGAAACCACGTCCGCATTATTTGGGGTTCCCGCCGCGATCACCAACTGTTCTCCATCGGCATCGAAATCCAGCCGGAACACCCTTAGCGGAATCTTAAGCTCCCATCGCTCAGTGAGCTTTCCACCTTGGTAGGAAAACAGCTTCAACGTCGTCGTCACCGCCCTCTGATCCTCCCGGCGACGTATGCTCATCGCCAGCAACCCTTTCTTCCAATGCACGGCACTGGCCGACACAGTGCCATCGAAGGTGGGCAGATCAACCTTTGCCCCGCTCATAGCCATGTCATACCAGCTCAGACCAAACCCTCTTTGCGACCCTCCTCGCGCCAGCAGCAGGTCGTTGTCAGGAAAAATACACGTCCACCCCTGCTCCGCACCATGAGTGGTCCGCATGGCCTCGACTCCCACCGGTATCCGCCAGAGCCGGGGAGGGTTCTGCTCCACCAACAAATACCCGGAAACCGGGTCCAGGCTCCAGGCCGGTGCATCACCCCTTCCCAAACCGAAATAGCTGCCCATGGGCTGCAGATTCTCCGGGTACCACAGTGCCAGCCGCCACAAAGCCAGCCTATTGTTGAAATCTCCTTCACTGCCCATGCTCAGCAACAGATTGTCCGCCGTCCAGGCCAGTTGTGCGATCTCCCCCGTATACAATTTGCCCTGCTGCAATCCGGCCCCCGTTTTCCCATCCATGATGTGCAGGGAACCTTGCAGAGAACCGATGGCGATATATCGGCCATCCGGGCTGAACGCCACCGATGAACTATTCATCGCTATTTTGATGAGTTCCTTGCCGTCCTCCATCCCCAAAAGCCGGAAAAAGCGTTCTTTTGCACTGGTCACCACCGCCAGTTTGCTGCCATCCGGGTGGAGATCCACCTTGGCATTGGAGTACTCCTGTGACCACAACTTGGTTCCGGTCTGCGCGTTCAGCATGATCAATTGCAGCTCCGGTGGTTGCACGGGATAACCCATCACCAACCGGCTGCCATCGCGATTCAACCGCAGCACATGCCGGTCCAGCGGCCCTTGCCGGGCGGCCGGCTCCGTCTCGCTCAACCGCAGCGTTCCGCTCCGTCGGCCATCGGCCAGTTGAAATAGCTGCACCACCTTCGGCGCCTTGTCCACCGCCCACACCGCCATCACTTTTCCATCCCCCGAGATGCTCATTGCTTTCCGTCCCGTCTCGCCCGTATCGACTCGCTGCACAATGCGATTCGCCGCGACATCCAGCAACTCTACCTGAGTCCGAGCACCGGCCAGGGCGAACACCCCTTTGCGTCCCGGCACGGCCAGCACGCTTTCTACCTCATTCGCCTTCCAGCCCGGTGCCAGCACATCACGCAAAGAGGCATCCCGCTTGGCCGACAAATATTCCCACGTCTGATCCCGGTTCGCGGGCGGGCAAGCCTCCAGCGCCTTGACCATGCCTTCCAAGTCCAGGCTTCGGAACGCCGCCTCCGCCAACGCGATCTGCGCTGCGCCCTCCGCCCGGCGTGCCGACTGCTCGGCCAGCTTCGCCTTCGCCGCTTCTTCCGTCGCCCGGTCCGCCTGCGCCAAAGCCTCGATTTTCTCCTGCCCGATCCGCCAGACAAACCCGCCCGTCAAACCCGCTATCAACAACAACGCCACCACCACGGAAACCGTGATCCCCCGGTGCCGCTTCATCAACAATCCAAGTTGTCCCAGCAAATTCACATCCTCCGCGCTCGTCGCGAACCCGCGCTGATACGCCTCCACATCCGCCAAAAGCTCACCCACGCTCCCATAACGCTGCTCACGATCAAACGCCAACGCCTTCATCGTGATCGCCGATAATGTCCCCGGCACCCGCCCACCCGGACAATGCGGCAACGGCGTGATCTGCTTCGGATCCGTGACCGTTCCCGCAGGCAACTTCTTTCCGTTCGCAGAACTGCTCCCGATGTTGAAGTGTGTCGGCGGCACGATGTTTCCGCTCTTCACCTTGTCCAGCACCTCCTTCACCGTCCGCCCCTCCACCGGCGGTTTCAGCGTCAAGATTGCGTACAATACCCCGCCCAAGCTGAACACATCCGCCCGTTCGTCCAACTCCCCCACCTTCCCTTCCGCCTGCTCCGGCGGCATGTATTGCGGTGAACCCATCACCGCCCCATCCACCGTCAAATTCTGCGAACTCCCCCGCATCTGCGAATCACTCAGTTCCTCAAACCCACTGGGCAAGGTGCTATCTTTTGGGTTCGCCGCTGCACTATTGGCCGAAGCCAGCAACTGCATCTCCTGCGCCGTCTGCGCCACATCATAGAGCACCTTGGCCAGGCCCCAATCCATCACCAGCACCTCGCCATACGCGCCCACCATCACGTTCTCCGGCTTCAGGTCGCGATGGATCACTCCCTTCGCATGGGCAAACGCCATCGCCTCGCAGATCTTCCGGTAGATGTTCAACAACCGGTCCAGCGTGAACTCCTTCACCGTGGCTGCCTTCCCCGCCTTCAAATCATCCAGGATCGCCTGCAACGTCCGCCCCTCCACCTTCTTCATCGTGTAATACAGCCGCCCCTCCGCGTCCTTCCCCATCTCGTAGATCGGCACGATGCTCGGATGCTCCAGCCGCGCCAGCACGGTCGCCTCCCGGATGAATCTTAACCGGATGCTCTCGCTGTCCCCGATGTCATGCCGCACCACTTTCATCGCCACCGTGCGGCCAAGAAGTTGATCGTTCGCCTCCAGCACCGCTCCCATCCCGCCCTTCGCGATCTCCGCCCCCTTGGTGTAATGCCCGGCCAGTCCCGATCCGTTCGTATCGCTTGCTTGCTGCGTCGCCAAACTGATCTGCAGTCGCACCGTCCCCAGATGCAGCTCCAACGGATACGCGAGGACACGGCTCTCCCGCACCGCTTGCCCGCTGTGATACGTCCCCGAAGTACTCCCCAGATCCTCCACCGTACACTGTGTCTCGCCCAGCGTCAGCCGCACATGCCGCCGCGAGATCTCCGGTGACGCTATGGCCAAATCACACCCGCCTTGCTCCCGCCCCAAGACGTAGCTGCCCGCACCCAACCGATGCTCATACCGCCCGCCCGCTGGCGGCTCGATGACCAGATGAAAAGTAGCCATGCCCATTTCCCCAACGGGCCAACCTCCCCGTACAAGCCGGTTGGCAAACTGCTGATTTATATGATGTAGCGGGCAATCCCCTTGCCCGCTCCCTTCCTCAAAACAGCAGGAAGCAAACCGTGCTGACCGAAGCCTTACTGGACTCAGGTCAGCAATCCTTTGACCATCGTACTATGGCTCATCGGCCCCATCAATCACCGATTACAATGCCAGGTTGAACAGCCGACGAACGGTCCTCGCGCTCCATTCTCGTGTTCAGCAAGAACCTTACACCGCCTGCAACCCCTCCAACGGCTTCGACCCCGTCGCAAACGTGCCGACCTCCAGTTTCAAGTGCTGGAGATAGGACACGAACAAGTTGCACAACGGCGGATGGCTGTCCGCGTTGAAGGCCAGGTGCTGCCCATGCTGGAAGCGTCCGCCTGCCGTGATTAGTGGCAGGTTGGTGTTGTTGTGGCTGGAGGCGTTGCCGAGGTTCGAGCCCAGCATGATCGCCGTCTGGTCCAGCAACGTGCGCTCGCCTTCCTTGATCGCATCCAGCTTCTGCATGAACTCTCCGAACAGCCGCATCTCT
Organism: uncultured Verrucomicrobiota bacterium; assembly: GCA_964589735.1. Classification (GTDB taxonomy): domain Bacteria; phylum Verrucomicrobiota; class Verrucomicrobiia; order Limisphaerales; family JAEYXS01; genus JAEYXS01. The sequence continues at coordinate 137,083 of CAZPUL010000006.1, read as the reverse complement.
TCCTTCTCGATGATGGCCAGCTTCTTGATCTTGTCCGGGTCCTTGCCGTGATGGCTGAGATTGTGCCAGCCGTCATCCACGCCTTGCAGCGACACCACTTCATTGCCACCGGCACCGCAGAACGTGATGAGCCGCGAAGAATCCGTCTGCAAGGCGAGCACCATCAGATCGTAGAAGAGCCGCATGCGCCCAGTGAAGTCCGCCCGATCCTCGATATCCGTGGGCGGCTTCTGTTCCACCTTGGGCTTCGGTAACTTCGCCCATTCCTCGGCCTTCACCAACCGCTGCTCCAGCTCCCGCACACTCGTGAAATACTGGTCCAGCGTCTGCACATCTTCGCGTCCCAGTGAGCGGCTGATCTGGCCGGTCTGCTCGCGCACCAAGTCCATGATGCTTTGCCCATCCTTGATGCGCCGCATCTGGTTGGCCTTCTCCTCTTTAGTTCCCTCGAGAAAGAGCCGCGCAAATAGTTTTGAAGGCCGCATCTCCGGCGGGATGCGCACACCCGAGCGCGTGTAGGACAGGCCCGCGCCGTTCGCGGACAGCACGATGGAACTCACCCGCGTCTGATGCCCGATGCGCTCCGCCGCGAATTGATCCACCGAGATCGTGTTCTTGAAGCTCGGCTGGCCCGGATGCGCCGCTCCCGTCAGATAACTTTGCTCCGCCGAATGCCCGCCATCCACATCCGGATGCGACAGGCCGGAGAGCACCGTGAACTTGTTCCGCAACGCTTGCAGCGGCTCCAAGTAAGGCGTCGCCTCATAATCTTTCCCGGCCTTCTGCGGCACCAGGAATGGCGTATGAATGCCGAGCGGTGCGCAGATGGTCACCATGCGTCGCACATCGGGCGTCTCCACGGCCCGTGCGCTGCTTGGCAGCATGCTCTCCAACAACGGCAGGCCCATCGCGATGCCTGTGGTCCGCAAAAACGTCCGGCGATTCAGTTTGGGGAGGCTCATAATATTGCGCTCAAGGTTGTTGAAAAAGTTCGCTGTCCACCACGGCATGGATCATGGCGCGGAGGCCGTAGTCTTTCGCCTGCGCCGTGGTGACGATCTTATCCACCGCCGTGCGGTCCGCCACACTGGTTGGCCGGCCAGTGGCATACACCAGTAATTTCTCCGCCATGGCGCGCGCGACGCGTTCACGATCCGCCAGCAGATGTTCCCGGAACTGGATGAAATCAGTAAACGCCCGTCCATCCGGCAATTCGCTGTTGGCCTCCACCTTCAGCCCCAGCTTGTAACGCTGATCCTTCACTTTCTCGCCCTCGCCCAAGGAGCGGTAACGGTCGCGATAACCGCCGATAGGATCGAACACCTCCATCGCGAACCCCGGCGGATCGATGCGCACATGGCAGCGCGCACAGGATTCCTCCGCACGATGCTTGTCCAGTTGCGCGCGGATCGTAGTGGCACCACGGATGTCCGGCTCCACCGCGGGCACACCGGCTGGCGGCGGGGGCGCAGGCTGGCCCAAGATCTTGTTCAAGACCCACACACCACGCAGCACGGGCGAGGTCGTCGTACCATTGGCCGTTACCTTCAGCACCGCAGCTTGTGTCAACACGCCGCCGCGGATGCTGTCTTTCGGCAATGGCACCACCCGGAAGTTCTCATGCCCCTTCACGCCCGGGATGCCATAGTGCCGCGCCAGCCGTTCGTTCAGCACGGTGAAATCCGCATCGATGAAATTCGCCACGCTCAGATCGTTTTCCAAGATGTGCGTGAAGAAGCCGCGCGATTCACCCAGCATCGCCTCCTGCAAGAGCGGCTCGAACTCCGGATACAGCTTGGCATCCGGCGTGGTGAACTCGATATCGCGCAGGTTCAGCCATTGCCCCGTGAAGTTCTCCACGAAGCGCTGACGGCGCGGGTCTTTGATCATCCGCTCCACTTGCGCATACCGGACCTTTGGATCTTTGAGCTGTCCCTTTGCGGCCAGTTGCATCAGTTCAGCATCAGGCATCGTGGACCATAAGAAGTAGGAAAGGCGCGAGGCCACCGTGTAGTCATCCACCACCGGCTCGCGATTGACCAAGAGGAAGTAAGGCGAGCACAAGATCGCGGTGACACCTGCGCGGACCGCCTGCTCGAAGCTGTGTCCCTCGCTCAAACGATCCTGCGTCAGCTTCACAAAGGAGTCCACCACCGTCTTGTCCACCGGGCGACGGAACGCCCGTGGCGCAAATTCCCGGATGATCCGCTCCGCATCCACCGCCGGTTGCGAGGATGTGACCGTGCTTAACTTCATGCCCTTGCGATGCCGCATGTAGATGGGATTTCCCTCGACCATCGTGATGGTAGGGCTGTCGCCGAACAGACGCCGTTGCGCCAGTGAAGGAAACTCCTGATCCAACGGCCCATGCGTCTCCGCCCACATCAGCCCGATGCCCGGGCGCGCCTCGTGCTTGTCGCGATACGTGATGTGCTCCGGGTAGATGCGCGGCACGATGTGCAAGGCCTCCCCCTCCCGCATGAACGTCGTGAACTCGATGATCCGTGGATTCGCCGGTGTGCCGGTGATGTCGAAAACGCCCATGGGCCGGAGCTTGCCCGGCCCGAACAATGCCCCCACATAAACCGCCACCGCCAGGGTGCGGCCATTCGGTTCATGCGGCCACGCCGCGATGCGGCAACGATAGACGCCATCCTCGATCGGGTGCGCGGAATCCAGGCGCGCTGGCGGCCAGCCGGGCGCGAATTTCACGAAGGAATTTTCCACCTCGATGGTGCCGCCCTTCTTCTTGTCCACGGAATCGATGTTATCTTTGTTCTCCATCATCACCGCGCGCCGCGTGGCGGGGGGGAGCGGTTTGATGCGGCGGATGACTGAATCGAACGCCACATCCGCTGCTTCCAGATACCGCTCCATCAGGACCGTCGAGATGCTCAGGCCGTTCGCCACATTGTCGAAGCCCTGCACGCTGCCATCTTCCGGCAACAGATCGGCCAGCGGCGTCTCGATGCCCAAAAGATCATGGAGTGTGTTCTCATACTCCACGCGGTTCATCCGGCGCAGTGCCACGGGGCGCGCTCCCGGCACCTTGGCCAGACTGTCGCCAATGCTGTGCAAGACCTGGCTGACATCGGCCACTGTCGGCCGGGCTTCCTTCTTCGGCGGCATGTCCCCGGAATCGATCGCTTCCGCCACCTTGCGCCAGACCTCGATGCTCTGCTTGTCCGCCGAGGGCGGTGCGAGCGTATCGAGACGCAGATCGCCCTTCTGCTTCTCCGGCCCATGGCATTTTACGCAATGCTGTTTAAAAAAGGGTTGCGGGCTTGTGGCTGATGCCGCGGCCTCTGAAAAAGAAGTGCAGAGGAAACTCGAAAGCACCCCGGCCAGCAGGGACCAGGCTGTATGTCGGCTAAACATGGAGCGGTACAAAGTGATGAATCGACTTTCGCAGACCAGCATTGAATTGCCAGCCAGATTTCTGTGGAGAATAACCGTCCGTGGACGTGTGGAGGAAGATGGTGGGCGCTGAGGGACTCGAACCCCCGACCAAATGCGTGTAAGGCATCTGCGCTAGCCACTGCGCCAAGCGCCCGACCGCCGCAGAACCTAAAGCACCCGCCCCCTCTTTGGCAACGGGAACTTTCCCCCTTGGATCTCCCAACCACATTTTGAACTTTGAACTTTGGGCTTTGAACTTATGCTCTCCGCATCATGAGCGATACTCCGGCATCCGAATGGTTTTTGTCCGATCTGCTGACCCCGGCCACCATCCAGCTCCAGCTCCGGGGCACCAATCGTGACGCCGTACTGGCGGAATTGATCGAGCATATCCCCAGCATCGTCGGTCAACCCGCCGCGAAGCAGACCTTGCTCCGCGCGCTTCAGGAACGTGAAGATCTCCACTCCACCGGCATCGGCGAAGGCATTGCCCTGCCCCATGCCCGCAATGCCCTCGTCGGCATGGTGGATCGCGCGGTCATCGTTTTCGGCCGTCATCCCGCCGGTGTGCCTTACGGGGCGGATGACCGCATCCCCGCGAAAGTTTTCTTCCTCCTCGTCGCCACCAACGTCAGCGAACACCTCCGCCTGCTCGCCCGCATCAGCCGCCTCTTGCGCGCGCCCAAGCTACGCCAGGAACTCCTTAAAGTGGACAAGGCCGAGAACGTGCTGAAACTCCTCCGCGACGCCGAACAAGGCATGAACCGGTAGAATTTCCGTCACGGATGAAACACTGATTTTCACGGATGTAGAAGACAGTCTCTTTATCCGTGTGATTCCGTGTTTGATCTGTGGCTAAACCTCTCCCTTAAATCCTTGTTGTCGTAACGCCTCGAATAACACGAGCGCTGCACAATTCGATAGATTCAAAGAACGCGATTCCGCATTGAACATCGGTATCCGCAACCACCGCTCGCGGTTCTCCTCGATCAATTGCTTCGGCAAACCCGCCGTCTCCCGTCCGAAAACCAGATAGTCATCCGTCTGATACTGCACCTCGGCGTAGTGCTTGGGTCCATCCGACTCGATGAACCAATAGCGCGCTCCCGCTGGCTGGCCCGCGACAAACTCCGTCCAATTTTTCCAGCGTTTCCAATCCACCTGCTGCCAGTAATCCATCCCGGCGCGCTTGAGCTGCTTGTCGTCCAGTTGAAAACCGAACGGCTCGATGAGATGCAGCCGCGTCTTCGTGGCCGCGCAGAGGCGGGCGACATTACCCGTGTTCGGCGGAATCTCCGGCTGTAACAAAACGATGTTCATGCTGTGCTATTCCAAATCCGACAACATCTTGTCAGGCCGCTTCGCCTTAAAACCCTTTTTGTAAAACACCTTCCACAGCACCAAACCATGCGCTGGAGCAGTCATACCGGCCACCCGCCGATCTTTGGCCGCCAGGATGTGTTTGATGTCTGCGACGGCAATTTTCCCCTGCCCCAACTGCACCAATGTGCCCGCAATGCCCCGACACATCTTGTAGAGAAAACCGTCCCCCTCGATGATGACAGTCAGCAACGGCCCCTTCTTCTGGATGTCACAGCGGTGCATCGTCCGCACCGTGCTTTCCATCTCGTAATCGCGATTCGCCGCGAAGGATTTGAAGTCGTGCTTGCCCACGAACAGCTTCGCCGCTTCTCGCATGGCCACAAGATCCAGCTCTTTCGGAACATGCCATGCTTGGGTGCGCAGTAAGGGATTCAAGGCTGAGTGGTTCCAGATGAAGTAGCGGTATTGCTTCCCGCAGGCGTTGAACCGCGCATGGAAATCCGCCGGAACTTTCTTGGCTGACATCACCTTCACGTCCGAGGGCAGATTTGCGTTGAGTGCCAGCAGCAGCTTGCGCGCATCCATCGTCCGCAACTCAGCCTTGGGTATCTCCACATGCGCCGCCATGCCGATGGCGTGCACGCCCGTGTCCGTGCGACTGGAACTGTGCAACCGCTTGGGCGTAAGGAAAATCTTGGCGAGGGCTTCTTCCACCTTCTGCTGCACACCGACGCCCGTCTTCTGCACCTGCCAGCCGGAATAGTTGGTGCCGTCGTAAGCGATCACCAGCTTGAATTTGACGACGTCGGGCGGGCTGATCTCGTCCGTGGTCTCCGGCTTTCGGGTTGGCGCACTCGCCGTCATAGCTCAGGCGCCCATGCCCACGGAATCCAGGTAGCTCTGCAACAGGATCGCCGCCGCCATCTTGTCCACCTGCTCCTTGCGTTTATCGCCGCGCACCTTGTTATCGCGTAAAATTTTGTTCGCCTGCACGGAAGTCAGCCGTTCATCCCACGCTTTGATGGGGACAGTGATGGCATCTTTCAGCGCCGCCACGAACACCTGCACCTTCAGCGCCGCCGGACCATAACTGCCATTCATATTGCGTGGCATTCCGACAAGGATCAGCTCCACTTCCTTCTCGCGGATGATCTCCTTCAAGCGCACCAGAAAGTCCGCGAACGGGTCGGCCGGGATGAACTCCAGCGGATGCGCCAGCATCTTCAGCTCATCGCTCACCGCGACGCCGATGCGCACCGTACCGTGGTCTAATGCCAGTATTCGCATAGTGAAATCACAGAGTCTTAAGCACCTTCGCCGCCACCTGCACCGTCCGCTCGATATCCTCCGGCGTATGCGCCGTGGAGATGAAGCCCGCTTCGAACTGCGATGGCGCCAGATAGATGCACTCGTCCAGCAAGCCGTGGAAAAACTTGTTGAAACGCTGCCGGTCGCTCGTCATCGCATCCGCCAGATTATACACCGGCTTGTCCGTGAAATAGCCGCAGAACATCGAGCCGATGCGCTTGAACTCCACCGGCACATTCGCCGCTTTCGCCGCCGCCTTCATCCCCGCTTCAAGCTGTTGCCCCAACGATTCCAGCCGTTCATACGCCTTGCCATCTGCCAATGCATCCAAAGCCGCGATGCCCGCCGCCATCGCCAGCGGATTCCCGCTCAACGTCCCCGCCTGATACACCGGCCCCATCGGCGCGAGATAATCCATGATATCCGCCCGTCCGCCAAACGCGCCCACGGGCAAGCCACCGCCGATGATCTTGCCGAAGCACGACAGGTCGGGCGTGAGCCCGAAAATCTTTTGCACCCCACCGAGCGACAACCGGAAGCCCGTCATCACTTCATCAAAGATGAATACGCTGCCATTATCTTTGCACAGCTTGGTGATCAATTCGTAATAGCCCGGCTTGGGCAAATACAAACCGGCATTCGCTGGCACACCTTCCACGATCACACACGCGATCTCCTTCGCGTTGGCCGCGAACGCCGCCTTGATCGCTTCCTCATCGTTGTAAGGCAGCACGATGGTATGCTTCGCAAAATCCGCCGGGACACCCGCACTGTCCGGATTGCCAAAGGTCAACGCTCCCGAACCCGCCTTCACGAGCAGCGAATCACCATGCCCGTGATAGCAGCCGTCAAACTTGATGATCTTGTCGCGCTTCGTGAAGCCGCGTGCCAGCCGGATGGCACTCATGCACGCTTCCGTGCCCGAACTGCACATGCGAATCTTCTGCACGCTGGGCACCGCCTCAGCCACTCGTTTGGCCATCACCAGCTCGAGTGGATTGGGAATGCCGAAGCTCGTCCCCCGCTCCGCCGTTTGTTGCACGGCCTTGATGATCGGCGGGAACGCATGTCCATGGATCGCCGGGCCCCAAGTGCCCACGTAATCGATGTATTCGTTCCCGTCCACATCCCAAACGCGCGAGCCCTTGGCGCGGTCCACGAAGAACGGCTTGCCGCCCACCGCACGAAAAGCCCGCACCGGCGAATTCACCCCGCCGGGGATATACCGTAACGACTCGTCAAATAACGCTTCCGACTTCGCTCGTGAAATCATGTTAAAAACAAATTAGCTCACGGCCAGGAACGGCGCAAAGCCCGTTCCCCGCCCTTTTGATCGCAGTAAGCAACACACAGCCTCCTCACCATTCCCGGTACCGTTGCGCGATCGGTATCCGCCGTCCCACGCCGAACGCCTTCGTCGTCACCTTCAGGCCCGGGGCCGCCTGGCGACGCTTGTATTCGTTCAGGTCGATGAGCCGCACCACGAACCGCACCACATCTTCCGGGTAACCGCTCGCGATGATCTCCGCCTGCGATTTGTAACCCACCACGTAAGCCTCCAGGATGGCATCCAGCACGTCATACGGCGGGAGCGAATCCTGGTCCTTCTGGTCCGGACGCAACTCCGCCGAGGGCGGTTTCGTGATCGTATCGCGCGGGATGATCTCCTTCTCGCGATTCACCCATTCCGAGATGCGATAAACCATCGTCTTCGGCACATCGCTGATGACCGCCAGGCCGCCGCACATGTCGCCGTAAAGCGTGCAATACCCCACCGCCAGCTCGCTCTTGTTGCCCGTCGTCAGCAGCAGCGAACCGAACTTGTTCGACATCGCCATCAGCACCACGCCGCGCAACCGCGCCTGCATGTTCTCCTCCGTCGTGTCTTCCGTCTTGCCCGCGAACACCGCCTTCATGCGGTCCTGCACCGCATCGAACGGCTCCTTGATCGTCACGATGTCATACTGGATGCCCAGATTCTCCGCCAGTTTCCGCGCGTCATCCAGCGAACCCTGCGAGGAATACTGCGACGGCAGCGACAGCCCGCGCACGTTTTCCTTGCCCAAGGCATCCACCGCGATACACGCCACCAGCGCCGAATCGATGCCCCCGCTCAAGCCCAGCACCGCCGACTTGAACCCGCACTTGTGGATGTAATCCCGCAAGCCCAGCGACAGCGCCTTGAAGATCTTCTCCTCGTCCGGATATTCCTTCGGCTCGATCGGCTGCGCCTTCTCCAGGTCAACGAGCAGGAAATCCTCGTCAAACAACTTGCCTTGCGCCAGATGCTCGCCCGCCGCGTTAAAGACCAGACTGCCCCCATCGAACACCAGCTCGTCATTGCCGCCCACCGAATTGCAATAGATCAGCGGCCGCTTCGATTTCGCCGCCATGCTCTTCAGCATCTCGTGCCGCATGCGGTTCTTGCCCAGATGCCACGGCGAGGCCGATACGTTGAAGATGATCTCCGCCCCTTCCGCCACCAGATCGTTCACCGGATTGCGCTGATAACGCCGGTCACTCCAGAAATCCTCATCGTTCCAGATATCCTCGCACACCGTCAACGCCACCTTGCGACCATTGAATTCCACCACATGGTTTTCCTTGGCCGGCTCGAAATAACGGTCTTCATCGAACACATCATACGTCGGCAAAAGCGTCTTCACCCGCGTGGCGATCACCTTGCCGTTCTGGCACAGCGCCACGGAATTCGTCGCCTCCCGGCCCGGGCGGACATCGTTACGTCCGACGAACCCCACGATTAAGCCTACCTTGCCCGTCGCCTCCGCCAGCCGTTCCAGCGCGGACAGGTTACGATCGATGAACCCATGCTTCAGCAGCAAGTCACGCGGCGGATAGCCCGTGATGGCCAGTTCCGGCAGCACCACCACATCCGCACCCGCCTCCACCCCGCGCTTGTACGCGGCGAGGATCTTTTGCTCGTTATCCGCGATCCACCCCACCGTCGTATTGATCTGTGCCAGCGCTACTTTCATTCGTATTCGCTTTCGTGATCGGTCACCTGTTGGTCTTCAACACCTTGGCCAGCGGCCCATGCTCCGTCGTCACCAAGGCCCCCGCCTTCACCCCGTTCCGCTCGAACCAGCCCTGCTGCGTTTCCAGCACATACACGATCTGGTCGCTCCCGGCCCGCACGGAACCTTCGTTCAAAGGCTCCAGTTTGTGAATCTCTAAAATCACCCCCTGCTGGTTGATATACGCCGCATCCAGCGGCACCGTCGTATTCTTCATCCAGAACGACGTCTGGTGCGGGAATGGAAACACGAAGATCATCCCCTCATCCGCCCCCATGCTCTCCCGGAACATCATGCCCATCTGCCGCGTGCGGTCATCCGCCGCGATCTCCGAGGCTACCTCTTTCCCGCCCACGTTCAACTTGATCACCGGCAACTTCGGTTGCGGCGCGCCCTTCGGCTTGCTGACCTTTGCCGCCGCATTCGTCGCCACCGGCGGAGCCGACGTCGCCTCTGGACGGCATCCGAAAACGCCCGTCCCCAAGCCCACCACCAGTAACAATACCCCAAAACGCTTCATGTATGCCCCAGAGTGAGCTAGAATCCCGCCATTTTCAACCTTGAGATGCAAGGACTTCCAATACCTTATCACCCGCCCTTGGCCACAAAATCAATCCACCGGAAAGAAATTCTCACACGCCCCCACGAACTTGATCTCCCCCCGCAATTCCAGATTCCCCGTGCGCGCCTCCAGCCCGATCTCCTGCGTCAGCACGAACCCCTCCAGTTCCCCGCGCTCGCAACACAGCGCGATCACCGCATCCGCCGGCAGCAACCCCTCCCCCGTCTTCACCGTGCTGAGCTGGATGCACAGATGCGCCTCGTTCCCAAACGTCCGCGCCCACGTCGTCACCCGCGCGATGACCTCCTCCTGGTTCTTCGCCTCCGTGATCTTCGTCAGCTTATGCTCCTCCCCCTCGTGCCAATACACGAACAACGGGAGCTGATCCTCCGCCAGCCACTCCGCCGCCGCCTTGAAGACCGCCACCACCGCCTCCTGCATCTCTTCGCTGATCGACGGCTCCGGCACCGGCTCTTCGCCCTGCCCGGCGCTCCACGGACTCTCCGGAAACTCCGAGAACACCACCGGGATTTCGATGAGCGGCTGTGTCCTCGTAACCACATGCGAGATCTTTTGCATCTCCCGTGTGGGCGGCAGCTCGCACACCACCTGCACAAAGAAATCTCCCGGCAACGCCCCCGGACACGTCTCCGCCAGCTCCCCGTTCATCACCGCCTCCCGATACCTCAGCAGCTTGCGCTGCAAGAGCGCCAGCCGCTCCGCCGGCTCCCTTGTCACGCCTTCATCTGTGATGATCAGCCCATAGCGCCCATCCGATCCGCGCTGCGTGATCATGTCGATCGTGTTGATCTCTTCCAAAGGCATGCAGATAAGGTTCCAACGACCCGCCTCCCCCGCAACGCAAAAACTCACCGTGCCGACGTTTGACGTGATCGCCCCTGGTGCAACCAGCGATGTTCGATGTTTTCCCCAAAGACCCCGCCACCCCGATCCCTCACGCCCTCAGCGGCACCGTCACATGGTTTTCCAGCAACACCATTTCACCCGCATGCGCCTGCCGCATCTTGGCGGCCATGCCCTTGACCAGCCAGTACGGGCACCACCGGATGATACTCGGCGCCAGCCGTCGCCAGAGTGATTTGTCATCCCGGGCATGCCGGAAGTCATTTAAGAAACCCGCCCCGTGGGCCGCTAAAATCCCGTCGGTGGCAGTGGCCAGCCGCTTCCACCTTTGGAAATCAGTCGCATTCGTCACCTCCCGCAATCCATAGCGCAGCATCCAGCGGGTGACCCGCCGGGCCGAGCACGCCACCTGCCGCTGCAGCTCCGGATCCTTGATGAACAACGGGATCATCCCGATCCCCAGCGCCGCCTCCAGCGAAGACCACCGCTGTTCCCGGTGATGGAACAACGTGAGCTGCCGCGTGGTGAATACCATGGGCCGGCCCGAATCCTCCAAGGCCGCCAACATCAGCGCGAGGTGTGGTGCCAGCGTCCCCACCGCCTGGCAAAACACCTTCCGATACGGGGCCAAGGCATCCTGATTGTACAGGTTGGATGACATGAAAAGGATGTCCGCGATCTCCTTCCCGGCCAGGAACTCCCCCAGACCGTTCACCTGATGATCATGGCTGTTGCGCCCGCCCTCACTGTCGCAATTGATCGCCAGCGCCTCCGGCATCTCGCTGATGAGTTTCAAGGCCGTCTCCACCGCATCCGGTGCCACCGGATCATCATCCCCCAGCGTCCACAACCACCCGCTCTCCACACTCTCAAAAGCCCGCATCAGGCTCCTTCCAATTCCCTGGTTCACCTTCGCCCGCTCATGCCGCGCCACCCGGGAAATATACGGCTCCAAGACCTGCGCCGTGTCATCCGTGCTCGCGTCATCGAAGACATACAGCGCCACATCGCGGTGCGCGGCCACCTGGGGGATGAGTTCCTCCAGACGCTGTTTCACTTGTTGCGCGCGGTTATAAGTGGGAATGACGATCGTGAGTTTGGGAATCATACAACTGGCCGGACCCGGACTGCCACTACCCGGCCATACAAGACAGATACCCCGCCCACGTCTGCCGGACAAATCCAAAATCCCGCTAAAAATCGTTTGAAAAAAACAGCCCTGCGCACCCCCATCAATAACTCACCCGCCGGGGATTGGCCGCATAACGCTGCAGCTCTGCCAACGCCTCCGTTCCCAGCAATTGGACCATGGGCAGCCTGCGCTGGTCTGCTGCCTTGCCCAGCTCCTCATAGATCAACCGGTCATCGAACCCCACGGCAGCGGCCTCCTGGATGCTAAATCCGTAGAAAACCCGCGCCAGCCGCGCCCAATAGCTGGCACTGAGACACATCGGGCACGGCTCCCCACTGGTGTACAACTCACAACCTTGCAGCCTGAAACTCTTAAGCCTCTGACCGGCTGCCCGGATCGCCACCACTTCCCCATGCGCCGTCGGATCATTCTCGGCAATCACCCGGTTCCAGCCTTCGGCGATGATTCTACCTTCCTTGATGATTACCGCTCCAAACGGCCCGCCATCCCCCGCCTCCGCCCCCTGGCGCCCCAGCTCGATGGCCCGTCGCATGAACCGCTCCGCCTGTTCCACGTCGAAGCCTGCCGGGGCACCTTCCGGACCTGACTGGGAATCATGGCTGTGTCGCCTCATCGGTTCCTTCCTCACCCGTTACACGCCGATATCCTCGTTCCACAACACGGGATGCGCCGCGATAAAATCCCGCATCAGCGCCACACACGTCTCATCCTGCAATACCTCGACCTGCACCCCGCGCGAGCGCAGCAAGGCCTCCTCACCCATGAAAGTAAGATTCTCCCCCACCACCACCTTGGGGACGCCATACAGCAAAATCGCGCCGCTGCACATCGCACACGGCGACAACGTGGTGTAAAGCACCGCCTCCCGATAGACCCTGGCCGGCTGGCGACCGGCGTTTTCAAACGCATCCATCTCCCCGTGCAAGATGGCGCTGTGCTTCTGGACCCGGCGATTATGCCCGCGCCCGATGATCCGCCCCTGGTGTACGATCACCGAGCCGATGGGGATGCCGCCTTCCGCCACGCCCAGCCGGGCCTCCTCGATCGCCGCTTGCAGATAAGGATTCATGCCGTCTTCATCAGGATTGGATGCCTTCTTATCGCAGCTTCACCCCGGGGAGACAAGGTGCTGGCTCGCCTCCCTGCATGCTTGGCTCCGCTCGCAGTTCTCCTGCCTGGCGCCATGGACGGCAGCTTGGGCAAACCAGCTCAGGGTCCCAGACCATGCCCTTGCCGCAGGCTAGATCGGCGTCCGCCCGAAAGCCGGCGGCGTCATCTTGTGGACCGAATACACCACGATCGCCGGTACCGTGCATTTCTTGACCGCCCGTTTCAGAAATGCCCGACGGCTCGTCAGGTTCTCCACTTTTAATATTTTCTGCTCGGTCTCTGGCTTCATTTACATGTGTCTCTTGAAAATTGTTGGCTAGGGCACCACCACCACCCCACGCGGCTGCTCTAGGAATCCGTCAGTGGTTATCGTCGTCGTGACCAGCGTGCCGCTGTTCATGCGGTGCAACCGCCGCTGGCCTGCTATCGCTCCCACCGGCGCATCCGTGATCACATAATCGCCGCTGCCATCGATCGCCACGTGCGTCGGCTTGTCGAAAGTCACCCCCGTGTGGCTCAGTTCCTCACCCGCTGTGATCGCGATCGGCGCCCCCGTGCCGGTGAAACGCAGCAGCTTCTTCAAGCCTGCATCCACCACCACCAGTTGAGCCGTCGCACCAGTGCCGGAGATCACCGCCAGCCCCGCCGGCTGCTTCATCGTCCCGCCTTCGGCCATGATCGTCCGGTTGCCCGTGGCCGGATCCACGTGATAGATCCGCGGTGGCTGGGTGCCCGGGCTGGCCTGATTGCCCTGATCACACACGTAGATATCCCCCGCACTGCCCAAGGCCAGTCCCGTCAGCCAGTAGAAGTCCGTGCCCGTTCCCGTCGTGCGCGAACTGAGCAGCGTCTGGTTGCCCGGCGAAGCGGCTCCAGGGTCCACGACAAATATCGCCCCCCATTCCGCCGCCCCGTTATTGTCCGCATCCAGGTCGGCCACGATATATTTGCCGCTGTGCGGCCCCGCCGTCGCCACCTTAACCCCAAACGGCACTTCCAAACTGCCCCCGCTCGAAATAGTCGTCCGCAGCAGACTGGTCTTGTTGATCCTGAAGATGCCCGCCGTGCTTCCGTCCACCTCGTAATCGGCCACCACCACATGTCCATCCGCATCCAGTGCGATTTCGTAAGGGTCCTTCAGAGTGGTGCTCAAGACTTGCTGGCTCGTTCCATTATGGAACAGGATCGTGCCCGTGCTGAAATAAGGGCCGCGATCCGCCACGATGATATCTCCACTGGCCAGCGTGATCGCGACCAGTGTGATCGTCTCGACCGTGTCATAGTTCACCGTCTGGATCGACGGCGTGCCCCCGCTCAGCGTGCCGGGACTGGCGCCGCTGGAAACAATTCCTGCATCGCCCTCCTGGCCAAAACTCAAGATGTCACCTGCCGTATGCGTTCCGCCATTGACCGTGATGGGCGCCGCCGTGGCAACCGTCTTGCTTAGACCGAACTGGTCATCTCCGGCATCACCATTTAACGTGATCGTCACCGTCGCTCCCCAGCCCGAACTGAGACTGTCGAGCGCGATGGCATCATCGCCCGTGCCGGCATTGAGGGTCATCGAGCCGGTAGGATTGTTAAAGACCACCGATTCGCCCAAAGTTGAATCCACCTTGGTCTGGGTGGCCGATACCGAGGTGATGGCGATGCTCTCGGCTCCGCCCGTGAAATCAAAGACCCGGTTCACCGCGCCCGAGTTGTCCGTGATCGGCTCCAGCCCGGTGTAGGTGATCAGGCTGCCATCGATGTCGATGCTGCCATCGTTGTTGTTCACAAAACCATACGTCACCGTCGTATGGCTGCCACCAGTCAAGGTGATGGCATCCCCGGCTGAAACCTGCCCTGAGCCGGTGATCACCACCCCGCCGGAAGGGATTGGATCACCACCGGAATAATCGATCACAAAGGTGTCGTCCGCATTGGAACCCGTCAGGGTCAGAGTCGTCGTGGTGGCATACGGCGCCGAAGCTGTCCATGAGGTGCCGCCATCCGCCGAGAATTCAATGCTGGAACCATTGAGCCGGATGCGCAGGCCGTCGGCCGTCGCGTTGCCGGAGCCGTTGCCATTGCCCGTATCCGCCGTCCATGCCAAAGAACCCGCCGCCGCACCCGTGCCTTGGATGTCAAAAGTATAAGTTCCTTCATCACTGTCATCACTGGCAATGGTCACGGTGGCCGTTTGCACTCCGGTGCTCGTCGGGGCGAATTGCACCTGAAAATTCACCGACTCTCCCGGAGCAATCGCGCTCTGCGAACGAGCGATGCTCACATCGTCGATGGCCGAATCATAATCCCCGCCACCGCGGGTTCCCACAAAGGACAAGGTATGGTTACCAGTGGAAGTGCACAGATAGGGAAACGAGAACTTGACCCAAGTATCACTGGTCTGGCTCGTGTTGAGCACCGTTCCCACGGATACGCCATCCACCCGCACATCAATGTCATTGCCCGGATAACCGGAGCTGCGCCGCACGATATAAAAACTGATATCATACGCTCCCGTCGCCGTAAAATTGACCGCCTGCGAGAAGAAGGCCGCCGCAGCGTTCATCTGGATAAATGCCGCTTGATCACCTTCAGGAGCTGCATTCACGAACCAAGGCGATCCATTATTGGCGATACCGGCGGATGTCCCAAACGTCCAACCAACGCCCGGCGTTCCATTGAAGTCATACCCCCCTTGGTAGTTCCAGCCACCACTGCTGTAACTGGGCAATTCGAAGCCAGCATTGACGATGGAAACTGACCCCGATGAAAAACTCGGCTGGGTGACACTGAAATGCGACGCTCCGGCACCGCTGATCTGCACTTTCGGCGTGGCGGTGAAGTTCAGAATGCCGAAGCCTGAGTTGGTGATGGTGAACGTACGGGTAATCGTGCCACCACCGGAAACTGCACTGCCAAAGTCCGTATGATCCGCCGCAACCGGCGTGACATCTCCGCTGGCGATGCTCACACCGTTACCCGCTACATCCATTTCCGGCGCTGAGGAAACATACGCGGAAAAATCACCGGCCTTCACCGCGTCCAGCTCGCTGTCAGACAGCTTGTGATTGAAGATGGCCACATCATCCAGCAGCCCCGCAAAGTCGCCCGGGGTGGGAAAATCGGTGTTCAAGGAATCACCGATGATCACCGTATCACTGGAAATGGACGGGATGGCGGGGTCGAAGTTGCTGGTCGAGGAATAGGTATTGTCCACCCGCAAACGGAAACCGGTGCCCGGTTCATAGGTCACCGCCCCGAAATGCCAGGCATTGTCATCCAATGCTGAACCGACATTGTTCTGGTTTACGAAATAATTGTCGGTGCGCAGATTGCCTTCCGGCGAATTGTGAAGGAAGAAAGCCATCGCATGATTGCCGGAAGAGGTGTCACGCGCACTGCTGAGGATGATCACATTATTACCGGCCAGATCGGAATGCTTGAACCAGCAGGTGATGGTATAACTTTGTGACCCATCGAACGGATTGACCGCACTGATCGGCAGCGTGATATAGTCGCTCGAACCGCCCAAAGAGAGCGATTTGCTGCTGCCGTTCACTCCGGAAACATCCGTGGAAAGAGCCACTGCGTCGCCCACGGCGGTACCGTTGTACGTGTTGCCGCTGTAAGTGCCCAGTTTTCCAGTGACATCGTTCGTGGCGGAACTCTCAAACCGGTAAAGCGCCACCAAATCAGCCCTGGTCGAGCCGGTCGCACAACACAAAACCAACCATACCAGCAACCACCTCTGCCCCCTGCACAATTGTTTCCTGATGATGTTCATGAATCCGTTTTTAAATGCTCTCACTTCTCCACCACCCGGTAGAAGCGTTGGGGATGGTTCTTGGCGTCGGGGTCATCCACCTGCAACCGGCCATTGGCCAGGATGAGCGGCAAGTTAAGCGCCACCCAGTTCTGCAAGTCCGCCGACACCTGCACTTCGTACCTGCCCGCATTGGGCGCACTGATCACATCTCCATGCTGATCCCCGAACACCAGACGCAAACCACCGCCCGGCAGCACTTGCGGAGCCAGAAGCTGTTGCAACCCGCGCACGATCAAGACCGCGTTCGCGCTCGTCGTCGTGCCCGCACCATTCGTCACCTTCACCGTGTAAACTCCCGCACTCGCCCGCACCGCTTCGGTGATGCTCAAGACCGGACTGGTAGCATCCGGGATGTTCACCCCGTTGAACTGCCATTGATACGTCAACCCGCTGCCGGTGGCTGCCACCGTGAAATTCACCGGCGCGCCCGCCAGCACCGTCTGACTCAAGGGCTGCTGACTGATCAATGGGCCCGTCCCCCGCACCGCCAGCGAGTGATAACCCGCCGCGGCGATGGCCCGGATGTTGTTCCCTGAAAAACTCCTCTGCCCCTGGGCGTTACTTCCCCAGCCCACCACCGTCCCATCCGCCTTCAACGCCAGACTGTGCTGCGCGCCCGCGGCAATCGCCACCACTCCGCTCAAAGTTCCTGGCACATTGCTTTGCCCGCTCGCGTTCTGCCCCCAGGCCACCACCGTGCCATCGCCCTTAAGCGCCAAGGTGTGATTATCCCCCGCCGTGATCGCAATCACTCCGCTCAAGCCTACTGGCACATTCGCCTGTCCCAGATCGTTCAAACCCCAGGCCACCACCGTGCCATCACTCTTCAAGGCCACGCTGTGATCCCGCCCCGCCGCGATCGCAATGACGTCGGTCATCGTGGCTGGAGGTGTCGTCCGACCGTTCCCCGCAAATCCCCAGCCAATCACCGTCCCATCCCGCTTCACCGCCAAGCTGTGATACCCACCGGCCGCGATGGCCAATACTTCCGTCAATTGGGCTGGAACCGTCAGGATGTCGTTCCCGTTGAAGCCCCAGCCCGTCACTGTCCCGTCTCCCTTCAAAGCCAGTGTGTGATAGATACCGGCTGAAACCGCCACCACGCCAGTCAAGCTCGACGGCGGAGTCGCCCGCCCGTCCGCATCATATCCCCACCCAACCACGGTTCCGCTCTCGCTCAAAGCCAAAGAAAATTCCCGGCCGGCCGCCACCTTCACCCCATTGGCTGCGGACCCGGGCACCGTTATCTGGCCATGCGTGTTCAATCCCGTGGCGGTGACTTGCGCCACGGCCCTGACCGGCAATAAGCACAGCACCACCCCCGCCAAAGCGGCAAAACCTGCTAAAAATCTGACCATATTTTTTGTAGCGACTTCAAATCACTCCCCCCTAAGAACCCATATGCCATTAACGGCAATACTCGTCAAACTCCCTCCCTGCTTTCAGATAGGATAATCGAAACTGACAGGGGCAGCACAAGCAAATAACTGCGATACGTCCTCACTCCTGCTCACCGCAAAACGATTCGCCGTTCGTTGACACCCAAACCCTAAACTGAAGTTGCTCAGCGATCAACCTGACCCTGAATTTCCCGATCACCCGCCAAGCGAAAATGCTAAAAATTGAACATTCAGAGCGTTTTAAAAAATCCTGTGGCCGATTGGGGCGCGGATTTTTGGGTTCTGGCGAGGCTTCGGCGAAGGAGCAGGTTCCAAAGACCCTGTGACTGAGCCGAAACGACGCCAGAACCCAAAAAGACCGCCCGCTTCGCTCCCCAGACAATCGGCCACAGGATTTTTTAAACCGCTCTAAACCTCGAGATTATCTACGAAAGCAGTTGGGAGAAAGAGTGGTGCACCTGTCAGGAGTCGAACCTGAAACCTTCTGATCCGTAGTCAGATGCTCTATCCAATTGAGCTACAAGTGCAACCAACGGGACCGAAACGCTACAAAACCACCCTCGCCCCTGCAAGCGATTATTTCGAAGATTTTTCCAGCCCGGTTTCAGCCTCTTTCTTCCGTAAAAACTGCACCTTCGCGCTCAATTCCGGCGTCAGAAACTTGTCTGGCTCACGGACTTGCACCTTGATCTGGAGGGTCCCCTTCTGCCGGTTCGCCTCCGGGGCGATCTCCGCCACGTAGCCGCCATAGACCTTGTCCGGATACGCTTCCGGGCTCACCTTGCATTCCTGCTTCAGGTAAACCTTCGCCAAATCCTGCTCGTTCAGGTCGATCTCCACTTGCAGATCATTCCCCTGCGCGAGCGCGATGAGCGCGGTGCTCGGTCCCCGACTTCCACCAAAACTCTGCGGCACCACCAGTTCGTTCGGGTCCACGAGCTTCTCCAGCACCACACCGTTGATGGGTGAGCGGATCACCGTCCAGTCGATATAGGTCAGCAAGAGTTCGCGCTGCCCTTCGATCTCCTTGATGGAGGCCTTCGCTGAATCCACGGCCAGCCGGGCATCGTCCTCGGCCTGCTTGGATTCCACGTTCACCTTGGCCAGCTCACGGGTGCGCGACCAGGTCAATTCCGCCTTCTCCACCGCCACCTTCGCCACGGCCATGCGGCCTTCCGTCTCGCGCAAGCGCGCCCGGTACTCAGTGTCATCCAGCAAGACCACCACCTGTCCGTTCGTCACGGAATCGCCCTTCGTCACGCCGATCCATTTCACGACCCCCTGAAAGCGCGGGCTCAGCTCGATGCGTTCGCGATTCACGATATACCCGCTCACCGTCAGCACGGAATCCCCCTCCTCCACGCGCCGGGATGTGGAAGTGATGTTGGTGGAAACGTTGGCACCGCCACCCGTTGCCTTCGGCTGCTCGCCGCCGATGAGCCGTCGGGAATCCGATTCGCGCGGCCAGCCAAAGTAGATCGCCACCGCCGTGATGAGCAGCACCAGCACAAAGATGAGCCCCACCGCGCCCTTGGGCCGCTGCCGGACTTCTTCATCCAGTTTCAGGCGGTTTGCCTGTTCAGGTTTCATACAGATTTAAGCGCCGAGATCACCGGGATGCGCGAAGCCCGCCACGCCGGCAGCAGGCTTCCGATCAGGCCGATGATCACCGCGAACAATATCCCGCGCGCCAGCAACTCCGGCGTGAGGCGGAACTCGAACACCACCTCGCTAAAGGTATCAAAGCCGATGGTGCCCGTCGCATAACCATGCAGCGGCAACGCCAGAAAACAACCCAGCACCCCGCCGATGAACGACAATATGGCACCTTCCAGCAAAAAGCCGAGCAAGATGGAGTGCCGGTGAAAGCCCAGCACCCGCAAGGTGCCCACCTCGCGCGTCCGCGAACCCACCGTGGCATACATCGTGTTCATCGCCGCAAAGACCGCCCCCACGGACATGATCGTCGCCAGCAGGTTGCCCAGGATCTTGATGGGCCCCGCCGTCTTCGTCTGCTGCTGGTAATATTCCGTCTCCCGTTGCAAACGCGCTGCGATTTGTTTGCTGCTTTCCAACCGTTCCTTGAGCTTCAGCGCCGCCGCCTCATCCACCGGTCGCACCAGTACGCTCGTATAATTCTCCCGGCCAAAGATGTTCCGCGCTTCGTCCGTATCCATCCACACCTCGGAATCGAAGGCGCTCTTGCCGCCGTCCAGCCAGCCCACCACCTTCAGGTCCGCTCCCGGCACATGGAACTGCTCGCCGATCTGGAAATTCTGGAAGCGCGCCGCCAGCTTGCGGCTCACCACGACTTCACGATTCCCCGGCACAAACCAGCGCCCTGCCACGATCTGCACCTGCGGCCGCAGCTCCTTGCCTTTTTCCATGATGCCGCGCACCAGCACATTCGCCTCGCCGTTCGCTTCCTTGCGCGGCAGGTTCACCAGCACCATGGTGTCCGCACTGAGGATTGCCTTGCCCTGTTCGTCTTTGGCGATTTCCTCCATGTATTGGAGGTAGCGAAACTGTTCCCGCGTCACCTGGCTGACGGATTCGGACGTCGCACCTTTGCGGACGATAAGAAAATTCCGTTCATCGCCCGTGTTCGCACTGTTCTGCTCCAGGCCCACTGCCAGCGCCTGCAACAGCACATACACCGCCACCACCATGCCGATGCCCAGGATGGTCGCCAGCGTCGAGCGCCAGCGCACGATGACGTTGTGAAAATTGTATTTG
Organism: uncultured Verrucomicrobiota bacterium; assembly: GCA_964589735.1. GTDB lineage: Bacteria > Verrucomicrobiota > Verrucomicrobiia > Limisphaerales > JAEYXS01 > JAEYXS01. Next base: position 116,379 of record CAZPUL010000006.1, on the reverse strand, counting down.
AGCGGCAGCGCCATGGTTTAATCCAATGTCTTCAAGCCCTGCACCACGCTCATGCGCGCCATGGAGATGGACGGCATGATGCTCGCCACGATGCCCAGCAACGCCGCCACGCCAAACCCGATCGCCATGATGCGCGGTGTCAGCTCGAACGCGATGAACATGCCTTTGGTCACGGCCGTGATGTTGATGTTCGTGTAGAGCAGCCAGGCGCCACCCACACCGACGATCGCGCCCAGCAAGGCGAACCCAAAGCTCTCGGCGAGGATGAACGCGAACAGCTCATGCCGCCGGAAGCCCAGCGCCTTCAACACCGCCAGCTCGCGAAAGCGTTCACGGATGGCCATGCTCATCGTGCTGCCGGAAACAAGGATGAGGGTGAACACCACCACCGTGGAGATGGATCCGATGAGGATCTTGATATTCCCCCACATGGAGATGAAGCCGAGCACGAAAGAACGTTCTGTCTCCGCCAGCACTTCCGCCGACGTGTTCTTGAATTCCTTGTTGATGCGCTCCACCACCAGTGGCACTTCCTCCAACGACTTCGCCCGCACCCACCACGTGCCCACGATGCCCTGCCGCCCGCAGGCCTCATCCATGTAGTCGTGATGGAAGAGCACATTGCGGTCATCCGGTGTGCCTTGGTAGATGCCCGCGATGGTCAGCTCCAGGTCCGCCGGCCAGATGGTCCCTACCAGCTTCATCTTGTCGCCGATCTTGAAATCATAACGCTTCGCCGTCTCGATCCCGATGATGCACGACGAACGGTCGGCGATCCAGTTGTTCAACTGCTCCAGCGGGAGCTTCGCCTCGCCGAACACGTTCGTGAGCTGGATGGGATCCATGGCGAACTGCGCGAAGGACGGGATATCCTCATTGCGGAATTTGCCGCCGAAGAAGCTGAACGGGGTGACCGCCGCGACTCCCGGCGTGCGCTCGATGATGGCCCGCTGCCGGTAGGGCAAGGTGTTCGCCAGCGAGACCCGGTGCCGCACCGCGATGCGCATCGCCGCATCCGCATCTTCCATCGGCGTGGTCAGTTCGCGCAGCAGCACCAGCAGTGTCACCAGCAGGAAGAGACTCACCGCCACGCTCAGGATGGAGAGCAAGGCGCGCCGCTTGTTGCGCAGGGCGTTCTTGATGATGAAACCGCCGATGGTCACTTGGTCGTCTCCTCCCGGATCAGCTCGCCCTTTTCCAGATGGATGGAGCGTGAGCCAAAGGCGGCCGCCTTCGGATCATGCGTCACCATGATGACCGTCTTGTCGCCACCACGCGCCAGGTTTTGCAGGATGCCTAAGACCTCGTTCGCGGAGTTCGCATCCAGGTTGCCCGTCGGCTCATCCGCCACGACAAGGTGCGGATCGGTCACCAATGCCCGCGCGATGGCCACACGCTGTTCCTGACCGCCGGACATCTGCCGCGGCAAGTGACCCGCCCGATCGGCCAGACCGACCATCTCCAGCGCCGTCCGCACCTGTTCGCGCCGGCGCTTGCCACTCAAGCCCGTGAGCAACAACGGCAGCTCCACATTCTCGAACGCCGTCAGCACCGGGATGAGATTGAACGATTGGAAAACGAAACCGACATTCTGGTTCCGCCAGTCAGCCAGTTGGGATTCGCTCAGCTTCGTCACGTCAACAGATTCGACATAGCACTTGCCGCTCGTGGGCCGGTCGATGCCCGCCATGATGTGCAGCAAGGTGGATTTGCCGGAGCCGGAAGGGCCCATCAGCGTAAGGAACTCGCCACGGATGATATCCAGGGTGACATTGTTTAGCGCGGTGACATTGATCTCCCCCTGCAGGTAAATCTTGGTCAGATTCTGGATGCGCACCACCACGTCTTTTTCCATAGAGCACGACACCAATAGGACAGAAGCCGGACAAAAGCAAACCCCCTTGAAACTTTGCAGAAACGTAACTGTCGGCCATTTCTCCGGCTTATAGCCGCTATGGCGCGCTCATGATCGCGGATTTGAGCTTCTTAAGACCTGGTTCACTGGCAAGCAATGACAACGGTTTGCGCCCGCCCAAGGCCGGAACGGGCGACTTGGCCCACTCCTCGGCATGCTTTCCGGCCACATAGTAAGCCCCGATCGCCAAGTCCTCAGCGCCGTTGAAAAGCCGGATCAATTCTTCCTTGTTCGTACAAGGTTCCCAGAACGGCCTGATGGCTACCACAAACTTTGCCCAGGCTTCATCACCCGCATAGCTGTCGGCACTCTTGGACACAAAAATCTCCGCCGTTCAATTCTGCCCGCTCAACAACGGCGGCAAGGGGCAATCCAATCCATCGGCCACGGCGCGGAGCAACTCGGCTTCACGCGACTGTATCTCACCATCACTGGCCACCGCATGCGCGCAGGCATCCAGCACCTGCTTCTTCACCATCGGCGAGGATGTCACCAACCGGTCCAGCGCCGCATCGATATGCGTCAGGTTCGCTTTGCCCACCGGCTGCAATTGGAGATTCGCCGCCTCCGGCCCCAAGCGGCTCACGCCCGCGCGAAACGCCTTCGCCGCTTCTTCCGGTGAAGCATGACCCACGATCGCCAATCCCGAGAGCAACACTTCACAATCCGGCAGCAGCGGCTTCAGCGCGTAATACTGCGTGACCGGCTTCTTCACCTGGCGGTAATGCGGCCAGAGATGCCGTTTCAGCATCCGTTGCAGCGAATACTCGAAGAGATCGATCTGCTGGTCGGCGGCGATGAGCGCCTCCACATTCCCCATGAAGGTCTCGAACTGGCTTTGCGAAAGCTGGCGCAGCGCGGGCATCGCCATCTCGATCAGGGGCAGCCGCGCCTCGGCCTTCACCGTTTCAAAGGAGGCGCGCAAGGTGTTCAACTCGGCGAAGACTCCGGCATCCGCGCGGGATTGCAGGACGGTCATCTGTTTGGCGCGGCAGTCCGCATCCGGGCTGAGCAACAGGCCATACACCAGCGCACGTGCTCCATAACTCTCATGGGCGGCGGCCCGGAGCGGCTCGGGCATCTCGGCCATCAGCGCGAGTGCCCAGGCCACATTCTGCGGCTGCATGGTGCCCACCTGGTTGATCACGTTCCCCACAGGCAAAATCGGTGGGATCGGAAAAGGCATCGGCGGAGGCTGATGACGGACCGGTGGCCGCTGCGCCTGCTCTTCCCAGTCCTCATCGTGGTCATTCTTGGGGAACTCGACGCGCGGGAATTTCCCATCGAAATGGGGCTCGATCGCCTTGATGCGTTGTGCCAGGGGCGGATGGGTGGCCGTGAGGTTGCTAAAACCTTCCGCCAGGGCGTTGCCGAAAAACATGTGGCTGGCCTCCTCCGCATCTGGCGCGGTGACGAGCGAGCCGCGTCGACCGAGGCCGCCGATCTTCTTCAAGGCATTCGCGATGCCATGAGGATTGCGCGTGAACTGCACGGCGGAAGCATCCGCCAGATACTCGCGCTGACGCGAAATGGCGGCCTTGATGAGCCGTCCGAAAAAGATGCCGATGTAACCGACGGCGAAAAGCACCAGCCCGATGAAGGGCAAGGGATTACTGCCCTTGTTCCGCGCGCCCAGATGATAACGCCGACGCCCGGTGGTCTCCAACAGGATGCGCCCGATCATGGCGATGCACAGGATGCCGAAAAGCACGCCCATCAGACGGATGTTCAGCTTCATGTCGCCGTTCAGGATGTGGCTGAACTCATGGGCGATGACGCCTTGCAACTCATCACGGTTCAGCATCCGGATGCAGCCGCGCGTCACGCCCACGGCGGCATCGCTCACGGAATTGCCCGCCGCGAAGGCATTGATGCCCTCCTCGTCATCCATCACATAGATCTGCGGCACGGGGATGCCGGAGGCGATGGACATCTCCTCCACGATGTTCACCAGTTTGCGTTCATCCACATCGCGCGTATTGGAATCGATCAACCGCCCGCCCAACGCCCGGGCCACGGCACCACCACCGGCACTGAGCTGCGCCATCTTGAACATGCTGCCGAGCAAGACCACGGCACTCGTGCCGCCCGCCACCCAGAGGAACAGCTCCGGCTGCCAGAGACTGCGCCCCTGCCCCAGCGCATCCGGCCGGCCCGCCTTGGCAAAAGCGATGGCCAGAATGATATAGATGACCGCGATGGTGCCCAACACGGCCGCGCCAAAGTAGAAAACGAGCCGTCCGCTGTTCTTCCGGGCCTTTTCCTGTGCGGTAAAGAAATCCATAATTCAGTTCGGGGGAAACGTAGCAGAAGCGGACGGGCAGACCAGTCCAACTGAGGAAGAAATTTGGAATGGAGCAAGCAGCATGACTTAGGGGAGTCCGTTGAAAAAGCTTCAGTGCAGAAGCCGTTTTCAAGATGTTGCCACCTTAGGGCTTTCTCCTATCATCCAGCCATGTCCATTCGTTCAAAAGTGCTGCTGATGGCTTGGTTTCTTTCAGCGATGCAGGTTCTGCCGGTCAACGCAACGGCGCAAACCGTCATTGACCCGGAAGCCGAGATAAAGGCAGTGGCACCAGCGGCACTTTCCATCGTCAAAGCGTGGCAGGGCGGAAACACCAAGGCGGTGAATCGCACCCTGCACATCGTGTACTGGACGCCGGCTGATCGCGAACCCGCCCCACGCTATCAGGAACGTTTGAGCGCCATCATGCTGGATATCCAGTCCTTCTACGCCAAGGAGATGGAACGGCTGGGCTTTGGCCCGCTCACCATCAGCCTGGCTACGGAAGGCAAGGACAAGGTGCGTATCTTCCTGGTGAAAGGAAAACAACCTTACACCCATTACAAACCGGAAAGCGGTCGCGAGATACGGGAGGAATGTCTGCCGACCTTGAAAGCGGCAGGACTGGACACGGACAAGGAAACGATCGTCATCTTCACGAACATGGCGAATTGGGATTCCGCCCAGCGGCGCATCACGCAAAACAGTCCCTACTACGCCAGCGGCAGTCCGGTCTCCGGTACGGCCTGGCAGGTGGACAGTCCCATCCTCGAACTGGCGGCGCTCTCCAACAAGGCTGACTCCGTGCAGGACGGGCAGTACGGCCGCATCAGCCTGGGAAAATATAACTCCATCTTCATCGGCGGCATCGCCCATGAGGTGGGCCATGCATTGGGCCTGCCGCATAACAGCCAGCGCGAAAGTGAAAAGAAACTGTGGGGCACCACGCTGATGGGCAGCGGTAACCGGACGTATGGCAACGAGCGTCGTAACGAAGATAAAGGCTCTTACCTGAACTTGGCCGGCGGCTTGCGGCTCATCACCCATCCCATCTTCAATCATCTGGCTCCGTTGAAGGCCGGAGTGAACTCGTTTCAGTTCGAGCAGATTGAGTTCACAGCGGGCGACAAGTTCTTCACCTGCGCGGGCAAAGTGACGGGAGCCGTGCCGGTGTATGCCGTGTTCGGCTACATGGACCCGCTGGGCGGCGGTGACTATGACTCCCTGCCCTCCGTGGCGGTTCCAGACAAAGAGGGGCGTTTCAAACTCACCGCCGATTCATTGACGCCGAATAAAAAATGCGTGTTCCGATTGATCGCCTTGGGCGCGGATGGCACGGCCACCAGCTTCGCCTCGGCGAGTTCCGCGAACAACTATCCCTATCGCGTCACAGCAGAGGGACAACCTGATCTGCTGGGCGCACAACTCCGGCTGGATCTGGCTCCCGCAGTGCAAGCCTTTCAGCGAAAGGATGTGGCGTCGCTGAAAACCACATTCCAGAAATTCGCGCAGAAGTATCAGCAGCAAAGTGTTTTTGCCGAGATGGAGAAAGCGCTTACTGAGGCACTCCAGGTTTCAGCACCAACGGTTGATGCCGCAACGGTGACGGGCAATTCGATGGCCCTGAGCCGGGTGCGTCCGCAGCAAGCCAGCGTGGGGTGGTTGAAGCCGACTTATGATCACCTGCCCGGAACTGACGTGCTGCTCGGCAGCACGGGCGAACTGTTTGCCCGCGGCATCTTCGCCCATGCCCCGGCGCGGCACACGTATCAGTTGGGTGGCAAATGGGAAACGTTCAAAGGCAAAGCGGGCGTGGCCCAAGGCAATGATGGCTCCGTGGTGTTTGTCATTGAAGCCGACGGGCGCGAACTGTGGCGTTCGCCCTTGGTGAAACCGGAAAACCTGCAGACCTTCGAGGTCTCGGTGAAAGGTATGCAACAATTGCAACTGCGTGTGGAAGACGGCGGCAATGGCGCAGGCAGCGACTGGGGGCTGTGGCTGGAGCCGATGCTGTCACGGCCATGATAAAAGACCGCGAAACCGGAAATGAAAATTAATTCAACAATCAGGGCGATGATTCTAGCGGCCAACCAGCGGTGCTGAAGTTGCGTGACAGGCAAGGTCAGAGCGTATGAAAACATTCCAGGCGTTAGCTGCTTTTTTAGGTCTCTTGCTCTGGTCACTTTGTCCCTTGGCCCAGCACGCGCACGACCGCACTTGGGCTTTTTGGGCGATGTGGGCGATCATGGAAGTGGTCGTGCTTTTCGGTTTTGTAAAAGCGTGGTTGAAGTTGGGAAAGGACTAAATTTGCCACGCCTGAGGCTGTCATAGGCCATCATTTTGGCGTGGAACCCTGGTGCCTATTGGATTTCTAATACCCTTCCGACCAATGGTTAAAATCCTCATGGTGAGAACGATTCTGTCGCCGCCCTTGATTGAAGGCGTTTAAGTTTCAAGAACGAGGGTTTTGGGGTTTTCTTTTCCGGGAATTTTCACGCCAAAGCAGAAAATTCCCGTAACCTCTTCTTTATGAATAGTTTGCGATTTTAAAAATATTCTCAAGAAAAACGGACCTAGGACAGCGGATGTCCTACACCCCCCTCTAGGATGGGCGCGTGATGAAGGTCATGGAGGTCAGAGAAACGAGGGAGGCCGGTGGGGGAGCTCCCGGGCGGGCGGCGGATAAAAACGTCGCCTCGCCCGGGAATCTTCACGCGCTGAAGGCGCACCAGTGCGTGGCGCTCGTCAGCAGTGTTCCGATAGAAAATTTACCAGCGACTGCCGCCACTGCTGTGACCACCACCCGGACGGCCCCCACCGAAGCGGCGTTTGCCATGCCGGCGTCCCGACTTCTGCTGGCTGGGCAGCGGTCCCCCGTAAATCTTGCCCATGGAGGCGGCGGGATCGCGCTGGGCGAGCCACTTGTGGATGGGCGGACGTTCGTTGGCACCTTCGCGGTTGCCATCGATCTCACGCGGTTCGCGAGGTTCGTCGCGGCGAGGGCCACGGGGCGGCTGGTTGTGCCGGGGTTGCTGGTGCTGCGGCGGCCGGGGCGGACGCGGTCCCTGCTGGTGCTGAGGAGGACGCGGCGGTTGCGATTGCTGAGGTTGCACCGGGCGCAGCGGACGTTGCTCCTGAGCGTGCGGCTGGCCCTGTGGCTGCGGCGGACGCGGCGGCTGAGCAGGACGTTGGTGTTGCGGCGGCCGGTTCGGCTGCTGGTGCTGACGTTGCTGGCGATTTTGCTGCTGCTGCTGACGCGGCTTCGGTTTCACGACTTCACCGGGGCGAATCTCGTCGAAGGCCGGGCTGGCGGCGTAGGGAAAGTTCTCAAGCTTCTCGCGCGGGATCTTCTGGCTGATGAATTTCTCGATGTCGCGGACCTGCCCGCGTTCCTCGGCGACCATGATGGTGAAGGCATCGCCGGTGGCTTGCGCCCGACCGGTGCGGCCGATGCGGTGCACGTAATCCTCGGCATGGAGCGGGACGTCGAAATTGATGACGTGGCTGACCTCCGGCACGTCGATGCCGCGCGCGGCGATGTCCGTGGCGACAAGCACATCATAACGCTTGTCGCGAAAGCCTTTGAGGGCGTCCTCGCGCTGGCGTTGCGAACGGTCCGAGTGGAGCGTGGCGACGGCGTGGCGGTTCTTGCTGAGGAATTTCGCGATGCGGTCGGCACGATGGCGCGTGCGGCAGAAGATGATGACGGAGTCGTAGTTGATCTGGTCGAGCAGCGCCTGAAGCAGATCGGTCTTCTGATTATCCGCCACAGGGAAGATGGCGTGCTTCACGGTCGTGGCCGGAGTGCGGCGCGCACCGATCTCGATGACCTCGGGCTTTTGCATGGCCCACTTGATGAGGGCATCGATGTCCGGCGGGATGGTGGCGGAAAAGAGACACGTCTGGCGCTGTTTCGGGCAACGCTCCACGATGCGGCGGACATCAGGCAAAAAGCCCATGTCGAGCATGCGATCGGCCTCATCAAGGACGAGGTGCTTCACCTGATCGAGCCGGATGGTGCCGCGATTGAGGTAATCGATGAGGCGGCCGGGCGTCGCGACGAGAATATCGACCCCGCGCTGGAGCATGTCCGTCTGCTTGCCGTAACCGACGCCACCGAAGACAACGCCTGCACGCAACTGGGTGAAGCGGCAGAGGTCGCGAAAAGACGTCTCCACCTGGGCGGCCAGCTCACGGGTGGGTTCCAAAACGAGCACGCGGGGCTGGTTGGCCGGTTTATCCAGCAGAGACAGGATGGGCAAGGCAAAGGCAGCCGTTTTGCCAGTGCCGGTCTGGGCACTGCCGATCACGTCTTTACCCGCCAAAATCAAGGGAATGGCGCACAATTGAATGGGGGTCGGTTCGACATAACCCATGGCCTTGACGCCCTCCAAAACCGTGCTGGACAAGCCCAGCTCTGTAAAACTCATACCGCACCTTGCGCAAAAAGACGGGCGAAGGGAAGCGCATTTAGCGGGGAAAGCGGGTTGTCCAAACAGAAAAAGGCTTGCAAAGACACCTTTTCAAGTTGGTTCAACAGGGACAGGAATCAATGGAACAGCGGTCGAAGCAGGCATTACGATGAGAAGGCAAACGCTTCGCTTGCGTTCGTGTCGTCCGCTCCTACACTCCCGCGCGCGATGTTCGATATTGGTTCACTCAACCCGCAGCAACGGGAAGCGGTCCGGACGATTCACGGGCCGGTGCTGATCCTGGCCGGTGCCGGGACGGGGAAGACGCGCGTCATCACGGTGCGCATCGCGCACATGATCGACCGCGGGGTGAGCCCGGGCAATATCCTGGCGGTGACCTTCACGAACAAGGCCGCGCGCGAGATGCAGGAGCGTATCAGCAAGCTCGTGCCCACCCAGCGCGCCCGCAAGGGCGAGGAAAAGGTGCCGCGCCCGACCATCTGCACCTTCCATTCGCTCTGTGTCCGCATCTTGCGCCAGCACATCGAGAAGCTCGGCTACAAGAAGACCTTCGTCATCTACAGCGAGAGCGAACAGCTTGGAGCGATCAAAAAGATCATGAGCCGCCTTTCTTCCAAGGGCGAGAAATCCGACCCCGGCGCGATTCTCTCGATGCTCAGCCGGTTCAAGAACGGCGGCGTGGATTCCACCCTCTTCGCTGATGAAAGCGTCCGTGCGCTGGCCCTGCATGTGCGCCGTCAATACGATACGGCATTGAAGGCCTGCAACGCGGTGGACTTCGACGATCTCATTCTGCTCACGCTGAGATTGTTTGAGGAACATCCCGACGCCCTCGAGGCTTGTCGCGCAAAATACCAATACGTGATGGTGGACGAGTATCAGGACACGAACGCGGTGCAGTTCCAGCTCATCCATCACCTCACCAAAGTGCATCGCAACTTCTGCGTGGTGGGTGATGATGATCAGAGCATCTATGGCTGGCGCGGCGCCGAGGTCGCTAATCTCTTGAACCTTGAGCAGCATTTCCCCGAGGTCAAAATCGTGAAGCTGGAGCAGAATTACCGCTCCACGAACACGATTCTTGAGGCGGCGAATGCCGTCATCAAGAACAACGCGCAACGGCGGGGCAAGCAGCTCTGGTCCACCAAGGGCCAGGGTGAGAAGATCACCATCGCCAAGTATCCGAAGGACGAGGATGAGGCGCGGGAGATTGTGCAGCAGATCGAGTTCAACCGCATGACGCGCCAGATCCCGTGGGTGCATCACGCGATCCTGTTCCGCACGAATCTGCAAGCGCGCCCGATCGAGACGGCCTTGCGCAAGGCCGGCGTGCGTTACCACTTGATCGGCGGACAGAGCTTTTTTGACCGGCGCGAGATCAAGGATTTCATGGCGTATGTGAAGACGTTCCTGAACCCGCACGATGACATCAGCCTGCTGCGCATCGCGAACACGCCCGCGCGTGGATTGAGCGACACGACGATGCAGCGGCTGCTGGAGATGAGCCATGAACGCGGCTGCTCCGTCTATGCCGCGATGCGCCATACGGATGTGCAGGACTCCTTCCTCACACGCATCAAGGAAAGCATCCAGGAATTCCTCGCGTTCATCGAGAAAGTCCGCGCGCCATTGGAATCGGAAGACACACTCTCGCTCAGTGCGTGGGCGAACGGCTTCCTGACGGAGACCGGCTATCTCGATGATTTGCGCAAGTCGGAGAAAGACCCGGAGACCGCTGAGAACCGCGTGAAGAACATCAGCGAACTCGTCGCCACGCTCGATACCACGCCGGGCGGCACACCAAAACCGCAAGACCGCCTGGTGGAGTTCATGGAAGAGATGACGCTGGACACCGAACGCGCCGAGGACAAGGAAGTGAAAGGCGATGCGGTCACGCTCATCACGATGCACAGTTGCAAGGGGCTGGAGTATCCGCACGTGTTCATCGTGGGCCTGGAAGAAGGGTTGCTGCCCCACTCCCGCAGCAAGGTGGAAGGCACGCTGGATGAAGAACGCCGCCTGTTCTACGTGGCCATCACCCGTGCACAGGAGACGCTGACCATGAGCCACTGCGATGCCCGCCTGCGCTATGGCCAGCCGATGCCCTGCCATCCGTCGTCCTTCCTGAAAGAGCTGCCCGAGAACCTCGTGGAACACATGAGCGAGAAGGCCAAGAAACCGGTGACAGTGGAGACGGGCAAATCGATCTTCGCGGGGATACGGGCGAGTTTAGGTTAAACCGCAGAATACGCGGAATACACAGAAGGGGGTACGCGTCACGCATTACTGGCCTCACATCGCCGCCTGTAAAACTTCACTTAGCACACCTTTTGTCAGCTCCACCGGATTCGCCTTCATGCTGCTCGCCTTCGCCGCCTTCTCGACCACTTGCGCGATATCCTTATCCACACAGCCATACTGGGACAGCTTCGGCACCTGCAAATCCTTCACAAACTGCGCCACCCACTGCACCCCATCCTCCGCAGTTCCTTGTGCTTTGCCGGTCAGCAAGAGCCCGATCTCCTCGTAGCGCATCAGCGCGATACTTTCAGGAGCACTTTCCCGCAACGCTTTGATATTCGCCGCCATCACATGCGGCAACAACGCCGCACACACCGCCCCATGCGGTGCCGGGAACATCCCGCCGAATGGTGCCGCAAACCCGTGCACCGCGCCCAATCCGGCATTCGCCAGCGCCAACCCGCCGAAGAGGCTCGTTACGGCCATGTCCTCGCGTGCGCTCACATCCTTCCCCTGCTCCACGGCCTTCCGCAATGACCGCGCCGCACGCCGAATCCCCTCCACACACCAGCCGTCCGTCATTGGATTCGCCTTTGTGCAAACGTAGGGCTCGATCACCTGCGTCAATGCATCCAAGCCTGTGTAAGCTGTCACGTCTGGCGGCAGGTCATACGTCAGCTCCGGGTCCACGATGGCCAGCCGCGGCAGCATCAGCGGACTCCGCAGGCTCACCTTCACCCGATGCTCCTGGGAACCCAGCACTGCATTCCGCGTCACCTCGGCCCCCGTGCCTGCCGTCGTCGGTAGCGCGATGTAAGGCGCGGCAGGATGCTTCAAAGGCAATGCCTTGCCGATGACCTCCAGATAATCGAACAAGTCTCCCGCATTGGTGAGCAACCCGCTCACCGCCTTCGCCGCATCGATCACGCTGCCGCCGCCCAAACCGATGACCACCTCACATCGCTCCGCCCGCGCTTGGGCCGTCAAAGCTTGCACGGAATCGGTCGTTGGTTCGCCCACCGCTTGGGCGATCACTACCTCCAGGCCCGCTTGCAGCAACTGTTTGGCCAACCCCTCGGCTCCTTCCAGCCGGCTGCCCGTCACCAAGAAAACCCGCCGACCAAAGCTCCCCGCTGCCTTGACCGCCTCGGGCAAGGCTCCGGCACCAAAGACGATCCGCGTGGCCGTGGCAAATTCAAAGCGCGTCATAGGTGCCTACCAACCTGTCTCGTCCGGGAACACGTTGCCGTATTTCACGCTCGTCCGGGGTTCGGCCATCATCCCGGCCACCGTATCACGCCACTGGGCGTAATGGGCCGTTTCCTTGTGTTTGGCCGGGGCATCGGCGTCGCGATAGACCTCCACCAGCACAAACCTGGACGGGTTATCTTGTTGCTGTACAACGTCAAAGCGCGCGATACCCGCCTCCTGGACGCTGTTACGGGCGTTCTCGAGTGTGGCCTGTTTGAAGGCCTCGATGCATTCCGGCTTCACGTGGACTTGGACATGGACGATCAACATGGGAATCCTTTCCCCGCCAGAAAACGCCAGGGGCATCCCGGGGTCAATCCTCTTTCCCAAATCCATGTGAATTGCTGCTTTACAAGTTTGTGGTAGGTTGAATAAGTTCAATCCGTAATCTCGCTGACTAACCTATGCGCAAACCATTGGCCCTGTTGTTTTCGGCGGCTGTCGCGGTCACTTTGACCACCGGCTGCGCTGGCCCTTCCCACAAGCTCGGTCGCGGCATCAATAATGCCACTGAATTCGCCCGCCTCGGTGACCTCCGCCGCTCCATGGAGCAGACGGCCATGTGGTATGGACCGGATCAAGCCTATACTAGCGGCTTTATCAAGGGCATCAACCGCAGCATGACCCGCACTGCGATCGGCGTTGTGGAAATCGTCACCTTTCCGTTCCCTTCCTACGATCCCTTCTACATGAAGCACAGCAGCGGCGGCGAGGACATCTATATCGGCGGCCCCTACCAGCCGAAGCAGGTCTGGTCCATCGATTTCATGACCGAGAACCCGGCTTACCCGACAAATTTCAAACCGGGCCTGATTTCGGACAGCATCTTCGCCACCGATACGCAGATCGGTTTCAGCGCGGGTGACGTCGCCCCGTTCATCCCGGGCAGCCGTTTCCACATCTTTGACTACTAAAAAAGCTTTTCAAACATCCGGCGCCAACATTTGCTTGTTGGCGCCGTTTTTTATTGGATGCCACTGACATATCAATCGCACTGCAAGGTCAACCTGATCCTGAACATCTTGGGCAAGCGTCAGGACGGTTTTCATGAACTGGAGACGGTGATGCTCCCCATCCCGCTCCATGACACCCTCACCTTTGAGCGCGATGGTCGCGGCGTCACGCTCACGTGCAGCGACCCGCGTCTGCCTGTCGATGCCAGCAATCTCGTGCATCGCGCCGCCTCCGCGTTCCTGACAAACGCCAAGCTGTTCGATGGCGTGAAGATCCATCTGGAGAAGCATATCCCCATGGCGGCCGGTCTGGGCGGCGGCAGTGGCAATGCCGCCATCACACTGCTGGGCATGAACGAACTCTTCGGCCAACGCCTGCCCGAGAACCGGATTTACGACATTGCTGCCGCTTTGGGCTCAGACGTCCCCTTCTTCCTCCAGAAAGGACCGGCGCTCGCCGTCGGTCGCGGGGAGAAAGTGCAGACCTTGCCGCCCTTCCCTTCATTGAAAGGACGTGGACTGCTGCTCATCCATCCCGGATTTGGCGTCTCGACGGCGTGGGCATATCAGAACCTCGCCCGTTTTCCGGAGGACTTGAATGGTCGTGCGGGCCGTTCGCAAGAACTGGTGAACGCGTTGAATGGAACGGATACGAAAACCGCCGTCACCTTGTTCTACAACTCGCTCGAAGCGCCGGTACTGGAGAAGCACCCAATCCTGAAGCTGTATCAGGAATTTCTCGAAGCCCGCGGCGCATTGCGCGCGATGATGTCCGGCAGCGGCTCCACCACGTTCGCCGTGTTCGAGAACAAAGCGGCGGCAGATGCGGTGATCGAAGAATTCAAAGGCAAGTTCGGGGATACAGCGTGGCTGACAACTCTGGAGCTTTAAGTGGCGCGGGACTGTGCCCCGCAGTTCCGCATGCGGGACCCCAAGGAAAAGCTGGTTCGGATTCTTACATTCTGGGCATAAGGAATAGTTTCTCTAGTGCAGAACAGTCTCCAGCTTTGGACTCGGGAAGGATAAGCCGATGGCAATTCGGCGGAGCTGTGGCTGGGATCTTGTGGCCTTTGGAATTTCTTTTGAGCTTTGAGCTTGGGATTTTGAACCTCCCTGCCCCACCCTAACCGCTCGACAAAACCCGCCCTTCATCCCAACTTGATGCCGCAACCCCGGCCTTTGTGCACGGGGCCCGTCCATGAACAACGCTTTGCCATTTCATCGCGCCGGTCGCCTGCCCGCCCCGGGCGATAACGTCGCCATCGCCTCGCAACGTCTCGACGCCGGTACGCTCATCGATTTCCAAGGCCAGCCGCTCGCCATCCGCCAGACCGTGCTGGAGGGCCACCGCTTCGCCATCGCCTCCATCGCCGCGGGTGAGAAACTGCTTTCGTGGGGACTCCCTTTTGGCTTCGCCACCGTGCCCTTGCAACCCGGCGATTATCTCTGCAACGAGATGATGCTCACCGCGCTCCAGTCGCGCCGCCTCGATTTCGCTTTGCCCACGGCTCCTAATTTCCGCGATTACTTTCAGCCCTACACGCTGGATGCCGCCAGCTTTCGGCCCGGTCAGCAAATCCCGCTCGTTCCTAACCCGCGCACCTTCATGGGTTATGCCCGTCCCGGCAATCGTGGCGCAGGCACGCGCAACTACATCATCCTGCTCGGCACCAGTTCCCGCACCGCCAGCTTTGTCCGTGCGCTGGAGGAACGCCTCAAATCCGCGACTGCCGGATGCAAAAATCTGGATGGCATCGTCGCCGTCGCGCACACGGAAGGCGGCGGTGAGCATCGTCCGAACAATTACGATCTCATCCTCCGCACCCTCACCGGCTTCATGACGCACAGCAACGTCGCTGCTGTGCTCGCCGTGGATTACGGCACCGAGCCCGTGAACAACCGGGCGCTCGCAGCCTGGGCGCAAGCGAATCACTACCCGCTCGCCGATGTCCCGCATCAATTCCACTCCCTGCTCGGCAGCATCGAATATGAACTGCGCCGCTGCACCGAGCTCGTCCGCTCGTGGATTCCGGAGGCCAACAAACTGGCACGCACACCCCAGCCCATCCGACACCTGAACCTCTCGCTTCAGTGCGGCGGGTCCGATGCCTTCTCCGGCGTCTCCGGCAATCCCTTAGAAGGCTGGATCGTGAACGAAGTCATCCGCAATGGTGGCAAAGCGAACCTCGCGGAGACCGATGAACTCGTCGGTGCGGAATCCTACGTGCTCAGCAATGTGCGCGATCTTCAAACGGCCCAAGCATTCCTTAGCAAGATCACCCGCTTCGAGGAACGCGTGCGCTGGCACGGTGCCAGCTCCCAGACGAATCCCAGTGGCGGCAACCTCTATCGCGGCCTCTACAACATCGCCATCAAGTCGATCGGCGCGAGCCACAAGAAAGCGCCGGACACACGGCTCGATTACGTGATCGATTACGGTCACCCGATGCCCGAGCCCGGCTTCTATTTCATGGACAGCCCCGGCAACGACCTGGAGAGCGTCGCGGGCCAGATGGCTTCCGGCTGCAATCTAACGCTCTTCAGCACGGGTAATGGCTCCATCACAAACTTTCCCTTCGTGCCCACGATCAAGATCATGACGAACAGCAACCGCTTTCGTCTGCTCTCGAAGGAGATGGACATCAACGCGGGCCGCTACCTCGACGGCGAATCCTTTGAATCACTCGGCAACGAAGCCTTCGAGCAAACCATCCGTGTTGCCTCGGGTGAACGCACCGCCGGTGAACGCGCCGGTCACGCACAAGTCCAGCTCTGGCGCGAATGGCAGCAGACCGAGCAACCGAAGGTCCCCACCTACGAGCTCACACCCTTGCTGTCTGGCCAGCCCATTCCGCTCACCGCCGCTGTTCCCTCCGAGTTTGCCGCACTGGAGCTGCCCACCACCTTCGCCGCGTTGCCCGTCGGCTCGCATCTGGCCACGAGCAGCGTCCGCCTCATCCAGCCCACCAGTCTCTGCGCTGCCCAGGTGTCCTTGATGATCGCGGATAAACTGAATCACGATGCCCAGTTGAATCCCGTGAACGCCCCGCGCTTCGTCACCTTGCCCCACACGGAAGGCTGCGGTGTCTCCGGCGAAGCTATCGATATTTTGGAACGCACCATGGCCGGCTATCTCCTGCACCCCAGCGTGAGCCAGGCGTTGCTGCTCGAGCATGGTTGCGAGAAGACGCACAACGACACCATGCGCCAGTATCTGGGCGCAGCGGGCGCTGACCTCACCAAGTTCGGCTGGGCCAGCATCCAGCTTGATGGCGGCATCGATGCCGTCACCACACGTGTACATGACTGGTTCGCACAACAGCCTGTGACCAGCA
The DNA here is from genome assembly GCA_964589735.1 of uncultured Verrucomicrobiota bacterium. GTDB lineage: Bacteria > Verrucomicrobiota > Verrucomicrobiia > Limisphaerales > JAEYXS01 > JAEYXS01. Next base: position 99,967 of record CAZPUL010000006.1, on the reverse strand, counting down.
CCGCCGCCGCCCGTCAAAGTGCCAGCATAGCGAATCTTCGTATCGGCCTTGGCAGCGTCGGCCCACTCGCGAAGGAAAGCGCGCAAGCCTTCGCTCTCATTGTCCGTCACTTGATCCAGCACGGTGCCTCTGTCGTCATCGCGAAGAATGCCACTTTGCTGCAAGACGCAAACTTCACCGGCAGCATCGCCAGCGACTTAACACCCACACTGGCTTACGCACAGAGATTTCAAACACCCGGTTTGCACGTGATGGATTGCCCCACCGATCATTGGGTGGAGACCACCACCGGCCTCGGTGCCTCAGGTGTCGAACTCATCCTCGCCTTCACCAGCGACCGCGTCTTGCAAGGCCATCCCCTGCTCCCGGTTCTGCAAGTCACCGAAAATACCAAGCTGCCCGCGGAAGATGTGGACTTACATCTCACTTCCGGCACCAGCGCCGATTGTGCCCGTTCACTTTTCGATCTGCTGCTCCGCTCTGCGGAAGGCCGACACACCGCTGCTTCCTCGCAACGGAACAACCTCGACTTCCAAGTCAGCCGCGGCCGCTTCGGTGTCTCCACCTGACCTGTTACTTTCGAGAGTCGGAGTTCGCTGTTGGATGTTCGATGTTTCCCTTTTGAATAATCCCCAAATCTCCTTCGTCAGTTCTCGCATGTCCGAAACTGCCCAGGAGGTGGAGTTGGCGTTGGACCACCGCTGTCGTTTAGCGGTGGTCCTTGGCATTTGTCTCACCGTCCTTTTCTTGTCGCTGCAACTCAACGCGATTGACCTTGAATACGCCTCGCAACTGAAGCCTGCGCCGCTCAAAGGCCTCGATCAAAACTTCAACGGCCAAAGCACCATCAGTTGGAATGTCATTCCTTTGAGCACCGTGATGAAGGGGCCAAACGAGTTTGATTGGTCCTCTCTGGAGAACAAACTCCACCATGCCAGCGCTGCCGGTAAAATGATGATCCTTCGTCCTGTGATGGATTACTTTTCACCCCATCACCGGCTGCCGCTTTATCTGACCAATATCCCGGGAGCCACCTATACCGTGCCGCGCGATTACGCTTTTCTCAATTATCCCCAAGGCGCAACCGTGCCCGTTTACACCAATGAAGCCACCCGCGCCGCCATCACAAATTTCATCCGCGCCTTTGGTGAGAAATACGATGGAGACCAGCGCATCGGGTTTATTGAAGCAGGCCTGATCGGGACCTGGGGCGAATGGTACAGCCTGAATCTTATCAAGTATCCGCACACGACGGTCCCGTTGGAGATGAAGGAAGAAATTTTGCAGACCTATCAGGACAGCTTCAAACAGACCAAAGTGCTTATGCGCTGGCCGAACAAAGATCTGGCCGAGCGGCCCTTCGGCTATCACGACGATTGGTTTGCACTTTGGAACTCCCCCGACTCGTTACTCAAGATGCAGACCAAAGCCGGAACGAATGCGTTGTCGCGCTGGCGAACGCACCCCATTGGCGCCCGGCTGCATCCTGATTTCGACACGGACTATAAATCCAACTCCCTTGACCTCTCGCTGGTCACCGAAGAGAAGCTGCTGGCCTTGATCCGGCGCGACCACATCTCTTGGGTCAGATATCCCCGACCCAAACCCATGTCCATCCCATCGATAGTGATGGCTAATCTGGACAAACTCGCCCCAAAGATGGGCTATGAACTTTACGTCCCAACCGCAGATTGGAAACTGGATACGCAACGTAAAAGCCTGCAACTAAGCGTGACCGTCACGAACACCGCTGTCGCTCCGTTTTACTACTCTTGGCAGATGGAGGTTGGCCTGTGGCACAATGGCAAGCTGCAACAGACCTGGCCAGTAGATTGGGATATCACGCGCGTCATCCCTGCTGAAGCAGCCATCACCTACACCGCCACCTTGAACGAGTTTCCCCGCCGCTTGAAGAACGCCAGGCTGCTGTTACATGTTGTGAACCCCATGAAAAGCGGCTTCCCCCTGCGCTTCGCAAACCAGACTCAAGACGCTGACTTGGACGGCTGGCTGACTTTGGGCAGCATCGAAAACAACTGACATTCTCTCCATATGGCCTAATCTCGGCCAAGAGCCCATGAGGAGAAAACGTGTCATGCTCGTGAGTTGCGCAGTGGTGATCATCTGCGCCCTCCTCTACCATTTCACGCGCCCGCCTGATCCGGTTTATGAAGGGCGTAGATTGAGTGAATGGCTAGAAGACCTTGATCCACTAACGGTTGGATCTGGGAATGTTCAATTCATATGGCTTGGGGCAGAAAACAATCAGAAGCATGATCAAGCTGTTGTAGCCATCCAAAAGCTGGGCATCAAGTCCTTGCCCTATCTTGAAAGCAAACTGCTTCAAGACGAGAATTTTTGGTACAAGAACACTCCACCCTTTTTTGGAAAAATATTTAACCTGACTAGAAAAAGAGAAATCGATTTTGAACCTGTCCTGTTCGCCTGTTACGTGCTTGGGCCTGAAGCGCACAGCCTGGCTCCTGCGCTGCTCAGATATGAGATCAATTACGCGGGCAGCATGTATGTGGAGAGTGTTTGGCAACGAATCGGCCCCAAGGCTGGTCCATTCTTGATGGAACAGATTCAAGGCAAAAACCGAGAAGCCTCAGAATTTGCTTCTTATGCCTTGGCTGAACTAAGGCCAGTCACCGAAGAGACGGTCATTTTCTTCATCGGTGAAATCTCCAAAACAAACAACGTTCATCGAGAAAATGCACTGCGTTGCTTTAGCGCAACAACCAATCAATACGCACAAATATTTCCTCTGACCACCAATTGCTTAGGACATAGCGATTATTACACTCGGATGCTGGCGCTGATGGTCTTAAGTGATTACAGCTCCCATGCGGCCACTGTCTTGCCTCTCATCACCAATGCTTTCAACGACACGAGTTTCGATGTCCGTAGAGCCGCCACCAACGCCCTCCACGCCATCACATCCGCGCCTTCAGCAGCTTCCACACCCGCAACGCCTCCGTGACGCCCCAGGCTTGCGCGTCGCAGCCGCGCTGTTGATGCGGCGCATCGCCGTCGATCACTTCCGGTATCTGCCCTACGCAGCCTTCCAGCATCATGCGGTCCATGCTACCGAGATACGCACGCGCTGCGGCAACCGCATCCGGTGAATGATTCCACGCCACCGCCATCGCCTCGCAGAAGCCCGGGAACGTCCATGTCCATGCCGTGCCGTTGTGATAGGCAGGCTTGCGCCGTGTGTCCTCATCCCCTTCGTAACGGCCCCAGTACGGATTCGCCGGATCATTGAGCAACCAGCCGCTGCCGGAATGGATGGGCAATGGCAGATCCACGGGCAACGGTGCCAGTGAACGCAACGCGCCCGGCACCACCAGCCAGCGTCGCACCGCATCCACGCAACGCCGCGCACGGTCACCGGCTACCACACCCAGGCTCACCGCGAGCACGCAGTTGCTGCGCAAAGCCGTATCCACCGCCGACTGTCGGGCGGGTGTGTGCGCCGGTGCGCGGAGGCAATCCGCATACCAGCCCAGCCGTTCGCTCCAGAAAAGATCTTCCAACGATTTCGCTGCCCGGTCCGCGATGCTTAGCCACGGCTCATCCAGCTTCGGTGCGCCCAAGCGCTCCAGCAAACGCAGCAGCCGTATCCACAGCGCCTGGATCTCGACGGGATAACCTTCACGCGGTGTGCCTGCGGGATAATTCGTATCCATCCACGTGAAGTGGCTCGGACTCCACACCAATGCCGTCTCCGCATCCACGCGGATGCCGTTCGCCGTTCCACGCAAGTAACCCGCCGCGATAGACCGCAGCACTTCCAGCACCGTGCGTCCTTGCTCATCCACTGCGGTGGTGTAAACGGACGGCCCCATCACCGCCGCCAAGTCTTCACACACCACGCCATACCAGAGCGGTGCATCCGTCGTATCCCGGTTCGAGGCGTCCTCACCGTGGATTGTGTTCGGCAACGTGCCGTTCTGTTCGAACCGACCGAACACCTTCACCAACTCCATCACATCCAATGCCCCACCGGCCGCGATGTAGCCCCGGGCCGCGATGAGCGAATCGCGACCCCAGTCAAGAAACCACGGATAGCCCGCGATGACCGTCTTGCCCTGGCCGCGCTTCACCAGATACGCCTGCGCGCCAATCGCAAGCTGGCGACCGAATCCATCATTCCCCGCGACATCCGCCGCCGTCACCGCCGCTTCCACCCGACGTTGCCGTTGCTCGATGAAACCATTCACCACAGCCAAATCCGTCTGCGACTCCGCCGTCGCCAGCAGCGTCACTGCCGCACCTGATTTCAAAGGCAGGTCAAACCACCCGGGACTGTACGCATCCCCATAGCCTGTCTGCCCGCGTGAAGCCTCCACCGCATGCGATAAACCCTGCGACCATTCAGGCAACGCATGATATGTCCCCACATCCGCTGTCACCCGTAATTGCCGGTCCGCCGCCGGTGTGAACGCAAATCCGATCGCCCCCTGCAGGCCATGGCAGTTGCTGGTGAAATGATGCTCCGAACCGCCGTTCCGCGTCGTCTCCCAATGAAAATTTCGGTCCTCGATATCGAAGCGCGCCGTGATGCGCACCTCGCATTCGCGCGGCAGCGGCCGCCCCAACTCCGGGGCGGCCCCAGAGCGGTGCAGGCGCAGCACCACGGCATTGCGCCCCTCCAGCATGTCCACCACCAGATGCACTTCCACCGCCCGGCCATCACCCGCAGTACAGAGGAAACGCCAGTGCGCGGGCGGGCCTGCTTCAAAGCTCAAAAGCGTGCTCGCATCCAAAGGCGTGATGAAACCATCCGCATTCACCCACAGCCGCACGCGTTTCAGGAATACATGGCGATCCACCGGTATCTCCGCATTCAGATTCGCCCCCAGCACGCAATCATACTTGGACTTCACCTTGCCGAGATCCACGCACATGCGCGTCATGGCCCCGCGACCGTTTGTCAGCAATACCAGCGGCGCGTTCAACCCGTTCGGCAAACCGTGACCGCCCTGGATGCTCAATGGCTGCAGCACCGCCGGCGCCTTGCCCACACACCGCACGGTGGCCTTCAACGTATCCGGCGTCGGACCAAAGCGTTCGAGCTTCAACACCGCATCGCCCAAGGGCTCCACGATCCGGAACAACGCGATGTGATGTCCATCGAGCTGGACACTGTTCTGAAAACCGATGCGCCGATGGCAACCGTTCTCCAACCAGACGCGGAACGGATGCTTCTCCTCCACCAGCAGCCAGTGAAACAGTGGCACTACCGTGACCCGGGTGATATCCTGAGCCGTCCATTTCACGACCGGCGAATACAGTTGGAACACCGGAACCGCACGCAAGGCACCCAGCAGATCTTTGGTCGCTGCCGTCGGCTCGACGTGCGCCGCTGCCGTGAGAAAACGCGCCGGATCGCTCGTGAACCAGGCCGCGAGTTCTGTCCATTCGGCTGGCCCGATCTCCTCTTCTTCCAGCACGTGCGACAAAGCCGTGAAGGCAAGCGATGCTTGCGCCCGCTTGCGACGGTAGCTTGGACCACCCAGACCGCGCGGCAAGGTCTCCACCGCCAGGCAATGCACCGCTCCGGCTGCCAGCTTGAAATGCCAGCGCCCCGGTCCACGCGCGTCCATCTTGGCCGGCTCCCGCTCCGTAAGCTCCATCGGCATCTCACCGAGAAATTCCAACTCGCCCAATTCCGTCGCATGCGCGTGTTTCTGGTCTGTATTGGCCAAAATCAACAGCGAATCCTTGCCATCATTGGAGTCACGCCGGAGGGCGTACACCGGGGCACCCGGTTCGGACAAGCGGGTGAGTTTGGCGTTGTCAAAAAAGCACGGGTGATCCGTCAGCAGATGATTCAGTGCGCTAAGCTCACCGATCAGATTCGGTCCCCCGCCCCAGTTCAGGCCCCGGCTGGAATGGACATTGAACTTCTCAGCCGCCAGCCATTCCACTCCGCAGGTGAAACCGAATCCGCCGCTCACACTTGTCAAAGCACTCAGACGGTTCCGATGCCGTGACCATTCCGGACTCGTGGCCGCGAGCCGATTGTTATCGTGCGTCTCGCTGTAGTGGATTAGGAGACCGACACGTTCGCTTTGTTTCAGCCCGTGGTCGAGATAACCGGAGACTTGCAGCGCATCAAGATTCTGGAACAACTCAGAGTAAGCCCACTGCATGCCGCCCTCGGTGAGCAGATTCGCCGTGTCATCCCAACCACCACCCAAACCTTCGAGCAGGAAAACTGTGTCAGGAAATTCCTGATGCACTTTGGCCGTGATGTATTGCCAGACGGGCATGGGAATCTTGTAGCCCGCATCACAACGGAACCCGTCCACCCCGCGTCGGCACCAGACCAGCAGTGCCTCCGCCAGATGCTCCCACAAACCGGGGAACCGCTGGTCCAGTTCCACGAGATCTTCCCACGTCACTCCCCAGGCACCGGGACTTTCAAACTCGCCATCCTTCTTCCGCACGAACCATTCCGGATGATTCTCCTGCAACCACGAGCCCCAACCCGTATGGTTCAGCACGATGTCGAGAAAGACACGCCCACCGCGCGCATGCACCGCTGAGGTCAGCTCGCAGAACTGGTCCACACCGGTCGTGCGTTTGTCGAAAACGACGAGGGCAGGATCGATCGCCGTCAGATCCTCACACGCATACGGACTGCCATAGCGGCCAAAGCGCGCATACGTCGTCGGCGTGGGATTCACCGGCAACAGATGCAAAATGCGGCTGCCCAGCGTATCAAAAATATGCGGCAGCTCGGCGATGAGATCGCGCAGCTTGCCCGAGGGCGGGATCACCGTGTAACCCTGAGTATCCAGCTTCTTCCACTCGGCCTCCTGCTTTTCATCCACCGTTGCCGCGAGTGTCTTGCTCGGACCGAACATGCGCGGGAAAGCACAGTAAATGGTATTGCCCGTGCGGCACCAGTCGGGTTGGATGCTCAGGCCGAAGTCCACACCATCCGGCCAATGCTGGTAGCCGTGTTCATCGATGAGGTACGCCTTGGATTTGAAAAAGCCGACCTCCGTGAGCGGCAGTTCCAATTCCCAAGCATCACCCACTCGCTGCATCGGGATGTCCCGCCAGGAAGCACCGGCCAAGGGAAGCGGCCGAAAGTGAGCCGCCACGATCTCTGCCCGAAGCTGCCGCGCCCGTCCAAGATTCGTGCGCAAGCGCGCCTGCCAGCGCCCGCCCGCCGTCGGTGCCGCGATGCGAAAACGGATACGGTCACCGACGAAGCGCACGAGGCGTTCGCCGGGAGCTGGCGTCATTTGCGGTCGATGCATCCGTTTATTGCCGCCGGCCAACCATGGCCTGAACAGCGGCCCTTTGTTTTGCCCACCTGCCCCGCCAAGTCAACGCGCAAGGGCGGGCTTCCCTGAAAATGTTACATAGATAAGGCCTTGTGCGAGAAAATGTTTCAACGTCCGTGGCAAAAACCGGACAGGATTTGCCATTGAGCGATGCCCGGCTCCCGACTAACCTCAGTTCGAAATGTCCGGTCGTCCGCTTAAATCGTTGAGCCTCGCCGCTGCCTTGGCAGCGAGTGCTTTGACCGTTTTCGCCACCGCAGATGTTTCCTCACCGCCTAAAACGGAAACTGAATGGAAAGCGTACTTTAACCGGTTGGAAGCGGGCAAAGATGCCCAGTCCGCCTTTCTCTTGGGCACCTATTACGCTGCCGGTCACCCCGTGTTGAGCAAGGGCAAGCCGAACCACGCCACCGCTTTCAGGAAGTATCAGGAAGCGGCAGAACTCGGCCACCCGGAGGCTCAATACCGGCTCGGCTACTGCTTCGAGCATAAACTGGGTGTTCGCCGAGCCAGCCTCGATACGGCCTTCAAATGGTACTTGCTGGCCGCTGACCAGGAGGTGCCCGAGGCGCAATTGCGAGTCGGCGAACTTTTTTATCAGGAGCAAGGTGCCTACTACGACAAGGAGAAGGCATATCTTTATCTTTCCAAGGCCGCCGAGCGCGGTATCCCTGACGCCCAGCGTATGCTCGGTGACTGCCACAAGCTTGGGTGGGGCACTCCGCGAAATGACGTCATGGCGCTGAAATGGTACCTCATCGCCGCCCGGCAAGAGAACCAGATTGCCATCGGCAACCGGGACAAGCTCATTCCATCCCTGAGAAAAGACGAGATACTGGCTGCTGAAAAAGCCGCCAAAGAATTCCGCGCAAAGCCCTGAACCTCCTCGCTCTCCTTCGGCTCCAGACCGCTCAATTCATCGGTGCGGGAACCAGCACGATCCGGAATCCGACATCCTGCGCTTTTGTCTCGATCCCCAAGCCCAATTGCATGCCTGCGGCATAGTCGATTCCCGGATAGTGCATCCAAGACCCGCCCATCACCGTCCGCTGGCTGCCTGACCCGTCCTGACACCATTCCCACACGTTGCCGATCAGATCATAGACGCCGTTGCGGGCCGGAAAATAGCTCGCTGCAGGCGCGGTGAAGGAATGCCGGTCATACGAAACATTATCCGCCAGATTCGCGGTGCCGCTGGGCATCGGCCAGACCTTGCCCCAAAGATACGGACCGGCGGCATAACCCTCTTTCTGTATTTGCAGCCACTCCGCCTGGGTGGGCAGACGATAAGTCGCCTGTTCCAGCACCTTGCCTTTGACTTCCGCATCCGTCAGCCACTGGCAGAACGCCGCCGCATCATTCCAACTCACCATCACCACGGGCTCCGAAGCCGTTTGTTTAAAGCCCGGATTGCTCCAGCCCGGTCCGGCATTGTGCCGCGTCGCCTTGTAGAAGACCTCGAAATCCTTTCTCCTCGTCTCCCATACACAGACCCAGACACCGCCCACCGGCACGAACCGCATGCCCAAACTGTTCACCCATTCGGACATGCCCGGTTGCGGTCCGGGATAGCGCTCCAGCTTGCTTTTCAAGTCGGTAGTCTTCTGCGCCTGCACCGTCGCCGCGACATCCACAAACCGATGCCCCGGCAGGCGGAGCTGGAATTTCGCGGCACCCAAAGGCAATTCATCCGAGACCCACGGGGTCGTTCCCACTTCTTCGCTGCCACGCATCACCACCGCTTTCTCCGGCACCGATTCGATGCGCACCTTGCCAAAAGGCAACGCCACGACCACCTCGTTCGTTTGCCGGCTCTGGATGCTCACCCGGTTGGTCACACTCCATTGCTTGTAACGCGATACGAGTTGGTAGTCTCCTGTCGGGATATCTCCCAGCGGGTCTCCGGAAGCGACGGCCCGATTAAACCCCGCTCCCCGCAATTCCACCATCGCTTCCACCGGCGCGATCTTCGCCAGCAACGTGCCCTTGCTGCGTTGCAGATTGACGCTTAACGGGCGGTTCTCCCCTTTCTTCAACTCGAACTCCTGCTTCACCGCGTCATAACCCTCAAGCGTCGCTTCCAGTTTGTAACTTCCCGTCGGCAACGCCTTCACCGGCAGAGGCAGCGTGCCCTCCTCATAATAGCCATCCGGTCCCGTCAACTTGAATGCCGCCCCGGCCAAATTCACCTGGATGCGGAACGGCACGCGGCTGCGGGTCAGGGATACTTGTGCGGCCTGGCTGCCCTGATTGTCCACGCGCACGGTCAAATTGGTCGTCTCAAATCCTTCTTTCGTGAACGCCACCTGATATGTCCCTGTGGGCAATTGCGGTTCATCATTCGGCGTCTTGCCGCTGCGCATCACCTGGTCCGGCCCGCTCAGGCTGTATCCGGCTCCTTCCGGGACGGTGAGTATCCGCAAGGCCCCCTTGCTGCGTACCAGCACTACTTCTTCGCTCGCCTTCTGGTTTTTCAACACTTCTACATCGACGATCTTCGAATCATACCCCTCCGCTTTCACCAGCACCTTGTGCTTGCCGGTCGGTATGCCGCTGAGCGGCTCGGCTGATTTCGCCCGCTTGGGCGCCCCGTTCACGAACACTTCATACGTCGCACTGGCCGGCGTGACCACCAATTGCAATTCCCCCTCCGTGCGCTCCAGCACGAATTCGCCAAAGTCATTCAGCCCTTCCGCCTTGATCTCCACCGGCACCTCACGCGCCTCGTAACCATCCTTCTCGATCCGCAACATGTGTTTCCCCACCGTGAAACTGGGCGGCCGGTTCGTCAGCGGGATGTCATCCATCGCCAGCATCGCATCCGATGGGGTGGTCCTGATCCGGAATGGCCGGCTCATCCGCGGCAGCACCGCATGCAATTTCAGCGTTTCCCCGGAAAGCACATTGGTCTCGATGGTCACGGGATCATACCCCTCCATCTGCAGGAGCAGGTTGAACGCCCCCGGCTTGACCTCCCTCATGGTGAACGGCGTCCGTTCCATCGGCACGCCGCGCAAGATGATGTTCGCCCCTGGCGGTTCGCTGGTGACCACCACTGCCGCCGGAGCGAAATCGAACTGCACGGGACTGACCTTGCCCCGGCTCACCTCCACCACCTGCTCCTGCTTCGGCCACCCCTGCACGATCGCCGTGATCTCATGCCGCCCTGGGGAGACGTTGGTCTCCATTTTCAGGCTGGCTCCCAATTGTCCCAGTGACCGCCCATCGATAAACAGGCTCACCCCCGGCAGCGAACTGCTCAAAGCCAGCGTCCCTTGGTCCTTCGTCAGCTTGCGGCTCAACTCGATCACCCGCTTGCCTCGCACCTCACCACGGACGGTTTCCTGGTTGTAATCATCCTTCACCAACGTGAACAACACACCGCCCGGCGGTTCATTCGTCAATGTCAGCGGCGTCACCCCGCGCTCTTTCCCGTTTTGATAAACTATGGCTCCGGACGGATCACTGTCGATCCTCACCGTGCCGGGATAAAATTCGAACAACTCTTTCAGCTCTGCGTCCTTCACCACCGTCAATTGACGTTTTACCACCGGCCACTGCGCATACTCTGCCGTGACCTCGTGCACTCCGGGAGAAAGTTTCACCAACAGATTCCCGTTCGCATCCGGCTTCACCGCCACGCCATTGACACTGAAGCGCGCTCCGGCCGGATCACTCACCAGCACCACACTCCCTAGCTGCGCCGGCAGTTCCACTTTCGGCAGGGCCGTGAACTTTCCCTCGCTCACTTCCAGGCTGAAATTCTGCGGTTCATGACCGGACTTCTCCACCACCACCTCATACACCCCCGGTGAAAGATCCATGATCTTGCCGACACCATCCAAGCTCTTGCCATTTGCCAGCTTCACCGTCGCCCCCGGCGGCAACGCGGTCACTTCAATCCCGCCCATGCCCGCTTTCAACCGCAGATGATCGGTGCTTGCCCAATACCCCACTCCCGCCACGAAGATCAGCAACAGGGTCAGCAGTACTGCCACCGTGCGCCGCGCCACCCGCTGTGGCTTGGTCGTCTGCGGCACCTGCTCGGCCGGCCCCACTGGCTTGAACCCCTTGCTGTCGATGACGAACTCCATCGGCGGCTGCGCCGGCCGGGTCGTCGTCTTGGACTCCGGCCCCTCGATCTGCATCAACGGTGCCAGTTCCGTCTGGGGCAAGTCTGCCGCTTCCTTCGGCGCAGGTTCCATCGGCGGCTGGGCTGCCTGAGTCGTCGTCAATCCCGCTGCCTCCATCCCGGCGGTGTCCGCCAAGCCCAGCCGTTGTAAAACTTCCAACGCACTCTGCGGCCGCTTCGTGGGGTCTTTCGCCAGACATGCCGCCACCGTCTCCTCCCACTCCGGCGGGATCGGTTTGCCCATGATGCCGAGCTGCTTGCGCCGCTCCGCCATCGTCGGCGGGATCTTCTCCCGCACTTGCGACATGATCTCGCCCGTGAAGAATGGCGGCTTGCTCGTCAGCAATTCAAACAGCGTCGCCCCCAACGAATAGATGTCATCCTGCGCGGAAGCCGCCTCGCCCATCGCCTGCTGCGGGCTCATGTAAACCAACGTGCCGCTCGCCCCATGCACCGCGGAAGACACCCGCGTCATGTTATCACTGATGCTGCGGGAGATGCCGAAATCCGCGATCTTCAACACCCCTTTGTTGTTCAACATCAGGTTCGCCGGCTTCAGGTCGCGATGCGCCACCCGCGCTTCCTTGTGCGCGTACTCCAGCGCCAGCCCAAGCTGCTTCACCCACACCGCCAAGTCGGACACCTCGAACACATGCGTCGGCTGGCACACCCGCAGATTGCTCAGCGTATCCCCCGCCACATACTCCATCGAGATGCCCGCGCAATGCTCATCCTGCGCGAAGTCATAGATGCGCACGATGTTCGGATGCGTCAGCTCCAGGCTGCGACGCGTCTCCCGCTTCAGACTCTCCACCGCCGCCTTGTCGTGATACACGATGTCCGGCAGGAACTTGAACGCGATGTCCCGCTCCAGTTGGTCATCATGCACCAGCCACACCACCCCCATGCCACCGCGTCCCAGCACCCGCTTCAGCGTGTACCGCTTCAATACCTTCTGCCCGGCTACCAACCCCCTGATCGAGGAGTCGGAACCGTAATCGTCAAAAGGTTGAAAGCCTTCCGTCGGCATAGTTAACAACCAGCAAAGTCCCTGCCATTATGACCTTTAAAGGCCAAAATGCCAAAATTTAGGGCACAAAACTCAGAACCCCGCCTTTGTCGCACAGCTAGAGCCGAAAGGCAACGCCTTGCCACGTCCATTCTTACGCCCATTATTGTCATAATCTCTCCTTTCGTCTTCGCTCCCCATCCATGAGCCCTATTTTGACCTATCAGTCCTATCTCCCACAATCTCTCCATAATCGATGCTCGGCATATCGGCCCGCCGGTGCAACCGGCCGACACGACTTTCCTGCACTCCTTTCTCTGTTGGATGGTATCACCATCCTCCTTGTTTCACTGTAGCGCCGCCATTGAGCAATTCAACGGCCCGTCGCCACCGTGAAAAGACTACCATCCCACCCCACAATCTCAATCACTTTTTCTGAAAAGTCCTTTCACCATTCCTAATAGCTTAAGCTTCAAGAAATTGCATCGGAAGATTTTTAAGACACCGCGGCCTTCCTCCCTGCGATCGGCTTATCGATCATCACCTGCCGGCAATCCTCCACGCCCTTTCCCTCCCGGTTTCGCGCACTTTAGCGGACCAAAAACTCCCTCCCTTCTCAACCACCAACCTCGGCACTTGTTAACAAGTGCCGAGGTTTTCTACCGCGCGGGCCATTCCATCCCAAAGTAGCAGCCGACGTAAGCAGGCCCTGCCCACTTCCCCTCTAGATCGGCATATTGGCCAACCGGTGCAACCGGTGTTCGCTGTTCCCGCATTTTGCCCGCCGGCCTGCCCCGTGCTAATAAGTCGGGGTGCAACCGGCCCCGCCAACCGCTATCGGCCATCGCAAGCTATTCCTCGTGCGCCTCCCCTCGTGCCCCAACCGGGGCACCGTACCAAAGCCCAACGTTGTCCCGCACCAAGCGGGACTACGTTGGGTCAGTCGCCCTCCTCTCCACCAACCACAACGTGGTTGCGCCAAATTCCAGACTCTGCGTTTCATCCTTGGCTTCCTCCCCGCCCCGCGTATCCTCTCCTCAAGAGTTAAAGCCAACCCTCAAACCTGAACCATCAAGCTAGACGGCTTTAAGCTCAACCTCTCAAACACGCCACGCAAATGGGCCATTCAACCACAGTCTTCAGGGGCGTTGGCTTCACCGCCAAAGATTGGAAACTGGAAGTCTGGTTGCATCTGCTCGCACGCGAGGTAGACAAGCTTGCAAACCCACCCACTTGGCTAACCGCCATCAGAGACTTTTGGCGCGAGCAAGCGACCCTCTCGGTCAATGGATGCATCGATGCTGGCTTGGATGAGTTTTTGACGGCCCCCGAGCGAATCACCGTAGTCCGCAATCTTGCCCAGCAAGTTCTCAGTTCGCTGATTCATTTCGGGAAGCACGTGCCCGGTAACTTTCTCAACGAATTATGCCAGCCTCCACCATCCAGTCCATGGCCGCAGGATGTGGAGACGGAGTTGTTTTTACAGTACGGGCGCGCGCTTTTGAAACTCTTGGACGGCAAGATGACAACTCATGAACATGCCTAACCCAGCACTGCAATCGCCAGATGGAAAGTATGCCATCGAGCGGCAAGACGACTTCAGCGAGATTGGCATGGGCAGCCCGACGTTTGGACACATCATCTTTCGCGGTGCAGACTTGCAATTCCCCGATAGTCTCTTTGGCGAGGCAGTCGTGTTTAGTCCCGACTCCCGCTTTGTGGCGCTTGAGCAATTGGTCGGAACCAGACCGTTTCGGACCCAGCTCATCGCCGTGGAATTGCCTCGCGGCACCGTTCAATTCATTAGCCTACCGCTACAGGGCACCGCGACACCGCAGAAATGGGAGTCAGCCACGCGCCTTATTTATCGGGTATGGTCGGTCGGCGGTGCTGCAACAATGGCCTCTTGGGATGCGCCCCCTGCAACCAAACCAGAAAAGAAAGGATTGTTCAGCTCATGGAGATAAGCATCTGACCAAGCGCTGCAACGCACCTAGCCCTCACCTTTCATCGCGCCCTTTTCAACGCCCACGATGCCGATATTCTAACATTCCTTGAAATACCGGAACTGGGCGGAAACCGAATCCAACTCACTGACTCAGTTCCTCAGACATGACACATTTATGCGCCCACTGGGTTTCATACTGACATTCATCATTCTGTTGGTTCTTGGTCTGCTGTGTGTTGGCATTCACCAGCTCACCGGTTCATTTATATGTTACTTTGGCACACTATTTTTCCTCGTCTCCTTATGGAATTTGATTTGCGCGGCTTGCCCATATCTCCGCCGGCCGAACGTGAAGTCTCGCGCCGGTGTCCCCGCAAGCACTTGCCTAGTTTGTGCTGCTTATACCGCATCCATCGGTGCCGCTCTCTTTGCCATCGGCCTCAAATTCCAGCTTTGAGATGACATTCATCACTAGCTCCATATTTCATACCTCATAATTCATACTTCATAATTTTCCCCATGCCCACCCATCACCGCATCTACACCACCCCCTTCGCAGACGTCTATCCCTATTACATCGCGAAGGCGGAAAAGAAAGGCCGCACCAAGGCCGAGGTGGACACCATCATCCGCTGGCTCACCGGCTACACCCAGAAGAAGCTGGAGGCCCAACTGAAAAAGCAGACCGACTTCGAAACCTTCTTCGCCAAGGCCCCGCAGATGAACCCCGCCCGCACCCTCATCAAAGGCGTCGTCTGCGGCATCCGCGTGGAAGCAGTCGCAGACCCCTTGATGCGCGAGATCCGCTACCTCGACAAACTCATCGACGAACTCGCCAAAGGCAAACCGATGGAGAAGATTCTGCGAGTTTGACTCAGGCACCTTTAAGTCATGGACATATCCTCGCGGGAAAATCCAACCTGTTCAGATAAAATCACCGCCTCCCCTTGATGTTTCCCCAATTCGTGCCAATCCGTGAAATTCGTGTCTACCCCTTCCTCATCTGCGCGCATCCGCGTTCTCTGCGGTTAAATTCCCTCCTCTTCCCTTATCTATGTGAATCTGTGTTCATCTGTGGCTCACCCAGCCTGCTTCTTCCGGATCAACTCCGCCTCCATCCGGATATTCTGCAACGACAACTGCGTCGCCTGAAACAATTTAAAACTCCCCAGAATCAGACCGCCCAAGCCCACGAACCCCAACACCAGACCGATCCCGCCCAAAAAACTGAACCAGAACTGCTCCAGATAATGCGCCAGGCTTGCTCCCAATAACGTCACCAACGTCGCCGCCGCAAAAGCCCCCAGCGCCAGATAGATCGCATGCAACGATTGTAAAAGCAGCACCGCCTGCCGCTCCACCCGGTCCACTTGCTCGATAAGTCGTGCCGATTCCTCCTTCGAGAGTCCGCCCTTCTCCGACTCTGCGAACAGCTCCTGCATGCGATCCCGCGTGCGCAGCATCCGGTTGATCGTGCTCATCGCCAAGAGGCTCGTCGCATTCGTCAACAACGCCGGTGCCGCGATGAACGTCACCACCGCAAAAGGACTGTCCGTCAATGTTCCCGTATCCACGCCCCAAATCTAACCAACTTCCAAAAAACACGAAAGCCAAACCGTAGCCGCCGAAATAACATAGCGGAGACAAGTCGTCCTCGCTCTTTTCTTATCCTTCCCTATCTGTGTTTATCTGTGTCAATCCGTGGCTAAATCAGGGTGCCTTCCCCACCGCATGCGCCCGCAAATCCTCCAGATCCACCCATTCCAGCGCCGTCATCTGTGTCGCCGCCAGCACCACCGGCGGCGCGAACCCGGCCACCAACGCCTCCTTCCACCGCTCCACACACAAGCACCAGCGGTCCCCCGGCTTCAACCCCGGAAAGCCATACTCCGGCCGCGGCGTGCTGAGATCATTCCCCCGCATGTAAGAGAACTGCAAAAACTCCGCCGTCATCTGCGCACACACCACATGCAGCCCCTTGTCTTGCCCGCCCGTGCGGCAATACCCGTCCCGGTAAAACCCCGTCTTCGGGCTGTTGCAGCAGCATTCCAGTTCCCCACCCATCACATTCGTCGGCATAAGCACAAGGTAACTGACATCACCGGGAATGACGAATGCCAAAAAGTGAAACTCCAAATCTAAAGTCCCAAACTTCAGAGAAACACCAAACCGCGAAGTCGAAATGCGCACTCAACCGCCAATCAACCCTTTGAAGTTTCCCCCTTGGAGCTTCTTTTGAGCTTTGAGCTTGGGATTTGGAGCTTTTTCGCCCCCTTTCGATGTTGGAAGTTGGACGTTCGATGTTCGATGTTTCCCCCTTGGTCATTCGTGCTTCGTCATTAGTCATTCCGGGCAAAACCCTCGTTTTTTGCCTTTAAAACGTATTTGACTCTTTGCCCGGCTTACCCTCCTATCTTCCCCTCTATTTATGAGCGATCCGGCACAAGTATTGCGCGATTTTAAGCCCTCGAAGGAATTCTTCGTCGGCATTGATTCTGACGGCTGCATTTTTGACAGCATGGAGATCAAGCACCAGGAGTGCTTCGCCCCCATGTTCATCAAGCACTTCCACCTGCAAGCCGTCAGCAAATACGCCCGTGAGACCTGGGCGTTTGTGAACCTTTACTCCAAGACCCGTGGCGCCAACCGTTTCCCGGCACTCGTCCGCGCCTTGAACCTCCTGCGCGAACGTCCGCAAGTCATCGCCCGTGGCGTCAAGATTCCTGACACCAAGGCCCTCGATGAATGGATCGCCCGTGAGACCAAGCTCGGCAATGCCACCCTCGCCTCCGAAGTGAAGAACGGCAATCGCGGCCTCGACCAGGTCAAAGTCTGGTCCGACGCCGTGAACGACACCGTCTTGGACCTCGTCCATGGCGTGCCGCCCTTCCCGCTCGTCCGCGAATGCCTCGCCAAGATCAATGCTCAGGCCGATGCCATGTGCATCAGCCAGACGCCGGTGGACGCCCTGCAACGCGAATGGAGCGAGCACGGCATCGAGAAATTCGTGAAGATCATCGCCGGTCAGGAGATGGGCACGAAGACCGAGCACATCAAATTCGCCGCCAAGGACAAATACGCCCCCACCAAGATCCTCATGATCGGTGACGCCCCGGGCGATTTCAACGCCGCCAAGAAAAACGGCGCGCTGTTCTTCCCCATCAACCCCGGCAAGGAAGAAGCCTCCTGGGAACGCCTGCACAACGAAGCGCTCGACCGCTTCTTCGCCGGCACCTACGCCGGTGAATACGAGACCGCGCTGGTCAAAGAATTCGACGCCTGCCTGCCGGAAAACCCGGCGTGGAAGTAGTACCGGCCTGAGGCCATATTAGTTGTCATGCAGCCGATCAACAACCTGCACGTTCAGGAAACCAAACGCTTGCTGTCGCCCAACGAGCTCAAAGCCCAGTTGCCGCTCAGCCAGCGCGCCGAGCAGACCGTCGTCAAAGGTCGCGATGCCGTCCGCGCCATTCTGCGCGGCGAGGATTCGCGCCTGCTGGTCATCCTCGGCCCCTGCTCCATTCACGATCCCGAAGCAGCGCTCGATTACGCCCGCCGCCTCGTGAAACTGCAGGAAGAGTTGAGCGATCGCCTGTGCATCGTGATGCGCGTTTATTTCGAGAAACCGCGCACCACCATCGGCTGGAAGGGCTTGATCAACGATCCGCACCTGAACGGCACGTATGACATCGAGACGGGCCTAAAGCTCGGTCGCAAGCTGCTCCTGCAGATCAACGAACTCGGCCTCCCCGCCGCGACTGAGTTCCTCGACCCCATCGTCCCGCAATACCTCGCTGAGCTCATCAGTTGGGCCGCGATCGGTGCGCGCACGACGGAGTCGCAAACGCATCGTGAGATGGCCAGCGGCCTCTCCATGCCGGTTGGTTTCAAGAACGGCACGGATGGCAGCCTGCAAACCGCCATCGACGCCATGACCGCGGCACGCAGCCCGCACAGCTTCCTCGGCATCGATCCCGACGGCTTCACCAGCATCATCTCCACCACCGGCAATCCCGATGGTCACGTGGTGCTGCGCGGTGGCCGTGTCCGCACGAACTACGATGCCCAAAGCATCGCCGAGGCTGTGGCCGCCTTGAACAAGGCCGCCCTGCCGCCCCGCCTCATGGTGGATTGCAGCCATGCGAACTCCGGCAAGCAGCACGCGAAGCAGGAAGAAGTCTGGAACAGCGTCATCGCCCAGCGCGCAGAAGGCAACCAGTTCATCACCGGCGTGATGGTCGAGAGCTTCCTCAGCGAAGGCAGCCAGCCGCTCAAGGCTCCGGCCGACCTGAAATACGGCGTCTCCATCACCGATGCCTGCATCGACTGGACCACCACCGAGCGCATCCTCCGCACCGGCCACGAAGGCCTCGCCAAGCTGCCTGCCGCACAAGCCGCTTTGGCGTAAGCCTGTTTCTTAAAGTATCTAAAACAAAAGGCCGCACGAACTGTGCGGCCTTTCGTTTTGGAACGGCAGGAACATTACTTGTTCTTGCCGCCACCTCCACCCCCTGAAGTAGTTGCCACTTTGATCTGCACGGTGCTTTGCGCGACATTGCCCGCGTCATCCGTGCTGCTCACCGTGACGTAGTAGATCCGCCCGGCGCTCGTGGAAGATTTCGCCCGCAGGTTCAACGTCATCGCCCCCGTGATCTCATAATCCGGATTCTTCACGCGCGGCCCCGGCGCCACAATCGCCTCATTGCTGGTGACACTGACGATCTGTGTCGTCGGGCTTGCGTCCGTGTTGTCTGCGACCGCCGCCGTAAGCACCACTGGCAGCAGCTTGCCGCTGGCTGGCGAGAGCAGGCTGGGCGACGCTGTCAGACTGCTGATCACCGGTGCCGTTGTGTCGACCACGCTCAGAATTACCGTCGTGCTAGCACTATTGCCCGCCGCATCTGTCACCGTGACCGTGATGACATGACTTCCCAGACCGACTGCTGTGCCAGCGGCTGGCGACTGGCTGATGATCAGGGCCGCCGTGGGCGTCACATTATCCGCCACCATCACTGCTCCACTGGCATTGGGCACGATTCCCAAACCATTGGCTCCCGCAGAAACCGTCAAATTCCCCAGACTGGAGATGCTCGGGGCCGTCGTATCCACCACGGTGAAATTCACAGTGGCCACGGTGGAATTGCCCGCTGCATCCGTCGCCGTGATGCTGACCACATGCGCTCCAGCTCCGAGCAAAGTTCCGGCTGCGGGCGCTTGCGACACCACGATGGCTCCCGCTGCCGTCACATTGTCTGTGATGGTTGCGCTGGTCGCCAAGTCAGGCACACTGGCTTGGCCTTGCGCATTGGCCGCTGCAGTCGCATCCGTCAACCCTGCGATCACCGGTGCCGTGACGTCCACCACGGTTAACGCAACCGTCCTCGTCGTGATATTGCCTGAAGCATCAGACACCGTGACTGTGATCTCGTGTGAGCCCACCGTCACCGGTGTTCCCGAAAACGGGCTCTGCAACTTGTTCAATGAACCCGCCGCCGTGCAATTGTCCGTCGCCACCACATCCGCGATCACACTCGGCACCAAGCCCATTCCATCAGCCCCGGCATTCACCGTATAGCTGGCTGGCACCGTCACCACCGGCGGTGTCTGATCCGCCACCGTGATGGTCACCGTATCGGAGACCGAAACCTTGAACTTGTCTGTCACGGTCAATGTCGCCTCATGCGTCCCCCGCTCCATCGTCACCACCGCCGTGACTCCCGTGACCGAACCAAACGTCCCGCTCCACACATACGTCAGCGCATCACCGTCTGGATCAGTTGAACCGCTGCCGTTCAATGTCACGCTGCCCTGACAATTCGCATCCACCCCCACCGTTTGGTCCAGACCGGCATTCGCGATCGGTGCACCGTTCCGATAGAAGCCCAATGTCACGATGTTGGTATCCGCCTGATTGTTGCCAGGCGTCGCTGCCGTGATGAAAACATTACCCAGCTGATCCAATGCCAGTCCTTTGGGTTCATCAAGCCCCGCATTGCCGGCAAAGATACCCAGGAGCTTGGCTGTGCCGTTCGTGGAGTATTCAGTCGTCCGCATGTGGCCAAACAGTGACGGAAGCACCGTTGATACAATCACATTACCAACCCGGTCCACGCCCATGACCAGATTTGTGTTTAAGGTCATAGTGGCCAGCGTTCTAACACCGGGACCGGCACCTTGGTTTGTCCATCCAGGAAACAAGTTGCCTGCTGCATCATACTTCACCGTCACCATATCCACTCCGTTGGTCCGTTGGGACAATCCCGAGATCAGCACATTCCCTTCACTGTCCAAATCCATCGCCCGGGCGATGTCATTCGTTCCCGGCGGATAATCATAGAGACGCACACCCACGCCGTTTCCATCGTCTGGCCAGGTGCTGGAAAGCTGTCCATTGGCGCCATATTTCAAAAGCAGATAATCCCGGCTCTGTCCTGCCGCTGCGGCAGTGCTTCCCGCCACGAAAGAATTGCCTGTATCATCCAAAATCAGCTTGAAAGGTTGTTCGTATGTATTGCTCGTCGGGGCGTTGGTATTGCTCCAGGCGAGTTGCCCGGCAGCGGTGTATTTCCACATGGCCATGCGGTTTAAGGGTATGGTGACCGCTACCGGATCAACCCTCGAACCGGCGACGGTCACGCTGCCATCGCCACCCACCTCCAGCGTTCTTCCAAAACCAATGAATCGACGAACCCCCACCCCGTATCCTTGATTCGGCCAAGACGTGGAAAGAGCTCCGTTAGTATCAAACTTCCGGACGTATGCCCCACTGGCATCATGCGTCCATATCTGCAGATTGAGGAGGAGATAAACATTACCCGCGGTATCCACCCTCATTCCCACCAGTGAATTCTGGTCCGCACCAGTTTGAACCGTCCACAGAAGATTGCCATTGCTGTCATACTTGCCGATCAACGCTAACGGCCCAGCCGCTATGTTGACAGATAGCGCAGTCACATAAACGTTTCCGCTGCCATCCACGCCAAATCCCCTGACCAGACTGGATTGGCCATTATATCCTTCAAACCGACGGACACCTGCTCCATACCCTGTATCCGGCCAGGTTTCTGAACGCGTACCATCCGGCTCATACTTGATGATATTTACCTGATATGAATAGGTGGGGGCCACAATGGGAGGCACGGCGACATTGCCGACCACATAAACGTATCCCACATTGTCCGTCACCACATAAGCCGGGACATCCGGACCAACAATTGGATTGTTATAAACATTCGTCCACACCGTCTGGGCCTGGACCAATGAACCGTTCAGCAGCAAAAGGCCGCCCACAAACAATACGAGCTTGCGCAGTAACGCCATAGATTTGACTGGTTTTGCTTTGTTTCCTTGGGTGGACGTTACAACTTTGCCTCCCCTTATCCCCTTGTTAAACACCCAAAACAGGCTGCTCAAATTTCCGGGGACACGGATAGAAAAGTAAATTGCTTGCCCCACCGCAAGTCTTACCTCCAAAGAAAACGGCCCTATCCGATTACCCTGCCAAAAGCACTCAAAACCCAACCGCTCGCTCTTCGCACTTCTCACCTCGCACTTAACTTCATCCCCACGTCGGCCACGGCTTCGTCACTTTGTACGCCTGCCGCTGAAACTCATCCGCCAACACCGGATACCCCAGCACCAAAAACGTCTTCAGCCGGCCCTCCGTATCTATTTCAAACTGCCACTCCACCCCTTCCCATTCATAGAACAGGATGGTCTCGTCCTTCCCTTCATCCCGCCAATACGGCTCATCAAAGAGGGTCTCAATCTCCTTGTCCGTGGTATCCCCATCAAGCTGAAGCTCCTTGCCGCGATACGAAAATCCACCCTCAAACGGCTGAAATCCCTGCCTCAAATAATCATTCCACACGAAGCTGTAGCTGCTCACGTGCCCCTGATACAGGTCAGCACTGAAACCACGGGCGAGATAGACCAGGGAATCTTCCACCTTGCGCCGCTTCAACTCCGGCGGACCAAACACCTGCAACGACGTCCATGGCGCATGCAAACCCACACCGTTGATCGTGTTCCGATCAAGATCAAACCGCAGCTTCTGTCCACCTACGACCGGCCATTGCTGGGCCGGATCGTTGTAACCGAAGATGGATTGCAACAGGCCCACGCGATGCCTTAGTTCGCCGCCGCCTCTTCTAACTGCGGCTCCACCCACTTGCCATGCTCGCGGATGAGATCCACCAGTCGTTCAACCGCCTCCGCCTCCGGGATGTTGAACTTCACCGGGGTCTTGCCTACGTAGAGATTGATTTTGTTCGGCGCCCCGCCGACGTAACCGAAGTCCGCATCCGCCATCTCGCCCGGCCCGTTCACGATGCAACCCATGATCGCGATCTTCACACCCTTCAGATGCTCCGTGCGCGCCTTGATGCGCGCCGTGACGGTCTGGAGATTGAACAAAGTGCGCCCACAGCTCGGACACGCCACGTAATCCGTCTTGAACGAACGGCAACCCGCCGCCTGCAAAACATTATACGCCAATCGCAACGACTGCCCCGCTCCCGATTCACCGCGCACGAGAATCGCATCGCCGATGCCATCCGCCAGCAACGCTCCGATGTTCACCGCTGCGCGCAGCAACGCGATATTCGGATGCAACGGCACCGGTTCAAACGTCAGGCAGTCCTTCAACAAGATCGGATTCTTGCGGCCCAAGCGCTTCAACTGCGCCACCAGCAGGCGATACGCTGTGATGACGGGCAATTGCACCCCATCCTTCACCGCCACCAGTTGCGTGTCGCAATTGATCGCTTCGCTGGAGATCTCTTGCGTCGGATCGAGTTCGAGAACGTTCAAGTCCTCATACACCGCTTCCGGTTTCACGTCCGCCTTCGGCGAAATCTTCGGCGCGACCTTTTCCCAAGTCGCCTTCGTCACCACCACGCGCACGGTCTGCTCGCCGCCGCACTTCATCGTCTCGTTCAGCTCCGTCTCCGGCGTCAACCGACGCTCGTAGTGGAATGGATCAAACGGAAACTGCTTGTCCGCGATGGCGTGCTTTGTGTTCGACAGAATGGGGATCTGTGCCACCAAGTCATTGCACACCGCGATCTCACGCGGTGAATCTTCCGTGAGCGAAACCCGGATGGTATCACCCAGACCATCACACAACAGCGAGCCGATGCCGATCGCGCTCTTGATGCGACCATCCTCGCCCTCGCCCGCTTCCGTCACGCCCAGATGGATCGGATAATTCCAATCCGGACCTTCTTTCGCCAGGCGCGCCACCAGCAGCCGGTAGCACTCGATCATCACCTTCGGATTGCTCGACTTCATCGAGAACACGAAGTTATGGAAATCATTCTTCCGGCAGATGCGGGCGAACTCCAGCGCGCTCTCCACCATGCCTAGCGGCGAATCGCCGTAGCGGTTCATGATGCGGTCGCTGAGCGAACCGTGGTTCGTACCGATGCGCATCGCCCGCTTCAGCCGCTTGCACTCCAGCACCAGCGGTGTGAACTTCTCCTCGATGCGTAGCAGCTCCGCCGCATACGCCTCGTCCGTGTATTCCTTCACCGCGAACTTCTTCGAGTCCGCGTAATTGCCGGGATTCACGCGAATCTTCTCCACCCACTTCACCGCTTCCATCGCCGCATCCGGCTTGAAATGGATGTCCGCCACGATGGGCACATGGCAGCCCTTCGCGCGCAGCTCGGCCACGATGTTCTGCAGGTTCGCGGCATCTTTCACCGTCGGTGCCGTGATGCGCACGATCTGGCAGCCCACGGCCACCAGTTCCAGCGTCTGCTGCACGCTGAGCGCCGTGTTCATCGTGTCGCACGTCAGCATGGACTGCTTCACCACCGGATGATCGCCACCGATGATGACACCACCATTGGCCGGATCACCGACGACCACTTCACGGGTCTGGCGACGCTGAAAGAAAAATGGAGAGGAACAATATTGCATGAATGCTTCAGGGAATGTTCTACGGTGCCGTCTGGGGAGCGAATTTCATCTCCTTCGGGGCCTCGGCCTTGTCCGGCTTCAGATCCTGCACGTCGTAGAATGAAACATAAAGGATATAGCCGATGACCATGAAGGCACAGGCCTGATAGACCCAGTTCAAGATCTTGGGATGCACCTCGCGGCGGCTGATGAGATTGATCAGCGCCAAGGTGATATGGCCACCATCCAGCACCGGCACGGGCAGCATGTTCATGATGGCCAGGTTGATGTTCAGCACCACACTGAACCAGATGGCCAGCCGCCAGCCTTGGTCACTCTCAAACAACATGTAATAGATGCGCATGATGCCCACCGGTCCCGAGAGATGCTGTGGCTTGATGTCCGACTTCGGAGAAAACAGTGCGGCAAACGTGCCCACCATGGAATCAATGCCGCCGCGAACTTGTTCAATAGGGTTGGGGTGCAGCAAGGACATCTTGCCCATCGCATCCCATTCGATGCCTACCTTGGGTTCTTCCCATCCGATCGGTTTTTCCGGCTTCACTTCCAGCGTCTTCTCCACTCCGGCCCGCATCAAAGTGACCTGAACCGGATTGTTGCTGGCCAGCGCCAGTTGCTGGGCCACTCCGGCCGGATGGTGCACCCGCACTCCGTTCACCGCGATGATTTCATCATTCACCATGATGCCCGCCTTCAACGCCGGACTATGTTCCACCAGTCCCGCCACCATGGGCGTGTAGGAAGGCTCCACCCCGATCTGCCGCAGTCCCTTGCGCTCATAGCTCTTGGTCTCCGGCAGTTTCGGCGCCACCACAAAGTTCGTCACCATGTCGCCCCTTTGCACCTTCACATTGATCGTCTCGCCCTCGCTGCTGACGATGCGCCACATGATGCTGTGCTTGCTCACGCCAGAGAAGCGGTCCACCGGAAAGCCATCGATCTCCAGGATTTTGTCCCCTTGCTTGATACCGATCTTGTCCGCCGGAAAATCCTTGTGGACATAGCCCACCGTAGTGGTCGTCTCCTTCTCGCTCACCGGGCGGCCAATCCCCCAAACCACCGCCGCAAAGACAAACGCCAGCAGCAAGCTGAACAGCGGCCCGGCAAAGGCCACGATGATTTTGTCCACCGGCGAGATCTCCGGCAGATTCTCCTTCGGCCCTTCTACCTTGCCCTCAATCGCCTCCATCGGTGCCATCTGCGGCAGGGACACATAACCGCCCGCCGGGATGCAGCCGAGGCAATAGGTCACCCCGCCGATTTTCTTCTGCCAAAGCGGCTTGCCGAACCAGATGCCGAACCGGTCCACATGCAGCCCGCGCCACTTGGCCGCGAGGAAGTGCCCCAACTCATGGACGATGATCACCAAGTTGAAGAGGAGGACCACTTCAAAGGCGATAAACAAAAATTTTAATACACCAGCTATGCTCATAGGGGTTCCACCACGGAAATGCCCGTGGCGTGAATACCACAGGGTTGACTATACCGGCGCTTCGGCGACTGGCAACCTCGTAAAACCACGGAATTGCCCGCCCGCCTGTCAGCCGCGCGCCGCCTCCTGCCGCGCCCAAGCGTCGGCTGCAAGTATTTGGTCCAGAGTCGGATGCGATACGACATTATGCGCGTCCATCACCTTCGCAACCAGCCCCGTGATCTGCGGGAAGTTGATCTGGCGATTTACAAAAGCTTCGACCGCCACTTCATTGGCCGCGTTCAATACCGCCGGCAACGTTCCGCCAACCTCCCCTGCCCGCCGCGCAAGTCCCAGCGCCGGAAAACGTTCCGTATCCGGTTCTTCAAAGGTCAAGGTGCCGATTTTGGCGAAATTCGTCTGCACCCGGTCACTCCCGATCCGCTTCGGATAACTGAGCGCAAACTGGATGGGCAGACACATGTCCGGCGTGGAAAGCTGCGCGATGATGGACCCATCCACGAACTCCACCATGGAGTGAACGATGCTTTGCGGATGCACCACCACCTTCACCCGGGGCATCTCGATATCGAACAACCACCGCGCCTCGATCATCTCCAGCCCCTTGTTGAACAAGGTGGCCGAATCGATGGTGATCTTGCGCCCCATCACCCAAGACGGATGTTTGAGCGCCTTCTCCAGCGTAATCTCGGCGAACTTCTCCTTCGGCCAAAGTGTCTTGTCCCGGAAGGGACCGCCAGAAGCCGTCAGCCACAAAGCGCGCACGGACGCGGGCGGTTTGTCATCCAGGCATTGAAAGATGGCCGAGTGCTCGCTATCCACCGCCAAGACGCGCACGCCATGCTTGCGCGCCTCGTTCATCACGATCTCGCCCGCCATCACCAGGATTTCCTTGGACGCCACCGCTATGTCCTTGCCCGCCCGGATGGCTGCCAAGGCCGGTTGCAAACCCGCCGTGCCGACAATCGCGATGAGCACGATGTCCGCATCCGTCATCGTCGCCAGCTTCAGCAAACCTTCATTCCCGCTATGCACTTGGCACGCCGTGCCCAGCAGGTCCGCCAGTTCCTTGGCCTTCGCCGGGTCCGTGATGGAGATGGCCGCCGGTTTATGACGACGCGTCTGTTCCAGCAACAATTCCACATTGTTGCCCGCCGCCAAACCGATTAGCTGAAATTGCTCCGGCAGATCCTCGGCCACCTTGATCGTGCTGGTGCCGATGGAACCCGTGCTGCCTAATAATACCACTTTCTTCATGCGCGAATAACCAAGGATAATGCGTGCTCCACCTCAATGCGTCAAAACATGACGCAGATAAAGATACATGAGCGGAGCGTTGAAAAGGATGCTGTCCAAGAGGTCCAAAATGCCGCCGATGCCCGGAAAGAATGAACCCGAGTCCTTCACCCCCGACTCCCGCTTGAACAAAGACTCGATCAGATCGCCGATGACCGCCGCGATGCTCAGCACCACGCCGAGGATGGTCGCATGCATCAGGTTCATCCCCGGCAACCGGTCCCCCGCAAAATGCACAAACGCGAGGCTCACCCCCGTCGTGATCACCACCGCCCCGCCAAATCCTTCCCAAGTCTTCCCCGGACTGATGCGCGGAATCATCTTGTGCTTCCCGATGAGCGACCCTGTCACATACGCGCCCAAGTCGCTGAACTTCGTCACCAAAATGAAATAGAGCACATACCAGTGACCATTATCACCGATGCGCGGGAAGTAATTGATCTTCTGCACGAAGTTCAACAGCCACGGCACATACATCAGGCCGAACAATGTCGTGGAGATCGCCAGAATACCCGCCGTATTCGTCTTAGACGTGAACTGTTTCACGCACAGCCCCAGCACGAAGATGACCAGAATGCTCGTCTCAAAATCCCCCGCCTTCGATGGCGCGTCCTTGGGCCCCAGATAACCCGACACATAAAAAAACGTGCTGGCCATCAGCAAAACACCGCCAAAGATGCCCCACCCTTTGAAGCACACCAAGCCCCGCTTCTCCACCATGTTGTAGAACTCCATCAAGCCCGTCACCGCCAGCACCGTCATGATAAGGAGAAAGAACCAGTCGGAAACCAGTTTGTTCCCTGAGAAGAGCGCCAGGATGACCACCGTCCACAACACCACCGAGCTGAACAGGCGACGCAAAAAAACCGTCCCCTTGCTGGGACCCGGTGCCGGTGCGGGCGACGGCGGAGCCGCCGATGTGTTTGCTTCAGCCATTTGACGGGCCAGACCCTATCCGGCCAGCCAAACTCCTGTCCAGCCCAACACAACCCGCAAGAACCGCTTAAACCGACTCTAAAAATGAAAGCGTGATGGAAAACCCTCTCCAGCCAACTGGCGCTTGACGCTCTTCCCGCTCAAGCGCAGTTTCAACTCATGATTCCCCGTGTCCTGTTGGCTGCCTTGCCTTCGTTTCGCATTTTGCTGTCCCCGTTGGTATTAGGCACAGGTTGCCTGGCCTTGCTGACCGCTGACCTGGTGCAGGCGGCGGACTGGCCGCGCTTCCGGGGTCCGCAAGGCAACGGCGTCGCCACCGGGAATGCCCCAGAGAAATGGTCGGCCACCGAAAACATCCGCTGGCGGACCGAACTTCCTGGAGCCGGCTCCTCCAGCCCCATCGTCACCGGTGGCAAGGTTTTCCTTACCTGCTACTCAGGTTACGGCTTGAGCGAAACCAATCCGGGCGAACCAACGGCGTTGCGGCGGCAGGCAGTATGTCTGGATCTGGCCACGGGCAAGTTGCTCTGGTCACATGTCGCCGAACCCACAGGACCGCAGACCGCTTACCAAGGCCGCTACATCACCACCCATGGTTACGCCTCCAGCAGTGCGGTGACCGATGGCCAGAACGTCTATTTCTTCCTCGGCGATTCCGGCGTCTTCGCCTTCACCCTGGAAGGCAAACTACTGTGGCAAGGCACCGTCGGCAGTGCCTCTCACGATTGGGGCTCCGGCGCGTCACCAATTCTGGATGGCGACCTGCTCATCGTGAATGGCGCTTCAGAGAGTGATACACTGGTGGCTTTACACAAGCTGACCGGCAAAGAAGTGTGGCGCTATAAGGGCATCCCCCGCGCTTGGAACACACCTCTTATCATCACCGGCCCAAATCAGCGACGCGAACTTCTCCTGGCCATCAATGGCCGCGTGTTGGGCATCGATCCGCGCACTGGCAAGGAACTCTGGCGGGCCAAGGGCATCGCCGCCGCCGAACTCTGCCCCAGCTTCATCGCACAAGACAGCATGGCTTACCTCATCGGCTCCCCTAAAGGTGAAGCCATTGCTTTGCGACTCGGCGGTTCAGGCGACCTGGGAACCACCAATGAAGTCTGGCGGATACCCAAAGGCTCCAACGTCGGCTCGCCCGTGCTGAAGGACGGCCACCTGTATTTCGCCAATGACAGCCGGGGCATGCTCTATTGTGTGAAAGCAGACACCGGTGAAGTGGTTTACGAAGAACGTCTGCCCGGCCGGGGCGATCGCTTCTATGCCTCTCCCATGTTGGTCAGCGACAAGCTCTACTATGTAGGCCGGTCCGGCATCACCTATATCGTGGCGGCCAAACCCAAGTTTGAGTTGCTTGGCACCAACTCGCTTGCCGCTGACAACATTGTCTTCAACGCCAGCCCCGCGCTGGTGGATGGAAAAATCCTGATCCGTTCAGACCGTCATCTGTACTGCATCGGGCGGTAAGTCCGGTGGCTGATTCGGGATTTGACTTCACCCCGGGTGCTACATTTAGCTCTCGGCTTATGTTTTGGAAAACCGCCCTGCTGTTTCTGGCGGCCCTGTTGCCGTTCTCGTCGCTGCATGCCGGCACCTTCGTGCAGTTCCGCACCTCCATCGGCGACATCGAGATCGAACTCTACGACACAGACAAGCCGGTGACGGTGACCAACTTCCTTTATTATGTGAAGACCGGCTACACGAATAACATGTTCATCCACCGGTTTGCCGTGAACGCGAACCTTACTCCGTTTGTGATCCAAGGCGGTCTTTCGTACGTGGCCAACCGGCATACCTCTCCCAGCCTGGCCTACATTCCTACCAGACCCCCTATAGTGAATGAATATTCCGTAGGCCGGACCTTTAGCAATACGAACGGGACTATCGCGATGGCGCGCGTGGGTGGTCAACCGAACTCTGCTACATCCCAATGGTTCATCAACCTGAGCGACAGCAACGCTGAATTGGATAAGCCTCAATATGATGGTGGCTTCACTGTTTTCGGTCGGGTGATCCGGGGATTCGACGTGCTGGCTTCTTTCTCCTCCACATCTCCGCAAAAAATCTGGCGCTATAACATCGGTTCTCCGTTTGCCGAACTGCCCGCGACTCGTTTGGTTCCCGCGAATGGCTCACTGACTTACGATGACTTGGTATACGTCGACATCACTCTGCTGAATGTCCGTATCACCGATATCGGCACCGGCAAACAAATCGTCTGGCGCAGCGTGAAGGACAAGGTGAACCTCGTGGAATATACCACCGTCTTCCCGCCCGTCTGGCAGACGCTCGCCACCCCAATGGGCACCGGCAATGACATGTCCGTGACCGACACATCCGGTGATACGAAACGCTTCTACCGCATCCGGGCGGATTTTTAAGCGGCGGTCACTGTTCAATGATGCTCCGACACTTCCCATTCTCAAACGCCACCAGCGTCTTGTCATAGGTCCAGTATATAACCGCCGAGGCTCCAATCGCGGACTGGGAAATTGAAGTCGGCTCTCCCCATGCTGCCCGGACCTGTTCCGGCGTCAGTCCGACGCCGATCTTGTTTTGAACGACCAGTTTCATCACTACTTCCGGCCACTGGTACTTCAGCCGGGGATCAGACGTCAAAAGCACCTTTTCCACCGGTACACATACAGAGGCATGACCAAAAAAATCGGATCCCACTGCCGTATCCTTTTGTGGACTGACCTGAACATCCAGAAAATATTCCTGCATTCCGGCATCTTTCAAGATCAAGCGTACCGGATTCGCATCCGTGCCCAAGACGACATCCACCACTTCCACAGCCCCCCACTTGGGCACGGTAAAAGTGGTTTGCACATCCTTTTCCGCGTCATAGCCATACAAGGTCGTGGTGTTCAGCCAGAATTTTCTATGTAACATCTTGGCCTGGGCAAACTCCAGATCGCGCCGTAAGACGAGATACTTCCAAGGGGTGCCGGCACCCACGATTCCTACAACCATATCGATAGCCTCCCCGGTCTCCTTCACCACCGTTTCATACACCGTTCCACCACGATATATAATTTGATCAGCTCGCCCCAGTTTGCCTTCGCCATACTTGGCGGCGTGATAATTGGAGATGGTCAGACAGGACTTTACCAGCAAGGTGCGGCCCACGTACTTGTCGTAGGGCAAAACCTTTTTAATGCTCCCCAGTTCGCTGAAGGCGGCATATTCATAAGCCTGCTTTTGAAGCTTGGGGGAAACCGGCAAAAACAGCAACTCCTGGCCGACCATTTGGGCTTCCGCAAGCTTGGGCAATTGAAACTCGCTGACCTTCTTCCCGGCATTTTCTGCCGGCTTTTTACCAATCGAACCGCTGCGCAAGAAAGGCGACGGTGCGCTTTCAGCAACCGCCTCGGAAGAAGCCTTCGCCGGGACCTTGAGACTGGCCGGCTGCTCCTGCGCCGCCGCGATGGTGCCATTTGCCGGTTCCATCTCAGCGTTCCGCGCTGCTGGTGTGGCCGGAAGCGGAGTGACCTTTTTCTGACCCATTTTCGAGGCGTCTCCCCCGGCGACATTGTCCCACCCTTTGAACTGTTCTTCCATGGCCGCAAAAACAAATGCGGGCACGGTCACCGGGAAGCTGCCGGATTTCCCTTTGAAGGTCAGCTCCACACCCTCCGTCACCCACTTAAGATAAGTGGCATCGGAAACCTGGATCATGTAATTGCGAAGTTTGCGCCCATTGGCTTCCGCTTCATAGTTGGGCGACACCGGCAATGTTTTTCCGTCCTTGATGACCACTTCGGTATAGTCCGCATGTCGGCCCTTCCGATCAAACATCAGCGTCAACGCCCGCACCGTCCTGCCGTCCACGTGGCGATTCAGGGTGACCATGTAATGCTCGGGATTCGCCCCTGACTTAAGCGGAACCATGGGCGAAGCCACCTGTGTGATCAGCCCGCCTTGGAGGATGTTGGTGATGCTGTTACGGGTGACATCTGCAGCCGTGCTCACGGCGGCTATTTTCGGGGGAACTTCCGCCTGCACTTCCCGGGTCCCACCGATGGCCAACAAGATGGCCACAACCAAGGTCCAAGCCCTAAATCTTTCCAAACTTGTCTTCATAATCACATTCGATTTGTGGA
This sequence comes from uncultured Verrucomicrobiota bacterium, assembly GCA_964589735.1. Lineage (GTDB taxonomy): Bacteria > Verrucomicrobiota > Verrucomicrobiia > Limisphaerales > JAEYXS01 > JAEYXS01. Next base: position 67,868 of record CAZPUL010000006.1, on the reverse strand, counting down.
GCTGTCCGGCCCTCCTGTTCGCTGCTTATGTTGACGCATATCATGCAAAGATTATTCAGCAAGAATCAAGTCCGTGTTAAGGCGCGGTTCACGCGTCACTCAGCTCCTTTCCCTGCCCCCGAAAATCCGCGCTTCCCCTGCCCGCCTGCTTGGTGTTTAGATTTCTCCCGGTTTGATTTTTGATTATGAGCAAGACTGCATTGTTATTCGCGGGCCAGGGTGCCCAAGCTGTGGGCATGGGCAAGGATCTGGCGGATCAGTTTCCGACTGCCAAAGCCCTTTTTGAAAAAGCCAACTCCGTGCTGGGTTACGACCTCGCCACCATCTGCTTCAATGGACCGGAGGCAGAACTGACCAAGACGGAAAACGCCCAGCCCGGCATCTATCTGGTGAGCTGGGTGGCCCTGCAACTGCTCAAGGAAAAGGTGCCCACGCTCAAGTTCGAGGCCACCGCCGGCCTTTCACTCGGGGAGTTCACCGCCCTCGCAGCTGCTGGTGTGATGAGTTTTGAGGACGGCTTGAAAGTCGTCCAGCAACGCGGCCGCTTCATGCAGGAAGCCTGTGAAACCACTCAGGGTGGCATGGCCGCCATCATCGGCCTCGATGAAGGCCCGACACGCGAAGCCTGTCAGGAAGCGGGCGTGGTCCTGGCCAACCTCAACTGCCCCGGCCAGCTCGTCATCTCCGGTCCGGCGGACAAGATCAATCACGCCTGTGAAGTGGCCAAGGCCAAAGGCGCCAAGCGTGCGATTCCTTTGACGGTCGCAGGTGCCTATCACTCGCCGCTCATGGCCAGCGCCCAGCCCAAGCTGCAAGCTGCCCTCGCGCAGATCCCCATCAACCGCTCCGCTGTTCCGGTCATCGGCAATGTCCGTGCCCTGCCCCATGGCGAGCCGGCGGAGATCCATCAATTGCTCGTGGACCAGGTGACTTCCTCCGTCCGCTGGGAGGAATCCATCCGCTACCTGCTCGCGCAAGGCTTCACCCGCTTCATTGAACTGGGGCCAGGGACCGCCCTGACCGGCTTCATGAAACGCATCGACAAGACCGCGCAAGTCTTGAACGTGGCCGATGCCGCCAGTCTCGAAACGACGGCGAAATCCCTGAACGCGTAAGCGATCATCCCCATACCATTCTGCGAACAGCGCGAAGCGAGGTTTCGTTTCGCGCTGTTTTTCTTGGTCTGCCCGCCGCCACAAATGGCTTGGCAAAATCCTCCTCGCTGTCGAGACTGCCAGCGTCAATGAACCACTGGAGCCAAAGCCTGCACCGTTTGCTGCCTTCTTTTCGCCCTGCACTGCTGCTCCTTTCCCTGTCGCTCCTGGTTGCCGGAGCCGGAATGCCTTCCGCCAACGCTTACGAAGTCCACTACGCCAAGACCGGCTATCAGGTCACCAGCGGGATGGATTACGCCATCCATTATGAACTGAAGAAACTGATCGCCAGCCATGAACGGGCCTTCGGCCGACCAGCCCCCGCAGAATTCAAGATCACCTATTACATCTTCCCCACCTACGCCCTGTACCAGGCCCATGCCGCGAAGTCGGGAAAACAAGTGAACCCGCGGCTCCTGGGCTACACGCAATCCAGCGCCATGATTGAGAACAACACGGGCAAGATCATGGCGGCCGATGTGCAAGTCGTGACTTGGCGGCAAGCCCAACCCGCCGTCCTGACTTCCACGGTCTTGCATGAAAGCGCCCACGCCGTCACCCGCTCCTTCCTCTTGCAGGTGCCGCTCTGGATGAATGAGGGTAGTGCTGACTGGTTCGGCCAGCCAGCCTGGGCCAACGGCGCCCAGCAGCAATTGGACCGTGCTCGCCGCTGGCAGGCCATGCTCGTGATGCTCGAGCAAAAGCAGCTCCCGTCCTTCCGCGCCTATCTGGAGGCGGAAGAGTACGATGCCTGGGGCAAGATGTTCGGCGGCAACATCGGCATGGGCTACGTGGTCGGCTACTCCATCTTCGATTTCTTCATGTCGCATCCGAATGCCCAGCAGTTCCTCACCCAGTTGCTCCGTTCGGAAGCCGTCCAGAAGAGTGAGACGCCGGGCATCATCTTCACCCAGTCTGTGGAAAAAAACTGGCCCGGCGGACTCGCCGCCTTTGAAAAAAGCTGGCACCAATGGATCCGCCGCAAGGCCGAAGCAGAAAGGCTGGCCTACCAATCCAAGATGAAGCAAAATTAGGGTAGCCCTAATCGCTCATCTTTCAACACGGACAGATGTGAGTCCTACTTGCTTTTCATGACGAACTCACCCTGCCAGTCCGGCGGCGGCGGATTACTGAGAAAGGCACGATTGCGCTCCAGCATGATGCGAACGGCCATGTCTTCCTGATAAGTTTGCGCAAGTTTCTCCAAAAGCTGCACGGCCTCCTGAAACTTGCGGGCAAGGTAAAACTCCATGGCCAGCTGGTAATCGGCGACCAGAATCCCTTGTGCTTCAGTAAGGCCGCCCCGCAAACAAATCACCTCATAAATGCGCACCGGGATGGATTTGCCTTTGACGGCCACGATGTCGATAAAGCGCGTTTCGATGGCGTCTTTGGCCAGTTGCCAGGTGTTCTCGCTGATCAAGATTTCTGTGCCGTAATACTTGTTCAGCGCTTCTAACCGGCTGCCCAGATTGATCATGTCCCCCATTGCGGTATAATTCAGCCGCTCGTCGTAGCCGATGTTGCCGATGATGGCCACACCGGTGTTCAGTCCGATACGGGTATCCAACGGCATCCTATCCAACTTGCGTTGTTCCTCACTAACACGCCGGGCGTGATCCCGGCATTTGATGGCCGCCAGACAGGCCTGTACGGCATGATCGGAGAGGTGGCGGGGAGCACCCCAAAACGCCATGATGGCATCGCCGATATACTTATCAACGTTGCCTTTGCTCTCGATGATCGCCCGTGTCATCCCGTCAAAATAGACAGCGAGTATGTCCACAAGCTGGTCGGGGGATGTTTTCTCCGTGAGCGTGGTAAAATCAGCGATGTCGGAGAAGAAGATGGTGATCTCGCGCTTCTCAACACTTAGTCGGGCTTCCTGACCAAGTGTCATCAGGTCGGCGACCAAGTCCGCTGGCACATATTTTCGGAAAGAGCGCAGGCTCTTCTTCATTTTCTGGATGGCATCGCGCATGACCACGACTTCCCGGACGGAAGATTTGATCTCTATGCTGTGATCCAGCTCCAGTCTTTGCACGCGGTTCAAATCGTCGGCCAGGGAAAGGAGCGGGCGGCTGATGCGCCGGGAATACCAGAGGCTGCCCAACAGCACGATGACAGCCGTCAACGCAGCCAGCAGGAGCAAGGAATACAGAAACCGCCGCTCAAAATCCTGCACGGCCTTGGCCGACATATCGATGCCCAACCCGCATTCCACCTTGCCAGAAGCATCGACCACGGGAATATATGATGAAAGGTAGACACCCCACTGGTCAGTCCAAAAATCTTCCTCCGATTCCGCCTTGGCTCCCACCCGGTAGATTTTTCGGGCCAATGGAGTAGCATCCGGATACGGGTCGCCGGCATGGCTCATGTCCGGGGAATCCATGGGCTCATTCTCCACGACACAAAAAACGTTCCCCTTGGCATCGACACGGTAGAGGTAAGTAAACCGGATCTCCGGGTTGATTCTCCGCACCCTTTCAAGGTAGGCCTTGAGTTGCATATACTCAGGCCTTTTCTCATCCTCGCGCGTGTTGATTTTGGCAGCATCCGCTACGTTGATGTGCATGGCGGCCAAGGTCGCGATGTCCTCCAGCCGCAAGCGAATGCTTTCACGTATGAAAGAGCGTGCCGCGAAAAAAGTGGAGATACCGATGAAAGCCGAGGTAAGGAGAACCGTAGTAGCAAAGGCTGCGGCCATGCTGAACTGCAAGGAAACGAAGCGCTTTTGTTTCATAAGGCGTGTTCATGTGATTCACTTCTGTGCAACCCTCGGGCAGAGATGGTGACGCCATGCATAACTGCACCTGCATGAAGCATTTGTGAACGACACCCGAAAGACCTAGAAAACAGTCTTTTACGAAGCCGGTCAAGCCCACCGCTTCCTGTTGACAAACCACCCCCCTCCTCGGCCAAACTGTCCACCACATGAGTCAACTGACCAATCAAGTTGCTGTCGTCACCGGTGCGGGCCGTGGTATCGGCCGGGCCATCGCGCTGAAATTCGCCGCCGAGGGCGCGGATGTGGTGTGTGTTTCGCGCACGCAGGAAAATTCCGAGAAGGTCGCCGCCGAAGTGCGCGCGCTCGGTCGCAAGGCCTGGGCCGTCGCGCTGGACGTCTCTGATGCCGCCGCCGTGAACACGACCGCCGAACAGATCCTGAAGGACGCCGGCAAGGTGGACATCCTCGTGAACAACGCCGGGGTCACTCGCGATGGTCTGCTCATGCGCATGAGCGAGGCGGATTGGGATACCGTGCTCGATACGAATCTGAAAGGTGCCTTTAATGTCACCAAGGCTTTCACCCGCTCCTTCCTCAAGCAACGTTCCGGCCGCATCATCAATGTCGCCTCCGTCATCGGCCTGATCGGCAACGCCGGCCAGTGCAATTACGCGGCGAGCAAAGCCGGCCTGATCGGCTTCACCAAATCTTGCGCCCGTGAACTGGCCTCGCGTGGTGTCACGGTGAATGCATTGGCCCCCGGGTTCATTGAAACGGACATGACGGCGGTGCTGAAAGAGGAACAGAAGGCCGGAATATTGACGCAAGTTCCGCTTGGCATGCTCGGTTCTACCGAGGATATTGCGGCGGCGGCACTTTATCTGGCCAGCCCCGGAGCCCGTTACGTGACCGGTCAGGTGCTGGCGGTCGACGGCGGCATGGTGATGTAGTTTGGCGATTACCAAAAAGAACACTGGACCAGAACCAAAAAGTGGCTGAAATAGAGACGGTTAAACGCCAAAGAATTTAACGATTCAGGGCTTGACGCTCTGTGAACCAACCCTTAGACACAACCCAACAATTAACTTAAGAAATCATGGCTGCCGAAAAATCGATTGAAGAAAAGATTCGCGACATCATCGTTGAACAGCTCGGTGTGAATGCAGATCAGGTCACCCCGGATGCCAAGTTCATCGAAGACCTCGGCGCGGACTCGCTCGACACTGTCGAACTCGTCATGGCGCTGGAAGAAGAATTCGGTCAGGAGATTCCTGACGACGAGGCCGAGAAGCTCCAGAGCGTCGGCGACGTGATCAAGTACATCGAGGAAACCCGCAAGTAATTCCTCAACGGATTTTGGGGCAGCCGGAAGCTTTCTTCGCGTGCTGCCCCTTTTTTTTACTATGGCTGCAAACTGGCAAGAACGTCGGGTAGTCGTCACCGGTCTGGGAGTTGTCACTCCGCTCGGTCACGACATCGAAACCTTCTGGCAAAACATCATCGCCGGCCAGTGCGGCATTGATCGTATCACCCAGTTCGATACGACCGGCTATGACTGCCAGATCGCCGCCGAAGTGAAGAACTTCGACCCCATCCCGGCTTTCCCCTCGCCGAAAGAGATCCGTCGTGCGGATCGCTTCGTGCAGATGGGCGTCTATGCCGGCTGGCGTGCCTTGCAGGATTCCGGGCTGGACCTGGACAAATGCAACCGCGACGAGGTCGGCGTGATGATCGGCTCCGGCATCGGTGGTCTCGCCACCACGGAAGAGCAGCACAAGATTTTGCTCAATCGCGGTCCCGGCCGCGTGTCGCCGTTCATGATCCCCATGCTCATCCTGAACATGGCCTCCGGCCTGTTCTCGATGTATTACAAGCTGCGCGGTCCGAACGTCGCCACCTGCTCCGCTTGTGCGACCTCCACCCACGCGCTCGGCGAAGCCTGGCGCACCATCAAGATGGGTGATGCCAGCGTGATGTTCGCCGGTGGCGCGGAAGCGACCGTCGTACCTCTCGGCATCAGCGGCTTCTGCGCGATGCGCGCCCTCAGCACCCGGAATGACGATCCTCAACATGCCTCGCGCCCGTTCGACAAGGACCGCGACGGCTTCGTGATGGGTGAAGGCGGAGCCGTCCTCGTGCTCGAAGAACTCGAACACGCCAAGGCTCGTGGCGCTCGCATCTACTGCGAGATCGTCGGCTACGGCAATACGGCGGACGCGAACCACATGACCGCGCCCTCCCCTGAAGGCGAAGGTGCCGCGCGCTGCATGAAGATGGCCCTGCGCTCCGCTGGCCTGAACACCACCGATATTTCCTACATCAACGCCCACGGCACCTCGACACCACAAGGCGACGTCTGCGAAACCCAAGCCATCAAGAGCACCTTCGGTGAACACGCCAAGAAGCTCGCCGTCAGCTCCACCAAAGGCGCGACCGGTCACATGCTCGGCGCTGCTGGTGCGACTGAAATGGCCCTGTGTGCGAAAGCGATCCAAACCCAGATCGCCCCGCCCACGATCAACATCATCAATCAAGACCCGCAGTGCGATCTCGACTACGTCGCGAACAAAGCGCGCGAGATGAAGATCGACGCCATCCTGAACAACTCCTTCGGCTTCGGCGGCCACAACGCCACCATCGCCGCGAAGAAATTCATAGGGTAATTAGTTCCTCTTTCCGCAAAGGCCGCGTGAATAACGCGGCCTTTTTTCTTTAACCGCAGCCGCCAACGCCAAGAAACTTGATGCATCGGCCCAGATTATGCTGTAAGTTGATAATCTGATGGATAAAACCCTGCCTTACGAGATATCGCCCTCAATGCTCGCCCCTGTGACTCCGCGCCCTTCCGTGACGGGCGGTGCCGTGGACGACGCCTTACCCCGGGACATCCGCAAGACCGGCATCAATCCTGACTTCTGGTATCCCGTGGCGCGTTCTCATGCGGTGAAAACGGGCAAAGCCCACGCCGTCACCTTTGCGGGCGAGCCCATTGTCCTGGTGCGCACCCAGAAGGGCGAAGTGTATGCCATGGAAGATCGCTGCGCCCATCGCCAGGTGCCCCTGCATCTCGGCGTGGTGGAGGATGACTGCATCAAGTGCGCCTATCACGGTTGGAAATACGATCACACCGGCAAATGCGTCGGCGTGCCCTATCTCGAGAAGTGCAGCCTGCGTCCCAAGAATGTTCCCAGCTATCCCTGCCGCGAAGCCTACGGATTGATCTTCGTTTATCCCGGCGACATGGCCAAGTTCCCCTCCGCCGTCTTCCCGGAAATCCCCTCCGCGAACGATCCCAAATACAAGACGCGCTATCTGGACCGTGACGTGAAGTGCCACTACACCTTCATGCATGAAAACCTGATGGACATGAACCATCAGTTCCTGCACCGGCGCCTGATGGGCGGCATCAAGACCACCCTCATCGCCACGCGCACCGGGCCGGACTGGATCGAGGCGGATTACACCTTCTCCCGCGCCAGCGGCAAGCAGCCCTTGGGCGAGAAATTCATCATCCAAAAAGATGACAAAGCCTCCGCCGGCAAACCCGACATCATGACCGTGCGCACCGGCTACCCCTATCAGACGCTCCAGTTCCGCACCGGCGGCAGCGAACATCCCGCGCTCGATCTGTGGAACGCCTACGTGCCGCAGGACAAGGAGCAACGCACGAACCACACCTTCGGCCTCATGATGATCCGCCGTCCCTCCATGGGCGTCATGCTCGATCTCGCCTGGCCCTTCATCATCTGGTTCACGAACGGCATCTTCGCCGAAGACCGCGAAATTTGTGAACTGGAACAAGTCGCCTTCGACCAACAAGGCGAAGATTGCAACCACGAGATCTTCCCCGTCATCCGCTCCCTCCGCAAAGTCCTCACCGAAAACGGCGTTCCCTTGCAAGAGTGATTCCCTCAGTCCAGCTCAATCGGCGCGACTCAATGTTCGCTATTCGCCGTTCCTCCCCCTAATTGGCCCGCCGGTGCAACCGGCTCAAATCGCCAGCAACAATTTCTTAATCTCATTCACCTTCGCCAGCGCCGCCTTCTTCACCAGGCGCGGGAACTTCCCGCCCAGCATGATGAAATCATTGTTCCGCGTGATCATCAGCTTGCCGTCCTTCGCCTCGATGGCCGACACCTTCCGCTCCATCGCCAGCAACTTCAACTCCGTCACCCGCAACAACAGATCCATCGCGTCTGGCAACGGCCCGAAGCGATCCCGCAACTCCTTCCGCACCGCCTCCAGGTCTGCCTTCTCCGACACCTGCGCGATCTTCCGGTACATATCCACGCGCTGCTGCGATTCCGGGATGTAACTCAGCGGAATACACGCCTGCGTCAGCCCTGATCGCACAATCTCCACCACCCTTCCCCTCGGACGTTTCTCGCTCTCATCTTCCTCCAGCACCTCCTCATCCTCCCCACTCGTCATCGCCTCCGCCTTTGGATTCGTATCCAGGAAATCCAACCGCACCGGCACTTCCACGCGCGGTTTCACCTTCTCGCCCTTCAACGCCGACACACTTTGCTTCAGCAACTGGCAATACAGCTCGAATCCCACCGCCGTAATATGACCGCTCTGCTGCGCGCCGAGCAGATTGCCCGCGCCACGGATCTCCAAATCCCGCATCGCAATCTTAAATCCGCTGCCCAACTTCGAGTATTGCTTGATCGCGCTCATCCGCTTGCGCGCATCCGTCAGCAACGACGCATGCCGCGGGATCATCAGATACGCATACGCCTGATGCTTGTAACGCCCCACGCGCCCGCGCAATTGATACAGCTCGCTCAAGCCGAACCGGTCCGCGCGATCGATGATGATCGTGTTCGCGTTCGGGATATCCAATCCGCTCTCGATGATCGTCGTGGAGAGCAGCACATCCGCCTCGCCGTTCACGAACGCCGTCATCACCTCTTCCAGATCATCCGCATCCATCTGCCCGTGGCCCACCACGATCCGTGCATCCGGCACCAGCGCGCGCAACTTCGTCGCCATCATGTCGATGGTGCTCACGCGATTGTGCAGGAAGAACACCTGCCCATCCCGCTGCATCTCGCGCAAGATCGCATCGCGGATCAACCGCTCATCATACTGCGTCACCACCGTCTCCACCGGCAGACGATCATGCGGCGGTGTCTCGATGGTGCTCATGTCCCGCGCGCCCGTGAGCGCGAGATGCAGCGTGCGCGGGATCGGCGTCGCGCTCAGCGTCAGCACATCCACCAGCTTGCGCATCAGCTTGAACTTCTCCTTGTGCATCACGCCGAAGCGCTGCTCCTCATCCACCACCACCAAGCCAAGATCTTTGAAAATGATGTCGCTCTGCACCACCCGATGCGTCCCCACCACGATGTCCACCGCCCCTGTGGCCAATTCCTCGATCACCTTCGCCTGCTCGCGCTTCGTGCGGAAGCGGGAGAGCAATTCCACCTTCACCGGATAATCCGCCATGCGTTCGCGGAAGGTGCGATAATGCTGCTGCGCCAAGACTGTCGTCGGCACCATGATCGCCACCTGCTTGCCCGCCATCACCGCCTTGAACGCCGCCCGGATCGCCACCTCCGTCTTGCCAAACCCCACGTCACCGCAGATCAGGCGATCCATCGGCTTCGGCGCTTCCATATCCTTCTTCGCCGCATCGATCGCCTTCACCTGATCCACCGTCTCTTCATACAGAAATGATCCCTCGAATTCCCGTTGCCATGGCGTGTCGTGCCCAAAGGCATGCCCCTGTTGCGATGCCCGGGCCGCTTGAATGGAAAGCAACTCGCTCGCCAGATCGCGCACCGCATGCTCCGCGTGTTCCTTCGCCTTCGCCCAACGATTGCCCCCCAGCGTGTTCAATTGCGGCCGCGCCTTGCCCGCACCCACATACTTGCCCACCAGATGCGCCTCCGTCACCGGCACATAAAGCTTCGGCGGTGCCGAATCCATCGCCCCCGCTGCATACTCGATCACCAGGCACTCCTGCATCACCTCCGGCGCTTTCTCCTCACCCGGCTTCCGACGCCCGCTGCTCAACGCCAGCACTTGCAGCCCCAGATACTTGCCGATGCCATGCTGCAAGTGGACTACGTAGTCGCCATACTCCAGCTCCGTGAAATTTATCTCCATCGCCGAGCGCGCCACCGTCGCGTGCTGCGTCTTCATGCGACGCGGCCGTTGCACCTTGTAGCGCCCGAAGATCTCCGCATCCGTCACCACCACCAGCTTCGCCTCGTCACTGAGAAACCCACGCGACAACGCCCCGAGATCGATCCTCACGCCCTTCAAGTCACCCAGCCCATACTCCGCCCAGATCTCCTTGAACCGCTGGCTCTCCCCGTCGTTATTACACACCACATGCACGCCGTAACTCTGGCGCTGCCAGCGGTGCAATTGCTGGAAAAACTCCCGTCGCTGCGCCTCCGCCACCTGCATTTCCGGCGGTCGATCACCAAGCGGCCGATACGTCTCCAAACTCTCCAACTCCAAGGTCACTTGCGCCGCTTCCCCATTAAACGAAAGCGGCAGCTCGCCAAAACACACAATACTATTGGCCGCTCGCTGCAAGCGAGTCTCCCACTCCGCCATGTTCAGGAAGAACGGATTATCCGCGCCCAACTCCTTCACGTAACTCTCGCCATACTGTTGCAACTCCGCCGGATTCGCCAGCAACACGATCGTATCCGCCGGCAATTGATCGAAGAACGTCGCGATGCATTCAGACACCTTCGCGCCATCCCGCACCAGCCGCTTCATGATGCCCAGCTCACCCCCCGGCGGCAGCACGATCTCCGGAATCTCCTCGCGCGAGATCTGTGTGGTGGGATCGAAGTAACGCAACGACTCCAGGTCATTGCCGAAAAATTCCAGCCGCACCGGCCACGGACACGTCAGCGGATACACATCCACGATGCCCCCGCGCAACGCGATCTCCCCGCGCTGCGTCACCTGCGCCTCCGGCTCGTAACCCTGCTCCTCCAGCCACTCGATCAAATCCAGCGGATCGATCGAATCCCCGCGCTTGAACGCCCGCGTACACTGTTCCAGTTGCGACGCCGCCAAAGTCTTTTGCAATAACGCCGTGATATTCGTCATCACCACCGGTGCCTCCGTGCCCGCCCGATGCCGCCGCAACGCCACCAACGTTTCGAGCCGGTCACTGATCACATCCGCATGCGGCAACTTCTCCTCATTCGGCAAAATCTCCCAAGCTGGATAAAACAAAGTGCGCCCCAACGTGCTTCCGGCATCCTGCCGGAAGTTCGAGCCCCCCCGCCCTTCACCAGCCTCTCCAGATTGAATCGGCGTCTCCTGCTCGCCCCTCGCACTTCCAAGCCCTCTCACCTTCCCCGCGTCGCCCTTCGCACCTTCTTTACCTCGCCCCTTCCTCTGGCCCCAGTTTTCATAATCCTGCTGAAACTGCTCCTGCACCTTCAACGACTCCGTCACCACCACCAGCGTGCGATTCGGAAACTCCCGATGGATCATTGCCGCCACAAACGGCATCGCCGCCTCCGCCACGCCGATAAGCGACAATGCGCCGCCCGACTCCACACGCTCACGCAGGCCCTGCGCGGCGGGAGTCTGAGCAACGGCGCCAATCGGATCGGCCACCGCACGAGACAACGAACTACGGTCAGCCAAGTGTCGTTGAAAGTGCGTGCAGAACCCTCTGCCGTCAAGCCACCTGCGCTGACAGGTTCAATCTCAGCCTCCATTTCCGCTTAACAAATCCAACCCCTTGCGGCTAATCTCCGACTTGTAGCACCAATGAAACTCACGCACTCCAACCGCCCAGCCCGTCGCCATCGTGGTGACGCCATTATGGGTTTCTTGGTCTTGCTGGCGCTCCTGTGCATTTTCGGTCTCCTCTCTCGCTGCAAGCCGGTGCAAAACCTGTTCAGCAGCAACTACTCAGATTTCAACGCTATTGCTCCTGGCTGGACTGAAACTCAGGTTCGGAAGCATCTGGGAAAACCGACCCATGAGCATTTGCCTCCAGAGCCGGGCGCACCTCAGTGGAATGTAAGTGGCTACGCCGCCCCAAAACGCGGCATCACCGGAAAAGTGCTGGTCTACTTAAGTGGAGACCTCGTCTGCTACTGCTTCCTCGATAAAAAAGGCATCATCGAAGAGACCTTCATCGGTGGCAGTTGAAATTTGGTCTTTCGGTCATCGATCTGGCACATCTCACTTCCCCAGCCGCTCAAGAATATTCTTCGTCACGCGCTCCACGATCTTGTCCCCGCCTCGCAATCCATGCGACCAATCCGTTGAACCGCTCGTGAAGACCGTGCCGCCACGCGTATAGACACCCAGGCACGCATTGCCCACGCGCCCCTTCTCCCAGCGATCATACCACTCCGCATCATCCGGATGCCACTTCACCGGGCAGCTCGCCAGCACCATGAAACTCTCCGGCGTGCCGTCTTTATGCGTCGGGAACGGCAGACCATCTTTCCATGTCACCTCACACCCATCGCACTCGTAGCCCACGATGGTGTCCTTGTCGCCGAATTTGTCCCCGCGCTTCACCTCCGTGCCCGCAAAGATCCAATGGTCCGGCCGATGAATGGTGTATTCCGCCGGTTCATCCATGAACTGCCCATGGCTCTTGCGATAACCGCCGTAAAGGAAACCCACGCCCGTCAACTGGTTCTCCGGCCGTTTCACCAGATGATTGCTCCAGAGCGAAGACAACAACTTATGATCGCCTGAAGGAAAAACCGGGTCCTGCCCGTAATTCTGCTTCCAGCTCGTCAAGGCGCGCCCTTTGTCTTCACTGCGCACCTGCCAGCAGCACGTATTGCCACTGAAGAACGCCACATTTCCGCCCTCACCGATGAATTTCTCCAGATTATCCCGCATCGGCGCGGACCAATACTCATCATGCCCCACGCTCAGCACGAGCTTGTATGCCTTGAGCATCTCCGGGCGGAACTCGAGGTCTGCGTTCGCCGCGTACTCGAGCTGATACCCATTCCGCTCCGCCCATTGCACGAAAGGCAGTTCCCAGTTGCTGAACTGGCTAGCCGGTGGCCGTTCAAAGGAAACGCGATGCCCCTGATTGCCCCCACGCCCATTGTAAGCATAGAGGCTGAACCCGCCCCAGTTGTTGTAGGCATTGTAAGTATTCGTGCTGAGCTGCAGCAAAATCTTCGCCCCGCTGCCCGGCACCGCCGGACGCAGCACAAAGAAGCAACTCGCTTCCGCCTGCCGTTTACCGCGTTGCACGAACTTGCCGCCATTATCCATCGCCCGCAGTGTCACCGTGTAATAACCACTGCGCCACTCCGCCGGGATCTTCACCGACAGAGCAGCAGGCCACGCGCATCCATGCGAGGAGGCATTGTCCGGCACGGGGTATTCCTTCCCGGCCACGCCAGTCTTGGTCAGCACCACCTCCGTCTTCGCTCCCAGCCGCGCGATCTCCAGCGTGAACGTCGCCGCACTCGTGGACAAATGGAAAGTCACCTCATCACCTGGCGCATAACTCACCTGCCCGGTGTAGCCCTCGATGAACAGCGGCCGCACCTCCTGCGCTTTCGCGAGCTGCGCCGACAGCAAGGCCGCCGCACCCAGTCCGGTGGTGGTCTGACGTAGAAACTGGCGGCGACTGGAACGGCGTGTCTCGTGGCTCATACAAATGGAACGGGAAATGTTGCCCGAATACTAGTATGCCAACTGTACAGCTCGCAATGCTCAAAGATGGCATAGCGGCGGAGCGCTCCCCTCGCATGCATCAATTGAAAGCAAGGGCTTTCATCCAAACCCTCACTTCTTCCTCGGCTCCACCTTCAACAGGTCAATCGACATGTCCGACTGCTTCGGCTTCATCTTGCTGAACTTCACCTTTTGCTCCGCCGTCAGCTCGTTCTCCACCTCTGCCACCAGCTTGGTCACGATGCCCGTGGTTCGCTCCACCGTCTCTACGCGCACCACCTTCATCTCGTCCACCGCCGCATCGATGAGTGCTTGTATCTTCTGCCGCTGTTCCGGACTCAGCTTCATCTCCGCTTCGATCCCGCGCATCGCCCGCTCGTTCCATTGCTCCGGGTTATGCCGCGCCCGCATATCCCGCTTCGCCTTGTCATAGCCGAACCGCGCGCCCGCATAGCCGCTCGCCAGCACGATGCCCAGCAGCACCACCACGATTTTCCAATGCCGCAAGAATCTCATAACATCCAAAATTCATCTGCCACGATGTCTTCCACCGCCGGCCGGTCCAGTTGCGGCTCCGGCTCCGCCCGCAGCTCCACCACGAAGCTCGACGCTAGCACCACCACGACCACTGCCAATGTGCGCCAGCCGATGGCCACCCACACCGCCTCCAGCGAAACCGTCTGCCGGGCCCATGCCCGCGCGAGCACCCGCGTTACCAACGCATCCTTCAGCTCTGGCACCGGCGGCTCGGTTCCTTGCCGCGCCCGTTCCATGCATTTCTGCCAACGTTCCTCAAACGCACTCATAATTGTTTCTCTTTAAAAAGCTTCTCCGCGTGCGACTTCAACTTACGCCGCGCCCGGAACGCCCGGATCTTCACCAGCGGCCCGTTCCAGCCGGTGATCTGCGTCACTTCCGCCACCGACTTCTGTTCCAGATCCACCAGGCTCACCACCAGCCGGTCTTCCGGCGACAACTGCCCCAGCAATCGCCCCACAAGCTCCCGCGTCTCTTCCGGCGAAGCATCCGGCACCGCCGCCTCCTCCGACACCATGAACTCCAGCCAGCGCAACTCGCCTTCAGACAAATCCTCCCACTGCGTCTCCGGCCGCCGCTTTTCCGCCCGCAAGGCATCCAGACACGTCCGCACCGCCACCCGCGACAGCCAATGCTCAAATGGCGCGCCCTCCCGCACCTCATATTGCTCTAGCTTCTGGAACATCTTCACCAAGATCTCCTGCAACAAGTCCTCTTCCGCCATCCGCACCGGCCGATGCGACCGCACGATGCGGATGAGCAATGGATGCACATGCGCGACCAGATGCCGGGCGGCCTCTTCGTCCTGCCCTTGCACCCGTTTTAGACAGGTCGTGATGTCAAATGTCCCGCCCGCGCTCATTCAAGGCACTGTCGCCCTAATAGGTTAAACGTCATCCAGGTGATCCCGGTTACAGTCTGTTTCAAGATTCCTGAAACCCTTTGAACTTAGGAAAGCCTTGGCGATGAACCAGCCAGAAGGTTACTGCACTTTAGCGCCGACGCCACAAACGCTGCACTGCGGATCACGACGCAGATTCACCGTCTCAAAGCTCATCGCACGCAGGTCCATGTTCAGCAAGCGGCCCGCCAAGGTTTCCCCTGCCCCGCTGAGCAGTTTGATGGCCTCTACCGCGCCCATGTTACCCACCGTTCCTGCGACTGCCCCAAACACCGGGAACTCACGCTTCCACCACTCAGGATTATCCGGATAGAGACAGGAGAGACAACCGGTCTGGCCGGGGATGAAGGTCGTGAGATGCGCCTCGAACTCATACATGGCGCACTCCACCATCGGCTTCCTTTGTCGCACGCACTCCCGGTTCATCAAGTAGCGTTCGGTGAAAAGCGGTGCGGCATCCACCACCAAGTCCGCTTGCGCCACCAACCCGGCCACATTCGTTTCCGAAATGTTCTCCGGCACGCCGATGATCTCGACATGCGGGTTCAACTCCCGCAAACGCCGCACGGCGGATTCCATGCGCGGCTTCCCCAGCCAGTCCGTGGTCATGAGCAACTGGCGATTAAGATCGCTAGCTTTCAGATCGCCACCATGCGCTAGGATGAGCCGGCCCACGCCCGCTGCGGCCAATTGATACGCCGCACACCCTCCCACCCCGCCCACGCGAGATACGAGCACAGTCGAACTCTTCAGCCGCCGTTGCCCGGCCTCGCCCACGCCACCCACCCACATCTGCCATTCGTAGCGGGCTTTCTCCGCCTCTGTCAGTTCCGGCAAATCCATAACGATCAATGCAAAGTATCCAGTTTGGCCTCGGTCACTCGGCCGTTCTCCAAGCGGAATACCACGTCCGCCAGTTGTTGCGCCTCGCGACTGCTGTGCGTGATGTGCAAGGCGGTCAACTGATGCTCGCACTGCACCCGCTTCAACAACTGCGCGACCTCATCCCGCATCTCCTCATCCAGAGCAGAGAGGGGTTCATCGAGCAATAATACCTGCGGCTTCGCCGCCAATGCGCGCCCCAAGGCCACACGTTGACGCTCCCCCCCCGAGAGCCCCGGGGGAAGACGGTCTAGCAAGGCCGCGATGCCTAATTCATCCGCGAGCTTCTTCACCAGCGTGTCGATCTCGCTCGCGGATCGCTTCTGTAACTTGGGTGCAAAAGCCAGCTGCTCGCGCACCGTCATCGTCGGGAAGAGTGCGCCATCTTGCGGCACGTAGCCGATACCACGTTCGCCCGGTGCCGCGTACGTCACTTCGCGCCCAGCTACCCAGACTTTCCCATTCGTCAGTTGCCGCAAGCCGCAAAGAATCTCGATGAGGCTCGTCTTGCCGCTGCCCGTCCGGCCCATCAGCACGGCGTAACGATTCGCCTTCACCTCCAGCGACAGGTTCTCCAGCCGGAAAGTCCCGGCACTCCACGCGATGTTCTCCAGCTTGATCATACGCGTTCCCCCGCCAGCCGTACGGCCACCAATACGATGACCGCCATCACCACCATCAGGATGCTCACTGCTACGGCCGCCTCCAGATTGCCCACGCTCAACTCCAACCAAACCGTCGTCGGTAGCACTTCCGTCTTCATGCGTGTAGCACCAGCGAAAACCAAGATGGGGCCAAACTCACCGAGGCTGCGCGCCCAGGCCACGCTGGCCGCCGCGAACATCCCGCGTCTTGCCGCTGGAAGCGTCACCAACCATACCGCTTGTCCACGCGTGCAACCGAGCGTCATGGCCACGTCCTCTGGCCGCGAGGAAAGGTGATCAAAAGTCCCCCGCATCGTCCGGATCGCGAACGCGGACCCGATGACAAACTGCGCCAGCACGACTCCGGCCACTGTGTAAGTGAACGTGACACCTTGCTCGATGAACTTGCCTAACGGGCTTTGAAAGAAGATGAGCAGGCATAGGCCCATGACCATCGGCGGCAGCACAATGGGGATGTCGATGAGCGAGTCCACGATTTCCTTGCCGCGAAATTTTGCCCGGGAAAGCAGATAGCCGATCGGCACCGCCACCAACAAAGACAGCATCGCCGTGGCCGTGCAGGTCGCGAGGCTCAAGCCGATGGAGTAGCGGATCTCCGGCGAGTTCAACGTCTTCCACAGATCGCCCGGCGTGCTGTAACTCGCCGTCGCCACCAGCATCGCCAGGAGAAAGAAGAGATACAGCCCGGTGACAGACACCAGTGAAACCCAGAAAGCCGATATGCGGTTGGGAGAAGGAGCCATGCTCTCAAGCAACAATCACAAACAAACGCGGCCTTGTATTAACGGCACTTGCGCCACCTGTGAAGGAATACTTCAATTTTCCTTCAACCATTCGGGCACTACGATGTCCTTGCTCTTGATCGGAGCCTCTTCGCCGCGCCAGATGAATCCCGCCTCCTCGAACTCCTTGCGGTTCGCCTTCAGATGCGCCAGCAATCGCTCACCCAACCGCCGGTTCGGTGAATTCGCGCGCACGGCGAACGGCTGCACCGCCTTCGCCCCCGCGTGATCGATGGTGAAATAATCCAGATGCTGCGCTTGCGGGGCGGCATTCACCCGATAGACGATCGCCGCATCCAGTGCCCCCGCCCGCATCTGGTTGATGAGAAAATCCGCCGTCGGCACCTGCACAACGACATTCTTGGTGACCGAATCAAAAAGACCGGCAGACTTGAGCATCCCCTTGGTCATATAGCCCAGCGTCGATTGCATCGCGTTGCACAGCCCCACCTTCAAGCCTGGCTGCGCCAGGTCTGCCATCGTCTTGATATTCTTCGGATTCCCCTTTTGCACCACGATGCCGATATCCGTTTCCGTGATCAGCACTGACTCTGGGAAATGCTCGGCCACCGGCGGCACGAAGCACAGATCACACGCGTAGTAAACATCTGGAAACTTCGGATTGTTCGCGTCCAGCATCGTCTTCATCGTGGCGCACAAAACGCCGCAGCCATTGAAAACCGTGGTGATATCAGCCCCTTCCCGATCGGCGAACTGTTTCAGCAACTTCTCAATGGCCAACCGGTTCACGCCGCCGCTGTAGAGAATCATGGAAGGTTTGTCCGCCCATTTATCGCCACCTGCCGGGATGAACCCCTGTTGCTCGAAGAGTTTCGCTCCCTTCTCCGGCGCAGTGAGATACCGTGCGAATTTCAACGCCAGCGTTGGTTGAGTCGATGCATTCAAGATCGCCGCACTCGCATTTTCTCGTTTGGCTTTCAACTGCGCCACCTCCACCGCCTCGATGCCCTTGAACTGCGGCACCGTCGAATTCCACACAATCGCCGCATCCACCGCACCTATCGAAAGATCCGCCGAGATCTCCGTCACCGTCGGTTTCATCACCGTCGCGCGCTTCGTCAACGGCTCCCATTTGTCACCGAGGACCACCTTCGCCACCTTGCTGATGCTCGCCGCCTCGGGATTCGCCAGCGCCACGCGCACATCCTCGCGCAACAGATCATCCAGCGATTGTATCTTCTTCGGATTCCCCGCCGCCACCGCGATGACCGGATGCTGATGCACCAGCGGCAAAACCTCTTTGATCACGTCGAACTTCTTCGCGTCATTCAGCGATCCGTCATCCGCCGCGATGAAGATATCGCCTTGCTTCGCCACGCGGATCTGGCTCAGCAATGTGCCCGTGCCACCGAACTGCAACTGCACCTCCACACCCTCTTCTGCCTGAAATTGTTTCGCGACCGCCTCCACCGGCTTCTTCAATCCCGCCGCGCAATAGACCGTGAGCACTGCTGCCGGACCGCCTTTGCTGCCTTGCATCGATGTTGCAGGTGAACTTTTCCTTTGAAACAAGGAAACCGCCACCAATGACACTCCCATCAGTAAAAGTATGACCGCAAACTTCTTCATTGCTTTCCCCTGCCTCCCAGCCAGAAAAAAATCGCCGCGGCCAGCAGTACCAGCAACCCACCCGTCAGAGGCCAACTGAATTCCTCCGTGTGTGATCCGATATTATCCGCGCTTGCCTTAGTGGCCGTAGCCACGGGTGTAGTTGCCTTGCCTTCGATCTTCACCGTCTCCGGCTCAGCCACCTTCTCCGGCACAACGGCGTTCGCCACCGTATCCCCGCTCGCCGCTGCCAGCTTGTCTGCCTTGTCCAACGCCGCCTCCCAATCAGCGGTCAGCAACAAGTCCCAGCCTGGATTCAAGTTCTTCACCTGACAGGAGCACGCGCCCAACAGGAACAGGCAAACCTCCTCCACCTGCTCATCGCCAAAGCCCGCCACCGGCCAGGAGCCCAAAACTCGTCCACGTCCGAACACCGCTGCCAGCCATGAGCCTTTGGTCATCTCTTGCGTCGCTTTGCTGCCCGCCAGCATCTTCAAGAACATTCCCTCCTTTGCATCGGCCTTGTTCACACGCTCCACGGTGAACTTCACTTGCAGCTTCGGTCCCGGCCCCAACTTGCTCGTCGGGTCATTGGGATCAATGCGTGGCAACTGCGCGACATTCTCCAGATAACGCAGGCGCTTCTCCAGCTTCGCCACCGCCGCGTCATCCGCCGCCTTGTCACCTGACTCCACGAAGACCCACACACCGGAAGCCCCGGCCAGCATATCTGCCACCAGACGCTGCCGGAGCGGCGAGTTCACGAACTGCCCGAGCAACTCCGCATTCAACGCACCATTCCACACTTCCGTCCTTTGCCCATCCTTACCCGCAGGAGCCAGCAAGCGTGAGGGTCCCGTGTCCTCTGCTGGCAACCTCACACCCTCGATATTGTAAGGCGAACTCGTCCCCAGATTCCGCAGGAACTTCGCTACCGCCTCATCCTTCGCATCCGCCGCCGAGACCTCCAACCGGTAAGCATCCGCCGACCATCGGTCCAACGCGTAACGAAAGACAGGGATGGAACAGGCGGAGGCGCGGGGCAATCCACATGACATGGCTAGCACCAAAAGCGCTGCAAATGCCCAATGACGCAGTGGACGCCCCAAGCTCAAAGCCCCAAGCTCAAAGCTCAAAAGATACTTCAAATCCAAAAACTCAAACGTCTGCTCGCACGGCTTGGAGCTTTTCCCATGGAGCTTCTTTTGAGCTTTGAACTTTGAACTTTGAACTTCTCTCATCCCAGATTTTTCCCAGTTACGGATTACGCATCACGGATTACTTCTTCCCATAGCACGCCACCTTGCCATCCACCGTCGCCACATACAGGCGGCCCTGCGCGATGGCCATGCCGTCCCACACCGGCGGGCTATTCAGCACGAACTCGCTCTGCATCTTGCCCGTCTCCTTGTTCATCAGCCACATCTTCGCGCCGCGCTTGCCGTCCAAAGCAGCATCCTGCTCTTCGAGTTCCTTGTAGATGGCTTGGTCCTTCTGCGTCATGCGCTCAAAGGCATATTCTTCATCGATAGAATCCGGCGGACCCGAGATGAAGACGCCGTTGCCCGCCATCGCCATCGCCCGAGTGATGATCGGCACGGTGTTCGCCCAGTTGTGTTCCACAAACGAACCCTTGTTCGCCTGCGCCGCATTGCCCGGGGTCGGGGCGATGACCGAGGCCGCCGTGGCCGCCTTGCGGAACCACAACGCCGCACCCACCTTGCCCTTGCCATTCTCCACGCCGGAGATCACGCCATTGATGCCATTGCCGGAATCATCGCGTACATCCCCGCCATCGAACGAAGCCAGCACGACTGCGTCTTTCTCACCCCGTTTCGGGAACACGGCGGAATTTGCATGCGAGATGATCTCACCCTCATCCAAGGCCCGGTAATACAGCGCGAACTGGTCCAGCATGCCCGTGTAAGGCGCACCCTTGCCGAACTCCGTCACGCGCGAGTTGCCGCTCGTGCCGAGTTGCAGACCTTGCGCCGGCTTCTTGGACATCAGACCGGTGCCCTTGGCGCTTGCCGCCAGTTGTCCATCGACGTAAAGGAGCAGCCGCTTGTCCGCCGTCAACACACCGGCGATATGATGCCAGCCATCATCCAAGGGCCGCGCCGATTGCGCGACCGTCTCAGTACGATCAACGCGAGTGGCAAAAGCAGGCCGTCCCTCTTCCAAGGCCAGTGCATAACCAACAATGGCTCCACCATGCGCCGCGATGACGCCATCCCGCCCATCCGGCATGATCCACGCTTCCATCGTGATCGCTTTGTTCGAAGGGTCCAGCTTCGGACTGTCCTCGAACTTCACATTCGGCGTCGCCGCCGGTGCCGCTGGCGTGGCCGCGGCCTTGCCTTTCTCACCCGCCTTGGCCTTCTTTTTTTGCCCACCCGTCACCGCCGGCACCACCGCCACCTCAGGGGCCTCTTTGCTCGCCGAGAAGAGCTGATGTTCCATCGTCGTCGTCCACTTGTAATACTGTGGCTGACGGCCGAACCCGTACACATTCTTCTCATCAAACACAAGGATGCGGCCCGAGGGCGCATACTTGCCCGCCTGGTAATAACCGTTGTGGCCGCCCGCGAAGTTCTTGCCATAAACCCAGTAACTGCGGTGGAACCACGAATCGTCCAGGAAGCCCATCGGCGCAAAGATGTGCGCCCCCTCGCCCTTCTGTGCCCCGCCTTGCGAAGCCGCGTTGCCGGAGATCGGCCCGATGTCGATGCGCTTGCCCGTCGGATCAATCTTCTGCGAGCGCAGGTAGATGAACTTGCCATCCGTGGACAGGATGTCATTCAGGCCCACGGGCATCTGCAAGGTCTGCAACTGCTCCTGCAGATCTTTGCCCGTGTCCGGATTCTTGTCGTCATAAACGACCTCGGCGATCTTCTTGCCCGTGACGGCATCCAGCCGGATGAAGCGCAAGCCGCCATCCAGGAAAACCGAACGTCCTGCCACCAGATTCACCGTGCCTTGATCCACCAGCACGCTGCCATGCACCGGCCACACGCTCTCCACCTGTTCAAAGGCCGCATGACGCCGATCGCTCGGGGCCGCGTGATAGCTCCAGATGAGCGCACCATCACTGGCCCGCACGCAATACACCTTGCCGTCCTTGCCACCAAAGAACACGCGCCCTTTCCAATACGTCGGCGGTGAATCCACGCGGCCACCCGCGATGAACTGCCAGATCGCCTTGCCCGTGACCGCATCCAGCGCATGCACCGTGTGCGCGTCAACCTGTGAGACGAATACCTTGCCATCCGCGATGCTCAACGCGCTCAACGGCCCGGGCAGATCCACTTCCCACGCCTGGCCCAAGTCACTCACCAGCGGTTGCGCCGTGAAGCCGCTTCGCGCATTGTCATGCCGGTACGTCGGCCAGTCATTCTTGTCGGCCTCGCTCTCCTTCAGTGCTTGGGCATAGGCCGGACCTTTCACGAGCCGCACTTCATCGGCCAGCGGCTTCGGATGCGGTGAACCAGCCCCGGTCAATGCGTTCATGCCATCCAGCTTCGCTTCCGGGTAACAAGCGCAGTTATGTGGTCCGGCATAGGTGAGACCATTGGCCGGAATCACACCGTAAAGACAGGCCGCACGCACCCAGTGATTGATATCCCAATGCTTCGCGTTGATGTCCACGAACTCGATGCCCGTGCGTGACGGCATCAAGAAACGTTCCGTCCCTTTCGCGATGTAACAGCGATGATGGAACCAATACGTGTCGATGTCCGGCGGGAACTCCACCTTCACCTCGCCCGAGCGCGGATCACGACCTTTGAATTCGCCCTTTTGGCTGCCGCTCAAGGTGCCCGCGTTCCAAACCAGCCCGTTCGCCACCAACAAATCTTCCGGCGAGCGATAGCCGGACTTCTCATGCGGGGCGCTCCACAGTTCCTTGCCCGTGTTCGCATCCACACCCTTCATCGCCCCGTCACCGCCTGCATAGAGCACCGTGTCGCCATAGAGCAAGAGGCGCGGACCGTAATTGAACTCAAACAGCTTGCGCTTCGTGGCCGGTGTATCCGCCCACTTCTGCTTGCCCGTGGCGGCATCGATGCACACCAGGCGGTCACCGTCATAATACGCCACACGCTTGCCATCCGCCGCAAGCGTCAAGGGCGCGATCTTCGCCTGCTTCACTTCCCACAAGACCTTGCCGGTCGCGGCGTTCACTGCCAACAGATCACGCGGCTTCTCATCCCAGTTATACTCCGTCTCCACGCGCTTCTGATCGCCGGTGTTCAGCTTCGGGGCGAACTCGCGCAATTCCCATTCACTGCGGTTCACCATTACATACAGCACGCCGTCCACATGCAGGATTTCCTCCGTGCCTTTCGTTACTTCATACACCCGGTTCGTCCTGCCTGTCGCCGCATCCAGATTCACCACTGGCGCGTTCAGCGCCAGCGTCACATACACATTATCCCCATCCGCCACGAGCCGGCGCGCCAGTTGGGTCGGGCCCGACTTCAGCGGCCACATGTGGTCATGCCACTTCTCGATCGGCTGCTTCCACAGCATCGTCCCGTTGAAGGCATCGCGCGCGATGAGATTCCATTTCGAGGGCAGCAGAATCGAGATGCGTGAACCCTCATCCATGATGTAAAACATCCGCCCGCCCGCCGTCACCTGCGCGCTCAGGCTGGACATGCGATCATGATGCCTCGACCACCGCGGGCTGCCCACCCATTGCAAACGGTTCGGCGGTCCCACCTCCATGTCCTTGGAAACCGCATTGCCCTTCGCGTTGTAATAATAGTGCGTCCACTCATCGATGGTCGTGGGCCACGGCTTCACGATCTTCTCCCATTTGCCGCCTTGCTTGATATACGCCACCCCTTTCGGCACCAGCACCCGCTTGACCTCGTCCACCGTGATGCCGTTCAAATCTTCCGCCACCAGCAAGTTGATCAGATTGTCGATGTACGGCAGCGCCGAACCGTTCAACTGGTCCACGAAAACTTTGCCGTAGATGCCCTTCGCCTGGATGTTCGCCCGCGCCTTGGCCACGTTCGCCAGATTCCGGTCCAACCCCTGGACCTGATAAGAATCATTCGCGTGCAAAGCCGCCGTCAGCTGTCCATCGCCACTGCCCAGATGGACGACGAGACCGCCTTTCACACCGGTCGCTTGCAGAATCTCCCGGGCCTGACTGCCCGCATCCGCCGCCTGCATTTGGGGCGCCAGCACCAGCACGGCGAGCGATAACAAACCTGAACGACACCACTGAAGGATTGGAAAACGTTGGTTCATAGGTCTTAGGACGTTAATCCGGGTTGATTGGTTTCCACATTCCGCCACGGATTTTCCACAATCACAATCTCCAATTTCACGGCCAAACCGACTAGAGATATGGCGACGACCATGGCCGCTCAGTAAATAATCACACCACACGTAATTGAAGTATTTGAGAATAGCGGATTGCGCGCATTTGCTGACGACTGCGCTCCCCTTACCGATTGAACCAACCAACTCCTTGTCCATCGAAAGGACAATAACTCAACGTCGTCAAACCGGCCAGCAAAATTTCACGATAAAACGTGCTTTCAACACAACAGACTGCATCTGAATGAATTATAACCGCAGATTTTTACGAAAGAGCATTCCAGTCCACTTGGAAACGCCGGTATTATCGCAATCAACCGCTGCGCCACATCCTCCTCGGACAGGCCTATATGATACCTGCTCGCTTCGTTCCGGATCACATACACCTGATACTTCTTCTCCATATCACACCGCATAAAAACTCCCTCAGATTTGCATCTGAGGGACTAAAGTGGTTGCGGCGCTAGGATTTGAACCTGGGATCCCGCACGCGGGATTATGAGCCTGCGCCCGATTCTTAAAAATACCCCCATTCAATCCACAAAAAAAATCCCTTAGACTCACATCTAAGGGATCAAAAGTGGTTGCGGGGCTAGGATTTGAACCTAGGACCTTCAGGTTATGAGCCTGACGAGCTACCGGGCTGCTCCACCCCGCGGTTAAGGGACGCGCACAATAGGTAGTAGCTCCGCCTGGCGCAAGTTATTTTTTAAGACACCGCCAATATCAAAATCAAAACACCGGCTCGCGCTGGGGCACATGCGCCGTGGCCAGCCGTTCGGCCGCGCTAACCTGATCCGGCGTCATCCGCTCCGAGATCATGTTCTTCAGTTCGATCGCCTGCTCGTGGCCATGAAGCGCAGCGATGGAGAGCCATTTATAAGCCATCACCACATCCTTGGGCACCCCACGGCCAGCGGCGTAGCGAAAGCCAAGTTGATATTGCCCCTCGGGATCAGCCGGAATCTCTGCCGCAATCCCTTGGGAAGAACTCTCAGACTTTTTGAACAGATTGAACCAGGCCATATTACGATTGTAGAGAAACAAGGTTGTGGTTTTGCGCCCATGAACCCGTAACCCTTTGCCGCCGGGCAAAGTCGTTCCGCATTCGCAGAAGCTTCAGTAACGACGGCTCCCGTTTGCCGACCGACACCACCGGTATCGGCTGTTTGGCTGCGGGCATCTGGTGTTCGGGTTTCATTGACCGTTTGTCCGATCGCACATCTTACTGGATTGCGTGGACAATTCATTAGCATCGACAATGCCAACTCCTTTATCCTCTGTGATTTGCAATTTGCCCGCAGCCATTGCACAATGCCTGTCCAGTTCTGTCTTCAAGCAAGACACGCCGCCCGCCAGCATTGGCCCCCACCCTTGGAAAATCGTTGCATCCCTGCGAAAAATCACTTGCACCACCTCCTCTCTCCCCGCTATCTCTAGGTTGCTAGTGGACGCCAGTTTAGCTCAGTGGTAGAGCAGCTCATTCGTAATGAGCAGGTCGTCGGTTCAAGCCCGACAACTGGCTCCATCTTCTTCATACAAGGCACCAATCGGCAGATTCTCCTCGGTTAAGCTGGCCATTCCAATCGCAACGGGCGTCGCACCCGCTCCAAGAAACCTAACGGACTGCCTGCAAACAAGGACGTATACTAACCAAGTTTCGGGCAGTCTCCCGACACCTCCTCAGCTACAAGCTAACCATCTTTAATTGATGAAGCTGGGCTCAGCAGCGAAAGCGTCCCCCAGCCCAGACTCTCGGGAAGCAGGACAGGCTGGTCTATGAAGAGGACCGTTATGATGATGCAATTTCGCAATCGCAGTGAGGCAGGTCAGGTGTTAGCCAAACGACTGTCAGAATACTCCCAACGGCCGGGCGTCCTGGTGCTCGCATTGCCTCGTGGCGGTGTGCCGGTGGGCTACGAAGTGGCCCAGGCATTGCAGGCCCCGCTTGATGTTTTCGTCGTCCGCAAGCTCGGTGTTCCTGGCCAGGAAGAACTCGCGATGGGCGCCATCGCCAGCGGCGGTGTGCGCGTGCTCAACGGGAGCGTGGTGGAAGGATTGGGAATTTCAGATGCGGCGATCGAGTCTGTGGCCGCCCGGGAGCTAAGCGAGCTTGAGCGACGCGAACAGCTCTACCGGGGAACACGCCCGGCCCCAGAGATTTCAGGTCATGACTTGATCCTCGTCGATGATGGCATCGCGACCGGCTCCACCGTGCGCGCCGCCGTCATGGCGTTACGCCAACTGGACGCAGCTCGCATCGTCGTGGCGACGCCAGTTGTCGCCTTGCCCACCGCCAGAGAACTTCGCCGGGAAGTTGATGAACTGGTAACGGTGATGATCCCGGCCAGTTTCAATGCCGTCGGTCAATGGTACGAAGATTTCTCCCAGACTACTGATGAGGAGGTCAGCGAATTGCTTGAACGTTCCCGCGGGTTTTCCGCTCCCCACTGAACTAACCCGGTAACTGTTTGTTAAGTTTCGCCGTTTGCTTTCGATCAGTGGCCTGGTTCGTTCTGCGACAGGGACCCGGCGACTTAACTCATCCTGCGGGCTTCTGGAGAAAGTGGATGCAATGCAAGCAGTGGTCACTCTGCAACAAATCCGGCGTAGCCGCTGAACGGATACGAAAGAATATTCTCTAAAAGACATCTACCAACCACAGGCAACTTTTATGAAAGCCAAGGCACCGTTAGATACCCAAGGATCCACTGGCGGACCGGCCCAGCAAGTCAGCTCTCGCGGTCAGCATGCGGAAGCCGCCCCTGCGACGACCTCAGTTCCCGCCCAATGGCGCTGGCATCATCGCGTACTCTTGAAACTGCAGGAGCGACTTTTACAGCAACAGCGTGGATTGGCACAAGCGGTCGCCCAGACCTTGGAACCTCACAGCATGGATGAGGCGGACAGCGCCACCGATGAGTTCGACCATGATCTGGCCCTGACTCAGTTATCCGCCCAGCATGAGGCCCTTTACGAAGTGAACCAGGCTTTGGAAAGGATACACCGGGGAACTTACGGCCTTTGCGAAGAAACCGGAAAAATGATTCCCGACGCACGCCTCAAGGCGGTGCCTTGGACCCGCTTCATCATGGAAGTGGCGCAAAGGCTGGAAGCGGAAAAGCTGCTGCATTCCATCCGGCTAAACCCGGCTGCGACGGCGCGAAATGACAGCCATCTGTCGTTTGCGTCCGAAGATGAAGACTCCGATGACGAAAGCGAACCAAGTCCCAGCTCAGCCGACCGGAAAAAATTAGCAGCCGGATAAGATTTCTCATCCAGAGTTCCGACGAACGCCTCATTTAGACGTTACGGCAGGCGGATTACTGAGGCTGCGACGACGGTAGATGACCCAATATACCAGTCCCACCATGCCCGCCCCGCCCATCAGGTTTCCCAAAGTGACCGGGATCAGATTACGGGCCAACCCGGCCCAATTGAGAACGCTCAGATCCACGTTGCCCGGGCTGATCACCTGCGCCTTGAGAAAAATCCCGAGCGGGATGAAATACATGTTCGCCACGCTATGCTCGAAACCGCAGGCCACGAATGCGCTGATGGGAAAGACGATGGCCAGTATCTTGTCCGTGACCGTCCGCCCCGCCATGGCGAGCCAGACAGCGAGGCATACCAGCACATTGCAAAGCACACCCTTGAAGAAAGCCTTGCCGAACGGCACCGCACACTTCATCGCCGCGATGCTTACCGCCGTCTTGCCTACCGCAGCATCGTTCATCTGCCAGTACTCCGATAAAGCCACCAATCCAGCTAAGACGATGGCTCCGATTAGATTGGCCAAATAGATCACCACCAGATTTTGCGCAAACTTGGCTGGCGGAATCCGGCCCGCCACGGTGGCCATGACCAGCAAATTGTTTCCCGTGAACAACTCAGCCCCGGCTATCACCACCAGGATAAGCCCAAGCGAGAACACCACTCCGCCCAATACCCGGGCTATGGCAAAGCTCAGGCTGTCGTCACTGGTAACCAAGGTGAAAAACATCGCTCCCAAACCGATGAACCCGCCTGCCAGCATGCCCAGCGCCCCTTGTGACACCAATGGCAGGCTGGCCTTGGTAACGCCCACGTTCTCCACCCGCTCCGCGATCTCCTTGGGCGAGTAGCAATCAAAGCCGAAGATTTCTGGCATAAGTTTAGCGCGCTTTCTCCACGCTCACCGCGACCACTTTGTATTCGGGGGTCTGCTCGAACTCATCCCGGTGAGGGCTGGTTAAATTGTTCAGGTACACCTCGGCCGCATGGAAGGTGGCGAAGAGTTCACCAGGCTTGATGCACGCATCCAGTCGCAAGGGAATGACCGCCTCACCATGCCGGCTGCGCACGCACACCCGATCCCCCTCCTCCAGGCCGAGTCGTCTGGCATCGGTTGGGGCCATGTCCAGCGTATCTGATTCGCGCAGTAGCGCATTGGGTGTCCGCATGGTCATCGTCCCGGCGTTGAACTGGTAAAGCGTCCGTCCGGTCGTGAGCAGGAAAGGCAGTTGCTCATTCGTAGTCTCCTCTGTGGGAGCAAATCCGATGCACTTCAATGCCGCCCGCGGTCCCAGCGGGAAGCGCTCCGTGTGCAGTATGCTGGTGCCGGGATGGTCCTCGCTGGGACAAGGCCATTGCAGACCATGATGTTCGATGCGGGAATATGTTATGCCTGTTCCCGCCTTCCAAACCGTGCGGATCTCATTCCAGATCTCCTCTGCCGAGTTAAAATGGAACTGTTTTTCAAAACCCAAGGCTTTGGCGACTTCGCAGATGATTTCCCAATCCGGCCGCGAATGTCCGTAAGGGGCCAGCACTTGGCGCACCCGCTGCACGCGCCGCTCTGAATTCATGAAGGTGCCATCCTTCTCAAACGAGGAGCATGCGGGCAGGAATACATGGCCGAACTCACGTGCCAGCTCGTTCATGAACAGGTCTTGCACCACCACGAACTCCAGTTGGGACAAGGCCGCTCTCGTCGCCGCTGTGTTGGGATTGGTAAGTGCCACATCGTAGCCGATGGCCCAGAGCGCTTTTAACTTCTGCCCGGCGGCAGCGTCGAGCATTTGCATCAGGTTCAGCCCCGGCTGATGCGGAATCGGCGCCTGCCAGACGGCCTCGAACGCGTCGCGGCCCTGATCTAGCGGGATGAAACCGGTCAGGTTACGCGGTTCACAACCCATGTGCGCGGAGCCCTGCACATTGTTCTGGCCCCGCAACGGATTCACCCCGGTTCCCGGCTTGCCAAAGTTGCCGGTGAGCAGCGCGAGGTTCACGAGACACATCACCCCCTCGGTACCCTGCACATGCTCGGTCATGCCCAAACCATGAAAACACATGGCCGGCTTCTGCGTAGCGTAAAGTCGCGCGGCCTGCCGGATCTGGTCAGGCGCAACACCGGTGATGGCGGCGGCACGTTCCGGTATCCACTCGGCAATGAAGGCGCGATAAGCCTCAAAATCACTGATGCGGTCGCGCACCGCCACCTCATCGGCCAACCCCTCCTCAAGGATGACGTGCGCCATGGCATTGAACAAGGCGACGTTGGTGCCCGGCCGAAGCTGCAGATGAACATCCGCCTGTCGGGCAAGTTCTATCTGGCGTGGATCGACGACGATAAGCTTGGCCCCACGCAATACGGCCTGTTTGATGCGAGCCCCGACGATCGGATGGTTCTCCGTTGGATTACAACCACAGATCAGGAAGGCCCCGGCTTTTTCAATGTCGTCGAAGGAATTGGTTGCTGCACCAGTGCCGAGCGTCTGCTTCATTCCCGCAGCGGTGGGGGCATGGCAGACCCGGGCGCAGCAATCCACATTGTTTGTCCCCAGCACGACCCGGGCAAATTTTTGCGCGAGATAATTCTCTTCGTTTGTCCCTCGCGCCGAGCCAAGGACACCGAGGCTGTCCGGCCCCGTCTGTTTCAAGATGCGTTTGAAATTCTCCGCCACAAAGCCGATCGCCTCGGGCCACGAAACTTTGCGCCAGCTTCCACCCTCCCGGAGCATCGGCTCTGTCACCCGGTCTTCTGCGTGGGTGAAGTCAAAAGCATAGCGGCCTTTGACGCACAGATGTCCCTTGCTCACCGGCGCATCAATCACCGGCTTCACTTGCACGATCCGTCCATCCCGGGTGCCCACCTTCATCTCACAACCGACACCGCAATACGGACAGGTGGTGCGCGTCCAGTGCACTGGCAGACCGGATTTTGCGACGGACTGGTCTTCCAACGCGCCCGTCGGACAGGTATCCACACAGGCTCCGCAACTGACGCACTCGCTGGCGAGCAGCGTCGGTGCCTCACCGGACCGGATGCGGGTGGCATCGCCCCGGTTCCACGCCCGCCACACGAACTGCCCCTGCACCTCATCACAGATGCGCAAGCAGCGGAAACAGGTGATGCATTTGGTAAAGTCTGCCAGCAGGTAAGGATGGGTGCTGTCTTGAAATGGCTTGTCCCTGGCCAGTTCCAAGAGTGACGGAGCACCGCCCAGACTGGGCTTTTTGTGGGGCGAGGCAGCCACCTCATAATGTCTTAACAATTGGTGAAATGGCTTCTCGGGACAGCGTTCCACCGCTTCCGCCGGATAATCATGCGCCAGCAAATCCAGGAGCATGCCCCGCATCTCCTCGATCTCTGGCGAGTGCGTCAGGATTTCCATCCCTTCGCAGATCACGGTATTGCAGGCTGTAGGATACCGGCTCCAACCTTTGACCTCCACGGCACAAAGCCGGCACGCACCACTGGGTTTGAGCCGGTCATCATGGCAAAGCGTGGGGATCTCGATGCCAAGCCGGTTGCAAGCGGCAAGTATCGTGGTCCCTTCCGCGACCTGAAAAGGCTGACCGTTGATGGTTACAGTCAGCATGGCTTCAACTCCTTTCCATAGTGGCGCAACGCAGACTCGGCAAACTCGGCCAGACCGGTGCCCAAGCCGCACAGGCTGGTGAGCTTGAGTGCAGCAATGGTCTTCTCGCAGTCCTTCTCATCCCACAAATCCATCGAGCCGCGTTGCAGGATATGTTCCAAGACCTGCTCGATCCGTCGGGTGCCAAGACGGCACGGCGTGCATTTGCCGCAAGACTCATAGGCTCCGAAAGCGAAAACATGGTGCATCAATTCCGCGATACTGGTGTGGCTGTCGAAAGCCAGCACTCCGCCATGCCCGACACTTGCGCCGATGCCTCGTAACTCCTCGAACCCGAACGGCGTGTCGAGCAAGTGAGGCGGGATGATCCCTGCCAGCGGTCCACCGATGATGACGCCTTTGAGTTTCTCTCCATCACGCAAACCGCCACCCAGTTCTTCCACGATGCGCCGGACGCTCATGCCAAACTCGATCTCATACAGGCCCGGCCGCCGGAAGAGGGAGTTCAGCGACAGCACCTTGGTGCCACGGCTCCGGGAAAACCCAAGGAAACGATAGTTGGCTCCGCCGTGTTCCATGATCCAGGGGGTGTTCACCAACGTCTCCACGTTGTTCATGACCGTGGGCCGACCATGCAATCCATGTTCCGTCGAATACGGTGGGCGGGCCTGGGGTTCAGGACGCTTCCCCTCGATTGAACGGATCAGTGCCGTTTCCTCACCGCAGATATAGCTGCCCCCGCCGATATGAAGATGGACATCAAACCCTTTGCCCTGGCCCAGCGCATCATCCCCGAGCAAACCTTCGCGGCGGGCCTCGGCAAGTGCATTCTCCAAGACGGCTTTAGCGGCTGGATATTCACTTCGCAGGTAGATCCAGCCTTGGGTCGCCCCTGTGGCATAGGCGGCGATTAGCATCCCTTCGAGCAACGCATGCGGATCGTCCTCAATCAGATAACGGTCGATAAAGGCGCCCGGATCTCCTTCGTCGGCATTGGCGATGATGTATTTCTCACGGGCGGACTGACTGGCCGCCGATCGCCATTTTCGACCGGTTGGAAAACCAGCCCCGCCCCGGCCACGAAGTTCGGCAATCTCCACTTCTTTGATGATGTCACTGGGTGATTGGCGCAAGACCCGTTCCAAGCCCCGATAGCCTCCCTGAAGCTGGTAGGAAGCCAGTGTCCGGGCTCCACCTTTAAGGAGTCGTTGCAGGACGATGGCCTGAGGCGCACTCGCCTCCATGTGCGGGCGCATAGTCATTCCCATCACCGCTGGTCCGGCGAAACACTGCCCCAGGCAGTAAACACGCGGAGCTTGCCGCTCGGCTTCCGTCCAGCGGGATGGATGCAAATGGCGGGCGACAAAACATGCCATGCCGTTGCAGGCTTTTCCTGAGACCGGGCAACCCGCGAGATGATAGAAGGAATCCACGTCACGATGCTGTCCCCGCACTGCTTCAAGTTTCTCTGTGGTCTCAGCAGTCATAAGATAAGCTCCGCATCGTAACGGCTTTCGCCGGGAACATGCTCCAATGTGAAACCGGCTTTTCGCGCCACACGTTGCATCTCCAAATTATCCGTCAGCATCGTCGCCGTGATCCGGTCCAGTTTCTCATCCCTGCCTGTCTGAACCAGCCGCTTCAGCAATTCCGTGCCGAGGCCGTGCCCCTGCCATTGGTCGCTCACCGTCAACGCGAACTCAGCTTCGTTTGCGCCGTGCAGCTTGATCAGCCGGCCCACCCCCAGTATCTCGGCCTCGTGGCTTTGCGGAGCGTGACGCTCGGCCACCAGCACCATGTCGCGGTCGTAATCCACGAAGCAGATGCGGCTGAGCCGTTCGTGAGCCACCCGGTAATCCAGTTTTTGCGGGGCAAAATAACGGAGATACACGCTGCGCTCGGAAAGATTTCGATGGAACTTTACCATCAAGGGCTCGTCTTCCGGCCGGATCGGCCGAATGATGACCGGCGTGCCATCGCGGAGTTGCCAGGCGGTCACATAACGGGTCGGGTATGGTCGGATCGCCAAACGCGGCAAATTCGCCTCGGTGATCTCCGGCGGATGCAATAGGACCCGGGCATCCAACGCCATCATTCCATCAGCGGAAACCAGCAATGGATTCACATCGATCTCTGCTATCCAGCGCTGTTCGGCGACCAGATGACTGAAGCGGACGAGCAATTGCTCCAGAGCCGCGATATCGACCGGCGGACGACCGCGCACACCTTTGAGCGCCGTAAAGATCCGGGTTTGCTCCATCAAACGCCGGGCGAGCGTCGTATTGAGCGGTGGAAAGCCCAGGGCACTGTCTTGCATGACTTCCACAAGCTGGCCGCCGGCACCGAAAAGGATTACTGGGCCGAATTGCGGGTCAATGCTGCTGCCCAAGATGAGTTCGTAGCCCTGACGGACGACCATCGGTTGGACTGTGACCCCGAGAAAGTGTTGCTGCCCCGCTTTTGCGGAAACTGAAGCGTGAATCTGCCTCCAGGCATGCCGCACCGCGGTGGCATGGCGGACATTCAAATGCACGCCGCCCACGTCCGTCTTATGCGTGAGCGTTTCGGAGAAAAGCTTTAGCACCACCGGAAAGCCCAACCGCTGAGCATGCTCCACGGCTTGTTCTTCCGTGAAGGCCACGTGAGTTTCCGCCGCCGGAATACCGTAGGCGGCCAGAATCTGCTTCGCCTCGATCTCAGTGAGTACAGTGCGTCCGGCTTTACGCGCTGGCAGGATGATTTTCTCGGCCTTGCTCTTGCTTGAACCAGCCAGTGTGGTCGCCTCGTCAGATTCGGGGACCAATGCCGGCGTTTCGTACAGGGCCTGCAGATTGTCGCCGTAACGCCACATCAGCGCGAAAGCGCG
Organism: uncultured Verrucomicrobiota bacterium; assembly: GCA_964589735.1. Classification (GTDB taxonomy): domain Bacteria; phylum Verrucomicrobiota; class Verrucomicrobiia; order Limisphaerales; family JAEYXS01; genus JAEYXS01. The sequence continues at coordinate 33,936 of CAZPUL010000006.1, read as the reverse complement.
GGCGGCCGTGTCCGGGTAATCGAAAGTGGGGATGCCCGCCATGTTCAGCACACCTTTGGCCGAATCAATCCGGCTGCCACCCATCCAGCTCGCGAGCAGCGGCTTGGCCGTCTGCTTTGCGATCACGCGTAACGCTTCGGCGGTGCCTTTCGCATCCGTCATGGATTGCGGCGTGAGGATGACCAGCACCCCGGCAGTTTGCGGGTCTTGGCTGGCGAGTTCGACCGTCCTGGCAAAACGTGTTGCATCGGCATCCCCCAACATGTCGATGGGGTTGCCGTGACTCCAATGCTTGGGCAGGAATTGATTGAAAGACTCTATCGTGGCCGGGCTTAATTGGGTCAATTGCCCGCCGCTGGCGACCAGGGCGTCCGTGGCCAAAGCCCCGGGCCCACCGGCATTGGTGACGATCGTGAGTTGCGGAGCCTGCGGCCGGGGTTGCTTGCCCAGCAGTTCTGCCATGCTGAAGAGTTCCCCGATCGTATCCACCCTTAGCACACCCGCCCGGCGGAAGGCGGCGTCCAGCACCGCGTCTCTGCCGGTCAAAGCACCGGTATGCGAGGCTGCGGCTTTGGCGGCTGCTTCAGCCCGTCCTACTTTGAGCACGATTATCGGCTTGATGAGCGCCACCTCACGGGCAGCGGATAGGAATGCCCGGGCATCACCGATCGATTCCATATAGCAAATGATGCTCTTGGTGTGCGGATCATCTCCGAAATAGGTGATGAGATCACCCCATCCGATATCCAGCATGGACCCGACCGAGACGAAAGCGCTGAAACCGACATTCTCGCGAAAGCTCCAGTCGAGCACCGCCGAGCAAAGCGCACCGCTCTGGCTGAGAAAGGCCACGCTACCTGGCTCTGCGATGCCTTCGGCAAAAGTGGCATTGAGCTGGGCATGAGGAACCATCAGACCGAGGCAATTGGGGCCCAGCACCCGCATTTTGGCACGCCTGGCCTCGGCGAGACAAAGCCGTTCCAGCTCCACCCCGGCCGGACCAGCCTCCCGGAAGCCGGCTGAGATGATGATCACCGCCGCCACACCTGCCTTGCCACAATCACGGATGATGACGGGCACAGTTTGCGCGGGCGTGGCTATGACCGCCATATCCACCTGTTCTGGAACAGCACGGATGTCCGGGTAAGCAGTGAGTCCGGCTACTGTCTGATAGTTCGGATTCACCGGGAAGATGCGGCCTAGGGAGAGTTGCAGATTCCGCACCAGTGCATTGCCCACTGTGTTCGGCTTATCCGTCGCCCCGATGATCGCGACGTTGCGCGGCCTGAACAAAGCCTCCAGCGGTTGCTGCCGTGTGTGACGCAACACGTCGTGGGCAAGTTCCGGACGATTTGGCACAGCGGCAGTCATGGTTGGCTCACCTCTTCAAACTCTTTTCCTTTTCCGCGATGGCGGCGGTTGTCTTCAACACCGTGTCAGGGTTGAGGGAAATGCTGTCAATGCCTTGCTCGACCAGGAACTGCGCGAACTCCGGATAATCACTCGGCGCCTGACCACAGATGCCGATCTTGCGCTTCTTGGCCCGGCAGACCTGGATGACCTGGGCGATCATCTTTTTCACGGCTGCATTGCGCTCGTCAAAAATGGGCGCGACGATCTCGCTATCCCGATCCACCCCCAAGATAAGCTGGGTAAGGTCGTTTGAACCGATGCTGAAGCCGTCAAAAATCTCTGCGAATTCCTCGGCGAGGATGACATTGCTGGGAATCTCGCACATGACATAGATCTCCAGCCCGTTAACGCCTCGTTTGAGTCCGTGCTTTTCCATTTCCGCTTGCACACGACGGCCTTCTTCCACGGTGCGGCAGAAAGGAATCATCAGCTTGAGATTCGTCAGGCCCATCTCCTCCCGCACTTTTTTCATGGCACGGCATTCAAGGGCGAATCCGGCTTGATAGCGCGGATTGTAATATCGGCTCGCCCCACGGAAGCCGATCATTGGATTCTCCTCGCTTGGTTCATAAGCCTGGCCGCCGATGAGGTTGGCATACTCGTTGGTCTTAAAATCGCTCAAGCGCAGGATGACGTCTTTCGGATAAAACGCGGAGGCGATCATCGCGACTCCTTGTGCCAGTTTATCCACGAAAAACTGGGGTTTGTCCGTATAGCCTGAAGTTAAAGCATCGATCTGCGACTTCACCGCCAGATCGGTAAGCCGCTCATAATCCAGCAAGGCAAGCGGATGCACCTTGATGTAAGTGGTGATGATGAACTCCTCACGCGCCAGACCGACACCGTCGTTCGGGATGAACGAAAGCGAAAATGCTTCCTCGGGATTGCCGACGTTCATCATGACCTTGGTGCGCGGGCGGGCGAGATTCTTGAGGCTCGTCCGCTGCACTTCGAATTGCAGGCGGCCATCATAGACAAATCCGGTGTCGCCTTCGGCACAACTCACCGTCACGATTTGGCCATCCTTGAGCTGTTCGGTGCCGTGCTCGGTGCCGACAATAGCCGGGACGCCCAATTCACGGCTCACGATGGCCGCATGGCAGGTCCGTCCACCGCGATTTGTCACAATGGCAGCGGCTTTCTTCATGATCGGCTCCCAGTCCGGATCCGTCTTGTCCGTGACCAGGATCTCGCCTTCCTTGAACTGCTCGATGAACTGGGCGCTCTTGATTACCCGGACCGGGCCGCTGGCGATCTTCTCACCTACGCCGCGACCGGTGATGAGCACTGGGCCACGCTGCTTCAGCTTGTACGTCTCAACGACCTCCACCGATTTGCGCGATTGCACCGTCTCAGGGCGGGCCTGCACGATAAACATCTCGCCAGTATGGCCATCCTTGGCCCATTCGATATCCATCGGGGTAGACTGTCCGTGCCTTGCCGTGTAGTGGTCCTCAATCAGACAGGCCCAACGGGCGAGCAAAAGGATTTCATCATCACTGATGGCGAACCTCGCCCGCTCACCCGGTGATACCGGGATGTTCTTCACCATCTTGCCGCCACCGACATCGTAAACGAGTTTGAACTCCTTCGTACCGGTGATCTTTTGAAGAATCGGCCGGTGGCCTTTTTTCAGGGTGGGCTTGAAGACATAGTATTCATCAGGATTCACCGAGCCTTGCACCACATTCTCGCCCAGGCCGTAAGCGGCGTTGATAAGCACGGCATCGCGAAATCCAGTCTCCGTATCGAGGGTGAACATCACGCCGCTGCTGGCCAGATCGGAGCGCACCATCTTTTGCACCCCGATGCTGAGAGCGACCTTGAAGTGATCGAAACCTTTGTCCACCCGGTAGCTGATGGCGCGGTCTGTGAAGAGCGAGGCAAAGCAGCGCAGGCACGAATTGATGAGTTCCAGGCGTCCTTGAACATTCAGATAGGTCTCCTGCTGGCCGGCAAAGCTGGCATCCGGCAAATCTTCGGCGGTGGCACTCGAACGCACGGCGACATCCGCCGGTTGTGACGCGCCACCTCGCAGAGTCTCGTAAGCCGTAACAATCTCCTCCTCCAGATCCAGCGGGAGCGAACCGCCTAAAATTAATCCCCGGATCTGGCTGCCTCGTTTGCGCAGATTCTCCACATCACGCGTGTCCAAGCCCCTTAGGAGTTCCCGTATCTTCGCCTCCATGCCCGTAGCGTGCAAAAGATGTCGATAGGCTTCCGCCGTGATCGCGAAGCCGTTGGGTATGCGCACCCCTTGGGGCGTCAGTTCGCGATACATCTCCCCCAAGGAAGCGTTCTTGCCCCCGACCAGCGGTACATCTCCGATAGTGATGTCGGAGAACCATTTGATGAACCGCGGCACCGCTTGGGAGCCACGACCTTCAGGTCCATTCACTCGCTGTTTACGCCCGGCAGACATTGTGAGGGGCCGTTTACTGGCTTTCGCCTTCGGGGAGAGCGTTCTAGTTGCCATAAACTCTTTTCTTTCTCAGATAACTACGCACGTTATCGCGGCCAAGGGCTTCCCTTGAGTTGGTGAATACTGGCTGTTTCTTGGAACACCTCGAGCAAGAGAAAGATAACGGCCTCGTCCTCATATCAAAAGCTCCGGCAAAACCGCTTTGCTCCAGCAATCAACGCCGAATGGGCCCCCAACGAACCATCATCTTGGTGCTATTCGACTTGATCTTGCACGTAGAACTCCACCAGCTTGCGCCTGGTATTCTGCAGTGAATCGAGCATGACAGCGCCTACGCGCATCAGGAGATCGTAACCGAAATCATGGTTTTCCTCAGCTTTTTCGAGAAGACTGGCAGCCCCGAAGGCAATTGCTTCGACCGGGTCCAACGCCCGGGCGCTAAATTGCCAGGTGTAAGGCGGATATAGCCAGGAACAGCCCAAGGCACCACCGGCGTGGATGATCTGCACAGTCGTCATACCCGCCCGCGGCACAAATGTTTCCAGTGCGACACTCCCTTTGTTGATGATGTAAAAGTGGTCGGCCTGCTGGCCTTCCCGAAAGATGTCATGCCCAGGCCCGAACTGGACGAATGAGGCGCAATCCATCAGCAGATGCAGATAATGCGGGTTGAGGTTTTTGAAAAACGGATGTGCCACGATGATATTGCGGACCGTATCCGGTGGGTTGCTGTTACTTGTGTTCATGACGTTTTACCCTTCGAGAGCGGATTGGACTTGAAACTCCAGTAGGAGCTTGCGGGTGGCCTGCAACCTGCTGATCACCAACTGGCTCACACGTTTCATCAGTTCATACCCGAAATCATGATCGCGTTCAGCGGCGGCCAGAAGGTGCGCCCCGCTCAGCATGATGACCTGGGATGGCGCAACGGCCTTGGCTTGAAAGTGCCAGCAAAATGGAGGGAACAGCCAGGACCAGCCCAGTACCTCCCCAGCGGTCAGCGTTTGCACAACCGCCGAGCCGCCTGGTTTACGGGACTCAACGGCGATCTTGCCGGTTTGAATCAAATAGAAATGGCTGGCCGGCTCGCCCTCGCGAAACAGGATGTCCCCCGGCCTGAACTGGACTTCCTTCGCTCCTTCCACCAGCACGGACAGATGGTCCGGCTTCATCCCGTCGAAGAAGGGATGCTTGGTAATGCTTTCGGGCAGCGTAGCCATAAAGTTCCTCGATTCTTACATGCCGGTTCAATGCTTGTTTTCGATGCTAGCCTCGCTCTTTGTTTCCGCCCATACCACCCTGTGCTTGCTGAGTGTTCGCCATTTCTTGCGAACAAGCCTCATTGCAAAAAAATCATCATTCGGCCTATGAATAATATGGTAATGGAGTTCGGTATCCTTGCCCGCCTAAAGCAACCTCTTACGCATACCGCGCTTGAGACGGTTCATCAACCTTCGCCAGCAACTCGAATCTGAAGCTTAAGAGCAGCAACTGCTTTACGTTCAATTCAGGCTCCCGACAATTTACCGGCAAACTGGTCAAAATGGAATTTGCACGAAAAGTGCCTGCAAACACCGTTTTGGAAGAGTTTGTGAGGCCAGATGGAATCCACAGAAAAACTTTGCTCAGCAGATTTCATTTTCGCTCTGCCCAGCGTTCCCGAAGGCTCAAATGGAGCTTCTGCTTGAACTCCAGCGGCAACTCGTATGGCTGACCGTCTTTATAGAGCGTGATGGTCTTGCGGATGTTGTCCACCACCACCTGGCAGGGATTGCACCCCGACAGATGTTTCTCGAATGATTCGCAGACGCCGGGATCAATGTCCCCGTCCACATAATCATTCAGCATGGCCAGCAGTTCTTCGCAGTTCATAGCTCGTCCCTAAGATTGAGCCGCGTTTGATGAAAAAGTTACACCGACAGATTTATCATTCATGGCGGTGCGGTTCAAACCGGTTTTCCAGATCGCCAAAGGCCATCGTCAGCTTCTCTCTCAATTGAAGCCGGGCACGCAACAGGCGCACTTTGACGTTGGCCGGGCTGATCCCGAGGGCTTCAGCGGTTTCCTCGATGGAGAGCCCTTGCACGTCCCTTAAAAGGAAGACCAGCCGGTGTTTTTCGTCTAACTCTTCCAAGGCCGCCTCGATCATCTGCATCGTTTCCTGCTTTGCCACCAGCTCGGCCGGGGATTGCTGCCAGTCGGCGATGATCTCCGGATGCGGCACCGTGTCATAACCCTCTTGCGGTTCCGTTTGGGCTTCCAAGGATACTGTGGGCAGGCCCTTGCGCTTGCGGAGAATCTTGAGGGCGGCATTGGCCGTGATGCGCAGCAGCCAAGTCTTGAACGAAGCCTCGGCCCGGAAGCCGGCCAAATGATCGATTGCACTGCTGAAGGCCTGTTGCGTGACATCTTCAGCGTCATGATCATGACCCGTGATCCGCCTGGCCAGAGTGTAAACCTGCCGTTCGTAGCGGGTTACCAGCTCCTCAAAGGCTGCCAGCTCACCCGCCTGGGCACGACGCACCAGCCCGGCATCCGGGTCCGTTTGATCTGGCGGTGTCAAAGACATGATTGTTCGCGCTGCGGACAAAATAGGTAGTCGTTACCGCGTTCGAAAACCAGCTTGATATGGTCGCGAATGCCTCATTTGTAACTTTTTCGCGAATCGTGGCTCCATCTTTGATGAAGGCCAGAAAGGCCTCTTGAATTTATGAAAACAGAAAATGCAATCCGGGTACTGGCCGGGACCATGGTCCTAATCAGTGTGGCATTGACTCATTTTGTCAGTCCTTGGTGGCTGCTGCTGGCCGTGTTCGTAGGTGTGAACTTGATTCAGTCCGCTTTCACCAGCTTCTGTCCGGCGGAAATCATCCTCAAAAAACTGGGCGTGACGAAGGACGGCACTGGCAGTTGCTGCGGCGGCAAGCAGTGACACAACTGGACAAATTTTGGTTCAGGTTCATCAATAACCAGTTAGCAGCCTTCCACCGTTGAACCTACGGTTAGCAAAAGGGCAATCGCATGCTTGCAACCCATACCATCACCAACCATTTCACCGATTTCCGCCTGCTGGACCTGAGCAAGCTCGAACATCGTATTGAAGGACACGGTCCCTATCTGCTGGCGCAGGATGGCAGCGCCCCGGATGATCCCCGGATGCGGGAGTGTTCCTTCGTGCTGACCAAGCGTGGAAGGTGGCTGCACTTCTATCTCTACCTTGCCCTGCCAAAAGCGGTGCAACGACATTGCGCCCAATTTGAAACGGCCGCCGAAGCCTTAAAGTGTGCTGATTGCTTGCCCGGCAAAGTCGAGGTGGAAGATGCCGCCTCTCTGCAGGAACTGTTGCACGAAGCGGGCTTTGAACCGGAGGATGAAGCCGGGCAGAAGTTGTTCGCCGAAATGAAAGCCAAGCACGGAAAAGCAACGGGCGAGTGACAAGGCCTCACAGATGTCTGCAACCCGGACGGAGAACAAGGACGCCTTTTCACAAAGTGACCGGATGGATTGCTGGAGAACTCCTAGGATTAAGAAAATCAGCACTAACTGTAACTTTTTGACGGCCACGGACTCGATATCAACGTGGACTGGAAAAGCAAAATGACGAACAAGCATCAAACTGCCGGTCTGCTGCTCGCAATGCTGCTTTGGGGCGGCGGCAGTCTCATGGCCGCCGAAAGCGCCCCGGGCATCTGGACGCTGAAAGCCGCGTTGAACTATGCCCTAACCAACAGCCCGGACGCCCGTATCGCCGTGGAACGGATCAGACAATCGGAAGCCGTTCTTTTGCAGTCGCAGGCGGCGTTCCAGCCAAGGGTCCAGTTGCAGTCCAGTTATATCCGCACGGACAATCCCGTATCTGTCTTCGGTGTCGCTTTGAATCAACGCTCTTTTGGACCGGCTTTGAACTTCAATGACGTGCCGGATGCAGACAATTTCAATGTCCGCAGTGTGTTCAGTTATCCCCTCTATTCTGGCGGACGAAATGTTGCCTTGCGGGAATCCGCCCAAGCCGGCACTTCAGCCGCCAGTCAGGATGCATTCGTGGTGCAACAGGAACTGGCCTTCGCCGTGGCCCGCACTTTTCATGAGATCCAAAAGGCCGGAGCATTGACCCAGGCGGCCAATGCTTCCGTGAATGCACTCGAAGGAAATTTGCAGATCGCCCAGAAACGTTTTAATGCCGGTACCATACTGAAGGCCGAGGTGCTGGATATCGAAGTACGGTTGGCGCAGGCGCGCGAAGACGCCGTGCGGGCGGGCAATGGCCGGTCCTTGGCCGAGCGGGCCTTGCGCAACCTGCTGGGCATTGAAAGCGGCAGCGTTCAGGTGGCAGAAACTCCGGCTGATGTGCCGTCGCCGGATGCCAAACTTCCGGCCCAACGCCCCGAGATGAAAGTACTGCAAGCCCGGCAACGGGCTGCAGCCGCACAAGTGGAAGCCGCCCGTTCCGGCTTCAAACCGCAGGTAAGTGCCTTTGCCAGTCTGGACCAGGATTATGGTTTCCGCTTCGGCGGCAATGGCCGGAGCTACACGACCGGCGTGATGGCGCAATGGAATCTGTGGGATGGCAAACTCACGCGCGGTAAAGTGGACGAAGCCAGATCACAACAAGCCGCCCTCAACGAGATGGAACGCAAACTGCGCCTGGCCATCGATTTTGAAGTGGAACAAGCACGGTTAAACCTGACGGATGCAGACCAGCGCTTGCTGGTGACGGAGAAATCCATCGCGCAAGCGGCGGAAAGTGTGGAGTTGACCCGCGCCCGCTTCGAACAAGGGCTGGCGATGACCACCCAACTGATCGATGCGGAGGCGGCATTGACCGGCGCGCGTGTGCGTCGGGCTGAAGCACAGGCGGATCGCCGGATCGCCGTAGCCGCATTGCGCCGGGCCTTGGGTCTGCCACAGATGGAGCAAGGAAACTGACTTATGAAGCATGCTTTGGAAAAATTGACGCTGCTGGCGGGACTGATGCTTTTGGCCGGGTGCAACCAGCCGGAAGCGCCCGCCCAGGCCTCCGCAGCCAGCCTGCCAATGGTCACCGTGACCGCGATCACTGCAGAAGCGAAAGAGCATCCGGTGACCGAGGAGATCGTCGGGACATTGCGGGCCAAACGGAAGACGACCGTGGAAGCCAAGGTCAGCGGGCGCATCCAGAACCTCACCGTGCAGGCGGGTGATTCGGTCCAGGCCGGAGCCTTGCTGGCCCAACTGGACGTGGAAGAGATTCAAGCCCGCCTGGAGCAAGCACTCGCCCAGCGCGAACAGGCCCAGCGCGATCTGAAACGCATGAGCAGCCTCTTGAAACAACAGGCCGTAACACAGCAGGAATATGACGCCACGGAAGCGCGTGAACGTGTCACCAGAGCAGCTGTTGCCGAAGCGGAGACAATGCTGAGCTACGCCAAGATCACTGCTCCCTTTGCCGGTGTGGTCACAAGTAAGCTGGCGGAAAACGGTGATCTGGCCGCCCCGGGAAAACCCTTGGTGGAGATCGAAGACCCGCAGTCGCTGCGCTTCGAAGCGGATGTGCCGGAAACTTTGCTCTCGCACATCAAAGCGGGTGCTTCCATGCCGATCCAACTGCCTTCGCTTAATCGAGAGGTGACCGGCATCGTCACCGAAATATCTCCCGTAGCTGATATAAACAGCCGGACCATCCGCGTAAAATATGACTTGCCCGCAACGAATGATTTGCGCACCGGCCTGTTTGGCCGGGTGGCGATCCCGCTGGCTTCCGTGAAATCATTGCGCGTGCCCGCCAATGCGGTGCTGCGGCGCGGCCAGTTGGAATACGTGTTCGTGCTGGAAGCAGATAAAGCCCGGCTGCGGTTGGTAAAGACGGGTGCCGTACTGGGCGGAGAAGTGGAACTCGTCTCCGGACTGGAGCCAGGAGAACGCATCGCCACTACTGAGGTGAGCAAGCTGGTGGATGGCCAGCCGGTGACTATCCGGTGAGCTATTGGGACGTAAATTATGAACGGGCCGAAACAATCCGTGGAACCAAAGCTGGGGCTGGCAGGCCGCATCGCCCACGCTTTCATCGATTCCAAGCTCACGCCGCTCATCGTCGTGGCTTCGGTGCTGCTGGGTGCATTCGCCATCTTCATGCTTCCGCGTGAAGAAGAGCCGCAGATCAAGGTGCCGATGATCGATGTGATGGTCGCGATGCCCGGCTTCTCAGCCAAGGAAGTCGAGGAGCGCGCCACCCGGCCCATGGAAAAACTGCTCTGGGAAATCTCCGGCGTGGAGTATCTCTACTCCACTTCGCGCGAAGGCGAATCATTGGTGATCGTCCGTTTCAAGGTGGGTTCCGATCCCGAACAGAGCCTGGTGAAGATCAGCGAGAAGCTGCGCGCCAATTTCGACCGTATTCCGCATGGGGTCAGCTTCCCGCTCATCAAGCCCAAGTCCATCGACGATGTCCCGATCCTGGCGCTTACCTTTCACAGCCAGCGTTATGATCATCTGATGCTGCGGCGGGTGATGGCGCAAGTGGATGAAGCTGTTAAACAGGTGCCCCTAGTGGCGGAAACGACCATGATTGGCGGGGCCAGGCGACAACTGCGTGTGCTGCTGGATCCGGCCAAACTCTCCGCCCGCAACCTGAGTCCAGCCGGTATCATCCCGATGCTGCGGCAATCCAACCGGCAGTTCCGCTCTGGTGAACTCACCTCCGGCAATCAAGCCATCATCATCGAAACCGGCGCGTTTCTTCAGACGATCGAAGATGTGCGCAATGTGGTGGTCGGGGTCTTTGGTGGGAAGCCAGTGTATCTCCGTGAAGTGGCTGACATCGTGGACGGTGCCGAAGAACCGTCGAACTACGTCTTCTTCGGAGACAAGCAATCGGCGGGCGCTGAAGCCGCCGTCACGCTGGCCATCGCCAAGCGGCCCGGTGCCAATGCCATTGCCGTGGCGCAAGATGTCTTGAAGAAGGTGGAGGGACTCAAAGGCACCATCATTCCTTCCGATATCACGGTATCCATCACCCGGCACTACGGCGAAACAGCCGCCGAGAAATCCAATGAACTGCTGCTGCACATGGGTATCGCGGTTTTCAGTGTGTCCCTCCTCATCTGGTTGACGCTGGGCTGGCGGGAATCAGGCATCGTGGCGGTGGCCATCCCGGCGACCCTCGCACTTACGCTCCTGGTTTTCTACCTGTATGGCTTCACGTTGAACCGCATCACGCTGTTCGCCCTCATCTTCAGCATCGGCATTTTGGTGGATGACGCCATCGTGGTAGTGGAGAACATCGTGCGGCACTTCCATCTGCCGCAGAACAAGGGTCGTGAGTGGTCAGCTATCGCGGTGGAAGCGGTCAGCGAAGTCGGCAATCCCACCATCCTTGCCACCTTCGCCGTCATTGCGGCAGTCTTGCCCATGGCGTTCGTGGGCGGCTTGATGGGCCCATACATGCGGCCCATCCCGGTGGGTGCCAGTGCGGCGATGTTTTGGTCTTTGCTCATCGCGTTCATCGTGACGCCTTGGGCTTCCATCCGCATCCTGCGCTGGGGGAAAAAATATTCGCAGCTTACCGAAGGTGAACCTGAAGCCGCCGAAACCAAACCGCACCTGCACTCGGAACACCCGGAAGATGCTTTCACCCGGCTGTATCGTCGCATCATGCAACCGTTGCTGTCCCATACGGGCTGGCGATGGGCGTTCCTGCTGGGCATCACGGCCTTGCTGCTCGCCTCCATGGCCACCGTCGGTATCGGCTGGGTGAAGGTGAAGATGCTGCCCTTCGATAACAAATCCGAGTTCCAGATCATCCTGAACATGCCCGAGGGCAGTTCGCTGGAACAGACTGCCCGAGCCGCAAAAGAGATGGCGGAGGCCATCAAGATCGAACCCGAAGTGACCGATTACCAGATCTACACCGGCGTCGCCTCGCCCTTCAATTTCAATGGCCTGGTGCGCCATTACTTCATGCGGCGCGGTGCGAATGTGGCCGACATCCAGGTCAACTTGCTGCCGAAGCATGAGCGCAAGGCGCAAAGCCATGACATTGCCAAGCGTGTGCGCCCGGGAGTTGCCGCTATCGCCGCCAAATACGGCGCGCGTGTAGCAGTCGCCGAGGTGCCACCCGGTCCGCCCGTCTTGCAAACGCTCGTGGCGGAGATCTATGGGCCTACTGAAAACGCCCGTCGTGAACTGGCCGCTGAAGTCCGCAATATCTTTCAAAGCACCCCCGGCGTCGTGGATGTAGACTGGTACATGGAAGCCGACCAGCCCAAGGCGCGCTTCGTCATCGACAAGGAAAAGGCCGCTCTGCATGGCATCAGTGCGGAAACGATTTCGCAGACCTTGAAGATCGCGGTGGGCGGCGAGTCCGTGGATCTCCTGCACGTGCCGGGTGACAAAGAGGACGTGAATCTGGTGCTGGAATTGCCGCGCTCGGCGCGCACACGGCCCGAAGAACTTCTCGCGATCCGCGTGCGAAGCGGAGATGGCAATGCGCTGCCTGAACCGGGCTCTGCAGCAAACGGAGTTCCACTCATCTCTTTAAGAGAACTGGTGAAGATCGAGCATGGTATCGCGGACAAGAGCATGTATCACAAGAACCTGATGCCGGTTACCTATGTCATCGGAGACGTCGCCGGCGTGGTGGAGAGTCCGGTTTATGCCATTCAGGAGATGAACCGCAAGCTGGCCGCACTGGATGCCACCAAGTTCGGCGGTACCGGCACGGGCGTCAAAGTGCTGAACGCCAGTATGCCCTTCAGCGATGCCCAGCCATCTATGAAATGGGATGGCGAATGGCATATCACAATCGAAGTCTTCCGCGATCTGGGCATCGCCTTTGCCGCTGTGCTCGTGCTCATCTACATCCTCATGGTGGGCTGGTTTCGCTCCTTCATCACACCACTCGTGGTGATGATCGCGATCCCCTTCTCGCTCGTCGGCATTTTGCCCGCGCATGGCCTGATGGGCGCGTTCTTCACCGCCACTTCCATGATCGGTTTCATGGCCGGGGCAGGCATCGTGGTGCGCAACTCCATCATCCTCGTCGACTTCATCGAGCAACGCCTCCGCGAAGGCATGCCTCTGGCGGAAGCAGTGGTGGATGCCGGTGCCGTGCGGTTCCGTCCCATGCTGCTGACCGCGCTGGCGGTGGTCGTTGGCGCGGCGGTCATTCTGGCCGATCCGATCTTCCAAGGCCTCGCCATCGCCCTGATGGCCGGTGAGATCGCCTCCCTCCTCATCAGCCGCATGGCCGTGCCTGTGCTGTACTACATGTTCAACCGGCGGCAGGAGCAGCCGCAAGCAATCAGCTCCGTCACAGAATGAAATAGCTGGCTGATTCCACGCGTTGCTCCGGCTTTGCCGCCAAGAGCCCGCAGCCGTCAGACAGTTTTCAAAAAAAGAAAAAGCCGTTCCGCATCGCACGGAACGGCTGTTAGTTAGCCTGCGAGTTTGGTCCTCGGATCAGGCTTCGAAAGAGCGCCCGCAACCACAGCTCTGGCGGGCATTCGGATTGACGATCTTGAAACCGCCCCCGGTCAGTTCATCTTTGAAATCCACCTGGCTGCCGCGCAGGTAATTCGAACTGAATTCATCGACCACCACGGAAACTCCGTCATGTTCGATGACGGCATCGCCGTCGCGCACCTCATCGAAGACCATGCCGTATTGGAGACCCGAGCAACCGCCCGCCTCCACATAAAGACGCAAGGGTTTGCCGGCGTTCTCCGGCTGGGTTTGGTGCACGATCTTGATCTGCTCCACCGCGCTGGGGGTCAGGGTGACAACGGCTTCGTTTGTGATGGTACTGCTCATGGCTGCGACTACATTTAAACCCTAGCCCCGTGGTCCAGTTGTGTCAAACATCCTGAAAAGTTTTTTTGCCAAACTTCCTGCTGGTTACACTCACGTTTTCCCCTATCATGCGCGTGCGAAAATAACGAATCCTCGACCACCACAAGCGCATGTTTGAAGCCGCCGAACTGGGCCGTTCCATCACCAAGGAAAAATACGAGGCTGAGCTGCCCAAATTAAGGGCACGGCTGGTGCAGGCACAACTGGCTTTGAAACAGACCCAATCCCAAGTGGTCATCATCGTTTCGGGCGTGGATGGGGCCGGCAAAGGCGAAGTCGTCCACCGTTTGAATGAGTGGCTCGATCCGCGCGGTGTGGACACGCATGCTTTCGGGACACCCTCGGATGAAGAACGCGAGCGCCCCTTTTTCTGGCGCTTCTGGCGAACGATGCCGCCCCGGGGCCGGCTCGGTATTTTCTTCGGCTCCTGGTACACCGACCCGATCATCCGAAAGGTCTATGGGGAGACCGATACCGAGGAGCTGGATGTCGCCCTGAAACGCATCTGTTCCACCGAGCGCATGCTCGCCGAAGATGGCACGGTCTTCCTGAAACTCTGGTTCCACCTGTCTGAGAAGGGCCAGTACCAGCGGCTGAGTGACCTGGAAAAGAATCCCCACACCCATTGGCGCGTGCTGCCGACGGACTGGAAGCACCACAAGCTGTACGGCAAGTTCGAGAAAACTGCCGAACGCGTCATCCGCCTCACTGATACCGAGCATGCCCCCTGGCATATCATTGAGAGCACCGACAGCCGATACCGGGACCTGACTGCCGGTCGCCTCCTGGCGGACGCGCTGGAAAGCGTCATCGAGGGCCGGGCCCTGAAGCGTTCCCGAAAGCTGCCCCTGCCCAAGGTCAGGCCGACCACCAACGGTGACAAGACCATCCTCGACCGGGTGGACCTGGAGCAGGAAATACCGGACCGCAAATATCGCAAGCGCCTGGCCAAGTACCAGAGCGAGTGGAACCGCCTCGTCTGGGAGGCACACGAAAAGAAACTTTCCAATGTCATCGTCTTCGAAGGTTGGGACGCTTCCGGTAAAGGCAGCAGCATCCGCCGTGTGACGGAGGCCATGGACGCCCGTCTCTACCAGATCATCCCGGTGGCCGCACCTACAGATGAGGAATCCGCCCAGCATTATCTCTGGCGCTTCTGGCGGCATCTCCCGCGCGATGGCCGGGTCACCATCTTCGACCGTTCCTGGTATGGCCGCATCCTGGTGGAACGTGTCGAAGGCTATGCGAACACGGAAGAATGGATGCGCGCTTATCACGAGCTGAACGACTTTGAGGAACAGCTCGCCGAGCATGGCATCGTGCTCCACAAGTTCTGGATCCACATCAGCAAGGAAGAACAGCTCGAACGCTTCAAGAAACGCGAACTCGTCCCCTACAAACGCTACAAGATCACGGATGACGACTGGCGCAACCGCAAGAAGTGGGACATCTACAAGGCGGCCGTGAATGACATGGTGGCGCACACCAGCACTGGCGTGGCACCCTGGACCATCATCCCCGGCAATGACAAACGCTTCGCCCGCGTCCAGATCCTGAAAACGCTGACCGAGCGGCTGGAGAAGGCGTTATGATCTCTCTGGCCAAGTGATGTTACCGCGCAGCGTTGTCATCCTGCTTTGCTTTTTGAGTGCCGCCGCTGGTGGGTGGGCGGGCTATCGCTACTTCGATGAAGCCGCTGGATTCATCACGTCCGATTCCGTCGCCCTCATGGTAAGATTTCATGACGAAGCCAGGGGTCTGGCACGTATCAGTTTCACCGTAGCCGCCAGTCTGCTGGCCCTGTGCATCCCCTTCTCAACCCTGGTCGCAGGCCGCTTCCGTGCCCGGGGAAATTATTTACCCTTCCTGCTGCTGCTAGTGCTGATCGGGACGATGACCAGCGGAACTGCCCTGCTCTATTATAAAAATGAGCTGCAATCACTCGGCCTCAAGCTGGGCGTTTTTTTTGCCCTCATGCGGGACTCGAAGCGGGAAATCGCGCTAAACCCCCTCACACGATCGCTGCTGTTCGGTGCGGGAATGACTTTGGTGGCCGGAATGGCGCGCGGGTTGTTGGCCCCGCTCTCCGGGAAGAAGTAAGGCTCCTACCAGAGAAAGGACTTCAGCTCGGCCACTTCCTGATCGGCTTCCCAAAGGGTTGCCCGCCAAGAGATGAGCTTGCCGGCCTTCTTGAACTCCTCGCCCTTCAAAGTCAACTGGCTCCAACTGCTGGAAACCCCCAACGGCTTGATCTGCTCTTCGATGACGATCTTGTTCGGCTCCCCGCTGACGCGCAATTCCAAGCGCAGCTTCAGGCTGTCTCGCTTCAGGTTGATACCCGTCCAGTTTATGTCGAAGCGCAAGGCCGAGCAAAGCTCAGGTCTTTTGCGCAAATGCGCCTGATAAGCATCTCGCTCATAAAGACTTGGAGAAAGTGTGTGCCGGCCTTTTTCATCCAGCAGATGGGGCAGCACCTTGGAGATGCGCGCCTTGCCTGCTTCCGCGTTGAAAACGCCCGCCACCAGCATAAGAACCATCAGTATTAACCAACGCATGCAGCTAAATTAACCTTTCTTCCGCCCGGCCGACAACCGTAAACCGCACAGGCCCAGTTTCTAAGGCCAAAATCCGGTGCAAGATTACGGCTTGTTTTTCCCTCCAGTACTGGGACACTCCTGTCTTAAATCTACATGAACACCGTGCTTCTGATAGATGACGACCGGGTGACCCGGCACGCTCTGTCGCTGCTTTTGACCAACGGAGGGTGGAAGGTCCTGGAAGCCGATGACGGCGAATCAGGCCTGCGCCAAGTCCAGGAAAGCGCGCCCCAAGTCGTCATTTGCGACCTCCTGATGCCACGGTCCAATGGCTTCCAAGTTTGCCGCAGCATCCGCGAAAAAGGCCACGCTTTCCCCCAGCCCCGCATCATCGTCACCACCGCCAGCAGCTACCCGACAGACCGGTTGAATGCTTTTGAAGCCGGCGCGGACGAATTCATCGTCAAACCCATCCAGCCCGCTGGCCTTCTGGCCCTGCTGGAATCTCTGACCCAGCCGGGCACCGAGACCGAGTTCATCCGCCGCCGTGCCGCCAAGCGCGCCCTTTCCAAACCGGCCAGCCCCGATGCAGCCAAGCCGATGTTGGCAGATGATCACGTCCGCGTCCGTTTCTGGGGTGTACGAGGTTCCATCGCCACTCCGGGTCCAGACACCGCTTATTATGGCGGCAACACGACCTGCATCGAGGTCCGGGCCGACGGCGAGATCATCATTCTAGATGCTGGCACTGGTATCCGTCCCCTGGGCCTGAAACTCATCAATGAGTTCAAGTCTCAGCCCATGCGGGCCACGGTCCTGCTGACCCATACCCATTGGGATCATATCCAGGGTTTTCCTTTTTTCATTCCGGCTTACAACCCCAAGAACCAGTTGCGCATCCTGGGTTATGAAGGCGCCCGCAAAGGTCTCCTGACCACTCTCTCCAGCCAGATGGAAAGTCCCTACTTCCCCATCAGTATGCAGGAGATGCCCGGTAACATCGAATGTCTGGAACTGAAGGAACTCGAATTCAACATCGGCAAAGTGAAGGTGCAGGCCAAGTTTGTGAACCACCCCGGCATTTGCGTGGGTTACAAGCTAATCACCAGCCGGGGCTCCATCGTGTTCATACCGGATAACGAGCCCTACGTCCGCCTGAAAGCAGCCCCGGGCAAGTTAGGTCCGAAAGAACACGCCGAGGCCTTGGAATTCGCCCGGCAACAGGATCAAAAACTCATCGATTTCATCCGTGGCGCGGAAGTCCTCATCATGGATTCGCAGTATGATGCCACGGAATACCCCCGCCACGTCGGCTGGGGTCACACCTGTGTCGATGACACGGTCGCCTTCGCCATGACTGCTGGCGTGAAGAAACTTTTCCTCTTCCATCACGACCCCGGCCATGACGATGAGCACATCGGCCACATGGAAGCCCAAGCCCGCGAACTCGTCCGCCGCCAGGAAGGCACTTTGCAAGTCGAAGCAGCCCGGGAAGGACTGGAGCATGACTTGGATGCCGTGAAGCCCGCCGCCAAAGTTGCCGCCGTCGCCCAGTGATACCAGCCAAGCCGGAAAATTCCGCTTCCCCGCGTAAGTACCGCATTGCCCTCCGTCCCCCGGCCAGCTATTAATTGTCCGTCACGCAACTGCCACCCCAACCGGCAATCGGGGTATCAGTTTGGCGACATGCAGTTCGGGACGACATTGCTTGCGTGAAGACCATCTTGCTCGTAGATGAGGATCAGGAGCTCCGCAACACCCTGCGCGGGTGGTTGACGGAAGCGGGCTGGCACGTTTACGAGGCGGAAAACGGAGCCATCGGCTGGCAGGTCATCCAGGAAAAAAAGCCCCTTGTCGTCATCTGCGACCTCCTCATGCCCCGTTGCAACGGCTTCCGCCTTTGCCATCTGGTCCGTGATAGTGCCGAACTGAAAACCACCCGCATCATCATCTCCAGTGGGCGCGGTTATCCGGCGGACCGGGCCAACGCCATTGATGCCGGAGCCGACGAATATCTCGTCAAACCGGTCGAGCAATACAAATTTCTTTACCTGCTGAACCAGATCCTTGATCCCGCCTGGCAACGTAAAGCCGCCGCTCCGCCACCGCTGCCCCCGGACATCCCGAAAGAGCCCATCCAGATCCACACCGAAGGGATGCGGATCAAGTTCTGGGGTGTGCGCGGTTCCATCCCCACTCCCGGTCCCTCCACTGTCCATTACGGCGGCAACACCACCTGCGTCGAGGTTCGGGCCGATGGCGAGATCATGATTCTGGACGCCGGTTCGGGCATCCGGCCACTGGGGCTTTCCTTGGTCAAGGAATTCAAAGGCCAGCCTATCCGGGTGACGTTGATGATCTCGCACACGCACTGGGATCACATCCAGGGCTTCCCCTTTTTCATTCCGGCCTACAATCCCAAGAACCAGATCCGTATCTGCGGCTACGAAGGGGCACAGGCCGGCCTGCAAGGCATCCTCTCCTCGCAGATGGAGAGCCCATACTTCCCGGTCAGCTTGCGGCAGATGCCTGGCAACATCGTGTTCGATGAACTGCACGACATGAATTTCACGGTCGGCAAAGTGCAGGCCGAGGCCGCGTTCACGAATCATCCCGGCATCTGCGTCGGTTACCGGCTGAACACCAGCCATGGCTCCGTGGCTTTCCTGCCGGATAATGAACCGTACCAACGTTTGCGTGGTGCCACCACACAAAGCGGTGCGGAGATCGCATATGCCCGCAAGATGGACGAGCGGCTCATCAACTTCATCCGCGATGTGGATGTGCTCATCATCGATTCCCAGTACGACGATACAGAATACCAGCGGCACATCGGCTGGGGCCACGGCTGTCTGGATGACGTGGTCAGCCTCGCGCTCATCGCAGGTGTGAAACGCCTTTATCTGTTCCATCACGATCCCGGCCATGATGATGCCCATGTGACGAAAATGGTGGAATGGGCCCGGAATCTCGTGGCTATGCATGGTGACCCGCTCATCGTGGAAGCCGCCCGCGAAGGCGATGAGATAGTCTTTGGTTTGACCGAGAATGCTCCCACCGAAGAATCCCATCCGGCCACCACCTAGCGCGTAAGTCTCGGCGAACATGCCTGACTTCTTTGCTGTGCTGTGACACCTCCTTTGCTTATCCTCACGCGCAAAAAATCACCTTTTTCTGAGCTATATGACCACTGGCAAACTGAATGGAAAAATCGCCCTCATCACGGGCGGCAGTCGCGGCCTGGGGAAAGCCATGGCCCTCGCCCTCGCCAAGGAAGGCGCTCATCTGGCCCTCGTTGCCCGCGATGAGACCAAGCTCAAGATCGCTGCGGATGAGATCAAGCAAGCCGGCGGCAGCGCAGAATATTTCCTCGCTGATGTCACCCAGCCCGCCCAGGTAAAAGCCGCTGAACAGGCCATCATCGCCCGCTTCGGCCAGGTCAACATCCTAATCAACAATGCGGGTATCAACATCCGCAAGCCGCTCACAGAATACACGCTCGAAGAATGGCATCAGGTGATGAACGCCAATCTCACCAGCGTTTACCTAATGTGCCATGCCTTCATCCCGCACATGACCGGCCGGGGTTACGGTCGCATCCTCAATCTTACTTCCATGATGAGCCACATCGCCCTGCCCGGTCGAGTGGCCTATTGCACCTCCAAAGCAGGATTGCTCGGCTTCACCAAGGCGTTGGCGCTCGAACTGGCCCCGGAAAAGATCACGGTGAACGGCATCAGCCCCGGCCCCGTCGCCACCGAGATGAATCAGGTCATCATCCAAAACCCGACGACCAATCAGCAATTCCTCAACAGTCTGCCCGTGAATCGCTGGGGCAAGGTCGAAGAGATTGGAGCTTTGGCAGCTTTCCTATGTTCAGAAGATTCGGGCTTCATCACCGGCACAGACATTGTGATTGATGGTGGCTGGACAGCCAAATAAAACAGTTTAACCGACTGAACCAAAACAAGTTACGCTGTTAGTGGCTGTTCTTTTTCTTTGTAACCATCATTAGAATACCAACGTCTATCCCAGTGTCCCATTAAGCTGACGTTATCAGCAAAACCAACTAACTAACAGAACTACGGCATTATGAAGAAAATCCTCAGCACGCTGCTTATCCTCGGTTGCGCCACGGCCCTGACCGTCAACGGCCAAGAGGCCGAAAAGAAAAAGAAGGAGCTGTCTCCGGAAGCTAAAGCTCTTCAAAAGGAGATTACGGCCAAGTATGACGCCAACAAGGATGGCAAACTCGACAAGGAAGAACGCGGCAAGATCAGCGCCGAAGACAAGGCCAAGATGGAAAAGGCCGGTCTCGGCGAAAAGAAAAAGAAAGCCGAATAATCAATCTCACGGATTGGCCCAGACCAATCCTCTCGAAAACGCCCTGTCCGGCCTGGTGCTTGGACGGGGCTTTTCATTGCTGCAGACCAAAACTTGCTGACGGACAAGCCGGGCAACTGCGCGTCTGGTTACTGCTTGAGGCTGCAGTTGCTAACGGTTCATCGCGAGTATGAACCTATACCTCGCACAGCTTGCCGCTTTTGTCCCCGGATTTTTCCATGTAAATCGGCACGTCCGTATTTGATACACCTGCTGTGTTCTGTTAGATTCCCTCAAGAACTCAGCACCACGGGCAATCAGGACACCACCCGATCGCAAGTGTTTGTCCCGATCACCGGTTCAGGTGCAGCAACCAGAACGGAGCATAAAATCATGAGTCAGGCCATAATGGATCCGGCAGAAGTCCGGCGCTTCGCGGAAGAACTCAAGCGCTTCAACACCGATCTGCAAAACCGCATGGCCTCGCTCCATGCCCGCTTTGCCGCCTTGGGCGATACCTGGCAGGACCAGGAACACGACAAGTTCGCCGAGGAGTTTCAGCAGACCATGAAGGCGATGCGCAAATTCGTCGAGGTCTCCAACCAGCACACCCCTTACCTGCTGCGCAAGGCCCAGCGCATCGAGGATTACCTCTCACAACGCTGACCATGTCACAGCAAGCACGCGTCACTTCCGTCGAAGGTCTGGAAATCTTTCGGAGCCAGTTGATCGTCTGTCTGGAAAAGCTCACCGGCGCCGTGGATAATGTCGGTGACGAAGTGATGCGCACACGCGTCTGGCTGGAGAACGACCGGCGCCTGCAGTTGGAAGGCGATCTGAAACGCCAGGCCAAGGCGCTCGAAATGGCCCAGCAGGAACTCTTCAGCTCCCGCATCTCCAACCTGCAACCCTCCTCGCTAGACCGGCAGATGGCCGTGCGCAAAGCCAAGCAGAAGTTCGACGAGACGATGCAAAAGCTCACGGTCTTGAAGAAATGGAACCGCCAGTTCGAAAGCGAAGTGGATCCGCTGGCCAAGCAGGTGGAAAAACTTCGGACCATGCTGGGGACGGACATGGAGGAGGCCGTGGTGTTCCTGACCCAGGCCATCAAGACGTTGGACGAGTATGCCCGCATGCGTCCGCCTGCCGATGGATCGGCTACGCCAGCAAGCACTGTGGGAGCAGACGATCAAACCGGAGGTGCCGCCCTATGAACCTGCAATCCGACAAATCCATTTTGATGAAAGTCTCCAAGGACATCGCCGTCAGTTGGGCGCAGGCCAAGGATTCCTGGCATGATGTGAAAAGCCAGGAATTCGAACGGAACTACTTGGAACCATTGCAGTCTAATATCACGATGGCCGTGTCGGTGATCGAGAAACTGGACAAACTGCTAACGAAAGTCAGGAAGGACTGTGAGTAAACATCTACGGGTAACGGAGACGCTGGAACTTTTAGGCCAGTTGCAAAGCACGGTGCGGGATTTCACCGCACGGGTACAAAAGCTGGACCAGAATTTCCGCTTTCAGACCGGATCTTCGCGCCGCCAAGGTGACGTGACAATCCAAGACCTGGAGGCCCGGCTGACCGGTGCATTGGAAGACGCCAACACCCGTTTTCAGGCGGAGAAGAACCGCCTTGAAGCCCGTCATGCCGCCCGCCAGAAACGCCTCGCACGGGCATTGAAATCGAGCCATGCCCAACGCCAGCAGGAGGTGATCGACTTCGAAGGCAAACAGAAATACCAACTCCAGCGCGATCTGCTCCAGACGGAGCGCAAGAAGGAGACCGGCCTGGCGAATGAAGAAACGGCTTATGCTGCGCTCAGCGCCCAGATCACAGAAGCACAGTCCACTTTTGGTGGCTTGGATTACGCGGTGCAAAAAGCCTTCGGTGCCTATAAAAAATTCCAGCAGCAACTGGATATCCCTCCCCCCGCAAAAGACAGCGACGCCACAGCCACACACGAGCAAGAACTGACGGAATTGCGCGAACTCACCGAACGCACTACTGGCGAACTGGCGCAGTTCCAAAAATCGTTTCTCCCCGGCCTCTTCCGCAGTCTGCCGCTGGCGCTGTTCCTTTTTCTGATCATGCTGGCAGGAGGCGGGCTGTTCATGGCGGGCAGGCACTTCGGCTGGCCTTGGTCCACTCCACCGGTTGTCTTGGGTTCAACGGCCGGTCTGGGTCTGCTTGCCGTGGGACTTTACTTCCTCGGCCAGTGCAAAGCTGCCCCCTTGGCCACTAAGATCGCGGAATCCATCGCGCGCGGGCGCAAGCTGGCTGAATCGGTCAGCATTAAGGCTGCCGCGCATCATCAACTGGAACTGCAGCATATCCATGAAATCTGCACCACGACCACCAACACCTTGAACGATCATTGGTCGAAGGTCGTGGTGGAAGCCGCCCAGTTGCGCGAATCTTTCAACAAGAACGTCACCGAACGGCACGCCAATGCATCGCGACGGAATGACCATCTGCTGCACAAGCAGTTGCAAGCCAGCAAGCATCAGCATCAGGCCGAAGCTTTGCGTCTGCGGGAAGAAGCGGAACTAAACAAGCAGCGGCAGGGTGTGAACCGTGATCAAAAACTGACCCAGCTCACTGCGGAGTATGAAGCCCAGCGGCAGGAACTGCTCACCGGCTGGCAAAGCATTCTGCAACCCATCTACACAAGACTGGAGGCTCACAAGACAGCCACGGATGCGGCGTTTCCTGCCTGGCCTGAACACTTGGCCCCTGGCTGGCAGCCACCGGAGAAGTTCGCTGCCGTCGCGCAGTTTGCCCATCTGGAAGTGGATGTGGAAAAACTCGCCGAGGTGAATCTGGCCGAAGCCAATCTGCCCCTGCCCGGTCCGGCCCGCTTCACCCTGCCGCTGACGCTGACCTACCCGTATGGCGGCTCCGTCCTGTTCGAGACGGCCCAGACCGGTGATTCCGAAGCGATCGAGTCGTTGAACAACATCATGCTCCGGTTGCTTGCCCAATCGCCACCGGGCCGTGCCAGCTTCACCATCATCGACCCCGTGGGCTTGGGGCAGAGCTTCGCCGGCATCATGCATCTGGCGGATTACGGCGACCATCTCATCAACAGCCGCATCTGGACGCAACCGCAACAGATCGAGAAGAAGTTGAACGAACTCAGCGAGCACATGGAGAAAGTCATCCAGATGTATCTGCGCAATGAGTACGAGACCATCACGGAATACAATGAGAAGGCCGGCACCATCGCGGAGAAGTATCACTTTCTGGTCGTCTCCGGTTTCCCGGCGAACTTCACGGAACAGGCTGCCCGCCGCTTGCTCAGCATCGCCACCAGTGGCGCGCGCTGCGGTGTCTTCACCCTGATCCATTGGGATCAGCGACAACCGGTCCCGCATGATTTTCTCGGCGATGAATTGCGCAAGAGCAGTGTGAGTCTCAGCAGCAAGTCCGGCGCGTTCGCGTTCTCCAACTTCACCAGTGCCGGGGCCAAGCTGACGCTGGACCGTCCGCCCACGCCGGATTTCGTCACGGAATTCATCCAGCGCGTTGGCCAGTGCAGCATCAATTCAAACCGTATCGAAGTCCCCTTCTCACAGGTCACGCCGCCGGATGCGGAATGCTGGACGGTGGAAACGTCCAAGGAACTGCGCGTGGCCATCGGCCGCACGGGTGCCACCAAGCTGCAGTATCTGGCGATGGGTCAGGGCACCAAGCAGCATGCGCTCATCGCGGGCAAAACGGGTTCCGGCAAATCGACGCTGTTCCATGTCATCATCACGAATCTGGCGCTCTGGTGCAGCCCCGAGCAGGTGGAGTTCTATCTGGTGGACTTCAAGAAAGGTGTGGAATTCAAGTGCTACGCCACGCGCAAGCTGCCGCACGCCCGCGTCATCGCCATCGAGAGCGATCGGGAATTTGGCCTGAGCGTGCTGCAAAGACTGGATGACGAATTGCGGCGGCGCGGCGAACTGTTCCGCAAGCTGGGGGTGCAGGATGTGGCTGGCTACAAACGGGCGGGCGGCACGGAGCCGATTCCGCGTTCGTTGCTGCTCATCGATGAGTTTCAGGAACTGTTCGTGGAAGATGACCGCGTTTCGCAAGGGGCCGCGTTGCTGCTGGACCGCATCGTGCGTCAGGGCCGTGCTTTCGGCATCCACGCCATCCTTGGTTCCCAGAGCCTGGGTGGCGCTTACACGCTGGCGCGCACGACCATGGGCCAGATGGTCATCCGCATCGCCCTGCAATGTAACGAGGCCGATGCCTATCTCATCATGGATGAGAACAATCCGGCCCCGCGTCTGCTGACCCGTCCAGGTGAAGGCATCTACAATGACACCGCCGGCACGATGGAGGGCAACAGTCCGTTCCAGACCGTCTGGCTCTCGGATGATATCCGCGATCATTATCTCGACAAAGTCATCGCGCTGAACACCCAGCAGCCCAGCGCGATGCCCGCACCGATCGTGTTCGAAGGCAATGAACCGGCCTCAGTGATCGAGAACGAATGGCTGGCACCGCTGCTCGCCACCGAACGCAACACTGTGCCAAACCAGGCCAGCCTCTGGCTCGGCGCACCTAATTCGATCAAAG
The DNA here is from genome assembly GCA_964589735.1 of uncultured Verrucomicrobiota bacterium. Lineage (GTDB taxonomy): Bacteria > Verrucomicrobiota > Verrucomicrobiia > Limisphaerales > JAEYXS01 > JAEYXS01. The sequence continues at coordinate 8,841 of CAZPUL010000006.1, read as the reverse complement.
GTGCCACGGAAGTGGTCTTCCAGCGGCAAAGCGGGAGCAACCTGCTTATCGTCGGCCAACGTCCCGAGGCCGCGCAATCCATGCTGGCCGTCTCGCTCATCGCCTTGGCGGCCCAGTATCCGGCGGGCAAGGTGCGCCTCATCGTCATCGACAGTTCCCTGCCCGGCTCACCCGAAAGAACACATCTGGAGGCCGTCATCCGCATTCTGCCGCAGGAAGTGATCGTCGCGCGCGGCAATGAGGTGGATGAGCAATTCCGCCAGCTCGGACAAGATTTGAAGCAGCGCACGGAGGATACCGAAGGCACCGAGGTACCCGAGACCTTTGTGTTCATCCAAGACCTGCAAAAACACAAACGGCTGCGCTACGAGGAAGATTTCAGCTTCTCGACGGATGACAGTGCTCCGGCGAATCCGGGCAAGATCTTTGACCAGCTCACCACGCAAGGCCCGGCGACCGGCATCCATCTGGTCGTCTTCTGCGACACCTTCAACAATGTGAGCCGGTTCATCAGCCGCAAGGCGCTCACGGAATTCGAGATGCGCGTGCTCTTCCAGATGAGCGCGAACGATTCCGCCAGCCTCATCGATTCCGCGAAGGCCACCAATCTCGGTCTGCATCGGGCCCTGTTCTACAACGAGCAATCGGGACATCTGGAAATCTTCCGGCCTTACGCGGTGCCGCCGCTGGAGTGGGTGGGAAAAGTTGGCGGGCAATTGGCGCAGGCCGGAACGCAGAAGTCCTAGCGGAACGCGGCTGTGTTCCGCGAAGCGGAATCAGCCGCAGCGCTCCCGAATCCCAGAATCCGTCAAAGTATTTCAAGGGATCGGCGTTTCCAACCTGCTACGGCTGGTTTTCTTTCAGAAAACACAGCCGCGCTCCAAAGCAAAAGCCCCGGAGATTACTCTCCGGGGCTTTTGAATTTTATCTACTTAGAACTTAACCGCCCACGTGGGCGAGTTCCTCGTTGTTGATACCGTTCAGGATCTTGAACTCTTCCGCATGGAAGGCCGGTTCCGCCCGGAAGGCCAGCTTGCCGAAGTAGCGCTTCTCCATCTCGATCAGCAGCTTCTCATCTTCCGTGCGCAGGCGTTGCAACACGGACGGATGCACCACGATCTTGAGCTGGAAGTCCGATTCATCGCGACCGCGCTTCTTCAGGATCTCGCCCAGCTTGCGCTGGATCTCCACGCTCATCGTCTCGGAGCTCTTCACCTTGCCCCGGCCCTTGCAGTACGGACAATCGTCATACACGGCGGAGCGCACGCTCTCGCTATGGCGCTGGCGCGTCATCTCCATCAACCCGAGCTGGGTGATAGGCAGGATGTGCGTCTTGGCCTTGTCCCGGCGCAGACCGTCGCGCATGCGGTTATAGACCATCTGCTGGTCGCGCCGGCCCTTCATATCAATGAAGTCCAGCACGATGAGGCCGCCCATGTTACGCAGGCGCAACTGGCGGCAGATCTCCTCGGCCGCTTCCAGGTTCACCTTCAGGATGGTCGTCTCCTGGTCCTTGCTGCCCTTGTGGCTGCCGGTGTTCACGTCGATGGCCACCAAGGCTTCGGTCTCATCGATCACGATGTAACCGCCGCTCTTCAGATGCACCTGGCGGGAGAACGCATTCTCCAACTGGCGCGCGATGCCGAACCGGTCGAAGATGGACTGGGATTCGCTGTACAGCTTCACCTTGTCCATCGAACGCTTCGAGATGCGGCCGATGAGTTCGCGCATGCGCTCATATTCCTTGGCGCTGTCGATGACGATGCGTTCCACATCTTCCGTGAGGAAGTCGCGGACGGTGCGTTCCACGAGGTCGGGCTCCTGGAACACGCAAGTGGCCATGGGCTGCTTGTTGATGCGTTCCTGGATCAGCGCCCACTCATCCAGCAACATGGCGAGATCGCGCACGAAATAACGTTTCTGCTGATGCTCGCCGACGGTACGGATGATGACACCCATGCCTTCCGGGATGGTCAGTTCACGCAGGATTTTCTTCAGGCGGTGGCGTTCTTCCGGGTCCTCGATCTTGCGGGAGATGCCGCTCTGATCGGAGTTCGGCAACAGCACGAGGTAACGGCCCGGCAAGGCCAGATGCGTGGTGACACGCGGACCTTTGGTGCCGATAGGTCCCTTGGTCACCTGGATGATGATCTCGCTGCCGATCGGATAGAGGCGCGGGATGTCCTTCTGCGTGATGCGCGGCTTCTCGCGGCGTTTGTTGCCGCGGTCCACCAGCTCCACGCCGGAGTCAAGGTTGCTCGGGACGATGTCCCAGTAGTGCAGGAAGGCGTTCTTCTCGAAGCCGATGTCCACGAACGCGGCCTTGAGCCCGTCTTCCAGGTTCTTGATCTTGCCTTTGAAGACACTGCCCACGAGGCGCTCTTCCGAAGTACGCTCGATGGTGAACTCTTCCAGCTTGCCCTCTTCGAGCACCGCCACGCGGGTCTCCAGGGATTCGGAATTGATGACCACTTCCTTGTGGATGCGTTTCTCGGGCGGCTTGATGAAGCGCTGAACCTTGCGGATGACCTTCTCGGCAGTCTGCTTGATAGACTCCAGCAGATTGCGTGGTTTCGGGTCAGCCACGGGCACGGGCACGAAGGGTTTGTCGTCGTCCGGCGGCAGAACGGTGGCAGGAGCGTCGGCATCCGCAGTGTCACCCTCGGCGGGTCCGCCCGGAGGCAGGCCAGCGGCGATGTTCTCGGCGCGTTCGATGTCGGTCTCGCTGCGATGACGCTGGAAAACCGGCTCATCGGAGATAGTCTCCCCCACGACCGCGGCCCGGGCATCTTGTGCCTGCTTGTCGGGCTTGGGCACTTGCGGACCGCCAGAGGGGCGGAAGCGCATGCCTGGCCGGCGGCGGCGTGAAAAATTACGGTCACTCATATCAGTACGATTTGCGGTGAATATAGATGTTCTGCAACAAGCCTGCTGCGATCAGCGAACATAACACTGAAGACCCGCCGTAACTTAACAGCGGCAGTGGTATGCCCGTGACAGGCATGATGCGGATGTTCATGCCGATATTGATGAACACATGGCTGAACAGCAGGGCAACCACCCCGCTGGCCATGATTTTACCCAGGCGATCGCGTGCCTGGCTGGCGATTCTTATGCCAGTAAACAACACCATAGTGTACAGGGCCAGGACCGTCATGCTGCCCACGAATCCGCTCTCCTCGGCAAGGACAGAGAATATGAAGTCGTTATGGGCGACGGCGCGCGGCAGGTAACCGAGGGCATTCTGCGTGCCTTCACGCCAGCCCTTCCCGGTCAAGCCGCCCGATCCCACAGAGATCAGTGCCTGTTCGATGTTGTACGATTTTTGTCGCCGGACATGCTCCCACCGTTCGCGCTCCTGCGGAGTCGCACCCGGCGGGGCAAAATCCAGCCCAAAGTAAACGAGGAGCCTTTGTTTCTGGTAATCCTCGAGTTTGATGAACTGCAAATTTTTCGGGGCAAACAAAACATCCACCATCACCAACGCCACGACGATCGCCACCCCGCCTATCAATCGCCGTAGAAATTGCACCGGCACACCCGCCACGAACATCATGACGAGACCGACCGGAATGAAAACCAGCGCGGAGCCCAAGTCCGGCTCCTTCAAGATCATGACAAAGGGCAGGATCATCAGTCCCAAGGCCTTGAGGAATACTTTCGGCGTGCGCAACTCATCCATCGGACGGCTCAAGAAATGCGCCATGAACAGGATGAACGCCATTTTCGCGAACTCCGACGGCTGGATCTGGAAGAACGGCAGTTTGATCCAGCGCTTGGCTCCCCAGCCATTGTCCGAACCGATAAAATACAAGGAACAGAGCAGCAGGATGGACAGCCAATAAAAAACCAATGACCATCGCGTGAGGATGGGATAATCCACCAGACAGACCAACGCAGCCAGGCACACCCCCGCAGCATACCAGATGATCTGCCGGAAAAACGGCTGATCCCAGAGCGCCAGATTCTGCGCCCCCTCCCGTGACATCGTGGCGCTGTAGATGAACAGCACGCCGAACACCATCAGGCCAAGCAGGCCTGCCACCATCAGCCAGTCCAGCCGTGGTTCGCGGGTGTTCAATGTGGATTGTCCGATCATCAGTAGTTGGGATTAAGCACAAGGCTGGTGCCGGTCAGGCGCGTGTTCGTGTTCTGTTCCCGCTTCTGCAGGGCTTCGTAAACTCGGCGGACAATCGGGGCGCAGGTGCCGCCACCAGAATCTCCGCTCTCCACCATGGCCACCACGGCATACCGCGGTGAATCAAACGGAGCGTAGGAAACAAACCAGGTGGTCCGGGCCGTTTTGGAATCAGCCGTGCCGGTCTTGCCACAGATCTGCCAGCCGGGCACCGCTGCGGCCTTGCCCGTTCCCTCTGGGGTGACGTCATCCCGCATGGCTTCCTGCACCAGACGCAAATTATGCGGGCTAATTTTCAATTCATTCCGGAGCCGGCCGGCGGGCGTCACTTCGGTCGCTTTGCGCAAACCGTTCTCCTCCGATTCCAGCCGGTCCACCAGCCGCGGCCAGAATACTTTGCCGCCATTGGCGATGGCCGCCGTCATCACCGTCATCTGCATCGGCGTCACCGCGATATCACCCTGTCCGATGCACAGGTTGGCCGTATCCCCATCCCGCCACAGGCCGCCCATGTTCTTCTTGCGCGTACCCACGGCCGGAAAGTAGCCGCCCAAGTCCTGGCGGGTGGGCAGTTCGGTTTTTTCACCGAAGCAAAACTGGTTGCCCATGCGCAGGATGTTATCGAGGCCGGTATGCAATCCATGATCGGCAAAGTAACAATTGCAGGACCGGATGAAGGCCCGGCGAAAATCAAAATACCCCGCCCCGGCCGTGCAGTCCATGCGTTCACCACCGGGTTTGGGATAAAAGCCCTTGCTGAAAAACTGCTCACGCGGATCTATCTTCCCGGCCTCCAAGGCGGCGAGCGCGATCACGATCTTGAACGCGGAGCCCGGCTGATAGATGCCGAAGGAGGCGCGGTTCAGCATCGGCTTGGTCTCCGGATCGTTCAGACGGGCGTACTCTGCATGCGTGATGTTGGGGATAAATGAATTCGGATCAAAGGTAGGGGCTGAAGCCATCGCCAGCACATCTCCGTTCCGCACATCCATCACCACCACCGCTCCACGAACGAAGCGTCCCAGCGAACTCTCCGCCGCCTGCTGGATCTGGGCATCGATGGTCAGGATCACATCCTGTCCGGGCTTGGGCGGCAGCCAGACGTTCTCCGCCTGACGGTAGAGCAGATTGTTCACCAGCATCGACTTCGCACCGGCCACGCCGCGCAATTGCTCATCGAAGTAACCCTCGATGCCGACCACACCTTTGAAATCAGGCAGCCGGTAATCGAAATCAATCGTCTCTTCCTCGCCCGGAGCCTTCTCCGTCTTGGTCATGTAACCCAGGATGTGTGCGGCCGTCTGCTTCATGGGATAGGAGCGCAAAGACTGCACCTGCAAATCCACGCCGGGCAAGGTCGAGAGGCTCTCGGCGAAACGAGCCACATGCTCGGGCGAGAGATTTTCCACCACCGGCATGGGCAAGGAACGCTTCTCCTCATAGTGTTTGCGGAAGTTCTTTTCCGTAAGCTCGAGCGGAATGCCCAGTGTCTGGGATATCCGGCGGACCAGATTGTTCGCCACCAGGAAGCGGGCCTGCCGTCCGAGTTCCTCGATCTGGGCGGATGTCAGCCGCAGCTTCTGCTGCTGATCACGCGGCAACGTCTTGTTCACCTGCTCGGTCCGGAAAAACATATTGCTCTTGAGCAACTGGTACTGCTCCTGAAAGGCGGGCCGCAACTCTTCCAGATACAGGTTCACATTATATGATGGCCGGCTCTCGGCGAGAATGACTCCCTGGCGGTCCAGAATCCGGCCGCGTACCGCCGGCAACCGCACTGAGCGGTAGGACTGCGTCAGCAGGTTTTTCTCATACTTCTTATAATTGACCACCTGCAGGAACCAGAGCCCGGTGGCGAGCACGAGCATGCCCGCCAGCACGCCTATGGCGAGCCAGCGCAACTTCGGGTCACCCCGTTTCAGTTGGTCAACGATCAGCATGTCAGTGACGTCCTCGCTTCATCTCACGATTATGACTAAACGTCGTTTCTGGTAACGGCTGATAACTAAGCCAATGTTCGAACAGGTCAAACACCCGGAAAACCACCGGCGTCAGCAGCCCGCAACCCACACTCATCACCACCCATTGCCAGAGCGAGCCCCAGCCCAGCAACGGTTGCTTGCCCAAAGTCAGCAGCAGGAGCACCACCATCAACGGCACCGCCGCCCCCGCCACGAATCCCATGATGAACTGCGCCGACAATTGCTCCCGCAAAACGAGTTCCCGGAAGTGCAGCAATCCCATGCCCGCGAGCATCAGCGGCCCGATCGATATCCCCAAGGGATTGAACGACAGCGAATCCAGCCACAGCCCGCCGAACACCGCGATCAAGGTCGTCAGCAACGGATTCCCCGAAAGCGCCGCATACACGATGAACGCAGGCAACAGATCGATCTGCGCTCCCAACCATACGCGCACGAAGTCCACGGTGGCTTGCGCGAACACCACCAGAAAGGTGCAGACCATGATGATGATGAGCGTGATCGCGTTCATGAGCCGGGGGATAACAAGACCCACACTTCCTCCAGTTGATTCACGTTTACCGCCAGTTTGATGCGCGCCTCCACATACAACCCATGCTCGACCGTCTGGGTGTCCACGATGCTGCCGATCAAGATGCCCGCCGGAAAGATGCCCCCCAACCCGCTCGTATATACCGGCTGGCCGGGCTCCAGTTTGCTGTTCCGCGTGAGATAGCTCAACTCCACCAGATTCGGGTCCAAGATCGCTGCCGAGGCCGATGGCCCCACCACGCCATTCTCCCGGGACTTGTCCACGATCGCCGCCACCCGGCACTCCGCGCTGCCGATCAACACCACCAATGCCCGATGCTGCCCCACGGCGTAGATGCGCCCGACCAGGCCCTGCGACGTCATCACCGGCAGATTGACTTTCAAGCCATCCGCACTGCCCAGATCAATCTGCACCGTCCGCCACCAGTTCGCTGGGTCCCGTCCGACCACCTTCGCCAGCTTGGGCTTCCAGGCCGTCTGCGGCTTCATCTGGATCATCTGGCGCAGCCGGTCATTCTCCAGCTTGATCGCATCCGCCTGCATCTGGAGCACGCGCAAACGGTCGTTCTCCTGGCGGAGCTGTTCCATCTGGCTGAGCAACACCCCGCGCGGCAAGGCCACATCGGCGACTTTGCCGGTGGCGGTCTGGGTGGACTGAGTGAGGCCGAAGAGCGGGATGAACAACGCCGAGACTGCCAGCTTGACCCGCGCCGCCGCCTGGTCCGGGAGACTAAGCAACAGCAGTACTAGGAGTAGTACCGCTGACATGGCCACGTAGTGCGCCCGTTTAAACATCTGTCTTACCCGTCACAAAACTGTTCGGGGCAAACGCAGACTGAGGGAAATGTCTCCTTATCGTGGGATCAACTGCGGCTGGAGGCCACGCGCTTCAAGAACGACAGTTCCTGCAAGACGCGGCCTGTGCCTTCCGCGACGGCCGTCAACGGGCTTTCGCTGATATGCACCGGCAGGCCGGTTTCCTGCGCCACCAGGCGGTCGATACCGCGTAGCAACGCCCCGCCTCCCGCCATCACGATACCCCGGTCCACCAAATCAGAGGACAATTCTGGGGGGCACCGTTCCAGCGTGATGCGGATTGATTCCAAAATACCGTTGAGAGGTTCCTTCAGTGCCTCGCGTATCTCCTCGGAGCGGATGGTCAGCGTTTTGGGCAGACCTGCGGCCAGATCACGGCCTTTGACTTCCAGCGTCAATTCCTGCTCCAGAGGAAAGGCCGATCCGATCCGGATCTTGATCTCCTCCGCGGTGCGTTCACCGATCATTAAGTTATAGGCACGCTTCATGTGGGCGATGATGGTCTCGTCAAACTCATCTCCCCCGACGCGCAAGCTGCGGCTGAACACGATACCTGCCAGCGAGATGATCGCTATCTCGCAAGTACCGCCGCCGATATCCACAATCATGTTGCCCGCCGGCTCATGCACCGGCAGACCTACCCCGATGGCCGACGCCATGGGTTGTTCGATCAGATAGACCTCTCGCGCTCCGGCATGCGTGGCGGAATCTTTCACCGCCCGCTTTTCCACTTCGGTGATACCCGAAGGCACCGCCACCACCACCCGGGGGGCGATCAATTTCCTATGGTGAACCTTCTGAATGAAGTGCCGCAACATCGCCTCCGTGATCTCGAAATCCGCGATCACGCCGTCCTTCATCGGACGAATGGCGACGATATTCCCAGGAGTACGTCCAAGCATCCGCTTGGCCTCCTCACCCACTGCCAGCACATTGGTGGTCCCCGCCTCAATGGCGACGACCGAAGGCTCACGCAGGACTATGCCTTGGTCGCGAACATAAACGAGAGAGTTCGCTGTCCCAAGGTCAATGCCGATGTCGTTGGAGAACAGGCCTTTAATCTGCGCAAACATGAACTATGCCTAATTGAAAAATACAGTAATTCGGCTAATTCCTTGGGGTCAAGCTATTTAAGCCCACCCATGTATTATTTTGCCCAACCGTCACCAATAACGTTACAGATACCCCTCACCCGCAAGCAGTTGAAAGCAGCCGCCAAGGCTCCCAACCTTGGCAGCCCGCCTTCAACCCCACCCGCCCCATCGCCATTATCCGTCCCTTTTCTTACTTCATGATTCATACATTCCCCCGAAGCAGCCTACCATCCAGTTTGTTCAGTGTGACACTCTCGCAGTAGCATCCTGTTCTGCGGCA